>JAVBRM010000077.1:0-71248 GCA_031548025.1 Victivallaceae bacterium | reverse complement strand
GCCGGGTCCAATCGCCTCTACCGTAATACGACATTCGCTATTTTGCAACTTTTTCCTTTTGCTCCGACGTGCTTTCATGCCATTCTCGCAAAAGGAAAGTTGCAAACATCACTGGATTTCAATATACCAATTCTCCAATTCCCCAATTCAATAATTCCCCAATTCTCCAATTCTCCAATTCAATAATTAATTTTCAATTTTTCAATTGAAAATAATATTCCCGCGGTGTATTGTATCTCTTACTCTAATTCATACAAAAATAACTATTTAATCCTTCAACCACAGAGGCGGAAAATGAGAGTTTATAATTTCAGTGCCGGTCCGGCGATGATTCCGGACGAAGTCATGCAGACAGCTCAGGCTGAATTTTGCGATTACAAGGGCATAGGCAGCGGGATTATGGAGATTTCCCATCGTGGTAAGGAATTTACCGAAGTCATCAAGCGTGCCGAAAGCAATATCCGTGAACTGATGAACATTTCCGACGATTATGCGGTCTGTTTCGTTCAGGGCGGTGCCTGGATGCAGTTCGGCATGGTGCCGATGAACCTGCTGAACGGCGGTGCCGCCGATTTCGCCGACACCGGTACCTGGGCGTCCGCCGCCATCAAGGAAGCCGGTCGTTTCGGTACGGCGAATGTGATTGCCAGCAGCAAGGACACCAAATATGACCGGATTCCCGAAATCCGTCATTGGAAGCCCACTCCCGGCGCCAAATATCTCCATATCACCAGCAACAATACCATTTACGGAACCCAGTATCATGAGTTTCCGCCGGTAGTTGCCGGGGTGCCGATGGTTGCCGATATGTCCAGCGATATCATGTCCCGCGTCATCAATGTCAGTGATTTCGGCCTGATTTACGCCGGCATGCAGAAGAATCTCGGCCCGAGCGGTATGGCTCTGGTCATCATCCGCAAAGACCTGGTCAAGGATGAAGAGCTTCCGAAATATGTCCCGACGATGTTGCGTTACAAAACCTATATCGAAAGCGAAAGCCTCTACAATACCCCGCCGACCTTCACCATCTACATGCTGGCGCTGGTCACCGACTGGCTCAAGAAGCAGGGCGGACTCAAGGTTATTGAAAACATCAACAACACCAAGTCCGAAGCCATTTACGAACTGTTGAATCAGAGCTCGTTCTATTCTTCACCGGTTCAGCCCGATTCCCGTTCCAAGATGAACGTGGTTTTCCGTCTGCCCACCGAAGAACTCGAAAGCAAGTTCGTCAAAGAAGCCAATGCCAAGGGCATGACCGGCCTCAAAGGCCATCGTTCAGTCGGCGGCATCCGTGCCAGCATCTACAATGCGGTGCCCCTGGCCGGAGTGGAAAAACTGGTCGACTTCATGATTGAATTCGAAAAGAACAACGGCTGATCATTTTTCAGACAATGTTTCAGGCGCCGGAATAAACCCCGGCGTCTTTTTTTTATTCCGGCCAAGGAGCACCGAACAGAAAGGATTGGGAAAGGTAGTCGGGATTTTCGAAAAACATACTGCTATTGTAATCATCGATCTTCATTGAAATCCACGAATTATAGACTTTGATCAGAGCTTTGGCAAAGGTGATTTTCTCCTCCCGCGATACTGCGATGATCAGGCGTTTATAAACTTTGCCGATATCGAAATGGCTTGGAACCGCATAACGGCAGGCTGCGATATTATCGAAATTACCGGTCTTGATATGGTGTTTGTCGACCAGTTCATCCAGTAATTTATCCATGTTTTCGCAATGATAGACATCCGCCAGTTCCAGAAAGTGCTCTATTTCGGCCATACCCAGAGCGTTAACGATGTCGCAGCGGCGGTTCCGGGTTTTCCGGCCGATATACTCGATTAATGAACAGACGAAAAAAAGATCGTTTTCCTGTCGGGGTTCCCGTCCATTCATGGTTTGACCTCCGCAATTCCCTGAAATTTCAAGCAATTCAAGGCGCTTGACGTACAAAAGGCGATTTGATGAGTCGGATGTTTGAATTTAGCCAACACCCAGAATTGCTCACGCGTCAGAATTCCGCTGATATAATCGGCTATATAATTCCATACCTGATCATTTGCCATTGCTCCAATGACAATATCATGCGCATGCGGCTTATCACTACGACAGGAAATAATGAAATCCAGCCACTCTTCCGTCATTTGATCAAAATCCAGGACATCCAGGTTTGTCGCCTGGATATATTCATATATACTTACCACCGGTGTATCGAAGCGTTTTGCCCAGCGTTCCGCCTGCGGCAACAGGCCGGTACAGTAAAAACCAGTCCCGAAATCTTTGCTGTTCCGGCCTGGCTTGAACTCCGGTGTACGGATTTCACAATATCCACCATGATAAACAATCATTTTGCCAGTGTTTCCGTCTTGTTGATAATATGCTCTTTGGTTGGAGCAATATAACTCGCGTTGTCATATTTGCAAATGAACGGAAAAAATTGTTCAAGAATTGAAATTCTATTTGTATTGAAAAATCCCGCGTATTATATTCTTAAATATCAGTGAATCCGATGATAATTTATAGGTGGGTCATGAGAAAATCGAAAACTTTAAATGTTCTGGTGATGCTGGCAACCAGCGGAGCCGTGATGTTTGGCGGTTACGGCTGCCGCAATCATATTGATTACGTCGATGATATTAAAACCGAATATCGAAAAACCGAGTTGGAACCGCTCTATGTGTTAAGTACTTCCAGTACTACACCCTCCGAATCTCTGGTTACATTCAAAGTCGACAAGCATCAGCGTTCTTCCAGTGACGTGATCCAGATCAAGACGGTCAGTGAATTGTATACTCCGTATCAGGGGTGGCGTGAAATCTATGAAGTGCCGACCGGAGTGGTTTTGTTTCCGGTGGCGATTGTTTCCCATGTATTTTGCGCGGTGACCTTTGCCATGTTTCCATTTCGTTATGCGGTGGGGCTCACCAATTTTTCGTTTTCATGCATGAACCCCGCTTTGAATGCCGAAATGCTTGGCCGCAGTGTTCTGGAAGTGGTGGAAGTTATTGAAACCAAATCCGGTACCACCTCGGAAAATGAAACCCTGCCGGCGGTAAATCAGCCGGTGGTCCTGAAATCCGGCGCCAAAACCTGGCAGATTACCACGGATGACAGGGGCGAAGTGGAATTCCATTTCCTCGGTTTGACCGAAGGTTCGAAAATGGTAGGCGACAGTGACCGTGAAATTTCGGTTTTTGTGGGGGAGGCCAAGGAGCCCCAGGTTAAGTTGATTGTCAGCCGTGATTTGCTCCGCCGTTTGGAAAAAGGGTATGAGTATATTCAGGATTACCGCAAATCGCCGACCGGGAGCAAACTGGCCGCCGCCATTGCCAAACTGGAAGAAATCAAGTTTATCAAACTGGCGTATCAATTGGAAAAAACCGAGTTGGAGGCCAACCGGGATAACGCTGAATTCATCAATTCATTCAAGAGTAATTAAATTATGAAATGCAAAATATTGCTGTTTATGTTGTTATCCGCCTCTGTCTGTATCATGGCGGAGCATGTCAGTGTCTTTAATGCCGGTGGTTGGACTCAGGAAGATTGGGTGATGACCAAAAGCTGGCGCTGGCCGCATCGCGGGCAGTGGGTCCAGGAAAAGGATTTTATCGTCAACGCGGTTCCGGTCGATGCAACTCAGGCCGAATTGCAGGGCAAACGGGCCGGAGAAGTTTTTACCGCCATGCTTTTGAAACAGGAATTTCAGAAGAATGTCAGTTTTTCCGCGACCATGGAATTTGACTACCGTATGGCCCCGGGACTGATCATTGCCGCCGAGCCGTTCAAAACGGAAGACGGCTACTCCGAGTTGCGCGATCATTTTGAAATCATTCTGTACGACAAAGGCATCAATGTCTGGTACCACTATTTCGTCGACGGCAAACAGCAATGGGTCAATCGGGCATTTCTGACCGCCGATTTCGAACGCAACAAGAAATACGAAGTCAACGTCAAACTGCAGTTTACCCGTAAAGGCCCGCAAATGACCGTCCAGGTCGGCGATCATATTTTCGGTTTCATCGACGACAAAATTCCGGAGAAATACCGTCTCGGCCTCGTCGCCTGCGAAGGAATCAACCGCTTCTACGACTTCAAAGTCAAATAATGATATAAAGTCCATCAAAGAGCGCTTTCCCCTGGCCTTATTTGTAATTGGTCAAATAAAGCAAATAGGCCCTCTATGTGATTGTTTTTGAGCTCATCAATCATTCATATTGGACTAATTCTATCTGTCAGGTTCAATGATAATGATCTTTCTTGCGGATTTGCCGAATTGTAATTTATGCTGGAAAATTAAAAAAAATGCTTGGGTAAATTATGGGTAAGCGCTTTTTTTTTTGAAAATATGGGTTATATTATTGCGTGATATGTGGCAGAAGCCATATAAAAATTTAAGGTGGTTGTTTAATGGAATACGCATTTTGGATAATTATTATCCTGTATGCCCTGAATCAGGGGGCGGATTTATTTCTCGAAGGTCTCAACTACTGGCATTTGTATAAGTATGGATCGGATATTCCGCCGGAATTCGAAGGGGCCATCGATCAGGATCAATTCAAGCGCAGCCGCGATTACAATATGGCCAAGTCGCGTTTCGCGTTTTTCTCGCGGCTTTATAATCAGATTATCAGTCTGGTATTTATTTTCGGTCTGTTGAACTGGTACAATGAATGGATTTTGAGCTGGAATGTCAATTATATCATTCAGGGTGTGGTGTTTTTTCTGCTGTTGATTTATGCCAAAGCCATTTTGAACTTTCCGTTCAACCTTTACCGGTTGTTCATTTTGGACCGTCGCTTCGGGTTCAGCACGATCACTTTCAAAGTCTGGTTCGGCGACCAGATCAAATCATTTTTCCTGACTACCGTCATCATGGGCGTGGCGCTGGCCGGTATGGTCTGGCTGGTGAATTTCGAGTATACCCGCGATATCTGGTGGCTGCCGGTCTGGATGGTATTTTTCATCGTGACCATGTTTGTGGTCTATATTACGCCGAATTTGATTCAGCCGCTGTTCAATAAGTTTGTCCCGCTCAACGATCGCGCGCTTGACATCAGCGTCATGCAGTTGATGAATAAATGCGGAGTTCAGGTCAAGGGGGTTTATTCCATGGACGCCTCCCGGAGGACTTTGTTGGCCGGCGCGTACTTCAGTGGCCTGGCCGGTTCCCGGCGGATCGTGATTTACGACACGCTTATCTCCAAGCTGAACCGCGACGAGTTGATGGCGGTGTTGGCGCATGAAGCGGCTCACGCCGCCCGCAAGCACGTCATGAAAAACCTGATTCTGCTGGAGATATTGTCGGCGATCGGATCGATCGTTGCTTATATCGTCTTGCGTCAGAACTGGTTGGCTGAAATATTCAACTTGAACCATGTGACTTTCTGCGCCCAGTTGATATTGCTCAGCTTTGTTTCATCGATACTTTGCTGCGGTTTACCTTTGATGCTCAATACGTTATCGCGGCATTTCGAGCGTCAGGCCGACCGTTTTGTCGTCAAAGTCCTGGGCAGCGGCGATGCGTTGGCCTCGGCGCTGGTCAAACTGGCGGCGGACAATCTTTCCAGCGTCAACCCGCAGCGTTTTTACGCGCTGTTCAACAGTTCCCATCCGGCCATGGTCGATCGGGTGCGCAAGCTTCGCCATTTCTACAAAGCCTGAAGCTGAGTAATTTATCAATATTTGGAGTAATTTATGAACAAACAAGAATGGATCGAACGTAACCATAAATATACCCTGGTGGACCCCGCCTGCGGTTTTACCCTGGCGGCTGCCGGTATGAAATTTACCGACGCCCAGCTGAATGAACTGAAAGACAAGTTCGCCGCCGCTCATCAGGAAATGAAAAAACTTGAAGCCGGTGCAATCAAAAACCCCGATGAAAAACGTCAGGTGACTCATTTTACCGACCGTGTCAGTTATGTTGAATCCGCTCTTTTTCAAGAAGTTCAGGATTTTGCCAAAGCTGTGAGCGAAGGCCGGGTTGCCGGCAGCACCGGGCGTAAATTTGAATCGGTGGTCATCAACGGTATCGGCGGCTCCGCCCTCGGTCCGCAGTTGATGCAGTTTGTCGTCAACGGTCCGTACTGGAACGAACTTAGCGACAAAACCCGCGGCGGTTACCTGAAAATTTATTTCCTCGACAATACCGACTCGGCCGGTTTTGCCGACCTGATCGCGGTGATCGACCCCGAAACCACTCTGGTGGTCAATATTTCCAAGTCCGGCGGCACCCAGGAGACCAAAAACAACACGGCCGCTCTGGAAGGTCATTTCAAGGCGATAAATCTGGATTATGCCAAGCATTTTACCGCGATTACCATGAAGGACAGCACGCTCGACAAGCAGGCGAAGTCCGAAAACTGGCTCCGGATTTTCGACATGGCCGAATCGATCGGCGGCCGGACCAGCGAAACCAGCATCGTCGGGCATCTCCCGGCGGCTCTGGCCGGAATCGATTTCAAAGCGTTCATCGAGGGCGCCCGCACCATGGATGAGTGGACCCGCCGGGAAGCGATCCTGGACAATCCGGCCTATTTGATGGCTGCGATCTGGTATATCGCCGGCAACGGCAAAGGCGACCGCAATCTGGTGATCGTGCCTTATTCCGACCGTTTGGTTCTGCTTTCGCGTTATTTCCAGCAATTGATCATGGAAAGCCTTGGCAAAGAACTGGATCTGGACGGCAAAACAGTTCATCAAGGCCTGACGGTGTTCGGTAACAAGGGCGGCACTGACGCTCATGCTTATATCCAGCAGTTGAATGACGGCCGGGACGACTTTTTCGTTACATTCGTCGAAGTGCTGAAAAACGCGATGCCGCTTCCGGTCGGCGACAATATGGATATGGGAACATATCTGTACGGTTTCCAGGAAGGTCTTTCGAGCGCGCTGCTCAGCAAGGGCCGCCAGTATATGACCATCGCCATTTCCGAAGTGAGCCCTTTCAATCTCGGGATGATTATTGCGCTGTACGAAAGAACGGTGGCGGTTTATGCCGAACTCATTCATGTCAATGCTTTCCATCAGCCGGGAGTCCAGGCTTACAAGCTTGCGGCCAAGAGCATTTTGGATTTGCGCAAGCAAGTGATCGAAGGCACCGGCAAACTGGGCGAAGTCAGCGGTACCGCCGCCGAAATCGCCGCCAAAATCGGTTTGGCCGATGATGAAATTGAAATCGGCGGCCTCCTCGATAAATCCTCGGCTAATTGTCAGTTTGTCTCACGGCAGTGGGACGGCAAACGGAATGCATGGGTATACACCATCAAATAAAGATATTGCACGGCGCCGGTGCCGTTGCGGAATATCTTGATCTGCCGCTTGCTGCCGAATATCGGGAAGTCGATGCCGTCTACCCGGTTATGGCCAATTCGTATTATCTGGATCTGATCGATCGCGAACGGATTCCGGATGATCCGATTTGGCGGCAGTGCATGCCGGACATGGCGGAACTGGCTGACTACAGTTCCAGCACCGACCCCCAGGAGGAAGCGCGTCACTCTCCCGTGCCGCGCCTGGTTCACCGTTACCCCGACCGGGCGGTACTGCTGGTCAATAATTTATGCGGTATTCACTGCCGTTTTTGTTTCCGCAAGCGCAACTGGGGAAACTGCGACAATATCAGCGACGCGGAACTAGCTGCGGTGCGCGATTACCTGAGAGCCCATCCCGAAGTGCGCGAAGTGCTGGTTTCCGGCGGCGACCCCTTGATGCTGCCGCTGGAAAGGTTGGAAAAAGTTCTCGAAACCTTGAGCGAGCTTGAGGTCATCCGGGTAGCCTCCAGACTGCCGGCGGTGATGCCGATGGCGGTAACGGATGAGCATGTCCGGCTGTTGTCCAAGCCCGCCGGCCTTTGGCTGATGACTCACTTCAATCATCCCCGGGAAGTCACCCCGGAAGCGGAGGCGTGCTGCCGCCGGTTTATCCTAGCTGGAATTCCGGTGCTGAACCAGACCGTTTTGCTGCGCGGAGTCAATGATACGCCACAGATTATGGAGGAATTGTTCCGGCGATTGATCCGAATCAAGGTCAAACCGCATTATATGTTTCACGTGGACCCGGTCAAGGGGGTACGCCATTTTGCTGCCGGTATCGACTGCGGTTTGGGGATATTGCGTTATTTTCGGTCGAATTTGAGCTCGCTGGCGGTTCCGGCTTTTGCCATTGACCTTCCGGAGGGCGGCGGCAAAGTCAACCTTCAGCCGGATTATACCCGGGACGGGTTATACCAATCCGTTGACGGAGCCAAATGGATCGCCTATGAGGAGAAATATAAAAATGAATGAATTTGAAATTACCATTGACCGGATTGCTTTCGGCGGTGCCGGGGTAGGGCGGTTGCCGGAGGGCAAGGTCTGTTTTGTTCACGGAACGTTGCCCGGTGAAAAAGTTCTGGTCCGGGTTGACAGCGAAAAGAAAAACTTCGCCAACGGTACCGCACTGAAAATTCTGGAAGCTTCGCCCGAACGGATTCCGGTGGAAAATCCGGTACCCGGCGGCGTTTATATGCACATGACCTATGAAGCCGAGAATCGGATCAAGCAATCGCAGCTTCATGATTTTTTTCACCGCAATGTGCCGGAAATTTGTCAGGGCGCGGTTTTCAAGGAGCCATTGATTCCGAAGCACCCGCTGCATTACCGCAATAAAATAACTTTGCATTCGCGGATTGAGGGCGGCAGAACACTGCTGGGGTATCATGACGACGCCCGGCAAATGATCGAGGATTTGCCGTTCTGTCCGCTGGCCGACCCGGAAATTGCCGCGATGCTGGCTGAACTCCGTGCCGACGATTCATTCATGGGCAAGCTGGGCGATGGGGACAAAGTTACCATCCGCCACGCCGACAACGGGGTGTTTTACTGGATCAACGAGGCCGGCAGCGAAATTCCGATGTTGACATTCGATACCGCTTACGGGCCGTTGGACGTGGGGCCGGAGAGTTTTTATCAGGTCAACAACGAAGGGGCCGCTTTGATGCAGCAAGCGATATTCGCTGAACTGCAGAATCTGGGCGAAATCCCGGATTCATTCCTCGATCTATATTGCGGCGCCGGATTTTTCTCGCTGGTGGCGGCGGCTGCCGGTATCGGGAAGATCGCCGGTGCGGATATCGACCCGGCCGCGGTCGCTGTGGCGGCAGCCAACCTGGAGCGGGTCGGGTGTGGAAACGCCAGATTTCATGCTTATGCCGCTCATTTGATCGTCGGGAGGCTGATTAAGAAATGCGGTGGTAACCCGGTAATGGTGGTCGACCCGCCGAGGAACGGGCTTGACGCCAAAACCGTGCAGATGCTTGGGAGTTCGCGGATCAAAAAATTATTTTATGTGTCTTGCGCTCCGGATACTCTGGTCCGGGATCTGCGGACGCTTGGTTCGGTCGGTTTCCGGCTGGTCTCGAATACGATGATCAATATGTTTCCGCGCACCGCCCACATTGAATCGATAACGGTTTTAAAGCGGTAATTCCAATTAAATATAATTGTATGTGGAGATAACGATTTGCAATTTAATCTGTGAAGCATATATTAATCAGTTGTACAGGGGGCGCGTTAACTTGGAATATTTGAGGTATAAAGAATGAAAACTTGTTTGATCTGGATATTTTCTCTGGCAATCTCAATGTCTGTGGCTATGGCTGACGACGAGGGAGAGAGCAAGCCGAAACAGGAGAAAAGCAAAAAAGCCGCCACGGTGAAGAAAGAAGCGAAAGCGACGACAACAACTCCCGCCCCTGCCAATAACGATGAAGAAAACGCTCCGGCGGCGACTGTCGAGAAGCCGACGTATGATGACGAATATCTGAATCATCTGAATAAAAATCTCAAAGAAGCCGAAGAAGAGTTGGTCGACGCCCAGAATAAAAAATACAAGAGCCGGGTAAAAAGCCTGCAGAAAAAAGTTGCCAACTTGAAAGAAAAAATTGAGAAACGCGAAAAAGAGATAGCCGAAACCCAAAAGAATACGGAAGAGTCCGCCAAAAGGCTGGCTGATGCCAAAGCCGAAGAAAAAAAATTGAAGGAAGCCCGCGAACAAAAGAAGAAATAACCGGCGATAATTGGAACAAAATTATTCGTTGACGGTCTTAATATTTTATTGAACTTGTTGAAAATTTAAATTAAATAACCAAAAAACAGGAACGAAAATGAAAAAAAGCACATTATTTAAAATGATGGTTGCCGGGATGCTGGGGACCACCACCATGTCGATGTATCTTGGCGCCCAGGAAGCTGAAGTAAAGGCGGCTCCCGCCGCTGCTGAAGCCGCCAAACCGGCCGAAGAAGCCAAACCGGAAAAGAACCCGATTGACGCCATGCCCGAAGTGCTCGCGCAATATGGCGACACCAAGATTACCAAAAAAGAAGTTCTGGATACTTTGAACGGCCGTTTCCAGGAAAGCGGAATGGATGCTTCCAAGCTGCCGCCGGAACTGGTAGCCGGCAGTCTCTACGGCGCGATGATGCAGCAGGTTTCGCTGCTGATTCTGACCGGGGAAGCCGAAAAAGCCGGTTTCAAGCCCGGTAAGGAAGTCGTGATCAAGTTCCTGCAGAAGCAGGTCGATATGATCAAAAAGGACAATCCCGCGCAGTATGAGCAGATGGCCAAAATGATCCAGGATCAGGAAAAATCGACTGTCGAGCAGTATATCGCCAAGCTGGCCGAGCGGGAAGATATGCAGAAAATGCTTGCCATTCAAGAATTCATCGAATCCAAAATCCAAATCACCGATAAGGATATCGAAGAATTCTATGAAAAGAACAAAGATACCTACTTCAAGACCCCTGGCGACCCCGCTGATTCCATCCGGGTATCCCATATTCTGATCGCGGTAGATGAAAAGAATGTCAAAACCCCGGAAGAAGCTTTGAAAAAAGCCGAAGAAATTATTGCCAAACTCCAGAAAGACGCAGCCCAGTTTGAAGCTTTGGCTGAAGCTGAAAGCGCTTGCCAGTCTGCGAAAGACAAGGGCGTGATCGGCGTTCAGGTTAAAGGCGAAGGGATGTTCGGCAAAGAATTTGAAGATGTCGTTTTTGCTTTGGAAGTCGACAAAATTGCCGATAAACCGGTTAAAACCGATAGAGGATTCCACATCGTTCGCCGCGACGCTTCCGTTGGCTCCGTCCAGAAGAAACTCGATGATCCCGGCATTAAAGAACAGATCAAGGTCGGCTTGAACGAAATCAAAGGTTCGGAATTCACCAAAGAAGAAATCGAAAAAGCCAAAAAGAGCGGCGCTCTTAAATTGTTCATCGAAGAACCCCGCAATCCGTTTGCCGGGATGATGCAGTAAACCTTTCATGAGGAGTGAAGACCATGAGCGATGAAAATAAAAAAGTAGAAACCCCGGCTCCGGCTGAAGCCCCGAAAAACAATGATATGCCCCCTCAGGCCCCCGGGCTGGAAAAGAAAATCAATATCATTGCGATTGTTGCGGTGATAGCGATTCTGGGTATCGTGTTTTATGTAATCAGCAAAAATTCGTGTGCCGACAGCAGTTGCGGACCGACGTCTCCGGCGGTGGTCAGCATGAGCAGCAGTGACGCTGATGGCCCGGTAGTCCCGGCTCCTCCTCAAGTAACGGTGCCCGGTAAAGCCAATGTTCCGGCGAAGCCGAAAGCTCCGCCGGCCGATCTTTGGGCATTTCTCCCCGATACGGTGGCCGAGGTGGATGGCAAGGCGATTCCCAAAAAAGAGATCGTCGACATGTTCAATTCGCAATTTCCCGACGGCCGTCCTCCGGCCCAGGTCAATGCCGAGATGTTGAAAAATGTCGCTCCGGACCTGGTCCGTTCATTTGTCGAGCGCCGTTTGTTGCTTGATATGGCCGAAAAGGCCGGATTCAAGCCCAGTCAGGAAATGGCGGTCAAACGTCTGAATGAAAAGGTGAAAAAGCTTGAGGCCCAACAGCTTGAAATGATGAAATCCGGCTTGGCCGCTCAGAATATGACTCTTGAGGCGTATGTCGCCAAAATGGCCGAAGGCCGTCAGATGCAGGATGAAATGGCGATCGACTCCTACCTTTATGATTTCATGGAAAAGAACATCAAGGTAACCGATGCCGAATTGAAAGCCGCTTATGAAAAATACAAACAGCAGCTTTTTGTCAAGCCCGGCGATGCTCCCGGTTCGCTCCGCGCTTCCCATATCCTGTTCAAAGTTGATGATGTCAAGAACGAAAAAGCTAAAAAAGAAGCTTTGACCAAAGCTCAGAAGACTTTGGTGGAATTGCGCGCCAAGCCCGAAGATTTCGGCAGACTGGCCTCTTCCCTCAGCGATTGCCCGAGCAAGAGCAATCAGGGTTCCCTGGGCAATTTCAACAAAGGCGATATGGTCAAGGAGTTTGAAGAAGCCGCGTATGCTTTGAAAGTCGGTGATATCAGTGAACCGGTGGAAACTCAGTTCGGATATCATATTATCCGTCGCGATGCGCCGTTCACCGGCAGCGAAACCAGTTTTGAAGATGCGAAAAAGCAGCTTGAAGAAATCACCAAAGCCGAAAAGATGGGCGAAGTGGTCAAGGGCCGGATTGAAAAAGCGTTCACCGAACACAATGTCAAGATTCTGGTAAGTGCTCCGGAAGTGCCGAAGGCTCCGGAAGTTCCGGCCGTAACGGCTCCCGCCGCCAAGGTGGAAACTCCGGCCGCGCCGGCACCGGCTGCCAAATAATCGCTTATTTTGTAAAAATTACGAATATCGTGCGTGAAAAACCGCATTTTGATCCTATATTATCGCTGATGTAGATATGGAGTCAAAATGCGGTTTCAATGTTCATTCTGCCTGTCGCTGATCGACACTGACCTTGATTTCGGGTCCAAGCTGGTTTGCCCGAGCTGTCACCGGAAATGTTTTGTGCCGCGGTCGCGGTTTTCCGAGAACCGGGTTATCGGCGATTTCGTCATCCGGGAAAAGATCGGCGGCGGCGCTGCCGGGATGGTTTTCAAGGCCACCCAGTTGTCGCTGGGCCGGACGGTGGCGCTGAAAATTTTGCCGAGCGAGGGCGGAGATTCCCGTAAATACGAGGATTTCATGCATGAAGCCCGCGCAGCGGCGCGTTTGAACCATGTCAACCTGATCCAGGCCCTGGCCATTGGCGAAGAGGACGGGTTGTATTATCTGGCGATGAACCTGGTTGACGGCGAGACCCTCAAATCGCGCCTACAGCGCGAAGGGACGCTCGAGGTCGACGAAGCCCTTCATATTATCCAGCAGGTCGCCGAGGCGTTGTGGTATGCCTGGGAAAACGCCCGCATGATCCACCGCGACGTCAAGCCGGAGAACATCATGATTACTCCGGACGGGATTGTCAAGCTGACGGATATGGGATTGGCGATCATCCAGTCGGAGTTCGACGATGACGGAACGATTTGCGGCAGTCCATCGTACATGAGCCCGGAACAGTTGTCCGGCGACTCGATCGATACCCGCAGCGATATCTACAGTTTGGGGATAACTCTTTATGAAATGCTGGCCGGCGAATTGCCGTTCAGAGCCGAAAATTTTGAGGACGTCGCCGCCCAACATTTTACCGAAGAAGCTGTTCCGCTGCGACGTGTGAACAAAGATATTCCGATCAAAGTCTCCAACCTGGTCCGGCAGATGATGGAAAAGCAGCCGGAGGACCGTTTCGAGGACATGAATGAATTGCTGGACGAAATCTGGAGTATCCGTCAGGCTACCGCTCCGGACAGCGCCATGATTCCCGACGTCCATACGATTTCGATCAATCGCCTGAACTATGATATGCAGCGGCAGGCCGCCAATAAAGTACCGGAAATCGGTTCGGAGACGTTCCAGCCGCCTCCGCGTGACAGTTTCAAGGTTTTTATCGTCATTTCGATTATTCTGTTTATCCTGATGGTTGCCAGTTACGGCTATCAGTATTATCTGACCCTGAGCGACCGCTCCAAGGCGGTATCGGTTACTCCGCTGCTGGAGAGGGTGGAGGGTTTTGAACGCAAGTTCAGCAGCGGCGACATTGCCAAGCCGTTGCTGGAAATCGAAGCCAACAATATTCTGGAAAATTTTCCGCGCCGCCGCCCTGAAAACATGGAGGCGCTGTACTGGAAAATGCAGTACTATCTGTCCGAGCTCAGGAACCATTCGACCAGCAATCAGCTTGTGGAGCGCGACGAATATGTGCAGGAGCTGAATGCCCGGCTGAGCAGTGAGCAGCAGGGATACTCGACTCTCAACGAAGAACTTTCTTCACTGAGGCAGGCCAATGCCGTGTTGCAGAAATCCCACAAGGATACCGATACCTCTTCTCAGGCGGAGATCAAGAAACTTCAGACCGACCTGGCCAATGCCCGTAAAGCCGCCCAGAATGTCAGCTCGTCGCAAGTCTCCGCCTGGAAAAACCAGATATTGACTTCGGTATATGGATTGATCCGCAGCCGCGATTATGCCCGCTGCAAAGGTTATTTGCGTTATCAGGCGGAAATTCGCCCGAAGGTCTATCAGCCGTGGTTCCAGTCCCTGCAGGACCTGTTGGCGGTCCTGGAAGAGTTTGATAATCTGTTTTACGCTAAATCCTCCAAATTGGCCGGGACCAGGGTGCCGAACGAGGGGCAGGTGGTAATGGTGGAGGCGGGAGCTGTTTTTTACCAGTCCGGCGGCACGGTGCGTTCACGGCCGTGGTATGAGTTTGATGTCAAAGCGCTTCATTCGATGATTAACCAAGCCAATATTTCCATTAAAATGAACAATGCGCAGTTGGAAGCGTATTTGGCGGTTTATGGCGGCAATCTCGCCCATCCGGCACTGGACAAGGCGGCTCCGGTAATCAAGGAATTACGCAAGGCAATGCTGGAGTATTCGATTGAAAGCGTCCTGATCACTTCTTATTACAATCGGACCCAGGCGGCGGCGGAAGCCAGCGCGCTGTTGGAACGTTTCCGGCATGATCCCGAGTTGGAAAAGATGATCGGCGATGCCCTGAAGCGTCTGCTCTGAGGAATTTTTCCGCTATTGAATTTGCTTTTTTGGAAAAAAATGGCAGGTTATATAAATTGTTATCATTAAAAATATGAGGTGTTTTATGTTAAGTGCATCCAGCTTGAAATTTCTGGAAAAATTATTGCGTTGCTCCGGGCCCTCCGGCTATGAAATCGAAACCGCGGCGGCTTACCGCGAATACCTGTCGACTTTTGCCGACAAAGTATCGACCGACGTGATGGGCAATACCACCGGTATTTTGAATCCGAAGGCCGAATTCCGGGTCATGTTGGCCGGGCATTATGATGAAATCGGATTTCAGGTCGTATATATTTCCGAGGAAGGACTGCTCTATTTCCGTGCCAATGGCGGCATCGACAAGTTGACCATTCCCGGTCTGGAAGTCGAAGTCCTGACCGAAAAAGGCCGGATCCCCGGCGTCATCGGCAAGAAGCCGATTCACCTCTGTTCGCCCAAAGAGCGCGAAACTCCGCCGGAGCTTTCGGACTTGTGGATCGACATCGGCGCGGAAAACCGCGACGAAGCCAAGAAGTTGGTCAAGGTCGGCGATCCGGTTGCATTTCCGAGCAATTTCAAGCGCTTCGGCGATTACCGGGTCATGTCGAAGGGCATGGACGACAAAATCGGGGCGTTTGTGGTGGCGGAGACTCTGCGTGAGCTCTCCAAGCGCAAGCTGAAAGTCGGCGTTTATTGCGTCGGAACGGTTCAGGAAGAACTGGGCTTGCGTGGCGCGATCACCAGCAGTTTTGCGGTGGCTCCGCAGGTTGGTTTCGCCGTGGATGTCGGTTTCACCACCGATATTCCGGACGTCCAGAAAAAGTTGCTGGGAGAAATCAAGCTCGGCGCCGGGCCGGAATTGACCAACAGCGCCGACAACAACATCGTCCTGGGCCGCCATATGCGCAAGATCGCCGACAAGAAGAAAATCCAATATCAGGAAACCGTGGCCCACCGTGCCAGCGGCGGTACCGATACCGCTCAGATCCAGTTGTCGCGCGGCGGCGTGGCTACGGCTTTGATCAGTATTCCGAACCGTTATATGCATTCTCCGGTTGAAATCTGCGATCTGCGGGACGTTGAGGGCGCGATTGCGATCCTGACCGAAACCATCGCGTCGTTTACCGGCAAGGAAAGCTTCATTCCCGGCGTGGATTGATCATTATTATGGGTAAGTTCTATCTTTTCAGCGGTGATGATGATGTGGCGGTGAAAAACGCCGCCCGGGCCGTCGTGCAGCAGTTATGCGGCGGCGAGCCCGAACAGTGCCAGGAACTCGAGATTATTGCCGGAGATACCGACGACAGCAAGGATCGCAAGCCGGAAGTCATTATCGGCGATCTGCTTAACGCCTTGCGGACGCCGCCGTTTCTGACCTCCGACAAGAAAATCTGGCTGAAGCATTTCATTTACTTCGACAAACTCCAGGAAGCGGGGGCCAAAACTCCGCTGGCCCTCGTTACCGCCGAATTGCTGGAATTTCTGAAATCGGGGCCGCCGCAGGATATCACCTTGATCATCGACGGCCTCGATATTGACCAGCGCAAGACCTTTTTTAAAAGTTGCAAAGCTATTCCCGGGGCCGAAATCGAGTTTTTCAAAAAAGCCCGTCTCGAGGATAAGGACAAAAAAGGCTTTGCCGAAAGCCAGGCCGACAAAATCAAAAGTACCGCGGAAAACATCGGCAAGAAAATCGATTACCGGGCCATTGAGTACCTGATGGCGGCGGTGGGAACCGATACCGGACGGTTGATGAACGAGGTGGAAAAAGTCGCCTGTTTCATCGGCGACCGCGAAACGATTACCATGAACGACTGCCGGCTGGTCTGCAGCCGGACCCCGGAAGCGCTGGGTTACGAATTCGGCAATGCGTTGCTGGACCGCAACACGGCGTGGGCTTTGGAACTGATCGACACCCTGATTGAGCAGATGAAAGCCTCGCGGGAAGGGGGCGGCGGCATGGAATTGTCGCTGCTGTCCAGCGCGGTGCGCAGTTTTCAGGAGCTGATCAAAGTACGTTGCGCGGCGGCGGAACTGGGGATTACCGGCTACGTGGGCAAGAATTTTTTCGACAGTATCCGCAAAGAGGACTATCCGGGCAACTACCTGGCTGGACTGCATCCGTTCCGGGCTTTTAAGCTGTGCGAAAAATCATTTTCATTTTCCTCGGCCGAGTTGGCCGATATCCTGGACCAGATCCTGCGCGCCAACCGGCAACTGGTATCCGGCGGCGGTGAATCGCGCATGGTCCTGGAACAACTGGTCCTGAAAATATCCAAACAGCCGGACAAAAATCAGAGGCGCCGATACTGATGAAATACATCTGGGCATTTCTGGCGATCACAGCCGGGGCCTGGGGGGCTCCGCTAAGTGACGAAGCCATCAGCAAGGAAACTATTGCACTCAATTACATGCAATTTCGGGATGGAGTTGGGGGGCCGGGCGGCTTGAGCGATTACATTTATAACATGTGGTTGAAGCCGGAAACACGTCTCCACACCGAACAGCGCTATTTCCCGCTCTATGAGCAGGTCATCGACAAATTAATGGATGTCAGGGTGATCGATCCCGACTCGAATTGGACGTCGATCAGCTTCATTGCCAAGACTTACGCCGGCCATTGCGAGAAATACCCTTCTTTTGCGCACCAGGTTTTGACTTTGTCATATCAGCAGAAAGGTGCGGAAGCGGTCGAGTTGGTCAAAGAGAAAATGGCCGCCGGGGACGACAGTTTCCAGATCAATCTCCTGGGAGCCATGGTTGTCGAGCAACGTGACGAGGAATTTGCCCTCAAATGCTATTGGGCGGCCTTCAAACAATACCCGGTTAAAACGGTTACCACGATAATTTATAACCGGATGGGAACGGGAGTTCGCGACGTATTTAATTACGAAAAACTGTTGTTCGAATGCCTGGAAAATCACCCTGAAGTCATTCCGGAAATGAGTAAATCCTACCGGGGAATTTTATTGACGTTTTTAGTCTCAAATCAGGCCCGAAAAAATGATTTTGATCAGGAAAAAACTCTGGCGGCGTTAAATCAGATGTCCATATACCGGAAATTGGCGGATGCTTGCCGGGGTGTGATTATCGAAATAGTCAGTGTTTCCGGAGGATACAGCACTTCGATGAAATATGATAATAAAAACCCGGACAGGGTATTAAAGATAAAAATCTCGAAACAGCAGGACTTATAATTTGATTTCGGTATCGATTTCGAGTTCACTGCCGATGCCGTCGATCGGGTCGACCTTGACGAAACGCATTCCCGCCGAATCGTGACGGAAAGGTACATTGGAGGCCGGATGGCCTTCGCCCTGCAATTTGATATTCCCCGGCGCTAAGGTCACTTTCAATTGCCGGTAAATGAAGTTTTCCAGTACTGCGCAAATGAAGGGGACGTAACCGTTTTCGCGGAGGGTGGACGGGGCTCCGGGCATATATTTGAGCAGGCCGGGAATTCTCAGCGTGCCGTTGAATCCGGACAATACGGCATTGTCGAGGGTCGGGAGATTTTTCTCATACTTCATCGTAACGCTGCCATTCAGGCGGCATTGGCCGAGGGTACCGGTCAGCCCGTAATGGCTCAGCAGGGCCGCGCCGTCGAGGCGCTCGCATTTGAACTCCAGCATGGTTTCCCGCGAGGAATTGACGGCGAGCGGACGGCTGAGCGTGTTGCGGCCATTGAAACAGTTGAAACTCATGTGTTCGATCAGAATATTGTCCAGGCCGCGCCCATGCAGAACCATCATGCCGTCGTTCAGTTCATAACCACCGATAACCATATTGCCGAAGGTCAGGGCCTGGTGAGGCTGGGTCATCAGCGAAGCCAGGTCTTCGATCTCCAATTTGCCGCGGATGCCGTTCATGGACCAGTCATCGGCGGTCAATGAGACATTGTTCATTTCCGCGCGGATGGTATGGCGGACGGCTTCCGAATTGATGGCGATATCGCCGTGCAGACTGCCGTCGCCGCTGATTGCGGCATGGCGCCAGCCCGAATCCAGAATCCCCAGATTTACCGGCTGCGGCAGTGAATATCCCGGAATCCGGTAGCTGATCAGCAGTTCGGGGTTGAAATTTTTGCCGTTCAGTTCGCCGCTGTAATTTATTACCGCCCGGTTCAGGAGCGGCAGTGGCTGGCCGCCTTTGAACTGCCAGTGCCCATCCACCAGTTTGGCGGCGGCACTGAACTCGCCAAGGCTCTTGCCCCCGGAAATCAGATTTGCCGCCAGCGTACCGTCCCCCGGCAGTTCCTGGGTCAATTCGAAGTCCTTCAACTGGAGGTTTCCCATGGTCAAATTGCCGGCGGCATAGATATTTTTCGCGGTAATTTTCAGGGTATCGATATCCGTGTTGGCCGCTGCCGCCGTTATTTTTACCGATTTGACAACCACGCCGGTTTTGTCCCGGTTCAGCTCCCAGCGGTCGAACACCGGATCGTGTTGCCAAATTACAGTTCCGGCGATCTGGCCGGAACGGATTTTGCTTTTGCCGAGTTCTCCGAGGGCCTCGGGACTGTCGAGTCGCACGGTGAAAAAATCGGGATTGAGCTGAGCCGAAAGGGTCAGTTTGTCGAGTTTGCCGTTGTAGTTTTCACTCATGAGCCAGACTTCGCCGGTGGTCATGGTGCCGATAAGTTGACGCGGTTTAAGAGTTCCGCTCAGTTTGATTTGCCCGGCCGGGGACAGGGTTTTGAGTGCGGGGTGCTCCAGATAACTTTTATCAAAAGCGGCCTCGGCGGTGAGCTGCTGATTTTCCAGAGTGGCGCTTCCGGTAAAATCACCCATGGTAAAACCCGCTGCGTTCACGGCCATGCTTTTGCCGGAGATTTTACCGCTGTTTACGGAAAAATCCGCCGTCAGGGCCAATGAAGCCGTAAAATCCGGATTTTGGCATTCAATCTTCTGATAAGAAATACTGGCGGCATTCAGTTTGAACTCGAAATCTTTGTTGCCCAATAATCCGTGCCAAGTCATGGTTCCGGCCAGGGAACCGCGTTCGAACCGGGCTTCGCCAAGCGTTCCTTTATCGGCTTCCAGTTCCAGCTTGCCGGAAAGCGGAGCGTTCGGTTTGTCGCTCTGCGCGGATAAGGTTCCTTTGAAATTCTGGAAATTGAACTTCGCTCCCTCCGCCCGGGCGGCGCTGAAATTGCCGTTGAAACCCTTTAAAACCATACCGTTGTTCAAGTGTACATTGAGTTTCAGCCCGGCATCGCTGACTGTCGTGTTGCCGGTATCGGCAAACAGTGTCGAAGCCGGGGCCTGGAGATTGAGACTGAACTCAGCAGAGTGCCCCTCGCGACCCTGGCCACGCCATTCGACTTTGGAAAAATTGAGATTCAACAGATTTTCCTGATAACGGAGAACGGCGTTGCCGGTATCGTTTTGCGATTCGGACCAGAAGGCCCAGAGCCCGCTTTCGAGGTTGTAGTGTCCCTGGAAATTCGATTTCAGGCCCCGGCAATAAATCAGATGCAGTCCGGGAATTTTGAAATCATAATCCTGATTGCCGTCTACCCCGGCCTGGCCGCTGAAATTCAACAACCGGGTACCGGGCTCGGGCAGGGTCAGTGAATAATTGGCGATGCTCATCTTGAACGGTTTGGTCAGGACCAGCCCGGTTCCTTCGATTTTATTGCCGTTGAGCTTGAACTGGGCCGGGTTGACATGGGTGGCCTGAAGGTCGTTGTAGCTGAGCGAAGCCTCGCGGAAAATTCCACTGATGTCGGAGCCCGTCAAAGAACGCTCCACGGTATTGAAGGTAGCCATTCCCGCGAGTTGGACGCTGCCGGTGAGCCGGAGATTTTCCGGAAAACTCAGGGCTTGAGCCAGGACGGAAAGCGCTACGGTACCTTTGGGGCTGATTTCAAGGAGCGATTTGTCACGCTGGTACAAGGCCCGCATTTTGAATTTACCGGCGGTAACGTGCGCAGTAAAACTCTGATAATCGTTGTCAGTGGGTTTGATGTCCAGGATAAACGACGGTATTGCTATTTTCCGTCCGCGCCAAGTCAAATCCACCTCGCCATTGGCAAACCGCAGTTCCGGCGCCGGCATCGATTCAAAACGCCTCCGGAGGGATTCCGTCAGTTCCAGCGCACTTTTGCCCTGAACCAGCAGTCGGTTGTCGTCGGTAATGGCGGCTTCGGCCTGAAATCCGCTCAGGGTGATTTTGTCCGGATATTTCCGGCCGGGTGCGAATTTGAGGATGATTCGGCGGAATTTGATGCCGCCGAGTTGCTGGCCGCTGATTTCCGCATAGGAAAAACCGGCACGGTTGACCCGCCACCCCTCCGGCATCTGCCGCTGGTAGTACCCTGGCATTACCAGAAAAATCATCAGCAGATACAACAGGGCAACAATCAAAAAAACAATCGCGGAACTGATCCAGATTTTTTTAATTGTCTTCATTTATACTCAATTAGTCTGACTCCGTTGTCGAGATATTCCACCGTCTTCACCGGCTGACGGTTATAGTATAAAGCATCGTCTTTCAGAGTGAATTTGCCCGAGGCGAAATCTTCGATCACCCGGGCATAAATTTTCAGATCGCCGCCATGCTTCAGACGCTCCTGATGCTGCTGGGCGATTCTTTCCAGTTCGTCGTTCCAACCGCCGCGGGGTTTCCTGGCCGGGCGGTTTTCGGCGATCCGGCGCAGTTCCGGCAGGCTTACCGGCAGTTCGATAGGAATCGGCATCGAAATTCCGAGGATGGGACCGCTGTCGATGTCCGCCTCGGAGTTGAAAGGCTTGGTCACAATGACACTGCTCCGCAAGTACGTGAGCCCGGCCAGAATAGCCCTTTCCACCGGCAGGGTATGAAGCCCCACCAGAACTCTCCGGCCTTCAACCTCATAAGTCAGGTCGCCGGGATGAATGTTCAAACAAGGGAAATCGCCGGTGATATTGGTCAGGGATACAAAACCGGCCAGAATGCCGAAATCAATATGAAACGGGGCCAGTTTTTGCCGGATCGAGTCCGTCCATTGGTCGCGCACCGCGCGGCCCTGGTCGGTCGCCAGCGAAATCGTCTGGAGTCCGGCGTCGGCATAAAATTTTCGGATATCCGCTTCAATCAGGGGAATATTGAAAATCCGCGACAATTCGCGGGCGCGGCTGGTTTCAGGATAATCGGTTACCAGGACCACCGGTTGCCAGGCGGCTTTGCTTGAATTCAAGAGATGCTCGGCATTGCTGCCGCTGCCGCTTAAAAAGATGGCCGCTCTCGGACCATGATTGTTGAAAAAATCGTCGAAGTTCATCATAATATGGAATTAATTTATCGTTTCAGGTTTCGCAGCGTTGCATCCCATTCCAGCAGGGTTTTGACTGCGGATTTGGAATCCTTGAACCATGAATCATGCATGGTAAAACTGTACAGCCAGGCTTTGACGGTGATAAAACAAGCTCCGGTACTCTTGCCGGACTTGATCAGCTTGCGGTCAAACTCGGTGATCAAACCGCATATTTCGTTTTTGGAAATGAGATGCGGCTTGTCGCCGACCAGGGTCATGCCCTTTTCATCGAGGGTTATCGCATGGTAGTCGCGGGAAATCCGCCGGGCATTTTTCAGGCAGAGATACTTCATAAATACCGGATAAAATAAAAATGACAGAAGAGCGAATGCAATCAGCAATACCCCGGAAGCCACCCACCATTGGGCAACTACGAGCACCATGGTCAATACCCCGGCTCCCCCCAGCAGCATAAATTTCTGGGAGGCTTCGGCAGAGGCGAGCTTCAGGGACTTTTCCATAAATTCGTCTTTCAACTGCGGGATAAATTCCAAGGTCACCGGACCGAATTTTTCCAGGACATTGAGCTTGAACTCCAAAACCGGTTGAAAATTTTCGGCTCCGGTTTCCGGATCATAAACACATACCGCTTGCTTGAGCTTTTGGCAGATATTCAGGATGGCCAGGGTATCGGCATCTCCTGACTGCAGTGGCTCGCCGATTTCGCCGGAGATAAAACTCTTGCTGCCGCCCAGGATCTCTTTGCCGTGAGCTTTCAAAGCCGCGGCGCAGTGTTTGATCATGGAAATGGAGTCCTCGCGGAATTTATCGGAATCGCAGCAGTCGCGCTCCTGGTTGCCGAGTCGGTGGAGGATATCGTCAAAGTTCCACAGGGAATGCATGCCGCGCTTGGTAAAGAGGAAATAATTGATGCAGCAATGCTCATCCCGGGCCCAGCCCATGAAATAAGGCTCATTGATTTTCAGGTAAACATCTTTGGAAACAGCATAGAGGCCGTCATTTTCATAAAGAAGATGAAAGCCGTAGTCCTCATGCAAAAACGCATACTCTTTTTCTATGATATCTTGAAAATCGCTCAAGCCATGATATCCTTAAACTTATCAATCGAAAAATAGCATTGGAAAAAGACTTTGTCAACTGTCCATCGTTGAAATAGTCGAAAAGAGCCATGGCAATTGTAATGTTGATTTATGGTACATTGGGAAAAAGAATAGCTGGGTGCTATGGGGGATGATAATGGATAAATTGAGGAAAATATCGTATAATATTAGTTTTATTTGTTGATAAAGCTGATATTTGTTGTATAATATCAGTATTGGTCGTAAGCGAAAGAATGAGGGCGAGTGTATAATGCAATACAATGTAGAATGGACGAGGAAGGCAACGAAACAGCTTGATAAAATACCGGCGCAATTTCGTACTAAAATTCGGGATGCTGCAAGAAAACTGGAAAAATCGGAAACTTGGGGAGATGTCAGAAAGTTGGTTAACCATGAATACAATTACAGGTTGCGGGTTGGGAATTACAGAATATTATTTGATGCCACCGATGATGCGGTTGAAATCAATGATATTTCTATAGAAGAAGTCCGGAAAAGAGATGATAGAACTTACTAAAGTGGAGAATGAAAATGAATGTACAGATCATTACGCAAGATAATAGACCGGCTTTTGCGGTAATTCCTTTTTTGGAATATGAAGATTTGTTGAGGAAGGCGGAAGTAAATACGGTTAAGAAAAATGATTCAAAGATCAAGTTTCCTCAAGCTGTGATCGATTTAAAGTATGACAAGAATTGTTCATGGATCAAGGCCTGGAGAATTCACAAGGGGAAAACCCAGAAGGAAGTGGCACGCGCCCTGGAAATGACTCAGGGGGCGTATAGCCAGATCGAGAATTCTGAGAAAAATCAAAAATCAACCTTGGAAAAAATTGCAAAAGTTCTAGGGTTGGAAGTTGAACATTTGACGCTTGAAGATTGACCCCATGTGAAGTGTGTTTTTTTATGCCAGGATTAATTTTCCTTTGGCTTTGGGGTTGTAATCACCGAGGACCAGGCGATTGCGGAGGGGCGAAAATTCGACCCAGGCATCGTACATCCTGTTTGGGTTGCCGATCCTGAAAATATTGAAACCGACCCAATTCCGGTCTGCGGAGAGTGGAATTTCAATTTCCAATTGCTTCTTCAGGATCAGGCGTTGAGGCGGGTAGAAGTCCCGGGCTTCAAGAAGTATGCCGAACTCGCTCTCGGGGACGCCGGAGAAATCCTCAAGCTTGATTTTGAGTTTACCGTCGGTATAATCCGCTTGCCAGGCGAAGTCCGAAACCTTTACGCTTTGACCGGAGTTGCAAAGGTAGGATTTCGTCGGCTGTTCTTCGAATGCCGCTTGGCCGGATTTGAGCCGCTCGTATACCTGCGGGAAATCTTCTTCGAGGAGGCTTTTCAGCAAGTTGATTCGCCAGGTGAGTTTTTCCGGGAAATATTTGTAGCCTTCCGCTTCCGGGTGGAAGCCCAGCCGAGAATCGGAATGGCAAAGGGTGAGGATTCGGGCGGAATTGCGGATTTCCTGTTCCGCAATTTCCCGCATCTGAGCCAGAATAACCAATCCTTGTTCGCCCGAAGTAACTGTCAATTTATCACGGAGGGCATAGAATTTCAGGATATTGTAGCCGGATTGAAAATGGATATTCAGGGCTTCCGCCAGCGAAATATCCTGAGCACAGGCATGGGAATCCTGATTTAGAGTCAGCATTTTTCGAATGCCGGTTTGCCATTGGTTGGCGAGTTGCGAGCACAAGGTCAGGACGTCTTCCAGAGTGAAACCGCCCAGGCATTCACCGTAGCGGTCGCCGCTGGTCCCGTATTCGAGTTTCCAGGTCGGAGCCAGCGGTTTATCTGCCGGGACCAGATACAGGGGCCAGACTACCCCGTCATGCATCGGTCCGTAATACTGGAACATATTGGTCAGCGGATAATTGCTGTATGCCTCGGCGAAATCAGTCCAGATTTCCGTTATTTTTTCCGCTGACTCTCCCCATTGCGGGCGAGCAAGACGTTGCAGGAATTCCTGCTCGGAATCCTGGAAATTTTCGAATGCCAGTTCTCCGGCAGCCTTATTCATGACCCCCGGATAATTGCCGAAGTACCAGCACTGCATGACATGGGAAATTCCATGCTCGCGCATCTGTTTGTATTTGCGGTAGAGAAGCCCGGGGACCGGGACCAGCGGCACTGACGCGACTTCATGGGAACATCCCACCTGGATTTTTGCGGAAACCTCCCTGTTGCCGGATCTCGCCGTTGCCGCCATTTGAGAAAAAATATCGCTGGGGCCGGTATAAGAAAGCCAGTAGTCTCCGGCATGACGGGTTTTTCCGACCTGTTCTTTTTCACCGCCTGATTCGAAATTGTACTGCATGACCACATTTTGGGGCAATTTTTTCGCGATATCCAACAACTTGCCGGTGTCCCTGAACCCGGTTCCATTTTGCGGGACATAGAGCCAACTGATGAGCTCGGCGTCCGGAGCGGCCGCGTGCATGCCGCGCTCCATCGGTTCGAGCGAAGCCGCCATGATTTCACCGGGAGTCTTCTGGGAACAAATCGGACAATCGAGGGCGAAATTCGTACTGAAACAGGTGGTCGGACGCTCGCCGTAACTGATATTGATCATGCCGCCAAGTCCGGGCACCCGGGTGAATAGTCCGTTTACCGCCTCATAAAGGTAAGTCTGCGCCGTTTCGGAAAACGGACAGAAACAGAAATTTCCATTGTAAGCTTTCGCCCCTTTGAGCTCGGGGTGATTTTGGAGCAGCGGTTCGTTTGCCGACATGGAGCGCGGCTCAATGCAGAAAATATAAATTTTTATTCCGTAACGTAAGCATTTCTGTACGGTTGAATTGAGCTTGGCCAGCCGTTTTTCGACATCGGGCGGCGGCTCGGAAAACGAGGTTTTGCACAAATCCCGGAATTCAATGGTCAGCCACAATCCGTTGACACCCTCATGGGCCAGCCGGTTCAGGTATTCCGCCGGATAATAATCCACATTGTCGAGCAGTTCGTCGCGGTTCAGCGGAGGACGTTTGATCGGGCCGAAAAAGCACCGGGTGACCCGGCTTTTCAGCCACGGTTTACGTTCAACGATCCCGGTCGGCAGAAACGGACCGTTCTGGCTACTCAGCAGATCCTCCAGATGATAAATCGCCCGGCGGATTCCTTCGGTATCCCCGGCCTGAATCCTGCAGACATTCGCCCCGCAGTCGATCCGGTAGGCTTCATGACATTCTGTAGCGGCGTGTTCGAAAAAGATTTCATATTTGCCCTGCAAGCTGATTTGAGCCGCGGCAAAGAATTTTTCCAGGTCGTCATAGGCGGTTTCCAGCCGTCCGGCCGGGTCGTGAAATTCTTTGCTTATTTTTACGCCGTGACTGAAATCGGCTTCGTTTTTTTCCGCAACGGAACGTGTCCACCTGAAAAACGGCTTAACCGGTCTGGAGAGTTCTTTGACGAAATCCCAGCTTTCACTGCCTGGTTGTTGGGGTTCGGGCAGGTTGATCATATGAAAAATTCTCCATGTTGCAATTATATGCTCATTTGTATTGAGCATATTATACAGCCGCTTGCTGTTTTTGTCAATATTGCCTACGAATTATTGTTGTAAATAATTGTTTTTTTGTAAAAATGATATATATTGAGCATATGAACAATGAAATAAAAAGAATATACCGCAGTTTACTGCAGGACCTCGTTGCCGGAAAATTCAAAGCCAATGATATTCTGCCCCGGGAGGCTGACCTCGCTTTGAAATTCCGTACCAACCGGATGAATGCCCAGCGGGCGGTCAATGCTCTGGCCCAGCACCATATTGTTACCCGGCGAAAACGCATCGGGACCACGGTCAATCCGTATCTGGACCACGAAAAGCTTGAAAGCCTGCTGAAGGAGAGCAACCGCAGTATTTATGTACTGTATTCAATGACTCCGCATTGGATTCATTGGAACGAAGCTTCATTTGCCGGGTTGGAGGACGTGGTCGGCAAGAAAGGCTTTTCCGTAACCTACGGCAACATTCCGACCGGCAGCGGCCGTTCTCACTACCAGGCCCTGCTCGAAGAAATATCCGAGGCCGGGGCTTCCGCGCTGGTGATTTTTCCCGATATGGGAGATTCGGCTTTTCTCCTGGAAAACGCCGATTTGCTGTTGGATTTTCAGATGCCGATTTTCATGCTCAACCGGGGCGGTGAAGCCATGCCGCTCGATATGGTCTCGTTCGTTTCCACCGATCCTTTCGGCGATGGCATATATATCGGTACTTTGCTGGCGAAGAATCACTACCGCAATATCCTGGTCGTCGGCGCCGGCGATGATAGTTTCTGGAGTCAGAAACGTTGCGAAGGCGTCAAAATGGGGCTCCTGCGCGGCCATCCGAATCCCGCGCCGAAAATTCAGGAAATCAACAATTTCAAAGTCAATGCGGATAAAATCTGCAAGGTCATCAAACAGGCCAAAGGCAACATGACCGTCGTAGCCATCAACAATGAATATGCGGCCCACATTATTGATAAATGCTCCTCCGAGGGGCTGAGAATTCCTGAGCACTACCAGTTGATTGCATTTGACGACAATCCCTTGTACCGTTCCTACAACCTCACTTCGCTGAGCATTCCCATGCGGGAAGTGGGCGAGGTATTCGGGCAGATGATTTGCGACGATTCCTGGCTTAAGGAGCATAGAGGCAAAGTCTCCGTCAAGCTGAACTCAAAACTGGTCGTCCGCGAAACCCTGAAAGTGAAAATTATCTGATCGTTCTCTGCGATAAAATAAAATATTTTCTGTTTTTGTTCCGAACCTATTGACAAAACAGCAATTCCTGAGTATAATTGTTACAGCGCTTTGAGGAAGCATTAAAAACAACTCCGATAGAAATATGTTCCTGTAAACACAACAAGGTCCAGGAAAAAAACTTGAATAAAGGGGGTAATTGAATGAAGATTTTAGTGTTTGCCTTTTGCTTGTTTGGTTTGTGTTATTACTCAAGCGCCGTCGATAACGAATTAGAGGTAAATTTGAAAAGCGGCGGAGAAGTCGAGTTGATATGTAAACCCCGAATTACCGATAAAGTTATTGCTCAATACAAAGGCCAGTATACTCTGGACAAAAACTCCCCGGTAAGCCGCGATATTTTCTGCAAGGCCAATTTTGTTTTGAATAACAGTGGGATTGTCTTCTCAAGCTGGGGAGAAGAGAGTGTAATCGGCAGCAGCTTTGCGATAAAGGATGATCAAACATCCTTGTCGTGCAAGGCATCGGTTGAGCCCAGGGTTTCGGTGATTGAAGAGGATCAAAAGTACTTTATTTCTTTTGAAATAAAGGTTGCAAATCCGTTAAATACATGGGTTTATACTTATAGGGTAAATTTGCAGATAAAGGAAATTAATGGTAAAAAAGTACTGACGGTAACAGACGCCAATGTTCCCATGATGATATACTCTGCGCCTTCGGCGGGAGAAGGAATGGAGGTTACCGGGATGAGCGATGGAGCTGTTTATCTATGTGATCTTTGCTGCAGCGCCTACAAATTTTCGGCCCGGTCCGGCAATAATTATCTTTATAAAGGCAAGTCTTTTGAATTATGCGACCATAACTGGAATATCTGCAAGTCTCATGCTTTTCCGCAGCGAATCGTTAACGGACAGGTCATTCTGGTAAAAAAGGGGAACGAATATGGTGCTTTTCAGTTTACGAAACAGCATTCCAACCCTGAGGAAGGATTTTTTAAATGGTGGTATCTGAAAAGCGGCTCTACGATCATAGATCCGGAGAATAAGGGAATATTGTCGGGGGAAAGCAAAACATCCACCAAAAGCAGCAAATCATATTATGTCGATTTTGGACCGTTTAATGTACCATGGTCAATAGCCTCTACCGGAAAAGGCTGGATTTATTATTCGATGTCATTGGAGCAAATTCCGGACATGCGGAATGTGGATGGGCACACGAGTTTTTGTGTAACCGATATTTTTGAAATAAACGGCATTAATGTAACCGATCCCCAATGGATTTATAAGACCAATCGTTGCTTTTGAACCTCAATCCCGGGAGAAAATTATATTCCCCAATTCGGGACAGCCCCGAATGATCCAGAAGTTAGAAGAAGATCGGCTCAATAATAAGTCAAACATTGCCAAGGAAGATAATTTTTATGAAAACAAAAGAATTAAACATTAAAATATTGATAATTTCAGCCTTTTCAATTTTTTTATCCAGTATGTATGGGAATGAAGAAATTATAAAGAAGCCTAATGTTTACAAGATACTTTGGATGCATACCAATTCGGCGGAAAATATTTCAGAAAAAAATCTTGATCTTTTAGTTGATTTCGGATTTTTTACCAGATACAAATCTTGGTTGGAATCTTATAAAGCCGATTTCACACTTGAACAAAAACAAGACCTTAAAAGATATGTTACAAAAAAACAAACCTATCTGATAGAAAAAAGAAATGAATTTGTAACAATTCTATCGAAAAACATGACACTGGCAGAACAAGAAAATACAGGTGCGGATGTAGTAACATCATTGGATTTATTTCAGATCCAAAAATTGATCAAGGAAAAAAAACTGGATTATTACTTCATTTTCAGTATAAATTCTACTGAATTTGATGTCAGACAAAAAAATCTTTTTAGGTCGATGATGCTGACGTTTCAGTACTATGCCGGTAAAAACAATATAAAAATTGATTATTGCCTTAGCTCCGCTTTCCCCAAACATCCAACTCAAGTAGCTTTTACCTATGATTCTTTTGGTTTTGATCCCCGACAAAAGATGGCAACCCTCGAAATGCAAAATCAATTTTATGAAAAACTTGTCTGTCGTCTACTTGAAGCAATGGGAGAAGATAATAAAATTGTCGTAATTATTTTGAAAAAATCGTTATAAAAGTGAGATACGAAAAATCACCTGCAGAGAAAGTCACGAATGACGGTAAAATGGCCAGAGTTCGGGACTGACTGCTTCCGGGAACATAAAGATTCACGAAATTTGAGGATTTATTCACAATAAAAATCAATCGAAAAGGCGATTCGACATTTAATTGAAATTACTTCCAGAGTTTTGGGCGGATCAGTTTTTCCGGGAGGTCGGTGCGGAGTCGTTCAATTCTCTTGAGAATATCCGGGGGCAGGGGGCCTTGGGAGGCTATTTCGATGTTCATTTTCAGGTGTTCCAGAGTGTTGACCCCGATCACCACGCCGGAGATTCCCGGTTTGCTCAGGTTGTAGCGCAAATAGAATTCCATTTTACTGATTTTCAGTTCGTGGCGGATGCCCTCGAATTTGGCGATTTCCGGGATCAGTGCTTTCAGGTGTTCCGGGATATCCGCCGTATCCATCAACAGCAGGCCTTGCAGAAACGCGCTTCGGGCGTGGATCTGGTATTGCCCGGTTTTCAGGATATGATCGAATCGGCGGTCGAGGATGTTGTAGGGCAATTGAATGATATCGCAATGTTTTTCCGGCGGTGAACCGGCTTGCGAGTCCAGCGATACTCCGCAGTTTTGGACGATGCCGGAGTCTTTTGCCGCCAGCAAGGCCGGGAAGCAATCGAAATGATCTTCGCCATGAATCAGACAGCCGTATAACTGCGAAATTTTCAGGCGTTCCAGCGAACGGTTCAGGTCATCGCCGCTGATGGTTTTGGTGATGATCTTGAATTTTTCATGGAGTTTGAGCTCGGAAATGGCATTGCCGAGGACTTCTTCACTGTTGCCGTAAGCGGCGGCGGTGTCCAGGCAGTCGATGCCGTGGCTTGCCGCATAATCCAGAATCCGCAGGACTTCGGAATACGGAACTTGACCGGCTTTGTTGGCAATGCCGTAATCCAGCCCGAATTGAACCGTTCCCAACACTAATTTATTGCTCATAGGGTACCTCTATTTGGCGGTGTAGCCGCCGTCGACGGGGATATTGGCTCCGGTGATATACAGCGAGGCATCCGAGGCGAGAAACACGCAAATTCCCTTCATATCGGTGGAATTGGCCATGCGGCCAAGCTGGGTTCTGGCGCTGTAATTTTTGATGAATTCGGGATTTTGCGGGGATTCCGGCGGGCAGTATCCGCCGGGATGGATGCAATTGACCCGGATATTGTGCGGGCCGAGAATGCTGGCCGCCCAGCGGGTGAAATTGACCATGCCGCCTTTTTCGAAAAAATAAATTGGAGATGGATTGGGCTGCATGTCGGTATTGCAGTAATTACCCATTTCGATTCCGACCAGTCCCATCATCGAACCGATGTTGATGATCGAGCCGGATTTACGTTTCTTCATCTCCTCGCCGACCAGATTGGTCAGGTAGAAAAGGGCGGAGGCGTTGATATGCAGACTTTGGTCATAGTTTGCCATCGGCTGATCCCAGCCGTTGGTGGCGCAGCGGGTTACCGCGTTGTTGATCAGGATGTCGATGCCGCCCTTCTGATCGATGATGGTTTTCAGGGCTTGTTGCATGGATTCTTCGCAGGCGAGGTCGAGCTGGAGAGCGTTGACGTCCAGGTTTCTCGCCCGGAGTTTTTCCGCCAGCGCGGAGAGTTTATCCAGGTCGCGGCTGGCGATGTACACGCAGGCGCCGGCTTCGGCCAGGGCTTCGCAGATTTGGCGCCCGTACAAACCGGCGCCACCGGTCAGGAGCGCGGTTTTTCCTTTCAGGGAAAACATATCCATCACATTCATATTTTTACCTCGATATTGCCGTTGTCACGGCTTTGGATGCCGCCGATCAACAGCCGCATCAGTTCATGGGTTTCTGCAAAATCAAAGGGCCGGACGCCGCTTCTCAGATAGTCGATAAACGCCAGCAGTTGGCTCCGGAATGAATAATACGTGTCGCCGCTCGTAATACAGATATGCCCGTCGGTGCCGCTGAGCTGGAGCGGGCCGCCGTATTTCATATCTTTGATGCACGCGATCGTGACACGGCAGCCGTTTGAGTGGACGAGGTGAACCAGATTGTGTTCTTTGTCTCCGTCGTTGCGGACGGAAACGAAACCCGGGCCGAGAATCGGATAAATGGCTTCCAGGGCGTGAATGCCGTAGGTTTCCCAATATTTAGCCATCGGCATATAGATGTGCCGCAGTTGGCCGAGCTCGTTGGTGCGGCGGTGATAGGGGCTGATTTCCTTGCTGTACCTCAACGAACTGCTGGAAAGAATTCTGGCGCCGGCCTTGACCCACCCGGTGAAAATATCCAGATCACAATAGTTGTCACATAACGGTTTGTCGATAAAAAGCGGAACGTTATTTTCGACAAACGGCCGCGCTCTTTCGACGTGTTCGCTGCCGATATCGGTGGCGATGATGACCGCGTCGACCTGGCCGATCATGGCTTCCGGCTTGTCGACGATATGGTGGATCAGCGAGGCTTCGGCGACCTGTTCAGCGTCCTGGCGGCTGTTGCAATAAATATGAGTAACCGCCGCTCCGGCAATGCCGATGGTTGCCGGGTCTTCTTTGCCCAGATAAGCGGCGATTCCGGGATAAGGACTGCGGTCCATCGCCTTCCGGTTGTAATTGTTGAAGATGGCGCTCCACGAAAAAGGGTGTCCGTTGCCGGGAGTCATTCCGATGATGCCGAGTCGGATCGTATCCATAGTTGATTTACCTTGTGATAAAGTTTGCGATTTTTTTCAGACGCTTACCGGCGCTACGACGGATTTCGTTCAACTGCGGCAGCCCGACCGGGCCGCAGATGTGGATTTCCAGCAGGGAGGTGAGTTTTTCCACATCGCGGGTGGCGGTAATATCCGCAAGCAATTTGTGGTTGTGAGCGGTAGTCGAGGCGGCTGTGAATTCCGGATACAGTTGCAGTCCTGCGCACATATGGAGCTTCAAACGGAAAATCCGCAGGTAATCCGCCGGAAAATACAATCCAGGGGTATGCGAACACTCCCGCAACGCCTGGTGGAAACAGTCATCAGCCGCCACCCGTTTGCGCAATGGAAGTTTTTCATCATCCACCGGGGGGGCAAGTTTTTTCAGGCGCTCCAGATCCTCGTCAGTAGCCAGACTGCAGGCCAGCCGCGCCACATGGAGCTCCAAAGCCAGGCGGTATTGGACCATGTTCCAGATGTCGGCGGGGGTGATTACCGCGATGCTGCTGCCGCTGCGCGGCCGGGTGACGATCAGGCCCTCCAGCTCCAGCGAACGGCAAGCGCTGCCGATGGACAAGGTACTCATACCCAGCTCCTCCGCCAGCATCCGGTGCGAAACCGCGTCGCCGGGCGACAGCGCCCGGTCTTCCAACAACGAAATGATCCGGTCCCGCGCCTGGGCGGGCAGACTTAAATCCTCAGTCTGTATGTTTTTCGCCATATAATAAATCCATGTGATATTTCAACTGATATATCAGATAATATACAGCCGGGCTGTTGTTTTGTCAAGACTCATCCGGTGAGATATTGGCGAAAATTCCGACAGGTCGGATGCGTCGGACTTGTCCGACCTGTCGGAGGGGAGAGGTTACAATTCGTCGGACCGGAAAACCTTTACCGGGTTGCCGCGTTCCAGCTCGTGGTGACTGCGCCAGATGTCGAGCTCCAGCTTGACCTTTCCGGCGTTGTTCAACCCGCTGATCTGGGCTGCCAGCCGGGTCATGGCCAGGGCGTGGTTGCGATGCTGCGAGCGTTCTTCGCTGGCTGCGGCGACCAGTCCGGTCGGACGGTGCCGCAACTGTACGCGCGTATTGCTGGTATTGACGTGTTGGCCGCCCGGCCCGCCCGAACGGCTGGTCATGACTTCAACTTCGTTTTTGTCAAAGAGCAGTTCCGGGTCGCTTTTGAACAGACGGACTCCCGCGAACCAGTTTCGGCGTTGGCAATGCGGCCGGAACGGGCTGGGGGACGTCCATTGGATTGTCCCGAGCCACGGAGCCACGATGGACTCGATGTTTTTGCCGACCAGCTCAAATATCAATGACTTCGGCAGGGTGTCCGAAGGCTCGCTGACCAGTCCGGCGGTAATGTTTTGCCGGGCCAGTTCGGTCTGCAGGCGTTGCGCGAGTTTGCGAACCAATAAGCGGCATTCATCCGGTCCTTTGCCGGAAGTTATTTCCAGATAGTAGTGTTCCATTGGATCACCTCTCTTTTGAGCTTTTGTAGGTAAACACCGGCTTTAAAATGCCGATGATCCGGATTATTCCGGCGTTAACCAGGTCGCTGACCACCGATTCGCTGTTTTTGTACGCTTCGGGGGCTTCTTCGAATAGCAGTCTGCGGTCGCCGCAAACGACCAGTCCGCCGAGCTTGGTCCGGCGCATATTTTCGGGAGAAAAACGCGCTTCCATTTTAGCATGGGCCATCCGTCGGTTCCATTTACGTCCTGAACCGTGAGCGGCCGACCAGAGATTTCCATCCTGGTTTCCCGTCGGTTCCACCAGATAACTGTAAGTGCCCCGGCTCCCCGCAATAACGAAGGGAGCTCCGGCCTCGGTGGAAGCCGCGCCTTTGCGGTGAATCCAGGAATCGGGCTCCATCGAGTCCGGCAACAGGGAATTGTGACAGTTGTCGGCAAACAGTTCGCCGTCCGTTCCGATCGCCGCCAGGAATCCTTGCGCAACATATTGCCGGTTCCGCGTGGCCCAATCGAGCAGCCGGTTATGCCGTTCCAGATACTTGAGCCCGGCTTCCGAGGCGGCTTCCAGACCGCCCTTCGGAGTACGTTCCAACAATGCCTGTCCGTGTCCGCGACTGCCGCAATGGACCAGAAGCCAGAGATGCCGCCGGTCGATTTCCAGCTCGGCGCAGCGGTCAGGATCGGAAAATTCATGAAACTCCAGTAGCTCGGCAAAATGATTCCCCAGTCCCAAAGTTCCCAGATCGCGCCGCAGCCAATCAGGCCATCCGGCCGGAAAATCCGTGATTTCCGGAGTGAACTCATTATTCAAAAAGCGTTTTTCAAATCTGGCGGCCTTGAATTTGCCGGCGTTGATACCGGTGCGAAACAGGGCCATGCCGCAGCCGATGTCGCCACCGACCAGTTCCGGGTAAATAATCCGCCGGCTCCGCATGGCGGCCCCGACCGGATATGCCAGGCCCGGATGCAAATCCGGCATGGCTGCTGCCGCTTCCATTCCCGGAAGTCCGGCGGCCAGCTTAATTTGTTCAATAGCCAAACCTTCCATCCAGGTAGAAGCGGAATGATAATACTTGATCATATATACAGTATTTCCAATTTTTATGATAGTTTTTTAGAATTCAGAAAAGATGCCGATAGGCTGAATTCCGGAAACACCGCAGATACAGAAGAAGACTATATGGAAGTGCGCCGGGTCAGCCGTTCAAGGCACCCGCAAGGTTTAAGATATCATGCCGCATAAAACACCTCCATATTGGTGAGAATTTACAATCTTTACATTATAGTATATTTCTGAGCAATAGTCAAGTGGATTCGGTAAATATATGAAAAATTTCTTACAACTGGATAATGACCAGCTTTAGCGTTACCCGAATCACGAATATCAGAAAGATGTGAGTGAGGATCGCCGTTCCCAGCAGGAGTTTGCTGCAACTGCGCCAGCCCGGCGAGCTCAACGTGATAATTGCCGTGACCATGACCAGGGGCATAACCGCAATCAGCAGCCGTCCCATTTCGCCGCGTGAGAACGGAGAAATCAGCAACAGCAACAGGATCGGTATGGTCAACATCGAAAAAATCCGGCGCGAGGGCATATGCAGTTTGGGACGGCGTAATTGCATCAACATCAGCAAAACCGGCAGCGGCCCGGCGAACAAAACCAGATCGAGGGTATTGTAAGGCCACCAGGCCAGGATGGACCGGCCGCTTTCCCGGAAAAACGCGGCATTGTTTCTGGATGCATAGAGGCAACACTCGACCATATTGACATCGAACAACAGCCAGAGCGCGGCCACAAACAACAATCCAGTCCCGCCGAATACCGCCAGCGCGGTAAACTTCTTTTTCCAGATGAGAGCCGGCCCGGTCAGCAGAATCAGCGCGCCGAAAGCCAGCGTACAGGTCGTGGCGATTGCCAGCGCCAGTCCGGCGCCCACGGCGTAAACCAAGCGCTGTTTTTGTAAAGCCAGGGCGATGAATAGTGCGCCCAGCGCTCCGAAAAAGTACATGAAAACATCGAAATGTCCGGCAAACAACACTGGAGCTCCCGGCAGGAATGCCGCCAACAGTATGCCGTAAACAATACCGTTCTGGCGGAATTTACGCAGTACCAGTACCGAAAGTATGATCAGAACGTTGGCCGCCGTCAGCAGCAGATTGGATAGGGCCAGAAGCAGAATTGCCGCGTTGTAAACATGCGGATCGTCCGGCAGGTCGATAAATACTTTGTTCTGTTTCAACTCGTCGATGACTGCCCGGTCGTGAGCGCTCAGGCACCAGGCGGCCAGATCCGCGGAAGCGGGAACTTTGCGGCAGAATTGCAGAAGCTGATAGGAGAAAAAGACATTGCCCGGCGGATGCACATCCAGATGGTTTGAGGGTTCGGCATCCAGCGACATTTTATGGGCGTAACCGGCGAAGAATGCCCCGGGATTATCGATTTTGGCCGCTTCGCTCAGGTAACCGCCGGTGTAAGTATCCAGGAAGCCCGTGACATTTTCCCCGCGCCCCCCGAAACCCGCATCCCATACCGCCGGAGCGAAATGCAATCCGGCCAGCAGAATCAGCCAGCCAAACCGCTCGCCGTTTTTACGCCCGGCCAGGTAGTATGCCGCGCCGAATGCGATCAGAAAAACCGGCAGTTCAAAAAGAAACGGAATCAGGACCGCGTCCAATGAGACATCGCGCCGCTGCCAGGTCCATTCTCCGGTCAGCCCCAGCGGCAGGGAGCTCCACCCCACAATCAACGCCAGCAGCAGCGCGGCGGCGGCAGAGACTGCCAGAATGATATTCGGTCGTTTGGATAATATTTTCATACAAAGAATATAACTCGCCCCCCATGTTTTTCAAATATTATTATTAAAGCAGGCGGCTCGAAACATTGGACGAAATTTTTTTTTAGCTCTTGACAAAACATGCATATGATATTATAATATTGGAATGATATTTGAAATGACAATAAATAATATTAAGTGACCTGTAAACATATTATGACTCGTTTAAAAAAAGATCGTGTTTACGACGAACTCAGGAGGCGTATTGAAACGGGAGAATACGTTCCCCAATTGCGTCTGCCTAATGAGTTGGAGTTGGCGCGGGAGTGCGGAGTGTCCTTTATCACCTTGCGGTCGGCGTTGGCGCGACTCTCCGAAGATGGTTTGATTGAACGTCTTCCCGGGCGCGGTACCTTTGTACGCAAGCTCAATTCCCCCGAGCCTAAGAAATTATTGATGGCGCTCTCACGTTTGCGACCGGAAAAATGCCCTCTGGAGAATGACTTTTTCAACCGGGAACTGATATCCGGAGTTTTGACCCAAAGTTATATCGCTGGTTTCACCGTGGATATCCGTAGCCAGAGTCAAATTGCTTCCGGCATCGAAGACGCGTTGGCTGGTCTATACGATGCGGTGATTTTCGACCGCCCGGACTCGCCGGAATGCCAGGCGTTATTAGGCCGGTTACAGGAAAAAGGTGTGCCGACTGTGGTGACATTACGCCGGAATGCCGGGTTTCCTTCGGTGGTGCTGAGCAGTTCCGACGGTATGTTCCGAATGGTGCGTTATCTTTTCGGCATCGGGCATCGGCATATCGCCCTGATCGATCGTGACGCAACCCCGATCGACCGGGAACGAATCAACGCTTTTCAACATGAGTTGCGGATAGCCGGAGTCGCTAATCCTCAACGGCATTGCATTCTGAATAAAGAATGTTCCACCGCGGAAAAAATAGCCGAAGGAATGAAAGCCTTCCCGTTCAGCGCGGTAATCCTGGGATGCAGTCGCAGGAAAGTGTTTCAGGAGTTCATAACCGCATTTCCCCATAAAAATTATTCTGTCATCCAATGGGGAGTCAACGGCGAACCGGATTCGTACAGTGTGTTTTCCGAGGCGCGTCCGGAAACCGGATGCGAAGCGGTGAAACTCGTGCAAAGAATGCTTGCCGGCAAAGCCGTGCCGGAAATCACAGAAGTTACCGGTGAACTGATGATCCGCACCAGATGCGCGGCGCCGGTTGAGTTGCTGGATGCCATTAATTCAAAATAGTTTTTCATTATCATCTAATAAAAAAAGGAGTCTTGCCATGAACCCCAAAAACGTTCCAAAAGTAATCACTCGTGATCGAAAATCAATGGCTTTTACATTAATAGAGCTCCTGGTAGTGATTGCAATCATTGCGATATTGGCGGCATTGCTGCTGCCAGCGTTGAGCAAGGCGCGCGAGCGGGCACGTACCTCTCTCTGCCAGAATAATCTGAAAACCATGGGTACCGGGCAAGCCATGTACAGCGACAGTTATGACGGCTGGCTGATTCAGGGGAAAATGTGTACCAGTCCGCCGTGGTGGTACAATCAGGTGTCGATTTTTACCGGACCGCGTTCCGGCAAAGACTCCCATTATGGTTTCGACGGACGGGCCGCGGACAATATCGCGCTTCTCCGAAAATCGATTTTCATGTGTCCATCCGAACAGCAGCCCGGAGGCTGGGGAAAAAACAGCGCCGGTGATCGCAATCAATGGACCGATACCCACTACGGTGTAAATCTATCGTTGTGCGGCAATATTGACGACAGCACTGCAACAACCGGAGTCACTTTAAGAGATTATGGAACATTCCGCAAGGTTTCTGCGATAACCACTGCTTCCCGAGCGGCAATCTTTGCGGACCTTGGCTTGCGCACAACTCCATGTTGGTATTACTATTCCGGACTCGGTTATCGGCACGGCGGCAACTCCTATCGTCCCGGGGGCGAAGCCGGTTCCAGCAGCGGAGCATATGCTGCCGAAGGAGTTGCGGTCGTCGGCAGCGTCAATGTCACTTTCGTCGACGGCCATGTCGAAAACCTGTTGGCGGCTGAAGTGTTGGAACGAGGGCATGTAAAAACCAAACTGGACGGTTCTGGAACCGCTTTGTATTATGCCGGTTTCCGGCGCTGATTCCAAGGAGTATCTGATGAGAAAAAGAATATCATTACTGTTGTTGTCCCTGCTGGCGGGAACCCTGCTGTCCGGAGCGAGCCTCACGGTCAATTCCGGATTTGAAGAGAAAGACGCGCGCACCGGTTTTGCTTTCGGATGGCGAATGTCGCCCGTACCTGGCAAGCCGGTTGAGTTCACGCTGGACGATTCCAACCCCGGAGCGGGAAAATACTCGGCGCGGATTGAAGTCAAGGAAGCGCCGGGCAAAAGCAACCATTCCATATTTCAGCGTTACCGGTTTCCGGAGCTGAAGCAGGCGCGGGAGTGCCGAATTTCCATGCTGGTCTGCGGCGTTGGAATCAAAAATGCCCTCATTGTGACCAAAGGCGACGCCGGGACTCAAAAACAGGCGGTATGGAAAAAAATCGCCGGACTTCAAGGCGACTTCAACTGGAAGACTGTTTCCGGAACAGTGACGCTTCCCGCCGGTTTGACGACCTTGGAGCTGTCCATCCGCATGACTGATACCGGAACGCTCTGGATCGACAACGTCGCGGTGGAAATAGACGAGGAAACTCCAGTTTCCGCAGTTGCCCCGGCCGTCCAAAAGCAAGAAATCGCCGCCGTTCAATCGCTTAAATTGGATTTCAACGGTGAAATCGTTCAGGAAACCGGTCTGCCGGGAAATTGGACGCTCAAGGCCTATCTCGGAAATGAAAACGTTTCGACTGTCGGCGTGGAGCGTGACGGCGATCGAATCTGCGCAGTTCAGCGTTGGAGTACCGGAGCGGCGCGTTCCGGCTTCACGGCGGCGCTGCCGGCGACGTGGTCGCAGCACTCCGCGCTTCGGCTCTCCGGCGCCGTCCGCTGCGAAGGTGACGGCAAGGCCGCCGTCGGACTGGAATTTTTTGACGCTCACGCCAAATCGCTGGGCGAAGTTCTGGCTCCTGAGTTGTCCGGCTCAAGCGAATGGCAAAAGTTCGATACGCATTTCGCCGTGCCTAAAACAGCGGTTTCCACCGCCGTGATTTTGCTCAATACCGGTATGGGAACCGTTCGCTTCGACGGGGTGACGGTAAATTCCGGTGATTTGAAATCGGCCTTGCACCTGACTCGTGACATATTGACTGCCCGGGTGTATCCGGTGGTGCATTCCCGTGAACAGCAGGAAACGGCCGAACCGGAGTTCAACACCTTTGCCGACAGCCCGACCAAGTTGACGTTTCACTTCATGGCCGACAAGGATCAATTGAAAGCTCCGGCCCTGTTGATCGATTTGCCCGCCGAAGTGAAAATCGTCGATGCGGTCTGCCCGCATCCTGTGAACTGGCGACAGGAAAAATTCACGTCGGCCCCATTGAAACGCCCGGAAGGTGATTATCGCCGTTGGCGTTTCGAGCGTCCGCGCGGCATGCTTATAGCGGCGCGGCAGCCATTATATCAGCGCCGCTTGGTGATGTTGCTGATGCCGGAGGAGCCGGGCAAATCGATCACAGGCGAGAAAGTCTTCTGGCATTTGGAAAATGACGGCCGTTCCGGCCCGGAGGAGTGGTTCCGCTTGAACATTCTGCCCGCAATGGTCAAAACTCCGAATCCGAAACGTTTCGCCTTTTTCCGCTGGAATGACGAGGATCTGACCTTCGGCAACCGGGAGGCTTTTCTGGCTTCGCTGCGTTGCCAGGAGGAGGCCGGTTACACCTGGTGCGCCCGTTATGACCAGAACTACCAGCCGCTGGCCGATGCCCGCAAAATATTGGCTGAACGCGGATGGACTTTCATGTTGCGCGGAGCGCCGAATGGGGCGTTCCGCTGGTATGCGGGACTCAAGGAAATGAAAGTGCCGAGTGCCATGAAAGCGGACGGCAAAGTTCAACCCGGTCATGTCTGCCCCTCGTTTCTGGTGTATGATCCGGAGTTCCGGCCGATTCGCGACCGGCTGATCCGCGACTCCATTGCCGGCCGCGCACCGATGCCCGGGGAATACATCATTATGGATTCCGAAGAGTGGCATCCGATGGACTGGTGTTTCTGTGAACGTTGCCGTAGGTATTTTTCCGAAAAACAGAAGTCGGACCATCTGTTGACGGCGGCGGAAATCCGGCGTGATCACAAAAACGCGTGGCGGGAATTCCGGGTCGAACTCGCCGCCGGCCAGGTGGAGATGGTGGAAAAAATCGCCCGGGAATTCAAACTCAAAGTCGGCGATTACAACTATGTGGTGAACTATTCCGCGCCGGATTACCGTTCCCGTTACTTCTCGATAGCCAAGGACGCGCAGATGAACGAAGCGTTTCAGGATATGCACCTGCCGAGCTACTACCACTATCTGGATGCCGTTGCATTCGATATGATTCGTATCGGACGCCAAAGTCTGACCAAACCTTACTATCCGATCTGTGCCGTGGACGGCAGCGGAAGCTATCTCTCTCCGGACGAAGTATTGACTCCGGCGCGTTTCCGTCTGATGCTGTTGACGGCGGCGGTGGACGGTTGTCCCGGCTTCGCCATCTATCCCGGTGAACGGTTGGACGGCAAGTTTTACCTCGCCGCTGACCAGGCGATGGCCGAAGTCGCCCGGCTGGAAGAGTTCTTCCTCGACGGACAAGAGCAACCCGGCGTCAAGGCGGAAGCTTTGGAGTTGCGGGTCAACCAAATTCAAGCCGGAGGTAAAACTCTGGAGATGTCCTACCCGGGCTGGCAACAACACTTTCGTTTCAACGCCCGCGAATACGGCGGAAAACAACTTATTTCACTGTTGAACTACCATCCAACGGAAAGCGCCTGGGTGCGTATCTCCTTACCCGAAGCATTAGGCAAACGCGGTGTATCGGAGCTGGTTGCCCGGCAAAAACTGATTTTACCGGAAAATGCGAAAGAATTTCTGGTGGAAGTGCCGCCGCGCGACGCCCGCTTCGTACTGCTGGGCGAAGCGATTCCGGAAGCGTGGAACGCGGCTCCGTCGCAGCGGGAACTGGAACAGCGCCATCGTATCGCCGCGGACAAGCTTCGCGCTGACACGGCTCTGGTCAAACCCTGGAAATCCGGCAACTTTGAATTGAGCTACGACGATCCTGACGGTTCCGGAGTGCCGATTCCGGTGTTATCCAACGCGAACCAGAAACTGCATATCGATCTGGCGAACGGGGGAACAGTGATGAATTGGACAGTGAACGGTGTGGCGCTCTGTCCGAACCGGAAAAACGGTCAACTGTTGGCGGAAAACCGGATCTGGCTGCCGAAAAATCTGCGCTCAGGACGGGGAGGAAAAAACGCTTCCCGGCTCTCGACGCCGTTGGTGGCTTCCGGCCGTGCCGAACTGCAACTTGAACACACCTGGAACGGCCTGTCGTTGAAAACCGTCCGAACCTATGCCATCCCGGAAAATGTAACGGAATTTGAAGTGACGACCACTCATATCAATACTGGTAAACAGTCGTTGGAGCTGGCCTTCTGGGTACGCAATATGCCGAATCCGGAAGAAAACGGCAAAGCCTTGCCTGGTAAAATCGAATTTTCTTCTTCCGGGCAATGGATTGCGGCGGAACGAAGCCTCACGGACGTGCGGATCGCCGTTCCCGGAGGAGCCGGTGCCCCGGACGACGGCAGAAGTTTTCAGAAGCGGCAAGCCGCCGACACCCCCGAGTTGCGGGAGAGCTTCGGCGATCACGCCATATCCTACCGTCCTGACGCGCGTTATCTCACCGCGTTTCAACTTTATAATGGCAGCGGAGCTTCCACGGTGGAATGGCACTATCGGCCCGTAACTCTGAAACCGGGAGAAAAAGTGAATTTCAAAGAAAGCTTTCAAATTCGCTGAATTTCATAACTCAACACTGTAGACAAGCCGAAGTGAATGGCGACCTCGGAGAAGCAATTCCATCCATCCATTGCGGCTTTCTGTGCGAACTATTCAATGGTTTTTCAGTGGCGGCTTGTTCATGAGAGGCCAGAATCGCGACTGTCTGGTGATGTATGACCGATTCGAAATCTTCAATTTTTACCCTTGGAAGAACAAATACCCAAGCCTGCTGTACCGGTAAAATCCCTTTACCGGTGGCAGAAAGAGCATTATACGAGCCGCTGAAAGGTTTCCACCAACCTTTTGACCGAGATGCCGTTGGCGGTGGAGGTTTCGGTCTGCATGGACATCAGGCGCGGGCAGGCTTTCAACTGCCGGATTTGCTCGGGCCAGTCGATGCGGCCGGTGCCGGGCATGGCGTGGGCGTCGCGGTAACCGTCGTTGTCGTGCATGTGCGTGGTGACGATGTACGGAGCCATCATTTCCAGCGAATTCGGGGTTTCTTCGATGCCCTGCCACCAGGCATTCGTTATTCCCGGGAAATATTGGGCGGGATCTTTGCCGGGGAATGGCGACATCATACAGGCGTGTCCGGTATCGAAGCAGCAGCCCAGGTATGGGGAGACGAATTGGCTGACCAGCCCGACCACTTCCGCGGCGGAGTTCGGCGGCTCGAACGAGTTTTCCACCGCAATGACGATATCCAGTTTTTCCGCTTCCGGCAGCAGCTTTTCGATGGCGTCGAGGGCGAGTTCGCGGAGTTCTGCCATCGGTGTATGCAGAAATACCCAATGATAGGCTCCCACGTGAATGGTATAGGTCCGACAGCCGACCTCGGCCGCGTATTTCATTGAGGTGATATGATCCTGGATCAAACCGGGCCGGCGGGCCGCTTCCGGGCAATTCAGGTCGAATTCCGGGCCGAACGGCGCATGGATGGCTCCCAATTGTATTCCCGCTTTCATCGCCATTACCTTCAACTGACAGAAGAAGCGCGGTTCTTTCAGGATTCTTTCCGCCCAGGTATGACCGAAAACCAGGTGGCGTACTCCATTGTCTTTGAATTCGGCGAAAATGTTCGGGATCATGGAATCGGGCACGTTGGCCCATGAGTAACAATAAAACAAAGGAACTTCTTTGGCTGACATGATTGAAAACTCCGGATTATTATTGGTTGCCGATAAAATACCTCAGTTAATGGTGATTTCAACTACAATTGAAAACTTTCCTTGCCACCATACATTCTCAATATTTATCGCTATCTCCGGTTATTGTTGGTTTAATAACCGGAGATAGGTAATTTAATGGGATTTTTGATGAATTCAAGCAGGGAAGCAAAATTATGCAAAATTAACCAATTCTTAGCATTGGGATAACTTGGTCTGAATATTTAAATGATATATTTATATTAAATTTAAAAATCAGCAAGGAGGTTTCGGATTGAAACGCCAGTAATGAAAAATAGAATAAAAATATACCCGATAAATCAACAACGGCAAAATGAAGCCGAAAACAAGAAAACAAGGATTGAAAAACAAATGAAAAACAGATCGAATTTTACACTCATCGAACTCCTGGTAGTGATAGCCATCATTGCCATCCTGGCGGGAATGCTTCTGCCGGCTCTTAACGGCGCCCGTGCCAAAAGCAAGGCGTCCAGCAGTATGAATAACTGCAAGCAATGGGGATTGGCTTTTGCCCTGTTCGCGGACGACAACAAGGAAAGCCTGCCGTTTTTCGGCGAGGACAATGTTACGGATTCTTATGGTCAGGAAGTCAGTGACAAATTCTGGGCGGATGCACTGCCCGGTTACGTGGGACAGACTCCCTTCAAGGACTTCGCCACCGACAAAGACAAAGCGTTGGCAGCCTTCCAGAAAACCAAATCCATCTTCAATGACCCCGGCGCCAGGGCTCCGATCAACAAAGACGACGCCAAGCCGACCGACAAATTCGACGAGGAAACCAAGTTGTTCAAATCCGGCAGCTATTACTACAGCTTCCATTATGTGCCGAACTCAAAGCTGAGCCCGTTCGAAGATTCGACCAATCTGGGAAAACTCTCGATGATTAAACAGGGTTCGAAAACAGTCCTGATGAGTGAAACCCGGGCTAATCTGACCGAACTGAACCAGTGCGTACAGCAGAATGTTTTCAACGGCGGCGCCTTGAAGGAAGCGACCTCCGTCAAGCTCGGCCGCTGTAAGGGCGACTGGCAGCGGATGGCGGCCCGTCACAACAAGGGATTGCACTTGACCTTCGCCGACGGCCATGCAGCACACTTCAAGTACGACTATCTGGCCGACACCAACCAGATCGACGACCTGAGTGAAAAACAGAATCAGAAAGGGCATAACCGCTCCGATGTAACCTGGAATCCGGTCGGAATCGCGGACGGTACCAAACTCTAATGCTCCTCGAGCAGAACTTTCCCGATGATTTCGGAACGGTGGACCGTTCCGAAATCTCGGCTGTCAATGGAGGCAACCCGATTATCGCCGACTACATAAAATTGATCTTTCTCAACGATCAGCCGTTCCAGTTTGGTTTCCTCGGAATTCCGGCAGAGTTCGAGCGCGGGAATCACCCGCCAGAGGGGAATCAAAACCGCGCTGGCGTCGCCGGAGCGGATCATCAGCAATTCATCACCGGGAAGCGCGACGACTCTTTTAACGTAAGTATCGCCTTCATGTTTCAGAAATACCACATCACCTTTCCTGACCGGATCTTCCCGGTAACTGGCGGTGTCAATCCAGACTACGCTGCCGTTTTTGAGTGTAGGATACATGGAGTCGCCCCAAACGAACCGGAAGCGGTATGGCTGCAGAAAGTAGCAGGCGGCAATTACTGTGATAAAAACCGCGGTTGCATAGAAAATTTTCCGGTGTATCTTCATAAGCAAATACAATAATCTTCAACAATGGATTTTCAATATGAAATGGCAATTATTATTACTGTTCCTGGCTCCGCTGGTCGTCTGCCTGCAGGCGTTTGACCTGGAAAAAATCGAACCGGAAAAAAATGCGGGAATGATATGGCTGGGTCACAACAATCCCGACTGCGACAGTATCGCCTCCGCGTTCGGCAGCGCCGCGCTCTATGGCGGCAAGGTTTATATCTCCGGCAAGGTCAACAACGAAGTCATGTTCCTGCTGAAACAAGCCGGCCGCACGCTGCCGGATCAGGCAGGAGATTTGAGCAAGGTCAAAATCGGGTTGGTCGATCATAACCAGCGGCTGCAATCCGCTGTTACGGTTGCCAACGACAATGTGGTCTGCATCATTGATCATCATCCCTTGCAGGGCGATACTTTCACTCCGCCGCAACCGATTTCCGCCGATTTTCGCCCCTGGACCGCTACCGCGGCGATTGTTGCGGACCGTTACTTGAAATCCGGGCGTACCCCGGACCGCGGGACGGCGCTGCTGCTGCTGGGCGGGATTCTCTCAGACACTTTGAACCTTACCGACAATGATATGAGCGAGCGCGAACACGCGATTGTCAAAGAGCTCGCCGCGATTGCCGGAGTGCCCGACGTCAAGGTATTCGGGCGGCAGATGCTCGAGGCCAAATCCGACTACAGCGGGTTGTCGGCGGAAGAGGTTATCTTCGGCGACTACAAGGAATACAACATCGGTGGCAAAAAACTGGGATTCGGGCTGGCCGAGACTCTCTTTCCCGAACCGTTGAAGCTCCGCGCGGACGAAATCAAAAAACAGCTCGCGATGATCAAAAAGGAACGCAAACTGGATTACCTTTTCTGGGCGATCAAAGACATTTCCGCCAAACGTTCTTTCGTGCTCTGCGTCGAGCCCGGCGAGAAAGCTTTGGCCGAAAAAGCCTACCGGAAATATCTGGTCGAAAACAACGGAGACTGGCTCACCCTGAGCAAAACTTCCCGCAAAAAGGTCCTGATTCCGGCAATCGAAAGTGCCCTCTGACAAAGTTTTTCGATATTTTCTATTTTCTCCTCTGGTAATACCAGTTTTACCATGATATATTATTTGGAAATTCAGGTGAAAATAATGAAATTTATCGATAAGACTTTATTGGATTCACTGTCTGCCAAGGCTGCTGAATCACCGCGCAAACGTACCCACCACAATTTACATCAAACTCTCGAGGATCCTACTCATCGTCTGTTCATTGCGGTGGAGCCCGGAACTTATATTCGTCCTCACCGGCACTTGACCCCGCCCAAGTGGGAATTGTTCGGAATTGCCCGTGGCAGTATGATTCTTTTTGAATTCGCCGAAGACGGCACCATCCTCCAGAAGCAGATTTTGAAAGCCGGAGCAGTGCCGTCCATCGTGGAAAGTCAGCCGGAAACCTGGCACGGTTTCGTGGTCCTGGAATCCGGTACGATCGGTTTTGAAGTCAAGCCGGGTCCTTATCTGGCGCCACCGCCGGAAGATGTGGCCGCCTGGGCCCCCGCTGAAGGCGAACCGGGAACACAGGAATTGTTGAATTGGTTGAAAACCGCCGAAGTCGGCGAAAAATGGAGCAGGTGAATTTATGCCGGAACGCCATCGCAATGAACCGTTGCATCATCAGGTAACTCGTGCCATTCAGGAATTGATCGAAAAAGGCTCCTTCAAATCGGGTAGCCGTTTGCCTTCCGAGCGGGCGCTCTCCGAGCAACTGCAGGTATGCCGTAATTCGGTTCGCGAAGCCATTCGGGCGTTGGAAATTATCGGCGTGCTGGAAAGCCACCACGGCGAGGGCAATATCATCCGCTGCCGCCCGTCGGATGTCATGATGCATACCACCGCGGCCAAAATCAGCCGCGAGAGCATTATCGAAATCCTCGAAACCCGGCGCGCCATCGAGAGCGAGGCCGCGCGGCTGGCTTGTGTCCGGATTTCCCGCGAACAGGGCAAAATTCTTCAGTGCTATGTCGGCGAAATGCTGATTGCCAATTGCGATAAAGTGGCAATGGCCATCGACGCCGGATTTCACCGCAAAATGGCCGAGTATTCCGGCAACCGGTTGCTGCTGTCGCACCTGAATGCCCTGATGCGGAACATGGAAGACATTCGCGGAACTGCCGGATATGATATTTTCAGCACTTACCGTTATTATGATACCATGATCGAGATTCACCAGGAAATCAGCGACGCCATCATCAAGGATTATCCGGAAGAAGCCGCCGCCGGTGTCACGGAATATTTCCGCATGGTTTTCAAAGCCTGGGATGAAAACAAAAACGAATAGGACACTGGAAGGCGTTTACGCGCCGATCACCCTGAAGGGAGACTTTCCGGTGGCGGAGCCTGACCGTACGCTCCGCGCCGAAATACCGATCACCGCGCATGTCCACGATTGCTTTGAAATCGGATACTGTTATCAGGGTTCCGGGATTTTCATCGTCGAAAACAAGATCCTGAGTTTTCAGGCCGGCGACGCCGTCGTCATCAATCACCGCGAGCTCCATACTATGAAAGGTTCGCCGGGCTCGCTTACCGACTGGTATTTCCTGAACTTGGCCCCGGTGGAACTCCTGGCAGGGCTGGTCCGCGAGGACGATGCGGTACTCGAAACCGAGCACCTGAGCGGGCCGGATTTCGACAATATCCTCCATGCCGACACCGACCCGGGGCTTTGCCGGATCGTGGCGGCGCTGATCACTGAAATGAAAAACCGCCAATCCGGCTACCGTTCCGTGGTTCGGGCGCTGGTTTGGGAGATGATGGTATGTCTGCACCGCAAAATTCCGGCCGAGCCGCGGGCCGCGGATCAAGTTTCACGCCAGAAATTGGCGCTGGTTTCTCCGGCCATCCGCTATATCACCGATCATTATCATGAACCTATAGCCATGGGAATTATTGCCCGCAAATGCGGCTACAGCGTATCCAATTTCCGCAAGGTTTTCAATGCTGCCACCGGATCTTCGCCGCAGGACTACATCAAGCGGCTGCGGCTGGAAGCCGCCGCCTCCATGCTCCGCCACAGCCGCGAAAGCATCCTCAACATCGCCCTGAAATCCGGTTACCCGACCCTGTCGAATTTCAATCGCCAGTTCCATCAGCACTTCGGAGTAGGCCCCCGCGAATGGCGTCAGAGCCGAAACCATACGCAGAGTTGATTTTCCGGCTCGAAGAGATTGCCGGCCGAGGCGTAATCGCAGAGTTTTTCGCCGTTCCGGTTGACCTTGGTCAGATAAATTTCTTCGCAGGATTCCGCATCGGTAAACTCTAAATCACTTAACGGTGCATCTACCGTTCCCAACCGCGAATCCTGTGCCAGTACCACGGGACCGCAGCAAACGGCAACCCGGTCTTCCAACTTGACCGTACGGCAGAAAAGGTCGAAATTCATTTCGATGACATCCGCCGAAGACCAGGCCCGGTGGACCCGGAAATAACTGCCGGGGATAACCTGTGCCGCTGTTCCGTTGATTTTCAACGCGCTGCCGACACTCCACCACTCAGGTATGCGGAGCGATAACTCGAATTCAACGGGCTGCGGGTTCTGGAATGTTATTTGGACTTTGCCGTATTTCGGATAACCGCCGGAGATTTTCAATACGGCATCCTTGAAGTTGACGGTCATATTTTCAAAGCAGTTCAGCATCAATTCGTCTTTGCGAGTCAAGGCGGCCAGCAGCGGCGTCATGGCCAGGGCCTCCGGCCCCTGGGCCAGACAACAGTCGTGACCGTCGAATTCCTGGTTGAAACCGCGTTTGATCTGGTCGTTGGTGGGGATTTTGCTCGAGGCTCCGGCCAACGGTGTCGGGTTCATGTGAATCCACTGGCCGCCATCCGGGCGCATGGCTCCCAAAACTCCGTTGTAAAAACTTTTTTCCAGTTCGTCGGCGACCTTGGAATCTCCGGTCAGGCGCAGAATTCTTTCGCAATAATGAATCCAGGTGGCGGTGACGCAGGTTTCGCCGAGCGCGCCGCAATCGTCGCGCAACTGCTTGAATTTGCCGTCGTACCAGTATTCGCCGACCCGGTCTTTCAGGCCGCCAACCCCGGTGATGAAAATTTCCCGGTCCCTGACTGCGCCATAAAATGTGACGACCGCCTCCAGATCTTCCTCCCGGGGATCTTCCAGATAAAGTTCCGACAGCCCCTGAAAGCAGCTCATCATCTCGTATGCTTTGCCATTACCGAGGTTCTCCGGGGTGACATGGTTGCGGGCTTCGGTGAAGATGTTATGCTTTTTCGAGCAGCCGCTGTCGGCGATCCAGCGGGCGTATGCCAGATGCCGGGGATCGCCGCTGAGCCGGTAAACTCCGACTACCGCTCCCAGGATCGAGGACGCCGCCAAGCCGTCGTGCCAGCCGCAGTCGATGATGTTTTTCCGGCCGGGGCCGACCTCGGTCATCAGGTGGTCGAGCAGTTTGATACAGGCCTGCTTGACTCTTGCGTCCGGCTCCACCAGATTGTAATAACGTGTCAGGCCGATCAGAACATACTTGCGCCCCCAGATATCCCAGCCGTCGGTTTGTTTGTCGGCGGGATAACTGCTGATGCAACCGTCCGGGGTCTGCGTGGAAATGATATCGAAAACCGTCTCGCGGATAATCGCCAACAATTCGGCGTCCGGGCTGTCATACCAGGTCAGGATGGCGGACCGGACAATTTTTCCCCAGAACTCGCACCGCCATGCGCCGTCGACTTCATTGCGGAAACGGAACGGATCGACCAGGCGGGTATAATTAACCTTTTTCAGGCGGTTTTCCATGCTTTTTTTCAGAGCTTTGCCCAAAGGCCCGGCCAAGCTGACCGCTCCGGCAGAAAGAAAATCGGATTGACTGCGTATCATAATAAATTCCTTTTGAAATTGGCTCTATTATAACGCAATGCCATCGCTCCGGCAATGTAGAAAATTCACAGTTTATGGTATTATTCTGACATTTATCGCGATTTACGGTATTGGGTGGGAGTGACTCCGCAGTAATGCTGAAAGGATTTGACGAAGTATGAAGCGTCGAAAAAACCGAGCCGTTCGGCGATCTCGGCAATCGAATCCTCCGAATTCACCAGTTCATTGCGGGCTTTTTCGATCCGGTAACGGCAGATATATTCGGAGACATTGATACCGACCAGCCGCTTGAACTGCTTGCCGAGATATGCCGGGCTGTTGCCGGTGAGCGCGGCCAGTTTTTCCAGGGTAATTTTTTCCTGATAATGATTGTCGATGTAGTTGAATACCCGGCTGAGGTTCGTCTGGTTGTTTTGCGCGGAAATGCCTGCCGTTGAGTCCATATTGCGGACCAGGTGAACCAGGAATTGCATGAACAGCGCCTTGACGTTGTACTCAAAATATTCATTCTGCGTTTTCAGTTCCTGCTCGATTTGGCAGAGCAAGCTGGTGATGAATCCGATGGCGGACGGCGGAAACGTGTACTTGGGCTCCGCGTTCGCGGCTTTTCTTTTCAATTTGTGAAGCTCATACAGCCGTTCATAAATGACCGCTTCATTGTCGGCGAAAACAGCGCGGTCGAACATGATATTGATGAAGCGAAACCCGAGATCGCTGGTATATTCATGAGTCGAACCCGGCGTAATAATATAAATATCGCCGGCCAGCATGGGATAATGAACTCCATTAATGGCGCATGTCCCGGCGCCGCCGTAGACGAAAACCATTTCCAGGCAATCGTGCGTATGCACTTTCTGGCGGCGGTAAACGCATTTCTCATCCCAGATCGCCAGAGGCAACGTGGATTTACAGTATTTTTCAAGTTGAAATTCTTCCATAATGGCAATACTATAATCCGCGCGGCATGAAATATCAAATAATTATTTCAACTCGAAAACCCCAGAGGTCAGGGGCGGCAGAGCGGCATCGCATTTTCCATTATCGAATTTCAGAGTTCCTTTGAAGCCGAATTCTTTCAGGGGAACGGCCTGGGTGAATTTGGAATCCGGCAGAGTCAGCAAGGCTTTTTCTTCGCAACGCTGGTCGTTGGCCAGGAAGAGATAGGTTTTGCCGTTCGCCTTTTTCAAGGAGGCGTGAATCGCGGGCTGTTGGGTACGGTCGGAAACCTGGTGTTTCAGGTTCGGCTCTACCAGAACCGTTTCCAAACTACGGATATCCGCGAGGAAAGTTTTCAGCATGGCGACAATCTCGGGATGGTCGGTCGTATGGTAAGCATTCGGTTGTCTTTTGGAACGTTCATCCCAGGCGTAAATTCCCAAACCGTTTGTCCCGGCGGTAATGGCAAGGACAGTCATGCAGCGCAGTTCCTGAAGAGTCGGGATTTTCGGTTTATAACAGCCCAGGATCGTCCATACCGGCTTGAATCCGAAGCTGGCGCCGATCGCATTTCTGGTGAGTCCGGCTACGGCGCGGAGAGAGACATTCGGAACAGGGTAGGGGTCGCAACCTACGATATCGCAACTCGGAGCGGTATTCTTCATGTGCATGCTGGCGCACTGGACGGAGAGAATCGGATGCTCGCCGTCGGAGGCGCGCAGAAAGTTATAGTTATCATAAAATTTGTCCCAGTCACGCCAGGGTTCCGAGGCGTTATACCAATAAAGCATTTTAGGAAATTTTTTGTAAAAATCAACATATTCCAAGGACTTTTTGTCTTTGCCATTGATAACGACGTGTAAAAAAAGATTATTTTTTGTTGCTTCATCGAGCCATTGCCGAATGAGCGGAGTATTTGATAATGGAATACTGTAAGAGGGGAGTTGCACGGCTTTGGGCTGAGCGCTGGAAAAGCCAAGGTCCGCAACCATTTTCAGATCTTCCCTGGTGACACCGTAGACTACGACCGGGAAGATTTTTTTGCCTTCAAAGCTTAAGGATTTGTCTTCATTCAGCTTGATTTTGCCATTTTCCGGAACCGGATTGTTGCAATATTTTTCAGTCGCGTTGTAGATGTCCTTGCCTTTCGAATGTACTTTTATGGTAATGGAATAGGTACCGGCGGGGATGGGGGGCATGGGAATGGAGAGGTGATTAGTTTCGTGGGAGGTAAGGGTTTGCGTGTAAGGTTGTTTGACGTTTTCCAGCGTCGCCGTCACTTCGAGCGGCAGGGAAAGCTTCGGGTCGATTTTATCCAGGGTCAACACCATTTTATTCTGCCACGGAAGCTGGTTCAAGTAATGTTTCATAGCGGGGGGCTCGCCGGGGGCGTATACTCCGGCACGCATGCGAAGGCCCGCGATCTTGGCGTTTTTTAAGCCGCGGAATGCCAGCAATTTCCCGCCTTTCTTCAAACTTACATACTGTTGGCCGTCGCGTATCAGTTCGCATTCTCGATCAATGGTTCCGTTGATCCAACTGCGCACGATTTTGCTGTTTTCGTCATATACCAGGGCAACATGGTTCCACTCGCCTTTCCGGAGTGGAAGCAGTCCATTGAAAGTGAGACTTGTCGGATAGTAATTGAGCCGTTTTTTTGCCATTTCCGGTTCCACATAGATCGGAAGAGTTGGAAAATTCAGCCAGTTGCATTGCAATTTATTGTTTTTGAACGAAAGGGCTCCGAATCCAAAGAAAAGGGCGAAACCTCCATCCAGATCCTGGTCTGATTTTATCCATGCCTCGAGCGTGACGCCTTTTCCTTTCAGCACGTCGGCTTCTCCCTGATATGTGATGCTCACAGTGCCTTTGCCTGAATCGTCGAGCGCGAGAACATCACCCATTTCGGGGTCCTTTTCCACCGTAGCGCCGTTGACGGTGGCTTTTTTGCCGGTGATGAGATCGGTCATTGCTCCATCCTTCACGGCTATCAGCATTGGAGTGTCTTTGGTGTTTTCCTTCAGCCAGTCGGACGGTTTATCGATGGCACTTACGGACATCGCCAGCAGAAGAAGTGCAAGTATTCGCTGTATCATCATTGTTATCCTTTCTTATTTTGATGTTTGCATTTTTTGCGACAAATATTCTTTTCGCAATTCCTGTGCCAGATATTCGGTCTCCATCAGATCCGACATCGTGTCACGGGTGAAATACGTTTTTTTCGATTGATATTCCGCAACTGCCGCGTCCAGCTTTTTGAATGCCTCAATCAATGAAATTTGGCAGAAATCCGGATCGCCGAGTTCGGAATCGTTCCAGTACTCCAGAAGGCGCACTTTTTCTTTCTGATATTTGGCTACGGCATGTTCTGCGATCCGTCTGCGGATTTTTTGCTCCATGGCCGGATTATTTTCGGTCCAATCGAGTTCCCCCATTCGTCCGAGTTCGTGAACACGCCCGCCCCAGGAAATCCCCCCGGCGGGCGTCCAGCGGATTACATTGAACCGCCAGTTGGAATGAGTGTCGAACGGCAAAACATCATAGAAGAAAATCCACGGTACGAATACATACGTGCCCATCTTCCCGTCGCGGCAGATCGTTTCCAATTTCATGAAATCGGCAATCTGGCGGTAAGAGCGGTGGAATGAATTTTTCTCATAAAAATTAGTCTTGCCGCTCGGCAGTTCGATGATGAACTGATGATAATTTTCCCGCTCCATTCCGGGCGAGATGAAAACTTCCAGGGAACCCGCACCGGAATTCAGCAAACGATATTTTTCCAGTTCATTCTCGCCGGATACGATGAACAAATGGACTCCTTCGTCGTCGTACAGCCAGTTGAAACGGGTATTTTTTAGATAATAATCCAGATTTTTATTGGTTGCTTCAAGCCGTTCCGCCGCCACGTCCGCGATCAGATTGGCCTGCGCTTTATGGCTATAAGGCTTGAATTCGTTGGCTCCGCCTTGCTGCCAGGCATCGCTCAGGATCCAGCCTCCGGCTCCCGGTGGCGCCATGTCTACGGACTTCATGACATAGCGGTTACGCTGGAATGGGACCTCCATTTTTTGCGCAAGTTCCAGAACTTTTTGTGAGGATGAATCGTAATTCAGAAGGAGAAGAAACGTCGCGGTACGATAGAGTAATTCCGCCTGTCTGGTTGGAGCCAGAGTTTTCCAGACTGGCAACGAATCCAATACTTCCTGTGCTTTATCCGCCGGAACTTTGCGAAGTTCTGTGAGAATTTCCAGTTCAAGCGCGGCCTCTTCCGGAAGCTCTTTGTGAGAAGCCAACGAATCCAGCGCCGCCTGACTGCCGTTCCTGCAATAGATCTGAATCAGCAGAGGATAGAAAGCCGCTTTTCTTTTTGCATCCAACAGATCGGTTTGTTTCAGCAGTGAGGTCCCCAACTGTTCCGCAATGACATATTGCTTATCCCGATTGCTATTGCGGAAGGAATCCATGCGCAGAGAACTTTCCCGGCGGCGATCGTTTGCCGGAATGACCGATGCTTGTTCCAGAGCCTCCAGCGTCAGCGTATAATCTTTGGCCATCATGGCATTGGTGGCGAGACGCAGCGTGATTTCATGACGCTGTTTGTCGCTCAGGGTTTTATCTGCCACGGCCTTGCGGCATTCGGCGATGGCCTCCTTCCGGTTTTTATTGCTCTCATATTTTTTGATGGCGTCCAGATACTCGGTATATTGAGCGGCTAAAGGAATTTCGGTCAGCCAAAAGCCCACCAGCAGAAGAAGAGTCGTTTGGGTGTATTTCATATTAACGGTCCTTGTTTGATGAAGTTGCCGCGATGGCGTCGCGCAGATTCAGGATATGTTCGATCATTTCCAGACGAAGCGTCTCAAGATCCATGCGTTCCACAGGAGCGAGGGCCAGGAAACGGAGGGCTATTTTTCCGGCATAATACGCTTTGGTGCCTTTCAGTTGGATCGCCTGTGTCGCCAGGTTGCGGAGCTTGGTGGCGTAACGGATGTCATCAATGCCGGCGCGGAATCCCTCATACTGAAGCGTATCAAGGATGCCGTCCGAAGTCGGATAGACAAATGCAAAGGTACGGAATGTGCTGTTGGTATCGCGCCAGATATTGCCGCTGCTGTTTTCGAGAAAATGATAGTTGCATGTGCCGTCATAATCCGCCTTGTAGAGGTTTATTCCGTGAGTACGCCGCATGTAGTCCGGATTTTCCGGGCCGGTGTGGGGATTGGCGTAGTTGGTGATCCGGTTGTCCATGGCGTGCCAAATCCGCGCGCTTTCCATGGAAGGATTCCCGGGGGTATTGATGAGATCTTCATTGTAGCCGCCGTATTGCAGGTGTTTATTTTTGCCCGATGTCTGAATTTTCATTCCGTAGCCGTGAATTTTTTCCCAGGTAGGCCGTTGTGCCTGCAGTATTTTCATGGACGGTTCGTTCCAACCCTCGGGATAGACAATAATATCTTTTCCCATGATTTCACGGATGATTTGCAAATCCTGTTCCATTGCCTGAAAGAATCTCTTTTCAAATTCCGGCGGCCGCTTTTCCGGAGATTGATAGAGCAAGTTCCAGGAAAAACCTCTGACGCCACCAAGCAGCATATCAGTCGGAAAACCGCATTCTTTCATCCATTTCAGATTTTCTCGGAATAGTTTCTCCGCTGTTTCCGGCATCAATTTACCGGTATTCTTGCCGTCTACCAAAGGATAAACCATGTTATGCTCAAACATGCTGGTATAGATTCTCCGGCGGTATTTTTCCAGAACCGTGAAATCCTGGTTTGCCATCAGAAAATCATCGGTGAGTTTCGGCATGCGGATCGCCGCCAGGAAACGTTTATTCGGGTTATACCAGGTCATGGGATCGGGCAGCTCGAATGGCAGTACCCGGACGCTCAGACTCAGCGTGCCGAGAATCTGCTTCGGGGTATGAATCGTCAAGGTTCCGGTGTAATTTCCAGTCGCAGTTCCTTTAGGTAACCGGATTGTCAGGAAAAATTTCTTGTTCTCTTCCGGAGTCAGCGAAAAAGCGGCGAGTTTGTCCGCGTCCTTCACCGGAGCCATGATATGATTGAACTGTCCGTACTGAATCGTCTCGGGATAGCTCATCCATTGGTAGGAGTTTCCGACGCGCAGATAGTTGTATTTCTTTTCATGATCCACCTTGAGCAGTTTTTCATCATGGACCAGCAGCTCCGGAACTAACTCCTGCTGAAGCGGATCAGCGAAATAGCTGTTCCAAGCGGTACCGTCCTGATACCAGTATTTCACGATGCGCAGATCAGTAGCGGAAGCCGGAATCGTCTGCTTGTCGCCGCGCAGAGCCGAAACGGTAATATTGACATCATCTTCCTGGCGGAACGGCAAAATCAGGAAGGAAGCGTGCCCGATTTCGTTTGGCGCCATGACGATGGAAAGCTTGTTGTCATATTTCCCGTCCGCCGGAAATTCATCCGGCAAATGACGATAAGGCGACAGCGGCGGCAGAATGGCGCAGGCAAGCGTCTGGTTCTGCCAGGGAGTATTTTCCAGCTTTGCGGAAAGCGCCTGAAGTTTTTCCGAGGAATCCGCCGGGAGCGCAGAGGCAGCGAAGCCGCAGACGCTTCCCGCCAGCAAGGCAAGAAGATAATGACGTTTACGCATGAATATCCTTTTGGGTTTATTTATAGAGAACATATCCGCTCACTTGATTAGCTACATCTTTCAGTCCGGCATCAAGACTCGGGTTATAGTTTCGGGGCTCGATATTACCGGCAATGAAGGAGATCAGAACAGACTTTTTTCCTTTGTGCCTGAAGTCCAGATAAGTTTGATTATAAGCAGTATGTGACAGTGAACCGACAAGATTGTTGGTGGAACGCCCATCAACCATTTCCATGCTCAAGGAAGGTTGTTTAATGGCAGTGAGTTTGGTTGCCGGCCCCATGGAACTTGAAGTCCAGGTAATCGCTCCGGTTGTTTTTATATCGGGATGAATCGAATAGTTCATGATATACCAGCTCTGACTCAAAGCAATCTTCCTGGTTGTCGCCGGGCAGCGGAAAATACTCCTGCTTTTATTCGCATCATTCAAGTCTGTTTTTTGCTGTATGTAAGGCTGCATGTATGTCCAGAAATAGGTGGGTTGCGTCGTTCTCTGATCTCTGGCGAGACAGAAATAATCCTGGTTGTCGCTTGTATAAAGCGAGGAACCCAGGAACCATTGTTTCAGGTTGCTGACGCAGCGCGACTCATAGGCCATCTGGCGGGCTTTCTGCAAAGCGGGAAGCAGCATTGCCGCGAGAATTGCGATGATCGCTATCACTACAAGTAATTCAATTAGTGTGAAATTTTTTGTTTTTTGACATTTTTCCTGTCTGGATCGTTTGCAGATCGGTATGAAATCCATATTCTCTGGTTCCTTGCTGATTTTGGTACCTGAATCTTTTTCCCGTGTTAATATATTATAATGTTTTTTCTGTAAAAAGCCTTGAATTTTTCGATAATTTATCTTAAATTATCAGAGATATCTAAAGAGCAGGCGGTATTTATATGAAATTGTCCGAATTGATGTTGACAGTGGAAGAACTTTGCGGCATGAGTGTTTCGGTGGAGGTGATCAACCAGAATCTCATCCGGCCATGCCTGGCGCTGCGTCTGCCTCAGGACCAGTACCTGCATCACAGTGAAGCCTGCCGGAGAATCAAGTTTTCTTCGGAGGTCAAGGCTTGCCAGGATAATAAAACACGGAGTACTGTTGTCGCAAGGTGTGGTAGGAGTTTCTGCGGGTATTGCCCGAATGGGGTTTGGGACCTTGCGGTTCCGGTGGTTTATCAGGAAAATGCGGTGGCGGTGGTTTATCTGGGCGGCGTCCTGAGCGCGCCCGACGAAGCGAAAATCAGGGAATTACGAACGCACGGCAGATTTATTGCGCAATTTATCGTCTTTGAACTCCGGCGTTATGCGAAACAGTCCGCGCCCCACCGCAAACGCCGCGATGAACAGTTCTATATTTCCAACAGTTGCAGTTTTATCAAAGAAAAATACAATGAACAGATATCACTTGCGGAGCTGGCCGAGACCATGAATGTCAATCCGGAGCACCTCGGAAAGCTTATCCAGCGGAAGCTGGGCAAGACTTTCCGGGAGCTCCTGTGCGAACACCGGATGAACCAGGGGGAGGTCCTGGTAAGGCTTCATACCATGCTCAATTTTACTCAGATCGCGCGCCTCTGCGGCTTTACGGACAGCAATTATTTTAGTGTCGTCTTCAAAAATCATTTCGGCATGCCACCGAAAGCCTACCGTGCGAAATACAGGAGAAGATGAATGAACATAGAAAATTGCCGATTCTGTTGTATATTATGATATTAAATTTTATTGAGGTATGATACTATGTGGCCCATTGTTTTGAAAACCGCCGGATTGCTGGTTCTTTCGAATTTATTCATGACTTTCGCCTGGTACGGGCATTTGAAAAACATGAGCAACAAGCCCATTATCCTGGCGATATTGGTCAGCTGGGGAATCGCGTTTTTCGAATACGCCATCCAGGTTCCGGCCAACCGGATCGGCCACGCCGGAAACCTGTCGCTGGGCCAGCTCAAAATCATGCAGGAAGTTATCACCCTGGGGGTATTTGTCCCATTTTCGATCATCTACATGAAAGAAGGTTTCAAGATGAATTACATCTGGGCCGGTCTCTGCATGGTCGGCGCGGTCTACTTCATTTTCCGCAAATAATTCCAAATAAAAATCAAATTGCTATTATATTTTGCTTCTTGCGAACTGACTGCCGTCTTGCGGAAAAGTCGCTACGTCGGTAGCGCCTTGTTCCACAAAGCATCATTCAGTATCGCAAATAAGCGAAAATCTAAATAACAATTTGACATTTAATTGGAATAACAGTCGACTCTCCGGCAGGGCAGGAGTGGGCGACGGAGTTCACCACCAGGGTAAATGGCTTGTCCGCATTGACCTGAATCCGGCCATCCTCGCAGACCAGCGAAACGGTATTGTCCCCGAAACGAAGGTTGCGAATGCCATGGCGCCGCGGAGACGTGATGCGCCAGTGAATGGTGGAGGCAGTCGCGGAAACTTCGTAAATACCGATGATGTGTTCGATGAAAAGCGAGATCGGGCCGAGAGCGGACCAGCCGCAGAAGTCAGCCCGGCAGATGCGGTCTCCCTTGCTGATCGCGGGCTCCGGAATATTCGGCTTGTAGCATTCCCAGATCGAATGCGGCGAGTAATTGCGCCAGGTATCATGCATATGAACAAGTAATTTACGCGAAATCTCCCGGGCGGTATCGAACATTCCATAATTTTTTAGCGCAGTGGCGGTCATGTAGACCAGCGGCACCCAGACCGCCCCCCGCCAGTAACGTCCTTCCGGAGAAAAATCCGGATCGTCGTGCGATACGGTGGGGCAGGGGCAGCGGCCGCCGAGCTTGGCCGGATCTTCCAGCAGCGCCGCCAGTTGACGGGCCTGTTCGGGAGTGGTCATGCCGGCCGCCATCGGCCAGAAAACCGCCGGAGTCAGTACCCGGCAGAATTCGCCGTCGCGGCGGTCGTAAAAAACGTCGGAAGCGGAATCCCAGTAATGTTGGACCAGTTCACATTTCCGGCGGTACTCCGCCTGAAACTTGTCGCGCAGCGGCATATTGCCGGTGATTTCGGCGAGTTCCGCGATTGACCGCGCGGCCAGGCCCTGCTGGGCGGCGGCGTCGAACCAGAGAAGATCCTTGTAGTCGTCGCGGCCGCGCGGAGTGTTGTCCATGCCGGACGAAACGCCGTTCCAGTGATAGCCCTCCGGTGTGGATTGCCAGGCGAGCGGGCTGGTGCCGCCCCATTCCGGCAGCGGCGAGCCGGCCCGGAGTGACTCCAGATAGTTATAATGGTTTTCCAGATCCTCGAGAATTCGGGGCAGTCGGGCGGTGTCGCCGGTGAAACGGAAATATTCCAGTTCAGCCCAGGCGAGGAGCGGAGGATTGTCCGGGTGATGGATTTTCATGGAACTGGCGGCTCCCCGCATGATCTGATACAGGTTGTCGAGGCTCTCGATGCCGGGGTAAGTATGGAACGCATAACGGCAGAAAAAACTCATCAGCGAAGTATCCCAGATCCAGAGATGCGAGGTGGCGCACCCTTCGCCCATATAAGGTGAAACCGGCGTTACCGCCGATTCATAGACATGGCGCCAGGCCGAGCGCCACGCTTCCTGGTAAAGTTCGACCCATTCGGGGTGTTCATCGAATATGACTTCAGGGATTTCCGTTGCCGGAAAGGGTCGGGTTGTCGGTGTAAACATCAAGTTATCCTTTTTATCAGTTTGTCATAGTATACTTGAAAATGATGATATATGCAATATATTATAATCTTAAATAAGTATATAATTTGTACGCTATGAAAAATATTCTCTGTGCTTTGAAAGAACCGAACGAGCATCTGCTCCGGCATATTTATGAATTCGGGCGGGAACATGGCTGGCAGGTTGAAGTTTGCGGCGCGGCGATTCCTCCGCACTGGTCCGGTGACGGGGTGCTTACCGACCTGCGGCTGGAAGAATTGACGAAGATCGACCGCTTCGAAGTGACCCCGGTTGTTTCACGATCATTGCCGTTGGGGAGGAATGTCCGCACAGTGCGTCCGGATACTCCTTTGATTGCGGCAATGATCGCCGATTATTTTCTGGCAAAGGGATTTTCGCGGTTTGCGATGATCTCTCCGGAAGGCCGCGCCGCGGAGATCGACGGCAAGCCGCGCAGTATCCAGACTGCCATGCGGCTGGCGCTGGCCGAACGGGGAATCACGTTGCGTTTTCCTGAATTTTATCCGAATACGGACACTCCGGACTATTATCGCGGGCGTTGTCGCGGTTTGGGCGAGTTCTTCTCGGATATCGAGCGGCCTTTTGCCCTGATTCTGTCGAATCCGCGCTCGCTGGCGCTGACCTACCGGGTGCTGTCTGAATTGGATTTCAAAGTACCGGAAGAAGTCGCGGTACTGGTCAATACCGATGATCAGCTGGTTACCGAAAACGCCATCGTGCCGACTTCTTATATCGGTGGTGAATTCGGCGAACTCGGCAGCAAAATGACCGAATTGCTCGAACGGATGATGTCCGGCGAAGCCGTCCCGGAACGGATGGTTTACGCCGCCAGCGCCGGGGTGGTTACCCGGCGCAGTACCGATACGCTGGCGGTGTCGGATTTGCGGCTGGCCCGGGCGGTAAGTTTCTTTTTGCAGAACTACATGAATTTCATCAGCGTGGAGGATGCCGCCGGGATTGCCGAGGTTTCCCGTGGCATGCTGGTCCGGCTCTTCCAGAATCGTTTCGGCAAGAGCCCGAGCCGTTTCTTGCTGGAAGTCCGGCTCAACCAGATTCGTCATCTGCTGGACAGCTCCGATCTCACCCTTGCCGAAATCGCAGCACAGTGCGGGTACGGTTCCGATATGGCCTTGTCGCTGGCTTTCCGCCGCGAAACCGGATTCTCACCCGGCGCCTACCGGAACTCCCGGCGTCACATCTGAGTGAATTGGTGAATTAGAGAGGGCCTTTCTGGAAAAAATCGAATTCTTTGGCGTTTTCTCAGAATGAGGGGTTGACAAATTGTGAAAAAATTGTATAATTTATATGTAAACACAATGAAAACACATGTAAACAGATGGAGAGGGCAAAAATGAATAAGATTTTATCAATAAATCGCAGACAGGATTATGGAATGAAAAAATTGCATTTTTTTACACTCATTGAGCTCCTGGTGGTGATCGCGATCATCGCAATTCTGGCGGCGATGCTGCTGCCGGCGCTGCAAAAAGCGAGAGTGAAAGCAAGAACGATTCAATGCGGCGCCCAGGCCAAGAGTTTGTCTTATATGATGCTGATGTATGGAAACGACTGGAATGGTTGGGGACCCCAGGCGGTAAGTACGACTACCGCATCATCCAATGTTTACCGGAATTGGCCGGTGGTCTGGAGAAGGTTCCCGCTTGGCGATTTGTTTGGAATAGGGACTTCCGGTACTGGCTCCGGTCTCAAAGCGGTTATGTGTCCGGACTGGAAAGGCATCAATGTCCCCGCCAACAAGAGCGCCGGTTACTACGATAACAATGATATCATTTCCAGTTATAATCTGCTTTACATGTTCAGAACCACCACTCCGAGCAGTGACAATTCCAATTACTATGGAATCGGCGGAAACATACTCAAGAAAACCACAACCGGCTATGTGATTTCCACTCCCAACGTCAATTGGCTCGGACAGAAGGTCACGACTTTCGGCAACACTATTAAAACCATCGGCAAGGCTTCCGAAGTTCCGATGCTGGGCGATCCGGCCGGAGTGGATATTGTAGCTAACGGAGGTACTCTGCAAGAACAGGGGAAATGGTTGGATAACAACATGTTCATTGCCTTGCCGCACGGCCTCGGCAGCAACACGGTTTTCATGGATGGACATCTGCAGTTTTCTCCTCAGCGCGAATACAATCGCTACACATATCTGTTTGGAACCAATACCAGCTTGGGGTGGCGGAATTGAGAATTGGTGAATCCGCTAAAAGTTGCGATGGTGAAATATTGGAAAGTTCGTGGGAATTATGTTGACTTTAATGTAAACAGGGGATATGTTGCATGTATCAATGGAGTTGATTACTTATGAGCATTACGATTAAAGATGTAGCCAGAATCGCCGGAGTTTCCACCGCGACGGTGTCCAGGGTGATGAACAACAGCGGTTTTGTGCAGGAAAACACCCGTAAGTTAATCACCAAAGTCATGCAGGAACAGAATTATGTTCCGCAGGAATCCAAAAGAAAAAAGAATGTAAATCCACGGAAATCGGGACTCCAGAAGTCTTATAATTTCGCTATGGTCTGGGCGGGGGGCGTAACTGCCTCCATGGGAAATACGGCCCAGGAAATCATGCATGGACTCTCCGAGGCTGCAAGCCAGATTGGAGCATCCATAAATATTGAATTTGTGCCGAAAACCGGCGATACCCATAATTTCTGGGACAAGAAAAAATTCGACGGACTTTTCCTGAGCGGGTCATTTTCGGAAGCTTCTCTGGAAAAAGTCAAAGATTATCCGATTATCTGGCTGCTTCAGTCCGGTTACAATGAGCTGGGCGACCGCGTTCAGCCGGACCATACCCAGGTAGGCCTCATCTCCTGCCGTTATCTTATTGAAAAAGGCTGCAAAAATCTTTGCTGTATCAGTACCAAGGATTATGACAGTTTCCACCGTTACTGGAAAACCCGCGAACAGGCATTCAGGAATGCCGCCGAAATCAACCGGGTCCACTGCGACACCATTTACATGGATTGCCTGGACAATTTCAGCCTTCCCGTCGATGTCCAGAAGAAAGCCGCTCAAGATGTCGTAAAACAGATAAAAAGCTTGAAGAACAAACCGGACGGAATTTTCATAGCCAATACCCTGGGCTGGCCGATTTACTCGGAATTGATGGCGAATGGATTTGTGCCTTCCAAGAATATCGAAATGATCGCGGGGGACAAAGAGGTCTTTGCCGGTTACTGCAATCCCGAACCGGCCAGAATCGATATCGGAACCCGGGAGATCGGGAAAGTCGCCGTCGAAGCCATGGTCTGGCGGATTACGCATCCCCAAATGCCTCAGCTCACCTACATGCTGAAGCCGTCCATCATCGCCCCGGAAAGCTCTCAATTGAAGTAAAAGGCTGATGACGAAAATTAATCCGCTGGAAATTATAGGATACCTTTATCCGGAAGATACTTTGTTGCGGCGAATGCTGATTAAGCATAGCGAACAGGTGCGGGATAAGGCGATGGCGATCTTGAAAAATTCGAAATTGGAACTGAATGCGCGGGTGGTAGCGAATGGGGCGATGCTCCATGATATCGGGATCGGTAAATGTCATGCGCCGAAAATTTTATGCGAAGGCTCAGAGCCCTACATCGCTCATGGCGTAATCGGAGCAAAGATGCTGCGCGAATACGATGCGAGGCTTGAGGTTTACGCCCGGATTTGCGAGTGCCACACCGGGAGCGGGCTCACCGCGGAAGATGTACGGAATCAATCGCTTCCAATCCCCGAACGCGATTATCTGCCGGAAACACCCGAGGAAAAGCTCGTTTGCCTGGCCGACAAATTTTTCTCGAAGTCCGGCGACATGAAAGAAAAATCGCTCAATCGCATTCGTCACTCCATGCAAAAATTCGGCGCCGGTTCCGTCGCTCGGTTCGACGGCATGTGCAATCTTTTCGGAGTGAAATAGTTCTTGAGTCGAAAAGCTGTTTGCGGTCAGCTCTTGCGGGCGCAGTCGACCATGGCATAGAAGTTTTCGTGCGGAACGTATTCCGGAATGCTGTTGCCGGTGCCGAGAGCGTAACCGCCGCGCGTTGCCGTCCGCCGGAGCATTGCCCTGCAGCGTTCGCTTACCTCGGACGGAGTCCGGCGGCAGACGAAATCAAGGTCGATGCCCCCCAGAACCGCAATTTTTCCGTTCAGGTGTTCGTAGGCGTCTTCGACCGACTCGATTTTGTCCTCATAGGAATGTTTGCCGTCGAATTTGCATACGTTGATGATGTCGTCATAGACCTCCTCAAGATTACCGCAGGAATGCAAGATCGCCGGTTTGTTGTTTTTGTGAAACGCCTCCACCATCTTTGCGTGCCAGGGAATGATGTATTTGCGCATATCGTCCGGCCTCATCATCGTCTGGGAATTGAAACCCCAGTCGTCGTTGATGATACCGGCGCCGACTTCCGGCAGCGCGGCGCAAATCTCGTAGTAACGGAGTAACCGCGAACCGATCGCATCGGTGATTGCCGCCAGCAACGCCGGTTCGTCGAACGCCATGAAGCAGAGATTGTCGAAACCGACCAGCCGGATGGTATTTTCCATCAGGCCGCATGGACCGCTGGTGAGTACTTTCATGCCCGGTTCCATGTAGCGGACCGCGCCTTCGTAGTGCTGATATCGGAAGAGTTGATCGGGATCGCCGAAGGGATAAGCGCGAAACGACTCCCAGTCCCGGATCAATACGCCGTCATTCATCGAGTAGCTTTGGGCGCGTTCGACCTCGGCGCGGGGAAAGAGGTTACCGGATAGTCCGAGAGTGCAATAGTCGTAACCGGCATGAAAGAAACCGCGGACGTGTACGAATTCATCCGGCACGACATCATTGCCGGCCAGTTCCCGGTACAAAGGCTGGTTCAGGAAAAATTCGAATAAGGTTGGTCGTTTCGGAACTTTTTTATCCAAAACGCGCAACAGATTTTCGAAATCGGGCTTTCGGTCCATCATGGCCTCCTTGATTTTTCGTGCTTGACGGTTATGTTATCTATTATATCGTAAACAAGGATTTTTTTCTTTGGCAAAGTCGACTATTTTTTAACAAAAATGACTTTTCTGCATCAAAAAATTGAACCGCTCCGCTGTAAGCCGCCGGATGAATTGACGTTGACCCGGCTGGGGTACCTCCGGCCGTTCGTCCGGCAGAGCGGCGACAGCGTCCGCCCCCGCTGGGCGATGGGCAATCGCAAGCTTCTCGATTTTCTGGCCGTCTACATCCATACCGGATATGGGGTGTTCACGCTGGAAGAGGAAACGTTTGAATTGAAGGCCGGGGATCTCTTCTGGGTGCCGCCGGATACTCTCCATTCGATGCGCGGCGACAGTGAAAAAATGCACTGTGTCTACCTGCACTTCGATCTGCTCTATGACCCGGCCCGCAGTCACTGGGATGCGGTGATCCCGGCCGGGATGCTTGATTTGAGCGATTACCGGGAGTTGATGCACCCGCCGCTTTATGATGCCGAAATCAATCTCTGGCGCGGGAAAATTCCGCTGCAATGCCATCAGGACCGGATTCTGGAACTGATGCGCAATATCTGCCGGATTCATCGCCAGAGTTCCATTCACCCTTTGGAGCTTTCCGCCATGATGCTGAGCTTGCTCGAGTTGATCGGCCAGGCAACTGCTCCCGTTCCGGGTGGGCCGGCGCATCGCGACGCGCTGGCCAGGGCGGCCGCCTATCTGGAGCATCGCCACCGGGATCCGGCATTGTCGATCCCGGCGGCTGCCCGGCATTGCGGGCTCAGTCACACCCATTTCCGGCGTTTGTTCAAGCTCCATTTCGGCGTGGCGCCACTGGAATATTTACGCAATGTGCGCAACCGTCGCGCTACGGAGTTGTTGATCTTCACCCGGCTCGGAGTCGGCGAGATTGCGACAGAGGCCGGCTTCAGCGATATCTACGATTTTTCGCGGAGTTTCAAACAGCAGAACGGTATCTCTCCATTGCAATTCCGGCGCAACGCCAATTTCAGGCGTTGATGATTTTGGTGGCGAAGGGTTCGAGTTGGGTCTCGATAAATTCCTGGCCGACGGCAATCCGGGCGCGCTGTTTGCGGTCGCTGTTGTTGATGACTACCAACATTTGACGATCCGGATAATAGGCGCATTCGGTATTTGGGTTGTCGGTCAGGTATTCACCGTCAAGGCTTTGGCCGGTCGCAAACAGAATGGTATTCAGCAGCAGCCGGGTATTCGCCAGGCTGATTTTGAAGTCCGCCAGATAGATTCCCTTGCCTTTGCCGAATTCATTGACAGTGAAAACGGGAACCCCGTTTTGCGCCATCAGGACTTGTGCGTGCCCATCGGTCAGGTAAAGATTCTGTTTTTCGTGAATGGCACCGCCTTCCGGGATCAAACCATCGAACTTCGAGAGTTCAAAGGACCATTTGCCGTGACAGACGCGGCTGCCGGTGTCTTTGTCGATTCCCAAGACCGAAGCCATGCGGAAGAAAGTATCATAACCTTCCACGGCGGAGGGTTCGTTCACCCCGAGGAAGGCGCCGCCTCCGTAAACCCATTTGGTCAAAGCGGTAACCAATTCATCGTCCTGCCAGGCGTCGCCGCCGCTCCAGGCGCTGCCCGCGTATCCGGCGTTGATCACCAGATCGTAATCTTTCAGGCAGCCGTTTTTCACATCTTCAAAGCTGATGAACGACACATCGACCGGCAACCCGGAGAGGGCTTCATTGATATGGATCAGGTCGTGCATATGAGTTTCGTGGAAATGCCCGGACAGCGTCCATGAGCGCAGTTTGCCCCAGCAATGCAGTACCGCGACCCGGGGTTTGACCGTATACGGCTTGCCCGCTTCGTGGAAACTCTTGATGGTGCGGAATTCATCGGTCAGCTCCTCGATGTAATCGCAGAAATCCGGGAACGGCTGAGTCAGGCTCAAATAACCGCCCAGGCCAAGCCGGTCGATGGGCTCGCGCAACAGGGAGCGCCGAGCGCTGATCCCGTAGTTTTTGGCATCGAGCGTGGGGTTGCCGCCTTCCTTGAACGTGGGCGCGCCGCCCAGGCCCACCGGAAAGAGATACGGGTGTAAGCGCAGTTCGTGAACCGGGACATCGACCCCGGCGCACAGCCGCACTTCGTAACCCGAGAATACGCATTTGATCAGGCCGTCGAATCCAAACTCCGGGAAACGGCCATTGTAAGGTTCGAGCCCGACCCAGCTGTCATCGTAAAACACATAAGCTTTTTTGCCGTATTTGTGGACGATGTCGACCAGTTCTTTGCCGAAGCCGATCACGAAATCGTTGATGAATTCCATCCAGTCGGCTTTGCGTTTGGTGCCGGGGGCGTGGGTCACGTGGAATTTGCCCTGATTGATGAAATCTTCGGCGGTCATCGCGTAACCGTATTTGGCCGCGAACTCGTCCAGCGCTTTCGGGCTGACGGTGAAATCGTACGAGGCCCAATCGGCGTACATGTGGCGGCAGCGTTCATTGCTTCCCCAAATCCAGACGAAATTGTAAAACAGCGAAGTAAAGCGCACCACGGTCGTGGCCGGATGCGTTTCGCACCAGTTGACCATCCAGGCGTGCAAGTATTCGCGGGTGGATTCGTGACGCGGATCGATTTGCATCAGGTGTTCTTTGGTCCAATGATTGGTGGTGTGGTTGTACATGGAAATTTCGTCCCAGATCCGGTAGGCCATGAAACTCACCGTGTACTTGTGAAACGGCGTGATTCCGCTGATGGTGACTTTGCCGTCCGCATAACGCCATTGCGAAGCGTCGAGCGGGGTGTTGGAAGTACGGTCGTAGACCTGCCAGTATTTGAGCGAATCCGGTGATTCATTGATGGTAAATTGCCCGGCGAAAAAATCTTTCATCAATTCGACTTCGAGACTGTCCGAAGCGGCGACGATGGGTTGGGTCATCAGAAATGTCTGCTGGAGTTTGTCCATATTTCCCCGCGCCCATTCGTTGTGGTCGCGGATAATACAGATGGTGGAATAAATGCCGTAACCGGCCTCCAGAATTTCATCGGACAAGGCGGTGCCGTCGCTGTCGCGAATGACGTCGGCGCCCCATTTTTCAGCCATTTGCAATGTCAGTTTCTCGTACCCGGCTTCGCCCGGCAATGTAAAGCATCCCTTTGTTTTCGACATGATTTGATTCCCTTAAATTATTTGAAGAGCTCGGCAATCGGCAGTTTCTGGGCTTTGGCATCCTCGACGAACCATTCGGCATAAGCCTTGGCGCCATCGGTGGTCAGGTGCAGATTGTCTTTTTTGCCGGTTGCGACCATATAAAATTTCTTGGACTCTTCGGGGCCAAGCTCAAGCAGCTTTTTGACACCGATGCCGTTGAGATTGATCACCGGGACTTTTTCGGTTTCGCCGACCGCTATGACCGCTCTGGAATACGCCGAGGGGGTGCCGTTGCTGATTTTGGTGTTTTCCTCGGTAAACGCCCAGCGGCAACTCGGAGTGGCCAGAATGGGATTGGCTTTCTTTTCGCGGACTTCTTGAACGCAGGTTTTCAGCAGTTCGCGAAATTCGTTATTGTGATTGGCATAGCGTTTCGGATCTTTTTTGTTCGAGTCGTTATGACCGAACTGGATCACCACGAAATCGCCTTCTTTGACCGCTTCGAGGAGTTTTTCCCAGCGCTGTTCCTCGCGGAACGATTTGACACTGCGGCCGCCGACAGCCAGGTTTACCACCTTCACGTCGTCTTTGACCAAAGCCGGCAGCTCATGGCCCCAGCCTTGCAGAGGAGCCTGTTTTTCGCTGTAATTGCACATAATCGAATCTCCGGCCATGTAAATATCGGCTCCGCATACAATCGCGGAGATCAGGGTCAACACGGTCAAGCACATGATTTTTTTCATTTTCTGTTTTTCCTTTTTTGAGATGATTATTCTGGGATGACCAATGACGGCTTCAACATACACGTAACCGTAGGCCGGTCCGGGTTTTTCAGCCGCCAGATCATGGTTTCAAATGCCAGTTCGCCGATACGTTTGGAGTGAATATCGATAGTAACCGGTTCCGGGTTGCAATAACCGCCGCAGACTTCTTTGTCTCCGGCGATCAGTTCGATATCGCGACCCGGGACAATGCCGTTGGCAATCAGCTCGGAGTATACCGGAAAACCAAGGGTATTGGCGATAAAAATTCCATCCGGTCGAGGATTCATCTGTTTAATCCGCCGGACCGCCTCCGTGGCGGCTCTGGATTGAACCGCAATCGGACTGTTCTGGTTGTCATCGTAATCCAGATTGATGACCTGGCATGGAATATTGCCGGCCTTGGCGGCGTTGGAAAAAGCCTGTTCGCGGGTCTGCCAATAAGACGGATATTTGCTGGTTTTGCCGCAGCTTATGCAACACAAAGTTTTGCAATCCCGTTTACGGAAATAGTTGTAAGCCAGGAGCCCGGCCTGAATATGGTCGGGTTGCACCCGGTCGCCGAAATCCTGTAAACCGGCCTGGAGCAACCAGACGACCGGAAAGGATTTGGCCTTATTCAAAAAAGCTTCCGGGAATTGGTTGCCGTTCAGGAAAATTCCGTCCGTTTTCCTGGAATTCAGGATTTCCGGAATTCCACCGGATGGCGATACCACATCGATATTCAGGGTTGTTCCTGTGGCGCCGGCCGCTTCGGAGAGTCCGAACAGCATTCCCTGAGCCGTAAGGGTGGTTGGGCTGCCGATCCAGATCATCGTAAAATTATTGTATTTCAAATTAAGAGCCCGGCTACGCCCGGGGCCCTGCCGTTTCTGTATGGGAGGGATGACATAGTTATGTTTTTCCAGCAGGGCGCTGATTCGTTTGCGGGTTTTGTCCTTGACGAATCCATTGCTGTTTATGACCCGGGAAACCGTAGCCGTGGAGACTCCGGCCAGATCCGCAATATCTTTGATTGTCGTACCCATAATATGATTCCCTGGTTGGGGTTATTTGAAAAGCTCGGCGATCGGTAGTTTCTTTTCTTTGGCAAGGGCGACCACCGCTTCCGCGTAGAAAATCGCCCCGACATCGGAAATATGGCAGCGGTCGGTGCGTCCCTTCGGATAGTTCGGGTAGGCTTCCGGGCCGAAAACCAGATACATGGAGGTGACTTTTTCCTCGCCCATTTCATTGAATTTCTTCATGGCGTATTCGTTCAAGTTGATCAGGTCGCACTTGGTTTCTTCGGCTACTTCGCACATGGCATTGACGTAG
>JAVBRM010000199.1:0-55146 GCA_031548025.1 Victivallaceae bacterium | reverse complement strand
ATACCGGGTGGCGATGTACTCCAGCGCAGGAAGCATTCGCTTCCAATCCGGCGGCGCTTGAACATCTGTTCGGAGCCGAGCCAGGCGCCACAGGAAAACCTGAATCACCGCCCGCAGATATTCGTTCCCGCCGGGTTCCCCAGCGGTATCGATGGCGGCGAACTCTTGAAAATTTTTCCCGCTCGTACCTTCGATCTCGGTATATACTCCGCCCACACCAAGGAGTCCGGGCAGATCCGCCGCCCCATTGATCAGCGCCTGAAAATGCAACTTGGTCATGGTGCAGGGGCAATGGTTAACCGGGATGATTTCATGTTCGATTCCGCGTGGAAAAACCACCAGCTCCCCGCCTTTCAGTTCGTAACTCTCCAACCCCAGCCGCAAGCGGGCATATCCAGATTCCCAACAGGTAAAGTAAGAATGGTCCAACTGCCGGGGCAGCAACCGCCAGTCGGAGGCACACTCAAACCGGCGGCATCGCAGCGGCAGAATAGACAAATGTTGCCAGCAATAAGAAAGGAAATCCATCTCTTTCATCGTTTCGTATGTATTATCATCTGTTTTTCCTACTAGCCAAAATCGGCTTTTCATTGTATAATATATCCAATTAAATGAAAATATCAAACCGGGAGACCGAATATGAAGTAGTGCCGCCGGGAAATCGAACGCCTGAACCAAAACGTCAACAGCGAACAAGATGAACGGGCCATGGTCCGTGAACTGGCCGCCCGAATCATGGAAATTGCCTCGGAAACACGCATGAAAGACATCAAGCAGCGCTGGCGCGACGTCAATGCAATGCGCCGGCCTGACCGTCCTCCGGTCTGGTGCAACCCGGTCGGTTGCTGGCCCGAACTGCTTCCCGAGTCAATGATAGTTTGCCGTACCCCGGAACTGCGCCAAATGGAAATTTACTTCAAGCGACTCCTGATCAAATACGAAATCGACGACGACACGCCCGTCAATCCCTTTTATGACCTGAGCCCGGTAATTGAGGTGACTCCCGCCAATATCTGGGGAATCGACATCCGGCAGGAAAAACTCGATGCGGCAGGCAGCGCCTGGCGTTATCTTCCCGCGTTGAATACGCCGGAGGATTTCGACCGGCTGGTCGTACCGCATTACCGTTATGACCGCGAAGCCACCACCGCCCGATACGAGACCGGCCGTGACATTCTGGACGGCATCATGCCGGTCAGGATGAACCCGTTCGGGCCTTATTTCAGCGTCGGAACCATTTGCTGGGGGGCGGCCATGCTTCGCGGGCTTGAGCCTCTAATGCTCGATATGATCGATGCCCCCGAACTGGTGCATCGCCTGATGCAGACCATGACCGACGGCGTCATGAACCAGCTCGACTGCCTCGAGACCAGCGGGCTGGTCTTTCCCAATATCAACAGCGCCATGCTGCTCAGCGATCCGCTCCGCGATAACCCCGCCGGTCCCTATACACTTCAGGACTGCTGGATTCACGGCAATTCACAGGAATTCGACCAAGTGGGGCCGGCAATGTTCGAGGAATTTCTGCTCAACTATCAGAAAAGCATTTTCTCCCGCTTCGGCGCAGTCTGCTACGGCTGCTGCGAAAACCTGACCCGAAAGCTCGATATGGTCCTCGCCATTCCCAATTTGCGACTGTTGAGCTGCAGCGCCTGGACCGATTTGCCGTTACTGGTACAAAAAGCGGGGGAACGCTGCTGCATCATGTGGCGCCACAAAGCTTCGGACGTGGTTTGTTCATCGGATACCGCCGCGCTGTCCCGACAGATCTTTGAACAGGCTGAAATCCTGAAAGGATGCAGTTACCAAGTCATTCTCCGAGAGTTACAGACGCTGATGGGGCATGACGACCGGCTGCGGGAATGGACCCTGATTTCCAAGGAAGCCGTCAGTCGGTAAGGGAGAATTTTGAATTGGGGAATTGGTGAATGAAGGGTCTGCGGCGCTTGCGCTCCGCTTACTTCCGGCTCTGCCGAATTTTCCACAAATCACTCGCGGCCTCCCGTAATTCACCAATTTCCCAATTCTCTTTTCCTTGGGTTGCAAAATGCGGGATATGGATTATAATATTTCTTTTATAGCAAAAGCAACAAAGAGGAAAAGAAAATGTACAAGTTGATTGTGTTCGCCTTGTCTGTAATCATTGCCGGCGTATCGTTGTCGGCCAAAGAAGTGTCGGTTCTGACCATCGGAAACAGTTTTGCCGACAGCGCATTCGTCTTTTTGCCGAAGGTAACCGAATCCGCCGGCGATAAGATCATCATGGATCGCGCCAATATCGGCGGTTGTTCGCTGGAAAGGCACTGGCAGAGCGTCGTCAAGTCCGAAGCCGATCCCGAGTTCAAACCGTATTATAAGAAGTTCACCCTGAAAGATAAGCTCGAAGCCCGCAAGTGGGATTTCGTCACCATCCAGCAGGCCAGCCATTTCAGCTGGAAAGCGGAAACCTATGAGCCCTATGCCAAAAACCTTCAGGAATATGTAAAAAAATATGTTCCGGAAGCCGAACTGGTAATTCAGCAGACCTGGGCTTACCGTTTCGACGACAAGCGCCTTGGCGGTTGGAAAATCGATCAGCAGGAAATGTACAAAAATCTGACTGAAGCTTATGACAAAGCCGCCGCGGAACTGAAAATCCGGGTGATTCCTACCGGGGACGCGGTGCAGACCGCCCGCCAGACTCAGAAAACCCCGTATGTCCCGTATGATCCGCAGGTTCTAAAGGATATCAAGCATCCCGACGCCCTCCCCTCGGAAGCCGGTTCGTTCGTCATGGGACTCAAATGGCGCAAGGACAAGGAAGGCAACTGGAAAGTAGCCCAGGATTCATTTCATTTGAATAATCGCGGCCGTTATCTCCAAGCCTGCGTCTGGTATGGATTCTTCTTCGAAAAGCCGACTTCGGAAATCAAGTTTGTTCCGGAAGACATCACTGCGGAAGATGCCGCATTCCTGCGCGAAGTCGCTCAGAAAGCCCTCGACGCCCGCAAAAAATAATTTTTCCCAAAATTAAAAAAACTGCTACTGGCTGTTTGGCTCGTAGCAGTTTTTTTTATGGAAGTTATCACTCAATATGAATGAGATATCAGCTCCCAGAGTCTTTCGTGTTCGGGAGTCCAAGGCTGCGGCCAGAGCTCGGCCAACTTGGCCCGAATGGCCGCTTGGTCGCTGCTTTCGGCAAAGTTTTTGGCGGCCAGGGCCGCGCCGATCGCGAAATTGGCCGGAGTCCCCTGTTGGCTCAAAACTACCCGCATGGTCCCGATTACCCGGTCTTCCCAGCTCAATTTACGGGGCAAATCACGGGTTATGCGCGCGATAGCGTCTTTCAGGAAAGGATTGGTCATCCGGGTCAGCAAGTCTTCCGCATAGGCGGCAAAACCGGCCGGGGTAAAAAGCTCGTCGTTGAGCTTACCCCATTTGGCGCAGAGCGCCTGCCCCGATTCTTCGATGAATGCCTTGCGGGCGATTTCCATCAATTCGGTATCGGCACGCAGTTGACTCATGAACTCGTATTTTTTCTGCTGTCCCATGATCCCGAGCAGGAAATGCACCGCGTTATGCCCGTAAAGCTTGGCTTCTTCGAAAGGATACAAATCGCTTTTCACGAAAAGATTCCTGGTTTTGCGCTCATCGATGCCGGGACATTCGGAAATATAGATGCGGTTGAATTCTTCGACCAGGTGAGCACGGTCGGCTCCGGGACAGAGCAAAGCCAGCTTCTGCTCGGCGCAATCCGCTTTCGGCACCACTCCGCTCATTTTGCCGACTACGGTATTCAAATAATAGGTCTGGGGAAATTCGACGCCGACGGCTTTGGCCAGCTCTTCCGCCGCGTGATTGTTGTTTTCCGCCGTGTAAATGAAACGGCGGCGTTCCGGCCGGCGTTCAAACCCAGCCTTGAGCCATGCCGCCGAGGGGCCGAAAAACTTGACGCTGGGCAGCGCGGTGGCCAGTTCTTCGGCCTCCGCCGCGGCCGCGATCAATTTTTCCAACTCCGCCGGGATACCGGGATTGTATACTTCGACATTCTCATAAGTTTCGGCGTACACCCGGTCCTCTGCCGCGATATTGACCGTAACCTTGCCGCCACAACTGTTGACGGCGTCCTTGAGCTTGTCGTCGACTTCGGCGATTACAATCCGGTCAAATTTGCCCTTGCCGGCCCCTGACAAAAAAATTCCAGTCTGGATCGGCCCCAGACCAATACCTACAAACACACTCATCTTACAATTCCTTAAGTACTTCCGTCATGTCGCCGTGCAATTCATCCAGTAAAGCCTGGACGAAATAGCCCTCGCGGAATGCCGGGATATTTTCATCGTTGAACCTGACTCCGAAGTGCCGGGCCAGATCGAGCCCCATTACCATGTTGCCCAATGCATTGACATGCATAAAATCGCGCATCAGCTTGCGATAAAGCACGACATCTTTGCGCCGCAACCGCTCCCAACGAGCAAAGTGATCGACCAGCGGACGCTTCCCCACCGCCGCGCATTCGCGGATAATCTGCATGAACCGAACCAGCCGTTCGGCATATCGCGGGTCCAGGTTTTCCAGATCGCAACCGTAATAAGTCTGAAATACCAACTGCGACCCCAGACCGGTTATTTTCCGGTCCAGTTCCAGCAGATTTTCGGTATAGACTTCCGGCGCAACAGCGTCCACCTTGGCATCGTTGCCGCCGATGGTCATAATCACCAGATGCGGCTTGTACATGGCGAGCTCTTCATCAAAACGATTCAACAGATTGATGGTGTTATTGCCGCTGATTCCGGAATTGATGAACTGGCCGCAACCGCCGCCAAAGGTGTTTTTGAATCCAAGTTCCACGTAATCAAACCAGTGCATACCATGAAAAAATCGCTGGGTATTGGATGAACCGAAGGCGACTACCCGAATTTTCTGCTGATTTTTCACCCGGGTGAAAATATTCAAATCAGTAAATGCCGACATGAGAAATTTCCTTCTGTTTTTTGCTGAATTCATAAATATACATCCAAAGTGTCATGAAACAAAATATTTATTGGAAATTATCCACTTTTATTTATCCACCTCAAGCCCTACTTCCCAAACATTACGGTTCGGAATATGCAAAAACCATGATTTTTTCCGATTCAGGTATTGATTTCTGATATACTCTGATGTATAATTATATCAATATATCAGATTATAGAGATTATTTTATGCGCAATTTAACAATTTTTCATTCCAAGAGCCAACAGGTGACCCAGTATCTGGAAAAGGAGATACGTTCGGGACGCTTGAAGCAAGGCGAAAAGTTGCAACCTACCCGGGAACTTGCCAACTTCTTCCAGGTCAGCACAATTGTCATCAACAGCGCGTATGATGAACTGGAAAGAAAAGGACTTATTGAACGCCGAGCCCGTTGTGGCGTATTTATCGGCGCTCCCACTCGAACGCCCCGTTTTCTGATTGTCGATTATGCAGCCGCTCATTTACAGGAATCATCCATTCCGCAAATCATACAGGAATTTGAGAAAATCTGTTATTCATCGCAAATCGTTCTGGAAAATTTGCAGGCGGATTTCTTGCGGAGCGGCAACATATCCGAGCTGACTGAGAAATTACACGCTCAAGAATACTCCGGAGCGTTGCTGCTTGGAAGTACTTATCGTGGGGATGAGCCTGAAATTAAAATATTGCAGGCATTGAAGATCCCGGTTATCATAGTACACGCAGACCAGCGGGACGCGGAACGTACCGGGTTCGCCACCATTCGTCCGGACAGCGGCAAAGCCTGGTACGATGCATTGCATCATCTTCATAAACAGGGTTTTCGCAAGATCGGGGCATTGTTGAATATTAATCACGACGGCGATATTCGCTTTCGTACCCAAAATCTCGAAGAACATTACGGAATGATGAATGAACTGGGGCTTGAAATTCTGCCTGATTCGATACTGGCCCTGCCTTATGAGGATGAAAAATACTTTATCGAAAAGCTGAAATCATGGCTGGGAGGATCCCCCAAATTTGATGCGGTAATCTGTTTTTCGGACTTTTGGGCTCTGCGTCTGTATAAATATTGTCAGTTATTCAATATCAGAATTCCAAAGGATCTAGCGGTCATGGGATTTTGCAATTATCCCGGCGGTCATTTATTGACCCCTCCCCTGTCGACAATCGACCTGAATCTGGCGGAAAGCGGCAAGAAGGCTGCTGAAATATTGACGGGGAATCCAACATGTTTTTCCGACTTGCCGCAGGAAAAAAGAACTTTTATCATAAAACATCGCCTTGTCGCAAGGGGCAGCACCATAAAATACAAGTAAAAAAGAGGAATGAATCATGAGACGGAAAAATTTTACACTTATAGAATTGCTGGTAGTGATTGCGATCATCGCAATTCTTGCTGCCATGCTGCTGCCGGCTCTCAACAAAGCGCGCAGCAAAGCCCGGGCGATCGCCTGTCTCTCCAACTTGAAGCAGATCGGTGGTTATACATTCTTGTATGCTTCCGACTTCGACGATTATATGATACCCAATACCATGACCCACATGGCGTCAACTTATAATGTCGGTTACGGTACGGGAAACAGCAATAACGCTTATCAAAAGGCATTGAGTTATTATAAGTATGCGCCTCCAATCGTCACCAACATGAAGGAATCAGTATTTACATGTCCGGGCTTTAATTCGCGGCGGGATACTTATTTCAAATTATACAACAATATCGTCTATGGCGTCAGCATGGCTGCCTATACTTTGAATTATACGACAGCCATGGCGGGTACCAAAAGCTTTATCAAGTTTCAGGGGTTTAAAAATCCTTCCGGCAAGGTATATATTGCCGATTCAACCAGGAGCGGCGACTGGCAAATGACTTATTTCCTCCACATGGGGCTCAGCCTGATCGACGGGGTAGCTTACCCGATGCATGAGCGCAATTGCAATATCCTGTGGGTGGACGGACATACCGCCCCGGTAATGGGTATATCAAGTGAAGCACTTTATGCCGCTTCCGGTCCCTTGAAAGCCTACGGTTCCGCCTGGGTCAGAAATCTTTAAGAGGAATATCCATGAAAAAATATTTGTTTATCGCATTGTTGATTCAAGTAATGGGCGTGTTCGCCGCTTCCCCTGTATATTATTGGAATTTTGACCATGACGTGCCTGGTGGCAGCGGTACCCAAAAGATCAAGATAAGCAAGGCCAATATCGTCGAAAAAACTGGCATTAATGAAAGTTCCGGATTGGTTTGCGGCCCCGACCATCGCAACTATATCGCCAATTTTTCCGGTATGAATTGGAAATCTTTTACCTTGGAATTAAAATTCAAGCCGGCCCGGGAATTATCGGAAACCAAAGGCGGAACTCTTTTCAGTTACGCGGTCAACAGCTATTATCGCCGTCAATTTACCTTGAGTCTGGATGCGGGAGGAAAAATCACCGCCTGGTTTGAAATCCGAGACGACAAAGATACCAAGAAAGTGCTCCTTCACCAGAAAAATACCGGTGAAGCTGTCCGTTTTCTACCTACGCAATGGTATACCATCCGAGTGGCGGCGAGTTCCGGCAAAGAAATGAAAATCTGGTTGGACGGCAGACTTTACGCCGTTTTTGACAATGCATTGAGTTTCAGTGATCTGGATGGAGTTACCCCCCGTGAATATCCTTTTGCCGGAATCGGTTACAATATTTATGCCGCCGGCGCCATGAATGCTCCGTTTCATGGAGTGATTGACGATCTGGCGCTCTGGGATTCATTCGAGGAGCCGCCGTTGTCTCACAGTTCGGGAAAGCTCAGCAGCAAGGATCCGAACTTGGCAGTAACCGATTCTGAACAGCTTGAATGGAGTACCCCATTCACCGTTTACGACCGGGAAACTTCAGTTCTGGGAAATTTCGAAAGAGTTGAAGAGAAATTCCATGCCGGAGCAGCTCAGGCCGCCCTGCAATTGAACCGGGAAAATCTTCAGGTCAGCTTCAAGTGCCCGATTCCTGCCGGTACCACTCCAGGAAATAGCGATCATGTTGAATTCTTTCTGAAACCGTCCGAACAGGAAAATGTTTATTATCAGTTCGTGATCAATGCCAATGGGACAATGAAGGCATGGCGCTATCTGGGGCCAAACAATCCGGATCACCATTGGAAAAGTAACGCAGCGGTCAAGGCGGAAAACAGCGAAAAACAGTTTCTGCTGACTCTTACCATTCCATTACCGGAACTCGGATTGAATCCGGAAAATCTTTCCGCCGGTAGCGTTCTCACCGGGAATTTCACCCGCAGTGGAGCCACCGCGGGAGGGCAATCTTCCTGGGCTCCGGTCGGCAGAAATTTCCATCAACCGGACCGGTTCGGGAAATTCGTCATCGGCAAGCGCGATTCGTATTTCCAGAAACGTCTTTCAACGCTCGAAAAAGCTCTCGAACAATATAAATCATCCGACTTGAAGATCAATACCCTGAAGAAACTTTCGGAACTGAAAAAAAGCATACAGGAGCAAGGAAATGATCCTTTTTTCTGGGATTCACTCAGTGACGCTTTGTACAATATGGAACAAAATCTTCTCCTCATGTCTCTGGATGGCAAACCTTATCTGATCTGGAACGCCCCCGTCTGGAATAATGATCTCACGATCAATGCCCTGGCCGCTCCAATCCGAAAAATCAGCCTGAAAGCTGCTCGGAACAGCAAGATTTTCTATGGGTTTTGTTTCAGCAATCTCTCTGATCAACCTTTTATGGGGCAATTGAAATTTATTACCGACAACGAAAATCTCCAGCGTTTCAATTCAATGCCGCAACATGAGTTGTATCGCCACCTTTCATTGAAAGTCGGAATTACCGTCAAGGAATACAACGGACTGCCGATCTACGACCCGCTGATGCCGCTTCCCCTGAATACTTTGATTCAAGCAAATGCCAAAAGTTCAATTCCCATGTGGCTGGAAATCAAGACCGGTAATCTTGTCCCGGGAATTTATAAGGGATACTTTTATCTGAAGCCTTCCTACCGGGACTTTCCGCCGGAAGAGATTGAATTTGAGCTGGAAGTTGTCGACATTGATTTAAACACGGTACAAACGGACAACTTCAACTATTCATATCTTCCCCCGGAAATGTCCCATATCCTTGTAGATTATGAACTCAATATCCTGTATGCCGGTACTCCGGGTCAAAGTACTTTGGACATTAATCCGGAAGTTGACGCCGCCGGAAATATCCTCCGTCACGATTTCAGTGCTCTGGATCGAAAAATAGAAGCTTATCAAAAAGCCGGCATGCCGTTGGAAAAAATGAAAGTCATTCTGTTCCTGGGAGCGGAATTCAATTGGATTTTGAAAAAGCAAAACAGCGCGCCCCTTAAACCGTGGAGCGAGCCATGGCAAAAAGCCTTTAAAGGTTTTCTTACCGGCTTGAACGATCATCTGCAGAACCGTTACGGGCTGGGCAACGAGCGGTTGATTCTCTATCCGGTAGACGAGCCCCACGGCGATGCTCTTCAGGACGGCACCAAAATGAATATGGCCTATCGCTTCGCGCGCTTCATCAAGGAAGTCAATCCGCGGATCCGGACGATGGTCAATCCGCAATTGAAGGAAAATCCGCAAACTTTGAAAAATCTTGAAGTGCTTTCGGAAGTATTCGACATCATTACTCTTTATCGCGGACGCACAACTCCGGAAACGACAAAATGGGCCGTAAATACCAAACGCGAAATCTGGACTTACCATATCCTGCAAAAAACCAACACCCCGGAGACATATCGCAAGCTGAGCTGGCTGAATCTGCGTGACCGCATTTCTTCGGTTTCCGCCTATTGGCACCTCGACTCAATGGCGGGGGGAGACGGTTTCGACTCAAGCGATACATTTCCTAAAAAGACGAATTCAGCCGATTACGGAACCTTGTATGTCGATTTCAATTACGAGACAGTCCTCAGTTCCAGACGTCAAGAAGCATGGTATCAGGGCTTCCTCGACTATAAGCTGGCGACCCTCTGCCGCCAGATGATTCAGGAGAAACCCCAAGCCAAAAACCTTGAGAGCGCATTGGATGAAATCATCGGCAAAGCGCTTGGCGGCGATATCGCCGTCATGGAGCAAATGCACCGGGAATTGCTGGACCTCGCGATGAAATTGAAGTCGTTGTAAATCTCTGCGCTATTACAGCCCCAATACTCGAACGGCGTTTTCCCGGGCGACTTTGCGGAATATCGTGTCGGATATTTCGCCCTTTTCTTTCAGGTCGAGCAGAAACTCTGCCAGCGGTTTGAGCGTCGGGATGGTCGGTTGGCAAATGTCGGTGCCGACAAACAGCCGGTCCTGATACTCATGGAGGAATTTGACGGCATACGCACGGTCGCGTTTCAGCGCATTGCAGCCGCTGCCCGCCGAAAGATCTCCGTAGAGATTCGGGTACTGGCGCATCAGTATCGCCACCCGGCCCTCCTCCGTTATCAGGCCACTGGGATATCCCATACGAGCATCGACCGAAGTGACTTTTCCCATTTCTGCCCAAAAGGTTTGGGAATGACCGAAAAATTTCAAATTCGGGAAACGCTTCAACGATTCTTCCAATCCCGGCAACCCGGATTCGTCGACCAACCCATAACTATAGCCGAGAAACGGCGACAGGTGAAACGTCAGCGGCAAGCCCGCTTCTTCCGCGCCCTTGAAAAGATTCTGTACCAGCGGGTCGAGAATCCGCAAATTCGCACAAACCTCACCGATGCCCTTGCAACCCTTGTCGCGGTAATACTTGAAGAAATCACCGAATGGCGCCCGGGGCGAATTGGAAAGGGCTCGCGGGTCCATATTGCAGAAAGGAATGAACCGCCCCCGATACTTCTCCGCCAGTTCCAGCACTTCTTCATTCGACTGCGGTCCGTGGCAGCATTCGGGATTTACTCCCGGCAGCAATACCGCGGCCTCAATGCCGATCCGATCATAAGCGGCAATCAATTCTTCCGGCGTAGCATAGGTCAGATGATCGCCCAGAATACGGGGAAAAGCCGGAATTCGACGCGTATGGACATGGATATCAATAAACATGGCTCAATCTCCTTTATTAACCATCGGATACTTATTATCCAATGGTTAATATAATTCGAATCAGTAAAATAATCAAGCCGGTAAAACTTATTTTCCAACGCTCTAAATCTGTACGCCGTTCCGGGTTTGGATCTTCTGGATATCCGCCGGGCAGACGTTTCTGGGCAAAATTTTCTGCTCGACCGCCAGCGCGGCCGCTACTCCGACGCCCTGGCCAATATTCAGGCAGATCGGCATAACACGGTAATTCGAATGCGCTTTGTGAGTGCCGGAAATGTTGCGTCCGGACAAAAGCAGTCCATCAATTTTTTCCGGAACACATGCCCCGTAGGGAATCGTATATTTGCCTTTGGCCTTGAATTTTCTTTGCGCCCCGTGTTCATCCAGTCCGGGCCCCTTCAAGCTGTGGATATCGAAATTAAAGTAATTCCGGGTAGCGATCCAGTCGTCGAATACCTTGGCCTCGACAATATCTTCCGGGGTTACCGTATACAAACCCTTGAAGTGGCGGGTTTCGCGAATGCCGATATTTTGAGCGGAGGAAATCAGATAGCAGTTTTCATATCCCGGCGCATATTCGCGCAAAAACGGGACGATGGCATTGATCTGGCGGCGGCAGACCTTTTCGGCCTCCGTAAGCTGACGCGCCTCGGTACCATCTACTTCGATGACATTGGTCATATTGATGCAGACTTCACCGGGAAACCGAGTGGGATACAACAATACATGACCGGCGGGATGCGGCAGAATGCTTTTGCCCAGGGCCTGTATTTCTCCTCTGGGGACATCCTTCAATGATTCGAAACTGCGCGGAAAAATCGCCCGGGAATAATCGACGCCGCCGATTCGGAACATCAAGGTCGCCGGCTGGCACAGATGATCGTTTTCACGTCCCTGAATAAATTCCGCGCCGGCACGGGCCGCGACGTCGCCGTCCCCGGTAGCATCGACCACCACTTCGGCCATGACCGCTCCACGCCCGGACTTGCTCTCTATAATGACCCCCGCGATCCGGTTTTCCTCCATGATGACGTCGACCACGTGCGTATAGAGAAGAATATCGACTCCGGACTCCTCCAATATATCCAGCAGAGTACTCTTCAATACTTCATGGCTGATGCAATTTGGATGAACCTCATTCATTTGCAGCGGCAAACAGGGATTCCGCAACGTGACTGCAATGATTTCCTCCAGGAGCGGCGACTCGGTACCGCCGCTCCAGTCCGACATAAGACCGCTGGTAGCCATGCCGCCAAGATTATTCTGAGCTTCGATAATCATAGTTTTCGCCCCAGCGCGAGATGCGCCGAGCGCCGCGCCGATACCGGCGGGACCGCCGCCGGCGACCAATACTTGGACTTCCGCGATTATCGGAATATTTCGTTCGGATTCATGGTAAGTTTTCATAAAAAGATCCTTTGGGTTGGTTTGCCATATATTATATAGGAAAAATCCAGGACTTTCCTTGAAATATTATCCAAATAATCTTAAATTATCCTAGATTCAGCAAAAAACACTCAAAATGGTTTCAAAAATTCATGAGCTTGAAAGAACTATTGCGCTTTTACGAAAAGCATACGGGCGCTTCAATCAGCATTGAGGTGAAGAATGGCGCGTTTCTCCAATGGCCCGCACTGAAACTGGCCCCCGACCAGTATTTGCACCATACGGAGTTCTGCCGCCAAAATAAACTTCGCGACCATACCTTTTCGTGCTCAAAAAATAAACGCCGAAGCCTTCTGATTGCCGCCAAAGGACGGAGTTTTTCCGGTTTCTGCCCATATGGTTTCTGGGAATATGCCAGCCCGGTAATGTTTCGAGGGGAGTTGGCGGCGGTGGTTTACCTGGGGTTCCGGGAAAAAATAACGCCGGAAAAACGACGTGTCGTCGCCAAAAAAGCGGCATTTATCGTAGAGTATATAAATATTGAATTAACCAGATATATTGAAAACGGCGGTGGGTGCAAGCAGCATAAAGATGCATTTTATGTCGAAAACTGCCGAACCTATATCGCCAGTCATTATCTGGAAGACATCGTCTTGACGGATCTGGCGGAATTGCTGCGGGTCAATCCGGACTACCTGGGGCTCCTGATCAAACGCAAGACCGGGCAGACGTTTCGGGAAATACTGACACAAAAAAGGGTGGATGAGTCAAAAATCTACCTGAAACTTCACCCCAACCGGACGATTACTGAAATTTCCCGTTTGTGCGGCTTCAACGATTCCAATTATTACAGCACCGTATTCCGCAAATTGACCGGTGTTTCGCCAAGGGGATACCGCCAGTCGAATTAATTACAATTTGCGGCTGGGGGCGTGGAGTTTGCGGTAGGCGGATGGGGCCAGGCCGTAGTGCTGTTTGAATAGATGGTAAAAACGACTGAGACTTTGGAAATCCAGCTTTTCGGCGATATCGAGGATTTCGTCGTTGGAGTCGGCCAGCAGCCGGGCGGCGTGATTGATGCGCAGCTCGTTAATAAAATCGGTCGGGGTTTTGCCAAGGTATTTCTGGAAAGATTTACACAGATGTCCGGGGGTGCGGCAAGCCAATTTCTGCATGCGTTTGAGACCGGCGGTAAAATTCTCCTCTTTGCGCATGAGGGTACAGAGATTTTCCAGCCAGTCGGGGACCAGGGATTCGCTCAGGAGATTGGTTTCGTCGATGAAAAAACGGGCGTAAAGGTCGCCTAGCAGGATTTTCAGCTTGATCTTGCGGAGCTGCGGCGAGATCGAAGTATTGTTCAGCTTCAACAATCGGGTATAGAGGGAATTGGAGTCGGCAGGGTCCATTTTGAAACACGGCGGCAGTACCGAAGCGGTCAATTGCTGGAGAAACGTATCGTTTTCCAGATAAATACTCAGACTGAGGAACAGCTCGAGGTCAAAGTCCAGCATAATGATTTCGACCTGTCCGAATTCGTCGTCCGGGGCAAATCCGTGGACGTCGTCCGGCCTCATGAAGACAAGGCTGCCGGCGGTAAGGCGCTGGCGTTCGCTATTGACCCGATGAATGACTCCCCCCGAATTGATAAAGACGATCTCGGAGAAATCATGGCAATGCAAAGTCGTCCCCTGTTGCGGAATCCGGTGAAAATAGAGGTCGCCACCGGTCTGGATAAAACTGAATTCCTTATCCTGAGTCCAGGTTATTTCATGACAACTGATCCGCCCGCATACCGCGGGATCGAGCCAACCATCGCCTTTTTGTCGTGAACTTTCCATATTATTAGTGTTTAGAGTGGAGAGTTTAGAGTGGAGTTACGAGAGGCGACTAATCTCCCTCGTTTTCTCTTTTCTCTTTCCTCTTTGCTCTTAGTTATCATTTTTGTCCTGGGTTCTCAAATCACCCGTGCAATGATAATATAGAGCAAGAATATGAATTTCTCAAGGAAGAAAATAAATATTTTCGTGATATAATATCAGGTATAAAGAAATCAGGAGATATCATGAAATTTGATAAATCAGCATTCATTGACGGAATTTTGTCCTCGAAGAAGCGCAAGGCGATTCCGATCATGACCTCCCCGGGAGCGGAATTAATCAATGCCAAGCCGCGCGATGTTTTCCAGAGCGGGGAATTGCAATTCAAGTGCATCAAGGCCCTGGCGCAGGAGTGCCCGGCGGATGTTCATGTAACTTTTATGGACCTGTCTATCGAGGCGGAAGAATTCGGATCTGAAATCGCGTTTTCGGATTATGAGAACCCAACGGTTTCGAGCGCGCTGGCCAGTGACGCCGCCACCATTGCCGCGCTCAAGGTTCCGACTCCCGGTACCAAGCGTACCGCCGAAGTAATAAAATGCGCAAAGTTGTGCGCAGAAAATCTGGAAAGGCCGACTTTTTGCGGAATCATCGGACCGTATTCGCTGGCCGGACGGATCGCTGACATGACCGAAATGATGATCCTCGCCGCCGGCGAACCGGAAACGGCTCACGCCTTGCTGGCGAAAACCGCCGAATTTCTGACCAATTACTTGCAGGTGTTGAAAGCCACCGGCGTGGCGGGGGTTTTGATCGCCGAACCGGCGGCCGGACTGTTGTCACCTGATATGTGCCAGGAGTTCGCGGCGGATTATCTGAAGAAAATTATCGCCTCCGTCAAGGATGATTCTTTCATGGTGGTGCTTCACAATTGTGGTAAAACCGAGAAACAGGTCGATGCCCTGCGTTCCACCGGCGCTGATGCGCTGCATGTCGGCAACGCGGTGGATATCCTTGATATTCTCGCGCAAGTTCCTGATAATTATCCGATCATGGGCAATCTGGACCCGGTCGGAGTGTTCAAAAACATGGACGCGGATTCGGTCTACCGGAAAACTTCCGAGTTGCTCGAGCGCACCGCCGGTTACCGCAATTACGTCCTGTCCAGCGGCTGCGACCTGCCCCCGGCCGTGCCGATTGCCAATGCCAAAGCATTTTTTCGTGCATTAAACGATTATAACAATAAAATTGGAGAGTAATCAAATGACTGATTTCGAAGCCCTTCGCAATGCGGTAATTTCCGGTAAACGTAACGATGTCATCACCATCGTTCAGGCTGCCATCGACAACAAGGAAGACATCAACGCTCTGCTCGACCAGGGAATGATCCCGGCGATGCGTGAGATCGGCGACCGTTTTTCGCGTAACGAAGCCTATGTGCCCGAGCTGTTGATCGCCGCCCGCGCCATGCAGTCCGGCCTGGCCTTGATCGAACCGCTGCTCATTGCCAGCGGCCGCAAATCCCTGGGTAAAGTCGCGATCGGAACCGTCAAAGGCGACCTCCACGACATCGGCAAAAACCTGGTGGCGATCATGCTGAAAGGCGCCGGTTATGAAGTCATCGACCTCGGAGTAAACTGCGACGTCAACAAATACGAAGAAGCTTTCAAACAAGGTGCTCAGGTTATTGGCTGCAGCTCATTGCTGACCACCACCATGCCTTATATGAAAGATGTGGTCGAGTACTTCAAGGGCAAAAATGTCAAAGTCATCATCGGCGGCGCTCCGGTCACTCAGTCGTATTGCGACGAAATCGGCGCGGATGGTTTCAGCGAAGACGCCAACGGCGCGGTCAAACTGGTCGATTCCTTGTTGAAGGCCTGCTGACAATGAGCCGTATCCGCGGTTTTCTCTCGGGCCGCTCCAATGAAATCCCGTTCATGCCGATTCTGATGCGCTACTGCGCGAAGTACACCGGCACCCGATACCGGGATTTCATTCTCGATCCGCAGACGCATTGCTTGAGCAATATCACCTGCGCCGAAGCCTTTTCTTCGGATTGGGTCAACGTGATGAGCGATCCGTATTGCGAGCTGGAAGCCTACGGGGCACATATCGAATATCCGGAGAACTCCCTGCCGTTGGATCAGGTGATATTGTTTCCGGATATCGAGGCACTCGGCCAACTGACGCCGATCGATTTTGAAGCCAACCAACGCACTCAAGGGCGCCTTGAAGAGTTGAGGATTTTTCGCCGCGAATTGGGGGATTCCACCATCATTTGCGGCTGGGTCGAAGGGATTCTGGCCGAATACGCCGACCTGCGCGGTTTGGGGAACACTTGCCTCGACCTGTATGACTACCCGGATAACGTGGCGGCGGCTTCTGAAATTATTTTTGCCAATGCCCTGAACTTTATTACATTGCAGGTTCAGGCGGGGGCCAACTGCATCGGAATCGGCGACGCGGTCTGCTCGCAGCTCGGACCGGATTTGTACGAGGAATTCGGCTTTGAGTACGAGCGAAAGCTGGTGGCGCATATCCACAGCCTGGGTGCGCTGGCCAAGCTCCATATTTGCGGCAATACGTCGTCAATCCTGCCGCGGATGATCGCGACCGGCGCCGACATCATCGACGTGGACCACCTGGTCAAGGACATGACGCCGTTTGCCGGGCTGCTGGGCCCTCAGCAGGCATTGTGCGGCAATCTCGACCCGGTCAGCGTGATTCAGGACGGCACCCCGGAGAGCATCCGTGAGGCGGCCTTGCGCGCGCTAACCCAGGCTCCCGGCAAATTAATTTTGTCCGCGGGCTGCGAAATAACTCCGGATACCCCGGAAATCAATTTAAAAACTTTCGGAAATATAACAAGGAATTGAGAAATCATGACCGGCATAGAAAGAATATCACGGCAATTGAATCATCAAAGTGTGGACCGGATCGCCGTATCCGAGGAATTTTGGACATGGACCGCTTCCAAATGGATTGCCGACGGCAAAATGAAGGAAGGCGAGACTCCGGTGAACCATTTCAACCTCGACCTGGACAAACTGTGGACCTTCAAGTACGCCTTGCATCCTGAGTTCGAACCGGAAATCCTGGAAGAAGACGAGGATACCAAGTTGATCAAAGACGGCAATAACGCGTTGTTGCGGGTTCACAAGAAGCACGCCAGCACCCCGGAGCACATCGGGTACGCCGTCGCCAACCGTGAGGACTGGGAAAAACTCGCCAAGCCGTTTTTGAAACCGGACCGCAATCGTATCAAGTGGGATGAGTACCGCAAACGGAAAGCCGCGGCAGCCGAAAATAACCGTTTTTTCTGCTGGTCGGGTATTCCGATTTTTGAATGCATTCACCCGATTTGCGGGCATGAAAATCTGTTGATGGGAATGGCCCTTGACCCGGACTGGATCGTCGAAATGGCCGATGCTTACACGCAGTTGAATATCGACCTCATGGAAATACTTTTCGCCGAGGCCGGGCAGCCGGACGGCATCTGGTTTTACGAGGATATGGGATTCCGCGGACGGCCGTTCATGAGCCCGGAGATGTACCGGGAATTGATCATGCCCGGCCATAAACGGCTGAATGATTATGTCCACTCGCGCGGCATGAAGGTCATCATGCATTCCTGCGGGTTCGTCGAACCGCTCCTGCCCGATATGATCGCCAGCGGCATCGACTGCCTGGAAGCCATCGAAGTCAAAGCAGGCATGGACCTGTTGCGCATTTACAAGAATTTCGGCGATAAAATCGCCCTGATGGGTGGGCTGGACGTCCGTCCGATAGCCGGCAATGACTTGGAAGGCATCCGCCGCGAACTGGAAAGCAAAATTCCGTTTGTAAAGCAGAACTATGGATTTATATTGCATTCGGACCACTCCATTCCGGAGTCGACGGAATACGATTCTTACCGGTATTTTCTGGAGCTGGGACTGAAACTCGGAACATATTGATGCGCCTGAATATTCGAAGTCATGAAAATCTGGCCGAACACCTTCATATAGAAGGGATGAAGCCGGATTTGCGTTGCGGCCGGCGCGGCACTTGCCGCCGCTGCCGCGTTCGCGTGCTCTCCGGCACCTGGGAGTCGGACGGGCGGCAAGTTCACGCCCCGGCGGAAGTGCTGGCGTGCCGGACCCGGCTGCTCAGCGAATCCGGCGAAGTGGAGTTTACCCCGGTTGCCAAAACGGGGAATATCGTGGCGGACTGGCATTCTTCGCCGCTGCCGGTGAATTCCGAGACCGTGATCGGAATCGACCTGGGTACCACCACCATTGCGGCAGTCAAAGTGTCCGCAGGGCAGATCACCCGCAAAGCCAGTTGTTTCAACGCCCAAAGTCATTACGGAGACAACGTGCTCACCCGGATCAACGCCGCTGCTACCGACCTGAAAGGTTTGCAGTCGGCAGTTTTAAGCTCGGCCAAGGAGTTGTTGAATGAGCTCGACTTGACCGGAGTCAAACGGATCGCGGTGAGCGGAAATACGGTGATGACTTGTCTTTTTCACGGGATCGATCCGTCGAGCATCGGAGTTCTGCCCTTTACCCCGCCGCAGCGGATTTTCCCGGAACGCCATGATCTGTTCGGCAAAATTCCGGTCCAGACCGTTCCGTGCATCGCGGGGTACGTCGGCGGCGACCTGACCGCCGGACTGTTCGAAACCGAACTAAAGCCCGGCGAAATGCTGGTGGACATCGGCACCAATTGTGAAATCGTTTTCAATACCCCAAACGGCCTTATTTGTACGGCGGCCGCCGCCGGCCCGGCCTTCGAAGGGGCGGGTTTGCATTTCGGTTGCCGGGCCGCCGAGGGGGCCATCGACCATTATTTCAAAGGCAGGGATTTTTCGGTAATCGGCCATGCTGAGCCTCATGGACTGTGCGGATCGGCATACATCGACTTTCTGGCGGTGGAGCGGGCCGCCGGACGCCTGAACTGCATCGGACGGTATATTCCCAAAGCCGATAAAATGGATATCACCGAAAATATTTTTGTCCACGAGTACGACATCGAACAGCTCCTGAAAGCCAAAGCCGCCGTTTATGCCGGCATCAAAACTTTTGAAGATCATTGTCAAGTTCAGGCTTCGACGATCTACCTGGCCGGCGGTTTCGCACAATTTCTGGATTTGGAAAACGCCATTGGCATCGGAATGCTGCCGGAGCGTCAATACCGGATCGTCGGCAATACCAGCCTCGCCGGAGCCGCCCGCCTGGCCGTTCAGCCGGAAATCATGGGTGAATTGATCAAACTGATTGACCAGCCCAGCGAGATTCCGCTCAATACCCTGCCGGATTTTCAAGATAACTTTATCGACGGACTGATGCTGCCATGAAATACAAACTGATCGCCTGCAATGTATTCAAAAGAGAACTGGAATCCCTGATTCCAGACTCACCGCACGAACTCGACATCGAATTTCTGGAGCTCGGCGAACACGCCCGTCCAAACCAGCTCCGCGCCAAGCTCCAGGCGATAATCGACCGCTCTACGGATTACAATGCTATTTTGCTGTGCTACGGCCTGTGCGGCCGCGCTACCGACGGCCTGGCCGCGCGTACCGTTCCCCTGATCCTCCACCGCAGCCATGATTGTTGTGGCATCCTGCTCGGCAGCCGCAAACGTTTCAAAGATATTTTCAAGCCCATGCCCAGTACGCCGTTTGCCTCGATCGGCTTTGCCGAAAGCGGCGACTATTATTTCCAGGACAGCGAAATGCTCCACGGCGACGCCTACGCCAAGCTGGTCGAACAATACGGCGAGGACGACGCCAAATACATCTGGGATGCCATGCATCCCAAGCTCGACGGAAAACTCCAGCCCATCTATTTTATCCACACCCTCCCCGCCCCCGAGATTCTCCAGCGCTGCCGTGAAAAAGCCGCCTCCGAAGACCGCGAATTCCGCGAGCTGAACGGCGATCTGCGCCTACTGCGAATGCTGCTTAACGGCGACCATCCCGCCGACGAATTTCTAACCGTCCCCCCCGGTCACACCATTCGCCAAACCGGCGACTGGGACCAAATCATCACCGCCTGACCCAATATCATTCTTCGAGTTGAATTTCCAGCTTCATGATATAATCTATTCTTTATCTTGAAAAGCAAGATTCTTTGATTACATTAATAACAAAACATATTATCCAAGTGATTAAGAAAACAATGACAATGCGCCAATACTTCATAAAAAAAGCAGCAAACATTAAATGGATTTTCCTGTTTTTGTTTTTTTTGAGCGGAGCGATAATTGGAATGATTGAGCTGGGTGCTGAATTTCTCAATCATTGGAGCACTCAACACTACAGTATAAATGAGAATTTGCAGGAAATCATAGTTGGAGAAAAATCATTTCCCGATTCAGAAGACTGGAAGTATTGGAGAAAAACTCGTGAGGAACCAATTGCATCGATAATTTTTGATAAAGGGCAATTGGAAAAATACAAACCAGATAAAAGATATGATGAAATATTCTGGAATAATAATATAAGGGTATCTCTAAATGACTATCTCATAAAACTCTATCTGATAAATTATAACCTTTTTATCTCCAGATTATTGATACTGATGTTGGCATTGCTTGGGCCAACCGCTTTTTTGGTATTTCGGACTAACAACAAAAAAACCAAGAAAATTTTTCTCTTTTTGCTGATAATCTTTTTGCCATTGAACCTGTTGTGTGGACGCTATGTTTATAGCTTGTATTTTTCTCCAAACATACTGCCAAACTATGGTCTTTGGGATTTATTATTTTCCAACAATACCTCCGCTGTTCTATGGGAGGGCGAAAATTTGGATATTTTGATCGAGTATCTGAAGAATACTCAAGAAGCCGGATCTTATCCAGCACCGGAATATTTAAGGGAAGCGGGCATAAAAGAGGTATTCATCGGTAAACCACCTTATTTCAAAACTCCATTCTTAAGGGCAAGAATCAATAAATTCAACTATGTATATGTCATGGAGGACTTCACGCTGGATGACTTAAAAATTCAATGCAGCCGCAATATCGCCTTTGGGAAAATAAGCAGTGGTAATGTTTGGCATGGAGATTATTTCAATTACAATTCAGCTGCTAAAACATTATCATGGATCGTCTTTATCAATGTCCTCAGTATTTGTTTTTTTATCGGAGCAGCAGTTTTCAATTTGCGTGAGGAGAAATGGTACGCCTGGTTGGAATCGAACCAACGACCACCTGCTTAGAAGGCAGGTGCTCTATCCTCTGAGCTACAGGCGCAATCAATCTATAAATATAACATTTATGAGAATTTTTTCAAGAAATATTATCAAAAATCAGAGTAATTCCGTTTTTATGAATAAATTCGACTTGCCATTTGTTCGGAATATATTAATTTATCAGTAAGATAAAATGGAGCGTTTATGCGGAAGTTTCTGAGCGTTAAACCAAAGGGCAAATGGGCGGTTATCCGGCTGGTGGGGTCGTTGGTGATTCTGGTGGTTCTGGCGGTTATCGCGCTGATTCCGGGCGGGGCGACGAATTTTCGCCAGGTGGCGATGAAGGTCATACCGACGCCCAAGCCTCATATTCTGGAGCTGAGCGGCAACAGTTTTCAGCGCGGAGAGATTCATGGTAAGGAGATGAAGTGGGCGATCCGGCTGTTGGATAAAATTTATATCCGTTATTTCGCGCCGGATGGCAAGCTTGCCGTTTTCCGTCAGAGAGCGGAGCAGGTTTTTCAGTCGATCGATCCGGGTTGGAGCGAGGAACTTCGAGGCATGTGTCAGGCTACCGGGGTAGAAGAAAATATTTTGATGCTGGGCAACAGTTTTCTGGATTTGGGTTTGAACGCTTCCGGCTGCCGCCAGATTCATATCAATACTAACGGGAAAATTCTGCATTCGCACAACCTGGATTGGGATAACCTGGGCGGGGTCGGCAATTATCTGGTAACGATTTATCGCAGTTCCGGCAAGCCGGGAGCTTACCGGACGGTGCATCTGGCTTTTCCCGGCATGATCGGAGTGCTGGATATCATCAATGAACACGGGATCGCGATGTCATTTAACCAGATCGGTTTCGGGGACAAAAACACGCTCCCGAAGATTCCTGTATTTATCGCCATGCGCGAGATCGCGGAAAGTTGCCGCGACTTCGAATCCGCCCGGCAGAGATTGCTCGATATGCCAGCCGGAATGCCGTTCCTGATTGGCTTGAGCGACGCAAAAAGTGGACAGATGGCAATATTCGAGCGTGACCTCGGCAGCGGCGTTAAGGAAATAACCCCGGATGGTCCGTATCTGACCGCCGACAATATTGCGCGCTTCAATTCGCGTCATACCAATCCGCTGCTGGAACAGGTCAAAGCAACCGCTCCCCGAAGTACTGAAGACTTGATCGCTTTATTGCGCAATCCGAAAATTCTGCTGGGGTGCAATATTTACAGCGTGATTTTCGATTTTGCCGATAATACGATGTACCTGGCCAGCGGCGAAGTCCCCGCCGCCATCGGGAAATACCGCAAGTTCACCCTTTTCTAAACAATAATATCTTCAGCAGTTGAAAAATAGCACTTTAACATATACTTTTATTTCATTCGTTACAACTATATGGAGGGCCCGGCAATGTTTGGATTTCATTTCATCAAAGTTCCGCCGACTACTTACCTGATTCGTTACGCGGGGGGCAGGATTGTTAAGCAAGGCGCCGGTATTTCATTCTGGTATTTCGCTCCCAGTACGACCCTCCTGGCGATTCCGGTCGGAGCGAATGAGCAGCCATTCATCTTTGAAGAGCTCTCGACTGACTACCAATCGTTGACCGTTCAGGGGCAGATCAATTACAGCATCACCGATCCGGAGAAAATCTCCAAAATCCTCGACTTCTCGATCTATCCGCGTTCCATGCGTTATGCCTCCGAAGACCCGGAAAAATTATCCGAGCGAATCATCAATATCGTCAAGGTTTTGGTCCGCAAGGAACTTGAGAAACTCAAGCTGGCCTCCGCCATTACCGCGGCGGAAAGCATTACCGGCGCGGTTTTTGAGCAAGTGAAGAGCAACCCGGAGCTCGCATCACTCGGAGTCTCTATTCTCGGGGTGTCGATCCTGGCAATCCGTCCAAATCCGGAAACCGCCCGGGCGCTGGAAGCCGAAACCAAGGAAGCTTTGCTCAAGCAAGCGGACGAGGCCATCTATGCCCGCCGCAATTCAGCGGTAGAGCTGGAGCGCTCGATCCGGGAAAATGAGTTGAATACTGAAATCGCCGTAGAATTGAAGAAGCGGCAGATCCGGGAAGCGCAACTGGAAGGCGAGCGGATTTTCCTGGAAAAACAATACGAACTGCAGAAAACTGAAATGAGCGCAAAAATCACGTTGGAAGAGCAGAACAAAGAGTTGGTGGCCCTGGCTGCGGAGAACTCGCGCTGCGAGGCAGAAGCCGGCGCCTATGGCGTGGAAGCGATGGTCAAGGCGGTGTCCGGAGTCGATCCGACGGTTCTGCAGGTTCTTGCATCCGGCGGTATGTCGCCGCAACAACTGATCAGCCGCGCTTTCCAAAGCCTGGCCGAAAATGCCGAAAAAATCGGCGAGTTGAACATTTCGCCCGATCTGCTGAATTCGTTACTTACCGATAAACAGGGTGCCAGTCAATGCCGGGAAACCTCGAAAGGAAAATAGTATTAGTCTGCCGAGACACGCGGCTGGATGAATTGCTCAAGCGTTTCAACACCCGCAGTCAGGTGCAATTCTACCTGGAACATCAGGGGGATGATTACCGGGACTATTTCGACGAGCACGACCAGTATTACCGGGGTCTGAATCACTGCCGGTCGATATTGGGGCAGTTCGGACGGGTCCAGTTGCTCAACCGGAATTTTCTGCCGAATTATGTTTTCGGGCCGGATGATTTGATTGTTGTATTCGGCCAGGATGGGTTGGTTTGCAATACCCTCAAATACCTCAACCGGCTGCCGGTCATCGCGGTCAATCCAGACCCCAAACGCTTTGACGGAGTACTTTTGCCGTTTCGGCTGAACGACCTCCAACGGATCGTCGAAGAATGCATGCACCGCCAACGCCGTTCGACCGAAGTGACCATGGCTGAAGTCCGCCTGAATTCAGGAGAACGTTTGCTGGCGGTCAACGATCTTTTTATCGGTCCCCGAACCCATAGCTCCGCCCGCTATATTCTGGAGGTGCAAGATCGCCGGGAGGAACAGTCATCCAGCGGTATTATCATTTCCACCGGCATGGGCTCGACCGGCTGGCTGAAAAGCCTCTACGCCGGAGCCCTGGGAATAGCCGCGGCGCTCTCCTCACGGTCATCCCTTGAAAACGTCCCCGAGAGCAAATTCCCGTGGAATGCAGAAATGCTTTGTTTCACCGTCCGCGAACCGTTTAGCAGCCGCACCAGCCAGGCACAATTGGTATTCGGCAAAATCCAATCGGGAGAAAAACTGAAAATCATTTCCCGCATGGCCGGCAGCGGCGTAATTTTCAGCGACGGCATCGAGAGCGACTTTCTCGCCTTCAACTCCGGAACGGAAGCCGAAATCCAACTGGCCTCCGAGCGCGGCCTCCTGATTCAATAAAACAAGAGAACAGACAAAATGATCAGAATAGCCACCATCGATGACTTGAAACGAATGACCGAAATCTACAATCAGGCGATCCGGTCGAAGAAAGCCACTGCCGATACCGATGAGTTCACCGTGGAGCAGCGGAAATCATGGTATGATTCCCATAGCGGAGAACGTAACCCAATTTATGTTTTTGAGGAGAATGGCGATGTCATTGGCTACTGCTATCTGTCGGCATACCGTCCCGGGCGAAAAGCGCTTGAGAGCGTGGCGGAAATCAGTTACTATATCGACTCCAACCATCATCGCAAGGGTGTCGGCGGCAAGCTGGTCGAGCATACCATACAGGAAGCCAAAAGACTCGGCTACAAGAATCTGATCGCCATTCTACTGGATGCCAACACAGGCAGCCTGGCGCTGCTGAAAAAATATGGGTTCGCTCACTGGGGCACCCTGCCCGATATCGTGTACCTGGATGACCATATCTATTCCCATTATTATTATGGTTTGAATTTAATCCAAGGACTAAAATGACGAAAAGGACAGGCTGTCATTTTTGTTCTAAATGCTTGAACAGATATGCTTTCAGTTGTTTCAGGTCGGTGAAGACGAATCCGGGATTGACTTTCTGTAAGTCATTTACGCATACCGTCGGGCTCCACGCGGCGGAAAGACAGCGGACGTTCACTTGATGGCATGACTCGGCATCGACGACGGCATCACCAATATACACAAGCTCGTCATGAGCGAGACGGTATTCGGTCATCAGATTGCGAAGCAGTTCGTCTTTGTTATGACGCTCCGCCGAACCGGTCTGGATGCTGACGAAGTAATCGAACAATTGCAGTTTTTTCAGCGAGATATCGCAACTGCGTTTTGCTTTTCCGGTAATCAGAGCGATTGGAATGCCCTGATTCTTCAGAAAATCCAGCAGCTCAATCATTCCAGGGAACGGCGCCTGGCAAATATCGTGTATCGCGTCGTAGAAGCAATAATACTCCTCCAACGCTTCTTCCCAACGCTCACCGGCAAGGTTGCGGATGATGCCGGCCTCGTTCAAACCGAATGTCTGAAGGATTTCCTGGTCGCTCAAAGAGTATCCAACATACGGCAATAACGCGGAACGAAATGCCTCAATACAAAGCGGAATCGTATCCGCAATCGTTCCGTCAAAATCAAATGCAATCAGCTTCAACATACTATTATTCTCCTAATTTTTTATTCCAATTCTTCGCCGCCGACCCGGTAGAATTGCCGGCGGGCGAAATCCAACAACCCGCGAAAGTTATCCGCAAGATGATCATTCAGAAAAACCAGCTCCGGAAGGAATTCATGACTGAACATCTTTTCGCATTTCTCCAAAATATAACGCTGTTCACCGGGGGGAATCGCCTTCCCGGCGATAATCACCTGACGCGGGTCGAGCAAAGCGGTGATCGGACGCAGCATTACCCAGAGCATTTCCGCCAAACCGTGCGGAGTACGTTTCAACCGCTGCTTTTGCTCCTCCCATGTCAAATTTTCGATATACATGACCTCCCCTGCGAAACCGCGTGACCCCTTCAGCAGTTTGCCATCGATGACCAAGCCGCACCCCGGCAAACTTCGTTCAGGAATCCCGATATAAGCAATATTGGCTTTGCGACCGGGCAATTGCGAGGCATATCCCCACGCAGCCAGGTTGATGTCATTTTCTACGACAGTAGGTATGCCGAACTCTTTTTCGAGCACCGAAGCAAGTTCAACATTATCCAAAATCGATTCGGTCATCCAGCAGATGGTTTTGCCGTTAAAAATTATCCCCGGATAAGAAACCGCAATGCTTTCGATATTCGGATATTGCTTCACCATTCCTTTGAGCGAATCCAGTAAAAAGGGCACGCTTATCTGCTTAGCGACAAACTCCTCGGACTGGATGACCTCGCCGCCTGAGTCGGCAAGCGAAACAGAAATTCCCTGGGACACCTCTGAGTTATCCAGACGTACCAACAGAAACAAAATAAATTTCCGGTTATAGCCAAACCGTCGGGCCGGTCGGCCTCCGTTCGGATCGGCCAGGGAAAGTTCCGCAACTTCGCCACGTACAAGCATTTCCATCAGGATTTTCCGGCAGGTAGCGGTACTCAAGCCGGTTTTCAATGCCAAAGAATCTTTGGTCCATGCCTCATCGGTCAACATGACTTGCCGGATCAGATTCGTATTGATCTTCTTTATCTGCGCAGTATCTCCGCCAATCATATTGCCTCCTTGATTTATATATTTTCAACTTTATTTTAGTCATAACGAAAGTAATATAATATCTGATTCAGAAAAAGCAAATTTTTTATTTGGAATTTTCTCCGATCATGACTGCATCATGTTGTCGATTGCCGCGATTTCTATTGCTTCGCCCAGTTCCGGCAGATGGAGGTAGGTTGCGGCATCTTTCAGGTAATCGCTTTCAGTAAAGGAGATAGGGGCCTCAAGTTCTTTGCGTAACAGTGCTTCGGCATTATCCGCATGACGGGCGGCCAGGGCCGCAATCGCCTGGTAACGCATCAGGGGATTTGGATGTTTCGCCAATTCCGTCAGGTCATTTTGAAGTTCCGGATAAAGCTCTCCACCTTCATTGATCAAATTGTAGATAGCCCAATCCCAAACATCTTCCTGAGGGTCATGCGCCAATTTCAGCAGAGTTTCCAATTCTTTGCGGTTTTCGCCATAGATTCCCCAGGCGACAATATGGCGTAATTCATCATCGGGAGAATCAACAAAACTCAATACAAATTTGGCTCCCGCCTCCGTACGCTGCCAGGCGATCGCCCTTAGAATAGCCTGACGTTCGTCATCGGTTTTAACCTCCGGCATTTTGGCAATCAGCAATGCGGAACTCTCCTCGGCAAACGGAAATTTTCCTCGCAAATAACCTAATTGGTCAATCAAATTCGCTCCGGTAATCACATCCAGCCAATGCGAGGAACTCAAATAGCGTTTGGCAATTTCAAATTCGCTTCTCCCCTCCCTGCCCTGAAACTCAAGAACAGGGCGATGGTTACCGCCACTCCAGCGCAGACTCCGCCGATAACGTTCGGCGAGAGCTTCCGATGTCATGACCCCGGCGGCAAGATGCTGCCAGCGTTTACTTCGGAGCAATTTCTTCGCGTCGGGAACTGCGTGCCGGGCGGCATGTCGGAGCATTTGGGTCATTTCGGAAAACTCGTCAGGAGCAAAACAACGCCGATGCTTAAGTTTCAATTTGATCATTGCATATGCACTCCACGGGTCACGGTCGCGGGCATAAAGTTTTTCAAAAATCGGCATGGCATCGGCATAGCATTTCCCATAAGATTTGGCTATCCAATACAATGCGTCGCCGTCTTCCGGGTGATGTTCCAAATATTCTTGCAGATAAGAACGCCCTTCCAGATCATCTTTCCAGGATTTACTTTCCGACACATAGAGATAACCGAGATTGAACAAGGATCTTTTGTCACCTTGCTTCGCGGCACGTTTCAACCACAGTGCGGCTTTGCGTAAATCGCGCTTTACGCCCTGTCCATACCGATAACAATCTCCAATCCATCTGGCAGCGCCCGCATATCCGCCCAGGAAGCTCTTTTTGAAATACTCAAATGCCTTACGATAATTCCGGCGTGTACCATCCCCGAACAGATAGGCTTGTCCGAGATGACAAAACGCCATTTCATCACCGCGCTCGGCGGCGAGCTGGGCATATTGCAAAGCCCGCTTCCAATCTTTCCTGATTCCAACACCGCCGTGGAGATTTCCCGCCAAATTGGTTGTGGCATCGGCATGACCGGCGTCGCTCGCTTTTTGATAGTACCGATTGGCCTGGGCATGATTAACTGCAATGAATTCGTTACCAAAATCATACAGCAAGGCGAGATTATACCAACCGGAAGGATGATTGCTTTTGCGGTACAACTGGATGATTTTCTGCCAATCTTCCGCGGTATTGGCGCAATCCTCCAATGTGCGTGCGTAATTATAAATGCCGCTTTCGTCACCGCATTTTGCGGCGTTCAGATAATATTGTGCGGCAAGTTTGAGATCAGGGGAAAAGCCCTCACCATTCAAAATCATGCATGCAAGATTATTCCAAGCGCCAGAATGTCCCAACTTCGCGGCAAGTTCATAATAATGCCGTGCCTGCTCGAAATCATGGCGCTCCATGTCGAACTCACAGCCCTGTGCAAATAACTCATCGGCGTCATTATTCATATATTTTGATCCCCCGAATAAATCGGTTTTGTCAAAAATTTATACATTAAGCTATATTTAACTCTCTGATTTCAAGAGCAATATCGTTCTATTGGCATCTTTCCTTCTTCGGAGCACCGACTTATCCATAGGTTTTGCTCCGACGAGAATGGGCTCTTAGTCCGAAGCCCATCGGAGCCGGAGCGAGCACTGTGGAGAACTCGGCGGCTTCGAGAGATGGGGCGCTCTCTCCGTAACAGAATATGATTGTTTTACTTTGTGACTGCCCGAGTCTTCCGGACCAGATACTTGGCAGAAACGACCTTGGGTTTGCCGTTTTTGTCGCAAACAACCGCTTGCTGGCCCAGTTTAGCCTTGCGTTCCAACTCTTCTTTGACGGCTTCTCGCAAGACATTCAAGCCGGTAAGAGCTTCATTTCTGATATCTTCTTTTGTCATTTGCGAATAAACTCCTTGAGTTGGCTGAACTTCTCTTCATTTTCAACGAATAATATATCATCTTTTTGCAAAAAAATCAATTCAGGAATCGAGTCTGAGTTATTATAACAGGTTACAGAGTCGCAAATCTCGGCATAATCAAACAGGTTCTCGATACTTCGTGGGTACCGGCGTTCGATTGCCTCCAGTGGAATATTGTGTCCACCTTGCTTCACACGAAACTCTACCCGTTTGGCCGAGCTTTCCGCGTTAGGAAGCCAGAGATAGAACAGCTCAACGCGCCAACCTTCACTGCGCCATTGCTTTATCTTTTGTAGATATACCCTGCCGGAGAGCGTGGTTTCGAAAGCGAAGTCTTCCTTACAGGATATATAGTCGTCAATGGCTTTCAGAAAGATTTTGCCAGCTTGCATTTGAGCCGCTTCGACATCCAAAGGGGATAACCCTCTGGCGATTTCGTCCGCATTAATGAAGGAACGGCAATCCGCGATTTTCGGCAGATATTTCATGGCAAAAGTAGTCTTTCCGGCTCCGTTCGGACCGGCGATGATATAACAGGTTGGTTTTTGCAATGATTTTTTCATGTAGAAAATATACTATAAACGAGAGAAATATCAAACATTTTCGATAACAAGACATAAGATTCTGGGATTTCTTATGTATTCTTATGCGAAGACGGTCTAGGCCCATACCCTGTAACTAGATACAACAATTCTAACACTATAGCAATCAACAAGTTAACCTACTGTGACAGAGTTTGTCACGATTTTTGTCACGGTAAGCTTATTTTTGTTGTATTTATTAGGCTTAACTAAAAGATGTAAGTCGTTGGTGATAAATGGCGGAGAGGCGGGGATTCGAACCCCGGATACGGTTACCCGTATGACGGTTTAGCAAACCGTTGCTTTCGGCCACTCAGCCACCTCTCCGCTTGATATGAGATTTCTGATTGGTCCTATAAAATAACCTCTTTTTCCTTTTCATCAAGTCCAATTCCGATTTTTTTGGCAAATAAGTTGAGGTTTATGGGGATTTTTGGATTATTCGGGCATTGAAAAAAGGCTGGGGGGCCGTAAATTACTTAGACAGGCTCTTAATCTGTTAAATAAATCAGGAGGCAGTTTCAATGTCGGCATATCAGGCTACGTTCGGTAATTCGATCCAGGATTATTTCACCGGAAGAATCAGAAAGGTTTGTACACAGCGTCAGGAGCGTTTTGTAACTTTGAAAACTCGGGAAGATGCCGAGGCTTATGTCAGTGAAGTTCAGGAGAAAATTCTAAAGATTTTTGCCCTGCCGCAGGAAAAAAGCGCTTTGAACGCGGTGATCACCGGAACCGTCGAGGGAGAAGGTTACCGGGTGGAAAAGGTTATTTATCACAGCAGGCCGTCATTTCCGGTAACTGCGAATTTGTATGTTCCGGCCAAGCTGGACAAGCCGGCGCCGGCCGTATTGTTTCTTTGCGGTCATTCACAGGACGGAAAAGCGGGGGCGGTTTATCATACGGCGTGCCAGGTTTTGGCACGGCAGGGTTATGTGGTGCTGGTGGTGGACCCGATCAGCCAGGGCGAGCGTTATCAGTTTTTGAATACGCCGAATTCCGGGACATTCAGCGGTCAATCCTGCTGCAGCGAGCACAATATGGTCGGCAAACAGCTTCAGTTGGTCGGAGAGTATTTCGGAAGCTGGCGGGCATGGGACGCCATTCGCGGGTTGGATTATCTGCGGGAGCGCGCAGAAGTCGATAAGGCGCGGATCGGTATTACCGGCAATTCCGGCGGCGGGACGATGACGACATTCGTCAACGCGCTGGAAGACCGCTTCATAATGGCGGCGCCGAGTTGTTATATCACCAGTTGGAGGCGCAATATTGAAAACGAGTTGCCGGCCGATATCGAGCAGATGCCGCCCGGAATTACGGGACTGGGCCTGGAGATGGGAGATTTGCTGATCGCGCGTGCTCCGCGGCCTTTGATTATCCTGGCGCAGAAGAATGACTTTTTTGACGCGCGCGGCTCGGAAGAGACTTACCGGGATGTAAAACGGATTTATGAATTGCTGGGAGCGGAAGACAAGGTCAAATTGTTTGTCGGTCCGACCAATCATGGCTATTCGCGCCATAACCGCGAGGCGATGTATGAATTTTTCAACATCCAGAGTGGACTGGGCGGTAAGTATATCGAGCCTGAAGAAATGACTTTGCTTGAGGGCAAACAGCTTTTGTGCGTGCCGGTGGGACAGGTCGAGTATCTGGCCGGACGGAAGATGGTGCGTGATTTCGTTCAAGAAAAGGCGGATAAGCTTGCCGCCGCACGGACCGAGAAAAGCCCGGAAGAACTGCGTCAATTATTAAAAGCCAAGCTGCAGCTCGGCAACCAGAATGTTCCATATTACCGGATTTTGCGGGGTCAGGTACAGGAAGCGGGGCTGCCGCGTCAGAAGGTCTTTTCCCGTTTTGCCCTGGAGGTAAATTCAAAAATACCGACGGTGATGCGCCTGATGGCCAATGAATCGTATTTCCATTTGCCGGAAGGGAAGAAAGCCGTGTTGTACATTCCGCACCTGGATACCATGGGCGAGTTGATGACGATGAATTTCAACGCCGATCAGAAGGTATTCGGGTTGGACGTTCAGGGTATCGGCGATACGCTGCCGGCGGGTTGCGATCAAGGTTCAAAGGACTTTTTCGTGCCTTACCGGTCCGATTACCATTTTGCGTCGCTGTATCTGATTTTCGGCGAAACTTACCTGGGGGCCAAGGTCCGCGAAATTCTCGGGGCTCTGGCGCTGCTGGAGTCGAAGGGTTACGATGAGATTCATCTGGCCGGGCGCGGACAGGGAGCAATCCCGGCGGCGCTGGCGGCCCTGATTTACGGCAAAACCAGCAAGGTAACTTTGCTCAATGCGCCGAAATCATGGGATGCGATGTTGCGTGATCCGGTTACGCTCTGGCCGCAGTCGGCCATGCTGCCGGGAATCCTGAAGGATACCGATCTTCCGGAAATCTACGGCGCGATCGCCGACTGCAAAATCATGCATGAATGGGACAATATGTTCAAGAGCCATTCAGACCGGTTCGAAACGGAGTGATTTCAGAGCGGCGATTTTGCGCTGAATATATTCCGGGCTGAAAAGATAGGCATGTGCCTCCGGATGATACCCCTGACGTGTATCTCCGGCGGCGTATATCAACGCTTTTTCGAGGATTGGAAGTTCCTCGTTCACAATTTCGGCAAATTCCGTGGCCGCTTTCAGGCTCCAATCTTGCCGAAGCCGGTAGATCCGGTAGGTGTGATTGAGACTGTGCCAAATGGTTCCGATCAGCAGAATATTGTTGAGTTCGAGCCATGCGGCGTGAGCCTGAGAGGATGCGACGGCATCGGCGAACATAGCTCCGCCATAATCCCATAACTTGGCGAGACGCCTGGTATGTTCGATTACTTCATCCAGGGAGAAAGTATTTTCCGGGAGAAAACCGTTCTTGATATCACAGGTAACCGAGCGTGACAGATCGTCACCGCGCGGGACGTCGAGATGAGACGCGCCGCACGTTTTTCCTGTCAATGGACCGGGCATGTATATTTCATGGTAAGCGAGGGTATAATTTACCGGAGAATTGTAGATGAATTGTTTGGAAAATGGATAAGCAAGCACGGCATTGCCGAGGGCTTCCCAGGCTTCAACCGTTTTCCGGGCATTACAACCGGGGAAATAGATGTCGGCAAATGCGGCAAGCTCCACAAATTCTCCACGAGGTTTCAACAAACTCAGAAAATGAATAAAAGCCGCTGTATTCGCAGAAAAAAAATTACCAAAATTCCAGCAACCAATGAAGCCGATAAATCCTAATTCATTCAAATATACCGCCTTGCGAAAAAGACTTCCCATCAACGGCAGATTGGGCACTGTAGCAAGCTCATGGGTTGTACCAATCTGAAGTTTTGCGATCATGCTCATTCCTCGCCGCTGCGCATACTTACATAAAGCAAGGCAGCTTTCCGAGACTCCCGGATAAATCAGGCTATATTCGTCAAAAAGCGTATCCGGATGCCGCCAAAGATCCATGCGACCGCCCATCTCGGGAGCAGTCATCAGGATAATATCCGCCGGAAGCCGGTCTAAGATTTCGTGGTACGGCGCGCAGTAACCCCACATGTCCCACCCCCAATTCCAAACGATGAACCGGAAATCCGGTGAATTTCGCCGAATGCCCCGGTGCATGGCCAGAATAATGTCCGCCACAATATCAGCAGGCTCGCGCTTACCGCAATGCGAGCATTCAAGTGCAAAATACGGGGCATTCTTCCGTTGCCGATGACTGTAACAGTGCGCCGGCAACTCAGCCGCCGTGATCAGGAACAATCCGCCCAACTCCGGCATGGCTTCAACAATCTTTGCCGAAGCGTTTTCGATCCATTCCCGTACCGGCGCCCGGGAAACGCAGAGGCTCCGGGCTTCGGATGTCACATAGTAACCGCCGCCGCATTTGTAGTGGGTGGTCCAGAAATCCTTTTCCGCCAGGGAAACCGCCCGCGGCATTTGGAGATAAAGGTAAACCTTGATTTGGTATTTACCAGCGCGCTCAATCAACGTATTAATGTTTTGCTGATGAACGGCGGCATTTTTTCCGAGTTCCGGAAACGGCGATACGCAGACGAGGTGATGCGGCACGGCGTGGAGCCAAATACCGTTGAAGCCGTTTGCGGCGATTTCCGCGAGCTTATCGTCGGTATAAACCTCCACCGCCTTGCAGGTTTCCCCCTCAAGGTCGTTGATGCATTCCGCGGCGAAGTCGCTGTAGGGAGTGCGCCAGATTTTTATTTTCTCATTCATTTCACCGTGTTTTCAACGCAGTTTGCAGGGAAAATCTTCCACCGAAGCCGACGGCAATGGGTTGAGGTAACGCAACGATTTCACGGAACCGTCGCAGAACGCAAAATTCGCACTTCCGGCATGGCGATATGAAATGCGATACAGCTCTCCGGATTGTTTGGATGCATAGACGATTACATTTCCGGTACGATCGTCCTCGCCGGTACTTTCGCTGAAAACAAACAGTTGCGACGGAAACCGGATGAGGTTGATTTTCATCTGGCTGCCGACATTACTGAAAGTTCCCGGTCCGGTAATTCCACCGGCTCCATATCCGTTCATGCCGAAGGGTGAATATCCCACGAACAAGTTTTTGGTAGTATGAAGATTCGGACATGTAAATATCGATGTCGGCCCGAAGTGATCAACGAAGCGGGTTTCGTACTTATTTTCGCCGTCTCCCGTATAAGGTTTCAGCATGGTCGGCCACCAGTAGGAGTCGTTGTTGTGTTCACCGGTCCATAACCCGGAGTAGAGCGCCGGGCACCACTCATTGTAATCCGAGATGTACATGTTCCAGGCGTGAGCGATTTGTTTCATGTGGGAAAGACAAGCCATTGACCGGGCTTTTTCCCGGGCTTTTGAGAGGGCCGGTAACAGCAACGTAGCCAGAATTGCGATGATCGCAATGACAACCAGGAGCTCAATCAATGAAAAATATTTACTATTACGCAATGAATATTTCATACATTTATTTGGACTCCATTTCGTATGAACGCACGTATTTTTTCAGCGGCGCGAGTGGTCTTTCATAAGTCATGAGCTCAAAAGTAGCGATTACTCCATCCTGATAGAACAATGTGGAGGAAATGTCTTTTTCCGGCCAGGAAAACTCGATCCTCCCGGATTTGAAGCTCAAATTTGCAGTATTTCCATTGAATGACTCGCCCAGGTATTCGTTTTTCCGCGCTTGGAATTTTGCCCGTCCGGCGGCATTGGAGGCAGGATAAAAGTAGTTATTGAGAGCGCGTAACTGAACCTCACGCCCACCGAAACTCGCGGTTATTGACGGCGTCTGAAAACAATTGCGGAACCAGAGCGACATTTTGGCTGGATATTCCGTCAGGTTTTCCACCGAAGTGGTGATTTTCAATTGGGGTTCCGTCGGCGAGATCGTGAATTCTTTGGAGATAAAGAAATCCTTCTGCAGGCTGCCGACCTTCATTACCACGGTGGCGTCGTCCACAATATTCTGATCGCAGACCCGGTAAGGAAGATGCATGCCGCGGAAAAGTTCCGAATAGGATTTCGATCCTTCGATAATCGCCCAGGCGCCGCCCCGGGTAAAATCGTATTTTTCGGGGACAAATACCGTGATCGGAGTTTTGCCGTGTTTCAGATCTTTCCACTCGATAATCAATCCTGATCTTTTATCGAAGGTAACTGCTTGAGCTGGAGTCGTGACGACTACTATTTCCTCCGTGTGATCAATCGTACTGGTTTGATGCCTGGTCGACTTGAAATCGCGCGCCAGCAGTTCCTGCAAATATGTTCTCTCGGCGGTGATCGCAACGGACATTCCTTTTTCCGAACTGGCTGAGGCGGCTTGGGCGGTAATATTTTCCGCCCGGAACGAATCATAACCGACCGGTTTTTTCGCGGAAATAAGCACGAACGCCGCATCTTCCGGTCCAACCATTACTTTGAATGACGAGGCAAAATCCGCGGCATTCCATATTTCATTTTTACCGTAGAGGAAGCGAACTTTTCCCATCGGGTCGCAAACATAGAATTTCTGCAACCCGCTGTTCCAGGCCAGATCGGCTTTCACCGCGCTTCCGCGCCCATAGTTGAACAATGTAGCGAGTACGTTCCCATGCAGTTTCTTGGCAATTACGGCAAATCCGTCGACCAGGAATTCGTCCTCGTGCTGCTGCGCCCATTCCCGGTTTACCACCGCGGTAAGTTCATCCGTTTCGGCGCCGTCCAGGTAATAGTCCTCGCCGGCCGCGATTTCCCGCATGACTTTGCCGATATTTACAAACGTATATCCGTCCTGACAAAAATTCTGGGAATAATTCAGCACTCCCGGCGCGCCGAGCGCCGCCGCGGTAAGTATCTGCAGCCTGGTTCCACTCGGCGTAAGCATGTCGTTGCCTGAAAGATATCTGGCAAAGAGCGAATACGCGCGATCGGTGGAAATCGTGACGCCGATGGGTTTCTTGAGATATTTTTTCTGCAGGCGCATGGCATTGATCAACGTCTTGCCGCGATGATAATAAGTACATGGGTAGTGGATGTCGACAAACTTGTCCATCAGCCTCGGATCCAACGGGCAACCGTACAAGTGACTCGTCAAATTGGCCGGGTTGTCAAACGGCATGAAATAATCGTAGATCGACACCCGGGAATTCGGAAAACGGCGCTTGAATTCACGAATTCTTATTTCCATCAGATCCGCCTGGCTGGTGGTGGCGAATTCGAGCCATTGTGCCGCGTATTTTCCGGTGATGGTAGCCGGAGCATCCAATAGCGACCGGTCAATTTTGAACTGGCGGGCAAAACGATCGAGGCAATCATTGCAGAAACACGCCGTTTTCATATAACCGAAAGGTTCCAGATCAATTTCCAGCAGATCGCCGTCGATGATCTGTTCAAACTCGAAATTCCTGCGCGCTACGGCATCCAACAGCGGTTTGTTCTTGAATACAGAGGTAATGCAATAATTCGTTTTGGAGATTGAACCGTCGGCGAGCTTGGCATAGGTGACCGGTTCCGGAATGCGGAAAATCAACGGATTCCAAAACAACAGGTGCGTGAATTTCCATCCGGCCCGGCGAAGCGTTTCGCCGTAATCCTTTTCCCAGTTTGGATTGAGAGTCCCGGCAGCAGCCATGCCAGCAGCCTCGTATTTTCTCATGATCCGCTTCAAGAGCACTTTGTCTTTGACCTTGAAAGACCAGAAATAATTCGGTACATTTCGGAGCTCAAAACGAGACGGCAACTTTTCGCTTTCATCAATTGGCGGCAGGAATTTAACGATCAAATTGCGCTGTTTATGTTTTTGGCCGTTAGAAGAAAAATCATACAATAATGTGTACTCTTTTTCCGGATCGAATTTCTCCTGCTCAAGGTAAAGATCAATCTCTCTCCGCACCACACCGGATTCCGAGCTGTGCAGTTTAAAGAATTCAGGGAGATTAGGGAAAGTCAGGATCGTCTCTCCGGATGCTCCTTTCGTAGTCTGGCTGATCAGTTCAAACTTGTCCGCGTAACCGTTTCTCGGATTGCCGCAAATTCCGAGGACTTCCTCCAGACGCACTCCCGGGGGGATCGTCACTTTGAATTCCTGTTCTTTCACCTCGAATCCCGCTTTGGCCGGCGGCACGCTGAACCCGAATACCAGGTTATTCGGAGAACCGTGAATCGAGTGAAAAAGCCGCCGGTATCCCTTCCATGCCGTAACATTGCCGTCAACCGGCTCGGCGTACAATTTTATTGTTTCTTCGGCAACGGCTCCAGAAAACAGAATACCGGCAAAACCGATTCCGGCCAATACTTTCCACCGCATATTGTTACTCCCCGAGTATATATATTTCAATTTTCCTGCCGTTGAACGGCGACGACGATATTCCGGACTTCAAACGGTCCATTCCATACGTTGAAACCGAATGCGTATTTTCCTTCTTTGACCTGGTCGCGGAGTTCTTTCAAGGTGTAAACCGCCGAGTACTTGACCCATCCATCAGTTTTTCCCTTCTTAAGGCCCGGCAGCCACTGAGAAAGGCGCGGCCCGAACAGAATCGGATTGGCGCTCGTGTCGGAATCGTTTATGCGGTACTCAAACGAAACCTTGACCTGATCGCCGATTTTCATGTCGAAATCCGGAGAACTTTTCACCAGGACTTCCTCCTTCGGTTTGCCTTCTTTATCTTTCTGGGTCGGACTTGGCAACGCCGTAATGACCAGACAATTCCCACCTTCTTTCTCCTCGCGTACTTCCATTTTTCCCGGCCAATCGCGACTGGCCACCTTCCATCCGATCACACCGTTTTCCGCCGGAATGGTGAATCCGGCATTTTCCAACTCTATTTTGCGGAATTTCGCTTCAGTGGCCTCGCCAAATAAAAATCCAGAGACACAACAAGATACGATGAATGCGAATGCGATTTTCCTCATTTCTCTTTTTCCTTTTTCTTTTAAAATTTATTCATAAGGGAGCATTACTCCATTATCTCGATCAAAACCGCTGGCCAGTTTGTTGCTGCCGAATCGCGCATAATTTTTTTCAGAGAGGCCGTGGGTGGCATCCGGAAAACTGAGCAGTTCGACATGGGAATCCATAAAGATAAAATTGGCCCGCCCGATGGAAGGCGGCATATCACTTCCAGACTGCCTGGCATCATAAACGCCGTGCTTAAAGCCGACGTAGTACATTGCCCGGTCCGACAACCAATTGTAAGCATACCTACGCAGTGAATCATAAGCAAAAATAGCAATTCCCGGATTCTTTACGCAATTGAGTTTATGCGCAAAGTTCAAGGTGGAAGCTCCAGTACCGCCCTCGCTGGGAAAACCGGCAAGACCGGAATTCAGCATATATTGAGGCTGGCTGTATTCCTTGTCGGCGGCATTGCCGGTAATATCGCACGTTTCCGACGGACAGCGGTAAACGGATTGATTCAAATCGCGGATACTGGATTTACCGCAGGTAATACCAAAGCCGGAACCATTTTCTCCCCAACCGGATAATATTCCCCACCAGAGTTTCTCATAGGTATTCGTTTTCCATTGTCCTTGGGCCGCTGGAATAATCCAATCGTCATAGCTGCCGGTGTACATCTGCGAAGCCGTTCCAATGGTTTTCAAATTGGACGCGCAGATGGCAGTTTTGGCTTTGTCCCTGGCTTTGCTAAGAGACGGCAGCAGCAGAGCCGCTAAAATGATAATAATAGTGATAACGACCAAGAGTTCAATCAGTGAGAAATTCTTTACGCATCTAGAAAACATTCTGATCTCCTCGTTTTTTATACGCAACCGTTGTTTTCTTTACTTTGAGCTCAGATGAGAAATATAGATATTTTAATAGTGATTAATTGAAGTGTTCCCGGGGATTACGGAAGAATAGAACTATTCAACAAATGAAAATTACCAGAGCACTAGGGCGATTGCCCGATCATGTTTTTGAATATATATCGTATATGCATGTAGGCCAGAAACATTTTCGTTACCTTTTTGAAATCCACATCCTCTCGGCGGCCTCAAAAGCAATTTCACGTACACATCCGCGTCAGGAAAGACCTGCTACAATACGTGAATGAATATTTAGTAGTATTAATTATACAGTAACATACCGCTGCTGTCAATACCGCAGGGAAAATATTCATGAAAATTTTTGACCTCGAAAACGGGAGATTTCCCCGCTTGACCGGGGAAGCTCAGGAAGTATAGGCAAGGAAGATATCTTCCAGCGACATGGGATCGAGCTTGTAATTCAAGTTTTTGACCCCGGAGAGGCTTTCCGGCGGATTTTTTACCGCGATCTGCAACTCCGCGCCAAGCCGGCGGCGATTGATGACCGCGAGTTCGGGCAGGAGTTTTTCCTGGGACGCCGGAAGCGTCAGCAGTTTGATCTGCTCCTGGAGCACGGCGGTTTCTTCCTCGGTGACGAGTTTGCCGTGGTTCATGATGCCGACCCGGTCGACAATCCCGGCGGCCTCGGGAATCAAGTGGGTGGAGAGAATAACGGTTTTGTTGTAATCCTCCAGCGAGTCGACCAGCATTTCCATGAAATTCCGCCGGGAAACCGTATCCAGTCCCAGGCAGGGATCATCGAGAACCAGCAGATCGGGTTCGCGGCAGAGGGCTGCCAGCAATGTACCTTTGGCGTACATGCCGCGCGAAAAATCCTTCATCTTCTGATTCAGCGGCAGTTCAAAGGTTTTGAGCAGACGCTTGCAGCGGTCTTCATTCCAGGACGGATAAAATGCCTTGACGAAATTGAAAAGGTCCTGCAGGGTCATCCAGTCGTAGACTTTCATGATCTCCGCGACGTAGGCGGTGCGCTGTTTGACTTCGACGGCATTTTTGACCGGATCGAGGCCGAAAACGGAGATGGTGCCGGAGTCAGGCGGCATTTGGCCCACCAGCATTTTGATGGTAGTGGTTTTTCCGACGCCGTTATTGCCGAGGAGGGCGTAGACGTTGCCTTTGCAAACGGTCATATTCAAGCCATCGACTACTGTTTTTTTGCCGTAGGACTTATGAATATCCACTGCCTTAATGATTTCTTCCATGATTCAGACCCTCCAATTTATTTTCAATCAATTTGATGTTGTTGTACCAGTTGCGATTCAGGGAAAATTCCGGTTTTACGTGAAGAAGACGCGAAGTAATGCTGTACTCTCGCGGAGTCATCACCCAATCGGAAATCGAGAGATAGAAATTTTTTCCCGGATAATGAATGCGCTTCGCCAGACTGCCGGCGTTGATGTTGACCAGGAATTCATCGCTTCTGACGGCTTGGGCACGAACAAGCAACTCCTGCCAGAATTCAGGGGTATTCAGGGGTGAATCTTCAATAGTGGTCAGTTGTTTCGAGACAAGTATGGGATTGCTGTAATCTGTGGCTGAACAGTAGTTCATGATTTTGAAAAAATTGTCTTTATCGCCAACATAATAATAGGCTTTGGCGGCATCATATAAATATTGCCGCATGGCGGGAGAAATAAACGGATCGTACAGATAACCGCGATGGTTTTCAAAGCCTTGGATGACCTTGGCAAATTGACGGTGATTATGGACGGTATCCGGGTGTTTCAACCATTTTTCGGCTTCTTCCCGGTTCCTTATGCTTGCTGGATTCTCGATAAAATCGGACTTCCAGGTAGGAATGTCTAACATTTTGAATCCGGCGGCTTCCATCTGACGGACCGCGATTTTGAAATGGATTTCCGTAAAGCCGCAGATAAGCGCAAACTGCAGAACGGGAATCAGAATCATCAACAGCCAGGCCTGGATAAAGTACCGGAGCGCGCTTCGCCCGGCCATGATGCCTTTGACCCAGATCCGGTAATTGAAATAGATCAGCAGCAGCGAAAACTGGATGACCGCCGCAGCAACATACATCCGTGGAAACAGCGGATGGTAGAAAAACAGGGGCAATGCATTGATGTATGCCAGCGGTACGAATGAGGCTGCCGACAGGATCATTTCCGCTACGGATTGCCTGCTCCAGATGCTGTTCATCAGGATATGGGCATACAGCGGCAGAAACAAAAAAGGAATCGCGTAAATATATCGGTAATAGCAAGGACTGACATAAAAATTGAACCAGTGGAGCATATGCCAGAGCAGAAGTTCAACCATGATTACCGCGATGGCTCCGGTGATGATTTTGATCCAGTAAATACGGGCGGCCGGAACCGGCATGCCGAGGAGGAAGGGATATTGCCCCTGCTGTTGATCGGCGACAAATGCATGAACCAGAAACGCAACGTAGCATAGTCCGAGAAACGTCGGCCACCACAGGACATGAGGACTATCCCCAATCCAGGCGTACAAGGCGGCAAACATTACGGCAAATACCGCCAGCCCGTATTTCAATTTATGCCACTCGGCGGCAAACAACATGAAAATCTGATTCATTACAGAGAGCTCCTTTATCAATATTTAATCTCGGACGGATATTTGAACAGGACATTGTTATTCGAATATTTCATCAAGAAACCATCCGAAGTACGCTGATACTTAAACATGGGGTCCGTGGTCCAGGATTCCGGAAATTCGCCATGCTCATGCTGATATAAACGAAGCTTGAGAATATCGATTGCGCATTTTATCGATATTTTGTCCAGATTGGCTAAACCATGATTATAGTAGCGCAATTTCCTCTGTTTATTGGCTTCATCCAACAATAGATAACCATCGCACAAGATTTTTGTTTTTTCCCGACAATTCTGCAATTCCAGCAGAGGTGAAGTGAGTTTCTGGTAAGCTCGGGGTTCGCCGTTGTAATATTTTCCGCCATATATCGCTATGATATCGCTATCGAAATCATAGTAAAGCAAGGTAGAAGCCATTTCATCCGGGCATATTACGAGCCGGCGCTCAGGTTCTATATTAATGAGCTCCTCAAGCATTGTGATCATTTCTTTGAACCAGTCCGGTTTAATATTTTTTCTGGCGGCGCAACGATAAAAAAGGTATTGGTCGAATCCGGTTAAAAACCATGCCTGCCGAAGGGCTTCAAAAAATTCCGTCCGTTTATTTTGGGAATACAGAGTTTGAAGCTTGAAACGCAAGTGCCATCTCAGGGAATAATCGGTATTGACAACTCCCGGATACAGCGGTCTGGAATCCGGCCGGTAGCCAAGAGCCGACAGCAGATAACGGACAAGATCATCGCGATATAGTGAGTTGTAGGAACTTCTTCCACCCTTGATCTCACCGAGAAGCCGGCCGGACAGTACCAGCGATTTGCCGTTCAATAATTTTTGTTGATAATAATGACTCCGGGCCAGCCAGTAAAGGCTTGAGGCTCCCCATTCCAGGCACGGCAAAAGGGCCGCGCAGGTCAGGCATAGTATCAAAGCCCGCTTACCGGAAAGATTCAGGCAGAGTTCCCGCCATACCAGCAGGCCGCCGAGAATCAATACAACCGCGAATTGAATCGCCGCGGGGATCATATAATTCCGCGGCGCCGTGAAAACGAAAACCACGGGGGCCGCCATCTGGCAAATCAAGGTCATTATAAACAATCCGATAAGGGGAAAACTGATTAATCCGCCGAATTTAATCAATGAGCCGATGGTAAAAATCCCGGCAGCGGCGATCACCCCGGCAATAAGCATAGCCGGCTTGTAGACTGCATGCCGGACAAGGTTCATTGCCGGAAATGCGTTTTCCCAAAATTTGAATAGATTAATAAAATACCAGAAGCAAACGGTAACCAGGCCGATGATCAGCAGCCGCGGAATTATTTTGATGAAGTAAACCCGGGAAATCGATACCGGCATGGCGGTGATCAGCGGCAAGGTTTCTTTCTTGTCGGGGAATGATTCAAACAGGATCAACAGCCAGAGAAACGGTATCAGCGTACCAGTGGATAAAGCCAGCAGCGAGCCAAGCTCATGGTTGCGGTAATAAAGGCAGACCAACCCGGCGGCCAGGGAAAATAACAGGCCGATAATTACCGGTATACGCAGTATTCGCCATTCGGTGTAGAGCAGTTTGATCATTTTCGTTTTTTCCCCGAGTATGGGTATTCGAAATACAGGCTTTGTTTGTCGGTAAAGATCTTAAAGCCGTCGGCAGTTCTTTGGTACTGGTAGCCATTCTTCAATTCCCAGGTATCGGGGAATGCGCCGTGCTGCTTTTCGTACAGTCTTATCTCCAACAAAGAGATGGACTGATTTATTTCTCGCTGTCCCCAATATGGCATCCATATATATTTTATCTGGTGACGATTCACATCCTTTTTCAGAATTGCTACGGCTTCATCCAGAAGCTCTACTTCGGTTTGCCACAGCAACGGCTTGGAAAGCATCACCAGAAATTTGCGATACAATGGAATATCCGATTCATGATCTTTTATGCTGTATAATCTATGAATATTGGGCCCGAAGTAATAGAGAGAATCATTGAGCGAAACGATAATTCTATCGTATGATGCCGGTTTCTTCTCTGCTTTCATCATGTCAATCATTTCATGAAACCATTCAGGCTTTATATCCTTGGATCTCACTATTCTCGTGAATATCGCGCCATCAAATCTGCTTATGAACCATGACAGACGCAAAGTCTCCATAAATGCATTCCGGTCATCCGCGTCATATAGCGCAAACAATTTTCTCCTGAAATAGTAATTGAGTTCATGCTGCAAGTAAGTTCCGTTCAAGCAAGGCGGTGAATTCGGCCATCCGGTTTCCTTGACGATAAAATTGACGACCGCCTCACAGGGTTTGATCAATTCACCACGTTCGGCATGGTATGAAATATAATGCAAGTTTCTGCACAATACTTCCGGGATGATCAGGACGCCGGATTTTTCGGCCAGAATCCGTGCCTGCCGGTTGCGTTGTCCCCAGTAAATCGCCGGAATACTCAACTCGAGCCACGGCAAAACGGATATGATGAGCCCACACAGGATAACCGTACGCATGACTCTTTGAGTCAGGCAGGATTTGCGCCACACCAGATACCCGGAGACAAGCAGCAGCAGTGGAAATTGAAGAATGACAAAAACATCATAAGGCCGGGGAAGGAAAGCACAAAAAACAATGATCGGCAATTGACAGAATATCAGGATTACTGCCAGGATAAAGGTAAGAAATAGATTGGGTTTCATCATTTTAATTAACGAGCCGATGATGATCAAAACGATAACCAAAATCATTAAGGCAGATATCAAGAGCGGAAATTTTCCCCAGTCTTGCGATAACTTCATGAACAGCCAATAGATACCGGAAACGACCACCAGAATACCGGAACGAATAAAGAAACGGGTCCAGAAAATCAAAAATAACGGAATCGGCATGGCGGTTATGAAAGGACAAATATCCTTCGGCGGAATAAATGAGTTAAACAAAATAATAGTCCAGGTCAACGGCACAGCACAGCAGGTGATGAAAACCAGCGTGGAGTAGATATCCGGCTTGCCGGAGTAAATCAGGCAGATCACTCCCGCCGCCAGCGTACAAATCACTCCGATAATGAGCGGCAGTGCCAATTCGCGCCATTCGGCATAGATCAGTTTTATCATTTTCATTGGTTGCGTTCCTTCAATTCGGAGTTGATCAGTTCCTGCAGCCGAGAGGGTAAGATTCCCAGCGACGAGGATTTGTCGAGCAGTTTGACGATATCTTCGCGAATGCTTTCTTCGCGTTCGCGTTGAAAGTCGGCTTTTTCCGGGACTACGATAAAGTTGCCGCCGCCGGGACGGCTCGCCAGCAGGCCTTCTTCCTGCATCATTTTATAAGCTTTGGCAACGGTATTGGGGTTGATACGCAACTGGATCGCCAGCTCGCGCACCGGTGGTATCCGGTCGCCGTCGCGGTAGCGGCCGCTCAATACCGCCATTTTGTAATAGTCGATTATCTGCTGATAAATCGGCTTGCCGTTGTCCTGATCGAGTTTCATAAAATCCTCTTGTACACATTCAAAATTCACAGCGTACTATCTCGCTATTACTATTGTACTACTCTAATAGTACAAAATCAATAGGTAAAAATAAAATTTTCAATAAATTTTTTATAAGCGCCTATTGAAATTATACTCCATTACTATATTATATATGCCATGGTGTATGAGGAAATGGCATGAATGTAAAGTTACGGTGTATAAATTGCGGGCAGAAATACAAATTTTCTGTAGAGCCCGGAGTTGTCTTTGAGTTTACCTGTATTAAGTGCCAGACCGATCAGAGCTTCCAGTCTCCGGACGAAGCCGGAGAGCCGAGCGATGAAATCATTATGGTCGAAGCCAGGGCGCTCAACGTCCCTGTTGAACCCGTCGAACCGGAGCAGAAACCGGAACCGGAATCAAAACCGGAAGCGCCTCCCGTTCCCCCAGCGTTGTCACTCAAGCCGCCGCGGCTGAATGATTTGAAGCCGCTCAGCCTGAAACATGACCCGGCTCCGTCCGCCCCCAAAGCTCCGCCGGTCAAACCGGAAATGTCCAATGTTCCCAAAGCGCCCCGGCAGAGTTTGAACGGCAATCAGGTTCCGGTCCCCCGCCCGGGTTTTGAAGCGGAGGCCGCGAAAACTTCGGAAAACCATCTCTCCAACGAGAATCAGGTAACGATTATTTTCGACGATGACGACGGCGAGATCGACGGCAACATCGCCGACAAAATCAGGATGGTCATCAAGTGGACATTTCGAGTGGCGGGCATAATCGTTTTAGTCGCGGTCTGCTGGGGAGTATGGAAATTTTTTCTGGACCCGGGCGGCAAAGTGGCCTGGCGCAAGGAATTGCCGATCACTTCGTTTGTCGTTATGGATAACAGCAACGGCAAGCTCACGTTTATGAACGGCGCCGAAGTCATGGTCCTGGATTCCGAAAAAGGCGAAATTACCACCCGGGGCAAAATCCCGGAATTGGAAAAGCATCCGCAGATCCTTCACCGAATGGATAAAGACCGGATCATTTTCAGTGGAAGCAAGGACTTGGCGCTGATTGATTTATCCGGCAAGAAGCATTGGGAAAAATCTTTTGAGTTTCCGGTCGGAAGTGTCTATTGCGGCAAAAATATCGCAGTAGTACAGACTGTAGAAAGTATCAAAATCAAAGAGGAAGACGGTTACCCCATCTATGATCACCACTATCGGGCCATGGCGCTGAATCTGGAAAACGGTCAGGAATTGTGGAAACGGGGACCGCAGAAGAATGAATCATTTTTCGATCAGGCTATGGCCGGCGGCAACACCTTGATTTATCACGAATATGAGAAAATCAAAGAAGACGACAAGGAACCAGTCAAACGTGGCAGATGGTCCAGGTTGTTCAATTCGCGTCACGATTCCCAGACTTTGGTCGCCATGGATATGACCAGCGGCAAACCGATCTGGCGGCTGAAACTGGAAGGCGAAACCACCTGGGGACCGTTGATCAAAGAGAGCAATCTGATCTTCAAACAGCGCAACAAGCTGATCGCCATCGACTTGGCCGGAGGGAACGTAAAATGGGAACTCACGGTCCGCGGCAATCCGTGGCGGGAATTTGCCTGGGGTTCACTTTTCGATTTCGGCGGCCTCCACGAACCTGATTCCACCGCCAATCCCAACATGGTATATTTCACCACGGCGCTGTCCATGGCCGCCGTCGATGTGGCCGGCGGTAAAGAGTTATGGAATCAGAAATTTGCTTCCGAGCCGAACATCAGCGAAGTCTCCGATAAATTTTTCTTCATCGGTTCGGTCCGGGACAAGGAGAGCCGCCCCGACGACAACGTCAAGCTACCCAAAGATTTTGAACAGTTGAAAAATGAAGAACCGGCCCTGGGGCTCAGCGGCGCGACCGGCGGCCCCATGAAAAAAACCGTGCGCGGAGTGGCCTGTTACAGTACGGGGACCGGTAAACAGCTTTGGCAGTTGGACCAGATTTTCGGGCGGGTGATCGCTTCCGGCGACCGGGTTGTGATTTTCTGGGATTCGGCCGACACCACTACCAGCAACATGCTGGGCAGCCGCCACGGCCAGACCGTAGTTCAGCAGTATTCCGCCAAGAGCGGCAAGAGATTGTTCAACAAAAGCGACAAAGCCGCGCTCAGCGGACCGTACCTGATTTGCGGGCGCAAACTTGTCGCGTTAACCTATGATCGCGCCGTCGGCAACCGGGCCAAGCGCGACGGAATCATCGCATTTAATTTAAAATGAACGACAACGAAAACAAAAATCTTTATGAAGAACTGGCCTCGGTCATTTACGACGGAGCCGCTGATGACGGGGTATTTTCGTGCATCAACCATCCGGCCGAGCCGTCCGTCGTCGCCTGCCGTCAATGCGGACAGCCCCTCTGCATGTCGTGTTTTCTCGAATCCTACCCGCGCTTGATCTGTATACAATGCAGTTCCCGGATGACCCGCAAAAAGATCATCAAAGGCGGCCTGGAAGCCCTGCGCCGCCCCGCACTCTGGGTGTTGGTCTGTCTGCTGGTTTCGGGTATCGCCTATGCCTGCGGCGTCGGCAATCCTTCGCTGGGCACGTTGAAACGCCGTGACGCGGACCGTCCGTGGTATTTCCAGCAAACTCCCATGATGTTTATCGCCAAGGCCAACCGCCAGCACCGCCGCGCCGCCGCTCTCGACGAACTGAACCGCCGGGACGACGCCCGCAAGTGGAATGGGTGGGCCATGGACTCCCTGAACAGAGCCGCCGAGCTCTGGAAGGGAACTCCAGCCGAAGATATCGTCAAAATTTCCGAAGCCAAACTGCTGATCGAAACCGGTGAATATCAACGTTCGGCCAGTATCCTCGAGCCGATCAAACTCGAGCTCAATTCACCGATGTACCTGGCTCGGCTCTATTATCTGGGACAGAGTTATGAAAAGCTGAAGAATCAGGAAAAAATGGTTCATTATTTCGACATGGCTTATCGCGATGCGGACATCGTTCGCGAAAAAGCGCTCGATAATTACCTGGACAACGTTTTGGGCAACCGGAAAGAGGGCAGTAAACTCTATCTGGTCGCCCATGCCTGCGACGTGGTCCTGTCGCCACCGGAAATCCTTTCCCTGCTGAATGACTATGATCTGCCGTCAAACAAAAAACGGACCAAAGAACCCGTTCAGCCGGAACCAAAGGAAGTCAAAGAATCGCAACCCAAAGTCGAACCCTCATTCAAGGTGGAAAAGGTGCGCTAAATGTTTTTCTTTCCTTACAAAATCGAGACCGATGACTATGAATATCCGGGTATTCCGTTTCTGATTTACATCATCATGGCGGGGTGTATTGCCGGACATATTGTTATTACCCAGTTTCTGTCTGAATTCCAGATGGAGGATATTTTTTACCAATTCGGCTGCGTTCCGGCGGAATTCCGCTGGTGGAGCACCATTACCTGTACATTTTTGCACGGCGGCTGGATGCACCTGATCGGCAATATGTATTTTCTCTGGATTTACGGCCCGCTGTGCGAAAAATCCATGGGCAAGATGCGGTTTATTCTGCTGTATGTGGTCGGAGCCGTCGCCAGTACTCTCGGACACCTTGCCACAACCTCTTCGTTTTATTATGACATTCCCTGTATCGGCGCTTCCGGGGCGATATCGGCCGTTCTCGGGGCTTTCCTGGTTACGTTTCCGAACATCCGGATCCGCTTCTTGACCTTCATCCTTTTCTACCCGCGTCCGTTGCCGTCGACCGGGCCGGCCTGGTTTATCCTCGGGTGCTGGTTCATCATGCAGATTTTTTCCAGCCTGGACCTGACCGGCTCCGGGACGGTGGAAGTCGCCTACTGGGCGCATATCGCCGGTTTCGCCGTCGGCGCGGGACTCGGCTCGCTGTACCTGTATCTCGAAAACCGCCAGGAAGCCCGCAAAATCAAGCAGGGTATGAAACTGCTGACCGAGGGTGTAGACCTGGACGGCGAGTATCTGGAAATGCTCAACGAAATCGGCCTGATCGATACGTCCTTGATGAAAGCCCTGAATACCACGGATGTCAATCTTGCCTATGACCGAATTCATGACGAATGGAAAAAAGCCCGGACCAACAGTGACGACGGTAAGGTAGTTCTCTGCTACTACCGTCTATTGAGTTTGTACGGGCCGGAGCGCCTCGACGGCGACACTCATGCCTGGACTTTCCAGGCGGCCTCCCGTCTGAAACGGACCGCCATCGCCCAGTACGCCTGCTATCAGGCGTTCCGCAACGACGATGGTACAATTCCAGCCCACGACAAGCTTTTGAACAGCCTGCGGACCCTTTACCGCAAGATCGCCAAAGATCCGGCAAAAGCGGCCAGGGTCCACAATTTCATCGGCAAATTCTATCCCAACTCAAAGTTCGCCCGCGGCAGCGGGGCGTAGCTTTTCGGCGGCTTTGACGATTTCCCGGAATTCGGCGCGGGGACCGCTCCGGTATTCTTCGGTTCTGGACAATATATCCAGGTACGAAGCATTGCCCTTGTTCGGCGAATTGCGCAACAGCAAGGCGAATTCGGCCACCGCGCCGGCCCATTGCCAGTTGGCGGTGGACTTCGGGATTTCATTGAGCTCCCAATCCAGTTGACGGGCCGGAGCATCGCCTTCCGGCAACTGATAACGCAACTTGAAAGTCAACAAACCATGCTCTCCCGTGGACTCCGTTTTCTGGAACTTCAAGGGCTCGGCGGCTTGCGCGGTGTTTTTCCCATCCGCCATCACCAACTCATAAAGCGCCGTTACCTGATGCCCCACACCGACCTCGCCTGAATCCTTGGTGTCGTCTTTGAAATCGCGCGACTCCATTTTGCGCAATTCATAGCCGATCAGCCGGTATGAATGAATTTTCTCCGGGTTGAACTCCAACTGGAATTTGACGTCGCGCGCCAGGGTATGCATCCGGCCGGTCATTTCATTGACCAAAGCATGGCGTGCCTCGCGCGGGTTGTCGATATAAATGTAATTGCCGTTGCCTTTATTGGCCAACATCTTGAGTTTGTTGTCCTTGTAATTACCATATCCCATGCCGACCGCGGTCAGATAAATAAAACTGTTCCGTTCTTTTTCCACCATCTCCACCAGTTCGGATTCACTGGAAACCCCGACATTGAAATCACCATCCGTCACCAACACGATCCGGTTGTTGCCATTCGGGATAAAGTTTTTGCGTGCAAGCTTATAAGCGGTCTGAATACCGGCACTGCCGGGGGTATATCCTCCGGATTCCAACTTGTTGATGATCTTCATAATCGCTTTCTTATCCGAACCGCTTGCTGAGTCCAGCAACGTACTTACCCCGCCGCCATAAGTAACCATGCTGATCTTGTCGACCGGCCGCAACTCGGCAGCCAACATGGACATAGCCTCGCGCAACAGCGGCATCTGGTCCGACATGGAACCGGAATTATCGATCAGAAAAACAAAATTCGACGGCGGCAGTTTTTCCCGTGCAATTTCTTTGCCCTGAACGCCGATTAAGAGCAATTGATGTTCCTTTTGCCATGGACATGGGCCCATTTCAAAAGTCACATTAAAAATTTCATCCCCTTGGGGCTTCGGATAATCGTAGGTGAAATAATTCAGAAATTCCTCCGCCCGGACCGCGTCGCGCGGCGGCAGGCGCTTTTCATCCATAATCATACGCCGGGCATTGGTATAACTGGCGGTATCCGCATCAGCCCCGAAAGTGGATAGCGGTTGTTCCCGAGCCGCAAGAAACTGATTTTCCTCGATATACTTATATTCTTCCGTATTCATTTCCGGCACGCTATAGGCTTCGGCATCCCTGGTCGACGACATCTGCATATAACAGGCCTCGGGGCTTGCATAACATGAATTCAAAATCGGCAGTGCGGCAATACTCAACGCGATTACCAGAAATCTGGCAAAAGATATTTTGTTTTTCTTCATCGTAAATTCTCCCTTTTTTAATCAACTAAGCTATTATTTATTACTATGATAATATATCATAAAACTGCAAAAGCAATAGCAAAGTTCCGAAATTTATTATTTTTTATAACTCTCCCAAAGGAGTATAAAAAGAAATTTGACTATCGACCGGTTCGATGCTACTTTATGCGAGTTTAACGAAAGGATAGAGAAATGAAGGAAATTTCAATCAAAACCGGGGCCCGCGACGGCTTCTTTGACATTACCGAAAAAGTTGGGGCAATGGTTCCTCCCGATATGAAAGAGGGTATTTGCATGGTTTATTGCGAGCATACCACCGCCGGAATCACCATCAATGAAAACGCCGACCCGGATGTCCGGGGCGACATCCGCAACGCCTTGGATCGCCTGATCCCGTTCAACCAACCGGAATTTCGCCATACGGAAGGGAACTCCGCCGCGCATCTGAAATCATCGCTGATCGGTTGCTCGGTGACAGTCCCGGTGAAAGACGGCAAGCTTGACCTCGGGCGTTGGCAGGGAATCTATTTTTGTGAATTCGATGGACCGCGCCAACGTAAGGTTTCGGTATGGTTCGTCAAGGCATATTGATTGTTGTACTGTTAATATGCACTTTGTCCGGAATGGCGGACGATCCGCCTTCCGGTTACTCGGGAACTATTTATCTGAACGACGGTAATTTTGCGCCGATCACCAATCCCGGCATCGCCGCGGACGGCATGTTTGAGGCCGACGTCGAGGGGTGGCGCAAGGCTTTTCCGCGCCAGGAAATCAAACGCATCGACAGCAGCAAACCCTTCGAAATCGCCGAAGCCGATTTGCTGATAAAAAAACTCAACTACCCGATTGCCCTGATCTATTTCAACCAGTATGCGTTGCGTTACCGCGGGACGGATTGGGAGGCTTACTGTATCGAACGTACCGCTTATTGTCTGCTTCAGACAAATGATAATGACAAGAAAGCCTTTAAATTGCTGAAAAATTTTATTAAACGGAAGCCGGAGCCTTTCAATCACCGCGACCGGGTCGATCTTCACCGTTGCCGCGCTCTGTTGGGGCGGCTTTACGAGGAGCGCGGCGACTGGGACAAGGCACTGGAACAATTTGAGCAGTGTACTCATTTCCGCACCGACGGTGAGGAAACGCTGAATTTATTGAGAATTGCCGAATTGAAGCTACTACAACCTGACTTCAATGTTGAAAAGCTCAGGGAGATTCATCGCCAATACATTATGCTGGTGATGTTTACGCCGCCGCAAACTCCCGGCAGAATGACGATCCTGCGGAAGCTGATCCGGAATAATTCCGGCCCGGATTTCGCTGAGTTGCAGAATATATTCAAACAAGATTATCCATATTGTAAATTATAGGAGACGAATCATGGAAAACATTATCATTATCGGTACCGGCCCGGCCGGACTGACTGCCGCCGTTTACGCGGCGCGGGCCAATTTCGCGCCGGTCATCATTGCCGGCCACCTGCCCGGCGGATTACTCACTCAAACCACTGAAGTCGAAAACTTCCCCGGTTTCCCCGATGGTGTTCAGGGGTTTGAATTGATGATGAAGTGCCAGCAGCAGGCGGAAAAATTCGGCGGCCGGATTGTTTATGAACTGGTCCAGAACGTGGAATTGAAAGACGGCGGCCCCCATAAGGTTAAATTTACCAGCGGCGAAACGATGGAATGCAAGGCCCTGATCATCGCCACCGGGTCCTCGCCGCGCTGGCTGGGACTGCAATCTGAACAGCGGTTGAAAAATCACGGGGTTTCCGCCTGTGCCACCTGCGACGGCGCTTTTTACCGCGATGTCCCGGTCGTGGTTATCGGCGGCGGCGACAGCGCCATGGAAGAAGCGCTGTTCCTGACCCGTTTCGCCTCCGAAGTCATCGTGGTTCATCGCCGCGACGAGCTGCGGGCCTCGAAAATCATGGCCGACCGCGCCCAGGCCAATCCCAAAATCAGGTTTGTACTCAGTTCCGTGATCGATGAAATTCTCGGCAGCGAAGAAGTCGAAGGCATCCGGGTGGAAGACCTGAAAACCGGATGCTGCAGCGATATCCCCTGCAAAGCCGTCTTCACCGCGCTGGGGCATGACCCGAATACCGCAATATTCAAGGGCAAACTTGATCTTGACGGCAAGGGTTTCATCCAACTGCAAGGGCAGACCAGCAATACCAGTGTTGAAGGGGTCTTCGCCGCCGGTGATTGTGCCGACAATGTCTACCGCCAGGCGATCAACGCCGCCGGTATGGGCTGCCGCGCCGCCATCGACGCCGAACGCTGGCTGGCCGAAAAAGCCGATAAAGAATAATTTTCGAGGTAAATGAGGCGGCCTGGAAACAGGCCGCTATTTTTATTTGGAATAAAGCTTCCTCGCTACTGTCAGCAACTTGTCGATTTCTTCGTCGGTGCCGATACTGATACGGACGTAACTCCCGGTAACTTGGCCGGGGAAATACCGCACAAGTATCGCATTGGCGCGCAATTCATCGAAAAAGCGCTTGCCATCGAGGTCCGGCGGCTGGGCGAAAAGAAAGTTAGCCTGCGACGGCACGTATTCGAAACCGAGTTTCCGCAGTTCATCCGCCAGCCGGGCGCGGGTTTTCAGGATGGCCGAACGGGTTTGGGCCAGGTAATCCTGATCGGACATGGCGGCTTTGACGATATACTGAGTCAGCATGTCCACGTTGTAGGAATCCTTGATCTTCATCATCCCGTCAATCAATTCCGGCTGGGCTACCGCGTAGCCGAAGCGGATGCCCGCCAGCGAATAGCTCTTGGACATGGTCCTGCTGACGATCAAATTATCGTATTCCTTCACCAACGCCATGCAGTTGTCGTCGGCAAAATCGCCATAGGCTTCGTCCACCAGTACAATGCCGTCGAAACCGCTGATAATCCGGCGGATTTCCGCCATTGGGAACGCGTTGCCGGTGGGTGCGTTCGGGCGTGCGATAATCAGCAAATTGGCTTTGGCCGCCTGCGCCAAAGTGTCTGCCGGTAACTGAAAATCGGGCGTCAGGCTGATTCGGATAACCTCGGCTTCCTGCATCTGAGCCAGTACCGGATACAGCGAATAGGAGGGATTGAAACAGGCAATCGGCCGTTCGGCGTCGCAGAAACAGCGGATGGCGATATTCAGGATATCGTCGGAGCCGTTTCCAGCGATGACCATATTCAGATCTACTCCATTGAGCTCGGCAATCGTCGTCCGGGCGATATCGGCCAGCGGCTGCGGGTAGAGCCGCAAGCGATCCGTGGCAAAATCGTGAATGGTCTCAAATACGCCGGGGGCCGGCGGATACGGGTTTTCGTTGGTATTGATTTTGACCAGATTGTTAATTTTCGGCTGTTCGCCCGGTACATAACCGGACATCGCGTCGACCGCGGGACGGAAATAAGATTTCTTCATGACTGGTTGCTCCTGACCTCGCCACTGGCTCCGTGGGCGTCGAGCCCCTCCATGGCGGCAAAATCCCGGATCACCGGAATTTCCGGCTGGATCGCTTCACGGGAATAATTCAAAGTACTCATGCGGCGGAAAAACCCTTCCACCGTCAAACCGGAGAAATAACGCGCCGAACCGGCGGTCGGCAGCACATGGCTCGGCCCCGCGCAGAAATCGCCGACCGGTTCCGGGGCCCATTCTCCAATGAAAATGGCTCCCGCCGCCCGGATTTTACCCGCGACTTCAGAGGCATTGGCACACATGATGTCCAAGTGTTCGGGGGCATAGCGACTGGCGACGTCGGCCGCTTCGTCGGTATCTTTGACGATAATGAAAAATACGCCGTTCGCCAGAACCTTGTCCACCGCTTGACTGCGCTGGAGTTTCTGTTTCTGGATTTCAACTTGC
>JAVBRM010000114.1:0-97773 GCA_031548025.1 Victivallaceae bacterium | reverse complement strand
ACCCAACCCGGTAATTGTCAATACCTATCGAAAAAAATTTTTCTCTTTTTTTATCGGCAGGGTATTGCAAAAAATAACGGCTTGCTATATAATATAGCTATATCAATAAGACAACTATATTAGGGACGTTGTAAATGGCGGAAAGCGCGGTATGCAAATACAAAGACGTGGCAGGGCAATTGCTGAGACGAATTGAGTCCGGTGAATTGACCGGAGCCCTGCCTGGGGTCAAGCAGTTGGCGGTGGAGTATGAAATCAACTTCATGACCGCCGACAAAGCGATCCGCTTTCTGGAACAGCAACAGGTGGTCAGCCGCATTCCCCGGAAAGGAACTTACGTCCGCAAACAGAAAAACATCGCGCTGTGCGTCCATGATCCCAATCCCTTTTTCACGGAAATTGCGTTTTATACGCCGTTCATGGGGGCTATCCAGAAATATCTCGGGGAGCGAAACTACTTCATGATTTCCGAGAACTTGTACGGCAAATCACCGCTGTACCTGGAAAATCTGGCCCGCAAAGTCGACGGCATTGTCATGTTTTCCAAAATCCTTTATGATATGCCGCAATCCCTGCATAACACTTTGAAAGTATTGGCGATGGGAGTCGTGAACCCGGATTTTCCGTATGATCATATTTCATACGACACCAAAAAAGTCAGCAAAATAGCGGCTGAATACTTGCATGGACGCGGCTGCAAAAATCCGGCTTATATCGGTAATGACGCTTCAATTCTTTTTAAAGAAAGATGCGATTCATTCATGCACCATGCCGGAAAACTTGGCATGAAGCCCTTGAAGATGAATGCGCCTTCCGGTTCAAGCCGGAGTAAACTGCTTGAACAGCTTGAATGTTTTATCAGTTTAAAGGATCGCCCGGACGGTATTTTCTGTCCCACCGATCCCGAAGCGGTATTTGTCAGCAACTGGCTCTGGGGCAAAGGCATTGTCCAGGGGAAAGATATTTCCATTATCGGTTGCAACAATGAAACTTTCACTTTGGAGCAAAGCCTGGCGGAGCCTCCGGCAACGGTGGATTTGAGGCTTTATGATATTGGACACGCAACGGTTGAGATGTTGTGTAAACGGATCGACGGCTACGACGGCGAGCGCAACATCCGAATATTTGAACCCAAACTGGTAACTTACAGTTAATAAGGAGGATATAAAATTGAAAAGGAAAAGTTTTACACTCATTGAACTCCTCGTGGTAATCGCGATTATCGCAATCCTGGCATGTCTTCTGCTGCCGGCATTGAATAACGCCAGGGAAAAAGCCAAAAACATCAGTTGCAAGAACAATCTTAAAACTCTTGGAACTATTTTAAATTTTTATTGTGATACATGGGATGACTTTCTCCCGGTTTATTATCATTGGGAAAATCCGCCCGGCGGCAGCCACTACAACTGGGCCATCGGTTATAAAATCCTCATGGTCAGACGCACATCCGAGGCTAAGACTGTAGCCCAGTCCACCATGCCGTTTTCGGTTCACTGCCCGTCCGCGCCGGCAAACTATACATACTACGACAATTTGCATTATGGGCTGAATACATATCTAGCCAGAGATAAATCAAGTAGTGCCTGGCTGACACCCCAATTCAAGCGCAGTAGCGTCAAACGGCCGACCGAAGCGGTAGCTCACGGCGACAAGAATGGGGCGAAGCCTCCCAGCACCACCAATGCGCAATATGAATACCTGGCCAATATAGGATTCTTCCACGGCGGCAAAAATCCTCTTGCCCAAACAGCCTCAGCCAACCATGTCTTTCTGGATACTCATGTGGAGACGAAAACCCGAGGGGAGTTAGCAAAAATAAATGCAAGCTTCGGAATGCTCAAGCTTCCACAAACTTGGCGTAATTAAAACAAAACATTAATATTTTAAGGAATCACATGAAAACATTTATTCTGGGAATTCTCTCCTACATGATGATAACAGTCGCCGCCGAACCGGTGAAGTTGAATGTCAATATTCACGCCCTGGGCGGCAATGTCCGCGGCTTCGGCATCCTGGCCGAGTATCCGCAAGGCGAAGTCACCTTCAAATTGACCCGCAAAACCAAAGGAACGGCAGACCTGAAGCCCGATCTCGGCGGCTTTGCCAATATCTGCTCGCTGCGGATTTTCGATCCAGAGGGCCGACTGGTTCAATTCGTCGATCTGGGGCAGCAGGAAAAACCGGAACAGGTCTATGAAATAAAATTGCCGGTCAAAATGGCCGGAGTCTGGCGTTTTTCGGTCGCCAACGGGTTGTCCGCCGACCGCTATCAGGTGGAATTCAGCGAAACTCCCACTTGGGGGATTCGTGGAGAAATGGCGCTCGGGCTCGGCGCCGGTTTCCCGAACACCATGTATCTGTATGTACCAGAAAACTCCAAACTGATTATCGCGGAGCGTTTCGGCTACGGCAAGGGCGGTTTCCAGTTGTTCGACGGGCAAAATGAAGTTTCCAAATTCGAACAGAAGGGCAACCGTCTGCTGAGTGTGACCCCGGCCCTCCCCGGCAAGGTTCTGGCGGTCAAGTTCGATAATATGACCAACAAAGCACTCGCCTTTGACGGCCTCCCCGGTCTGCTGTGCCCGACCCCGGAAGCGGCTCAAAAACTCAACGGCAATATTTTCAAGGCCGCCGGTCTTTATGTCGCCGGTCCCTTCCAGAAGCGTGTCCGCGAGGCGACAGTCAAATTCAAAAAATCCGATTTCGATTTCAAGTTGGAATTCATGAAAAATATTCCGGAAAATCTGGAAAATCCGCAGCTCGAAGCCTTGCCTTTCGGCAAATACGGCCCGCTCGGGGCTCTGGCCTCGGCGGCGGCCAACCAAGTGTTGGACCCCAATAATTTATATTACGGCGGAAATCCCTCCGAGAAATTGTTGGAATCCGCGGAAAACTGGCAGGATATGCTGCGTTACGGCTCTGGCGGCACGACTTTTTCGGCCGGCTCGCTGGCCTCGGCCATCGAAACTCCCACCAAAACCAATCCGGCTTACAAAAATAAAGAATTGATCAACCGGGCTATTATTGCGGCGCTTTTCAACTTCACGGCTCTCTCCGGCGACGACATTCTCCGCGAGGGCGATTTCCGCACCGGCAATTACCCGCAAACCCATGCATTCTTCACCTACGAAGCGCTGGCCAAAGCTTTCGAATGGTTGAAGGATGATTTACCGGCGGAGTACCGCGAACTCTGGCAGGAAGGTCTGTTCCGGGTCGGCGACAAAGCCGCGACCTTCATGGCTTATCAGTCGAATCAGTGGTCGCACATGATCAATGCGTTTCTGAATACCTACGCCGGTACCGGCGAAGAGCGTTTCAAGCGCTACTTTGAAATCCACGCCAACGCCTATCTGGACAACACTTTCGGCCCCCATTCCAAATTCGGCCAGCATCCGACCGGTTTTTATCTGGAAGAATGCGGACCGGACGGCAATTACGACCACCTGAACGGTTATTCCATCGCCGCCGCCTATTACAAGTACAAAGAAATGAAAGACGCCGACCCGAAACTGGTGGAAAAATTCCGTCAGGGCATCACCAAGAACCTGGCATTCAAACGTTTCTTCTGGTTGCGCCAGCCCAATGGTCACATCTGGGCCCCCAACGCCATGAACTGCCGTACCGACGCCAACCTGGCCGGTCCGAGTTATCCCTCCGACTACATGGCCCGTCCCGATTTCGACCTGGGCTATACACGTTTCATGATGAACCGCATGCCGGACAAAGGGTTGGGAAGCGCGTCCACTTTTTCCCATCTGGTCAATAACGATGAATGGGCCATGCGGCTCCTGAAAGCCAAAACCCAGACCGGCATCAACGACATGAAAGCCGATTCTTTCGGCGGTCACTGGACCCGGGAAATCTATGACGTCTACAAACTGCCGATCAAGGCCAAAATCGTGGAAATCCCCAGCGACGCCAAATCCGGATTGTGGGAACTCCCCGGCCTGATCGCCTGGAAAACCGGTAAACTCTACAGCATCATTTTCTATGACGTGGTCGGCAATTCCGAAAAGGCGACACTTCCCGGCATCACCAGCGGCGGCCTGTTGACCGTCTGGAACCAGGACACCGGCAGCGTGATCGCCTCCATGCGCAATTCCGCCAGAAACCAGGTCAAGGACCTCAATGACATCACCTGGAGCGGAGTCTACGGTTACGATCCGTCCGGCAAGTTGAAATTCAGCGGCAAGGAACGCAACAAGCTGACCTGGCTCGAGCCCGGCAAAAAATTCAGTATCGCGGCCAATCTCAAGGAAAACCAAGGAAAGATCAACTGGGAATACGCCATTGCCGGCAACCAAATCGAGTTGACCGTATCGCTGAAAGATTGCACCTGGCGCGACGCGACGTTCTCGCTGCCGCTGCTGGATGCCGAATTCAGCAAAATCAGCTTCAAAGACAACGTCGCCGAATGCGGCAAAATCAAGATCACCGTCGAAACCGCAACCAAGGCAGCGTTAAGCGATTCGCTGAAAACCGCCCAGAACGGCTATCCGGTCAAGGCCCTCCGCATCCCCTTCCCCGCCGACGGAACCATAAAACTGAAAATAAGTTCTTCCGAGTGATAAAGATAGCTTGAAAAGTCGCGGGTTTCGCAGTATTTTGTGCATATGAATGTTTTTAACCCAGGATATCTCATATGTACATTGTAAAATTGGCGGCAGTCGCCATCGGAGTAATGATCGCTGCCGGTTGTATCGATATCGACTATGCCGGGCAGAGTTATGAGCCGGATCCGCGCCGTGAGGTCAAATGGTTCAATACCGCGCAGGAAGTTCCGGCGGATACTTATCACATTGCCGGCCGGGCCACTGCTTCGTGTTCATCCGACCGCAACCAGCTCGACGTCCGCGATGCGCTGATCGAAGAAGCGGAAGCGCGCGGCATGGACGCCATTCAGGTAGTCAGTTCCGGGGAGAAAATCACCAAGGTGGCGCATCTGCGGGAGGGTGGTTTCAGTGAATTCGGTTCCAACAGCATGGAGGCTAGACGGGATGGCGTTTGGACGCCTTTCGATAGCTTCGGGCAGGAACAAACCCGCCGGGTCCGGCAAGTGGAAATTAAAGAATTTCATGCCAATGTCTATTTCCTGGTTTACAAAAAACGCTATCAGGACGCCATGGAGCAATTCCAGGCAGCACGGCGCCCCCTTATCGAAACTGAGCCGTTAAGAAAATCCGAAACCGCTTCGGAAGAAGCCGCTCCGGCCACACAAAGTCAAGCTCCAGCTCAGCCGGCGGCAGCCCAACCGCAGATTACCCCTCCCGCTCCGGAGACCGCCCAGGAAATCAATAAATTTCTCGATCAGGAAGACTGACTATGAAAATATATATTCAAACCGACATTGAAGGCGTCGCCGGATTTTGCTACCGGGAAAACCGTACCAACCGCGACTATGAAAATATCCGCCACCGTTACCGCATGTACAAGTTATTGACCGCCGAGGTCAACGCCGCGGTCACAGCGGCATTCGACGCCGGGGCCGACGAGGTTATCGTCAACGATAATCACGGCAGCGGCTACAATATGATTTTCGAGGCTCTGGACCCGCGTTGCCGGATTATCCACGGGCGCAACTGCAGCGGTCCGCACTGGCTGCCGCTGCTGGACAGCAGTTTTGACGCTATGCTCATGATCGGAATGCACGCCATGGGCGGCACCCCGAAATCCATCATTCCGCATTCCAAGTGGAAAGTGAACGGCGGACAACTCTATCTCAGCGAGGCTTCCATGGCGGCGGCCATCGCGGGAGAGTACGGAGTCCCGGCCGTAATGATGAGCGGCGATGACAAAATCGCGGCGGAAATGACGGAAAAAATCCCCGGCATCATCACCGCCGTGGTCAAGGAAGCGCTGTCGCCGTATCAGGCCTGTTCGCTGATTCCGGCCCGCGCCTGTGAAGTTATTGCCGAAGCCGTGCACCAGGGTATTAAGCGGCGTCGCGATATCGCGCCTTACGTCATCCCGGGGCCAGTCACTTTGAATCTGCTGGATTCCCCCAGCCATTGTCCGCCGTTGGTGGAAACCGGCGAAGACGTTACCGCGCCGACCGTCAACGAAGCTTTTATGAAATTCGAACGCGCCATGCCTTGGACCCATTTCGACATGGAAGACCTCGAAGAAGGTTTCAGCTTCCCGTAATATCAGGATGAGATTAATGATTGATAAATTAAAAGATAAACTGTCTAAACAGATTGTAATTTTCGATGGAGCAACCGGCACCGAGCTTTATAAGCGTGACTTTTTCATCAACGCATCCTATGAAGGGTTGGTTCTGACCAATCCCGACGTGGTCAGCGAAGTCCACAAGAGCTACATCAAGGCCGGAGCCGACGTCCTCACCACCAATACTTACGGGGCCAACCGCAACAAGCTCCAGCGTTTCGGGCTGGCAGACAAAGTCGGCGAAATCAACCGGATCGCCGTGGCCCTGGCGCGGGCCGCTTGCAAAGAGGAAAACCTGGTCGCCGGTTCGGTGGGGCCGGTCGGTGAAAATCCTTTCGGCATGACGCTTTCCGGCGACGACCACCACGAGATTCTCCGCGAGCACATCGGAGCCCTGGTTGACGCCGGTGCCGATTTCCTGATTTTCGAATCCATGCTCGGCGAAAAAAGCCTGACCGATATTCTGACGGTCATGAACGAATTCCCGGATATGCCTTTTGTGACCAGTTTCACCGGGGAATTCGACCCGGAAACCAGCCATGACTATTTTGCCCGTCTGCTGACGCTCCTGCAGGAAAACGCGCATCAGCCAACGGCGGTCGGGCTGAACTGCGGGCTCGGCGCCGACGGTATGCTTTCCATGCTGGAAATCATGTTGCCGCTCTGCCCGTACCCGATCATTGTCCAGCCCAACGCCGGTGTCCCCAAAAGCGTCGACAACCGCATGATCTACATGTGCAGTCCCGAATACCTGACGACTTACGCGGTGCGTTATGTCAATCTCGGCGCGCGCGGCGTCGGCGGCTGCTGCGGGATTGGGCCCGAGCATATCCGCGACATCGTCCGCAGCGTCCGGCCCCTGGCTAAAACTCTGGTTTCACCGCAATTCGAAGTGGTCGAAACCCAAACTCCGCTGCAGGAGCAAGTTCCGGTGCCGGAGCGTTCCCGTCTGGCGGCGAAAATCGCACGCGGTGAATGGATTACCACAGTAGAAGTTACTCCGCCGCGCGGCTACGACCTGAAAGATACCGTAGCCAAAGCCATTCAATGCCGCGAAGCCGGCATCGACGCCATGAATATTCCCGACGGTCCCCGGGCCAGTTCGCGCATATCGCCGATCATAACCGCGATCGCCATTCAGGAACAGGCCGGGCTGGAAGCGATTCTGCATTGCTGCTGCCGCGACAAAAACCTGATCGGCATGCAGGCCGACCTGCTCGGTTGCGCCAATAAAACGATCAACAATATTCTTTTCGTCACCGGCGACCCGCCGAAGCTCGGCGATTATCCCTTTGCTTCCGCGGTGTTCGACGTTGATTCCATCGGCATTTTGAAAGTGCAAACCCTGTTGAACCAGGGAGTGGATATCGGCGGAAAATCCATCGGCAAGCCGACCTCGTTTTTCGGCGGAGCCGGGGCTGACCCCAATGCGCTGGATATGGAACGGGAATTGCGGCGGCTCCGCGAAAAAGTGGAAGCCGGGGCCGAATTCATCATCACCCAGCCGGTTTTCGATGTCCATCCGCTCCTGAAAATGCTGGAAGCCATCGCCGATCTGAATGTCCCGGTGATTGCCGGAATCTGGCCGCTGGCCAGCTACCGCAACGCCGAATTTATGAAAAACGAAGTTCCCGGAGTCGTGGTCCCGGACAGTATCATGGCCCGCATGGCCCGGGCTGAATCCAAGGAAGATCAGAGAAATGAAGGTATCGCCATTGCCCGCGAAAGCATCGCGCAAATCCACCATGCGATTCGCGGCGTGCAAGTCAGTGCTCCGTTCGGCAATGTGAACACGGCCCTGGCGGTACTGGCTGAATAAACCCGAAGAGGAGAGTATATCATGGAATTACAAAAAGCATTGATCGAACGCCGTACGGTCCGCCGTTACAAGCAGCAGGAAGTTTCCAAGGACGCCCTGACCTATCTGGTCGACATGGGCCGCCGCGCCGCCTGTACCGCCAACAGCCAGCCTCTCCGTTATTGCATTGTCCGGACTCCCGCTCTGGCCAAAGCCGTTTTCGACCATACCGCCTGGGCGGCTTATATCAAACCGCTCCGCAATCCGGTGTGGGGTAAAACCGCTCCGCAGAATTTCATTGCCATCACCGGCCCCCGCCAGAATAATTCAAGTCAGGTCAATGCCGGTGCGGCGATCCAGACCATGACGCTGGCCGCCCATGAAATCGGCCTCGGCACCTGCTGGATCGGCGCTTTCAACCGCGAAGAAGTGCAAAAAATCCTCGCCACTCCGGATGATCGCGAGATCCTCTATCTGTTGGCGGTGGGATATCCCGACGAATGCCCGGTGTCCGAGGACGTCAGGGCCGGAGAAAACATCAAGTATTATCTGGATGAAAACGACCGGCTCCATGTCCCGAAAATTTGCGCCGACGATCTCATCGAGTGGAATTGATCACTGCCATATATTCAGAACCATCCGACAGGGTTGACTTGTGCGACCCGTCGGATTTCTTTTGGCTAGGCTCGCCTAAATACTTTATTTACAAATATTTTTACAATTCGACTTGTAATCGGAATTTGACACAGTAATGTAATATGGTAAGTTTCTGAAAATAGTACAATGCGTGGACTCATGGGAGCTGCGTTTTAAACCAGTACATTCAGAAATAAGATAAGAATTTACATTTTGGGTTGGATTTTTAGATTGTTACATTCTGATTTCTTCGCATATTTCTTCCTGGTGGTTTTTGGACTTTCAGCTTTCTCTCTTTTCTGTCGGGCAGCAATTACGTCGTTATCCCAAAATCTGTCGGTTCTTATTCAGGGAAAGCAACAAACTGCGGAATAACCGCGCAAGGAACTCCATATGAGAATTTACGTAGGAAACATGCCGTTTTCGCTCAGCGAAACCCAACTCACCTCCATGTTCAGCAAACACGGCAATGTCGATTCAGTCAGCGTTGTCATGGACCGCGAAACCGGTCGCGCCAAAGGTTTTGCCTTTGTCGAAATGAATGATCAGGCCGAAGCCAATGCGGCTATCGAAGCCCTGAACGGCACCGATTGCGAAGGACGCACCATCGTAGTCAATGAAGCCAAACCCCGCGAAGATCGTCCCGCACGCAGCGGTGGCGGCGGCGGCCGTGGCGGTTTCGGCGGCGGCAACCGTGGCTTCGGCGGCGGTGGCGGCGGCAGCCGTGGCGGTTTCGGCGGCGGCAACGGCGGCGGCAAGCGCTGGTAAGCTGAAAGTCCGGAGGAGGTATCATGCCTCCTCCGCTTTCCTCTTAGGGATCCTATATGAAAGCTTTATTTGACAAAAACACTTATGATACACCAGGTGACCGCCGGGATATCTATTCAAAGATGCTGTTCAACTCCAGGGTCAATTTTTACCTGAGGGTTTGTACGAACTTTTATTTTATCGGACGTTGCGCCAAAGCCGGACGTTTTGATTCTGTCAATCAAGCACGCGCCAGCGAAAGAAATGTTGATATCCTGGAACGCTGCGGAGCCCAGCTCCATATTCGCGGTCTCGATTATCTGTCCGCGGAAAAAGGCCCTTTTGTCATCGCCGGCAATCACATGAGCTCGGTGGAAACCACTATACTCAATGCATTGATTTCGCCCCGATTTGATTTTACTTTTGTCATTAAAAACGATCTTTTCAAGGTACCGTTCATGGGACGGGCCATGCGCGCCATTGACGCCATCGGCGTAACCCAGACCAATCCGCGTGAAGATTTCAAAGTCATCATGAAAAAAGGCACGGAACTTTTGAAAAACGGACGCTCGGTCCTGATTTTCCCTGAAGCATCCCGCTACCCGGAGTTCAAACCGGAGCGTTTCAATACGGTGGCCGTGAAACTGGCCAGGAGCAACGAAGTCAAAGTGATTCCATTCGCCCTGAAAACCGACTTTCTGAAGCCGGGTCGTTTATTCAATGACTTTGGACCGGTTTGTCCGGAAAATCATATTCACGTCGAATTCGGCGCGCCGGTAACTGTGACCGGTACTGGCCGTGAGGCTCAGGAACAGATTGTCAACTTTATCGACAACCGCAGCCGCAGTTGGAGCGATAAAAAAGAACAGCCGCTTCCTCCCGGATTGCAAGCCGTCCGTTCATAAAATAAGGGAGTCAAAAAACTGACTCCCTCTCTGTATTCTTCTGTAATTATATTCTCAGCTTCTGAATAGCTTGGCCGCTGCGGCCAATTCCTCATAAGAGTTGTCGGTAAGAAATTCCATACCGACGAAACCACAATAATCGGCATCGTCGATCGCCGAGAAGAATTTCCGGTAATCGATGGCCAGATCGGCGGCGGGATATTTGCGCCCCTCGAGAGCCGCCACGTGGAAATGCCCGATATGCGGCAGCTTATCCGCCAGATTCAAGAGCGGATCGCAACCGCTTTTGACCATATGATAAATGTCATAAAGAATCTTGAAGTCCGGGCTATTCAACCGCCGGACCAGCTCAAAACCGAATCGCTCATCGGCGGCCTGATAATCCGGATGATCGGCAGTATTGAGCATTTCGAACAGCAATTTGACGCCACTGCCGCGCAATTTATCCAACAGCGGGGAAAATCCTTTGCAGCAGTTTTCCAGACCTTCCTCATAACTCATACCATCGGCGTTGCCGCTGAAAACGATGATATAGGGAATCTGATATTTGACCGCGTTTTCCACGGCGGCGAGGATTCCGGCGGAGAGTTTCTCCTGGTTGGCGATTTTGTTCATGCCATCGGTCATGCCGGGACCGGCAGCGTTGACGATCTTTAAGCCGGCGGCCACGGCGGCATCCTGACGTTCCGGAGCGACCATTTCCACCCCTTCATAACCGAATTCTTTCAGTTTGCGATAATATTCCGACGAGTCCATGCCGGGTTTGAAAAAGCACCAGTCCGGTGCGCTGAGTCTGATATTTTTCATAGTAATTACTCCCAGTTGATGATCATGCCCATGATTTTGCTGCGTTCTTCCATACAAACCCGGTAAATTTCCGCCGGATTGCCCGGGCTGAAACGATGGGTAATCATGCCGTTGACATTGATTCTGCCGTCAAGGCACAACCGATAAAAGAGATCGACGATAATCCGGCTGTTCCACTCCGCGGTTTCATGCGGATCATGCACGCCGACGATGGTCAGCCCCTTGATGATGACGCTGCTGGTCAGGTGTTGCAGTTCCGGATTGCCGACGTCTCCGAGCAATACCAGTTTGCCGAATTTGCCCACCACATTCAGAGCCTCCGCGAAAACCTTGGAGTTGCCGGTGGTGTCGATGACGATTTCCGGATTCAGCTCCGCCAGTCCGGCCACCGGACCGCTCAGGCAATTGAAATTACCGCCGCTGCGCAGATATTTAAAACGCTCGTCGGTCACATCCAACACCGTAACTTTGGTTCCGGCCGCATACGCCCAACGCGCAGTAAACTGGCCGATCGGACCGGCGCCGATTATCGCCACCTGCGAACCGAGCTTGTACTCGGCGGCCTTGGCCCCCATGGCCGCGATTTTGGCGATGGCGAACCATAAAGCCTCTTCATCCGCTATGCCGTCCGGCACCGGATAACACTGATCGGCGGCGACGATCCCCAGCGAGCTGTGCCCGCCGCGGTAAACCACCCGGTCGCCGGACTTGATCCCGGTAACCGCACTGCCGACTTCAACCACCCTGCCGATGGCGGCGTAACCCGGATAGAACGGATATTTCACCCAGTTGTCCCAATGCGTTCCCGGGGCGAAATTGCGGGAAAACACAATCCCTTCGGTACCGGGGCTGAGCATGGTGGCGCTATTTTTCACCGCCACTTCATCCGGCTTGATTGCCGCGGGGGCGAACTGTTCGAGTTCCACCATATTCTTTCCGGTAAATACAAAACGTTTTTCTGTTGCCATGAGATAATCTCCTGTTTTATTAATATTATATTGCAATAATTACAATTATCAATATATTACCGTATAGGAATAATTACTCAATATATGGATATTATTATTATGAACGAATGCCGTAAGTATTACGCCGCTCAGAATGACTCAGGGGACAAGCTTCAGATATCATCCCTCGGGATTTACGAGGCCATGCCGGCGCAGACTCTCCGGCATACCGGCGAACCCGGCTCGTACCTCCTGATGTATTTTCACGACGCGGCGACGGTCGGTTCCGGCACTGACGCCGCGCGGCAATGCATGATCTGGGGCCCCGGTGAACCGCGTATTTACGGCAATGACCACCAGCCCTGGCTTCACAGTTGGCTGGTGATCAAGGGGGATAGTGTCAAACAGATACTCAAGCATTACCGGCTGCCGCTCAATCAGCTTATACCGGCCGATGCGGAAACTATTTTTGTCCGGTATCTGAGTTTGATGATGGATGAATTGAACAGCCGCGGTTCGCAGGATGCGGAGCTGCTGGAAAAACTGCTCGATTTGTTTATTTACGAACTGCACCGCCGCTGGAATGCTCCCCAGGCGGTGATTCCGGATAATCTGCTCCGGGCGGAGAGATTCATGTGGCAGCACATCGACAAACCGGTTTCCCTGAGCGTAATCGCTGCCGCCGCTTCGCTTTCGGTTTCCCGGTTCATTCCGCTGTTCAAAAGCTATTACGGCGAGTCACCGATACAGTATCTGAACCGTAAACGCATGAACCTCGCCGCCCAGCTTTTGAATTACAACATCTACAGTTGCAAAGAAGTCGCGGAGCAAACCGGTTTCAGTGATCAACTGCACTTTTCCCGAAGGTTCAAAGCCTTCTGGGGGGTTGCTCCGCGTGACTTCAGAAAACTTCCAACATGATTTTGGCGTTTTCCGCGCTCCGGTTGGAATCGACGGCTTCCAGATAACAGGTCCGGGCTTCGACCGGCTGTTTGAATTCCACGATTTGCGGAATCGGATTGTTATGGATGTTGTCGAAGTTGCCTTCGGCCACCAACTGCTTACCGGCGTAGAATTTATAAGCGCCGGAAGCTCCCATCATCCGTTGTCCTTCGGTCAGGATAAAGCCGCTGACCGGACGTTTTTTGCCGGTGTCGACACCAATCCGGCTCTTCTCCCGGATAACCTTTATTCCCTTACCGGCGATACCGAAACGCAACATTGATTCCGGTTTGCTCTTGATTTCCGGCCAGGAGTTTTTCACCCCTTTCGGCAGAACGGCGACGGCCCGGATTGTCCCCGCCTCCGCTGCCTTGATCGGGCCGGTATATTTTTCCGACTTTTTGTTGGGTGCGGAGCCGTCCAGCGTATAGTACATATCGACATTCTGAGAGCTGGACAACGTGATGTTTCCATCGCAATCGCGCGCAATTTGCGGCGCAAACAGCAACGGCGGCTGGTAATACGCCCCAAGTTCCTGAAGATACGGCACATCCAGGGCTTCGAGGACCGTTACCTTGATGGCGTCGGTTTTCACCGCTTTGGTCCGCAAAAGCTTGCTGAAAGAAATCGTCTGGTCTTCCGCCAACAGCTCCCATTCGCCTTTTTCGTTGCGGAAGTCAACCTTGAATGCGGCTACCCGCTGGCCGAAACGGGTATCTTCACTCAGCCGGATAATATTCAACAAGCGTTTTTTCCCGAACTCAACCGTAACTTCCCATTCCGACGACGACATGGACTCGGCCCCGTCGCAGAAATCTTCGGCGAAAGTCTTGTCCAGCACCAATTTCCATTCTTGAACCCTGGCAACGTCATTTTCATGGATCAGTCCACGCTGGTCCGGCGGAAAATTCAAGTGCAGACACGATCCGCGCCCGACCGAGTTATAAAAGATATCCAGCAGGCTTTCCAGCGAACGCACCCGCGAATCTTCCGCGGCATGATAAAACCAGCCGGGACGGATCGACACATCGACCTCCGACGGCCACCAGAATTTACCGTTCGGCACCCCGTGCTGGAGATCATGATTATGGTTCGCATCCACATAAGTATTCATGGTCGCCCAGTTGGGATTGCCGGCATAACCGGATTCGTTGCCACACCAGCGGATATCCCGGTGATCGCCCATCTGGCCGAAGATCGCGGCGTTCGGCGCATACTTGCGGATAACCTTCACGCAACCGTCATAATCGTAAACCTGGACCTTGCCGTTGGGCCCCTCCCCGCAAGCGCCATCAAACCAGGCGATAAAGATATCTTCGCCGTTCTTGCCGCCGTAAGTTTCAAACAATTCCTTGAGCTGGTTGCGGTAAAAACGATTGTATTTTTCACCGCTCCCGTACGTTTTCTCGTGCCGGTCCCACGGCGACAAATACAAACCCAGCTTCAAGCCGAATTTTTTCGCGGACTTGGCCAGCTCACCGACGACGTCGCCCTTGCCTTTGCGCCACTTGGACGAAGCTACCGAGTGCTTGGTATATTTACTCGGCCACAGACAGAACCCGTCATGATGCTTGGCGGTCAACACCACGCCTTTGAACCCGGCCTCGCTGATGACTTTGCACCACTGATCGCAGTTCAATTCCGTGGGATTGAAAATATCCTCCGGCTCCGTGCCGTCCCCCCATTCCCTGCCCGTAAATGTATTCACGGTGAAATGGATAAAAGCATACATCCCCATCGCCTGCCAGGCCAGTTGCTGGCGGTTCGGCGCCGTCCCGAGAAAATTATCAATACTCATATTTTTTCCTTGCGGTTATTTTGCGATGCATATAATATAGTGCGAATCAGTTATTTTTCTATTGATTTTAGCTCCGGAATTTTCTTTTCCATTTCGCGGATGAATTCCCGCTGCTTGCGGAGTTTATGAATCTGAAAAATACGCGCTCCCTCAACCGCATAATGGTAATTGACCACTGCGTCGCCCGTGCTTACCATGTGCAACATCAGAAAAGCATTTTTCTCCGGATTGTAAAAACAGGTCATTTGAGAATTACCGAGCACAGAAACCGTCCCTTTGAATTCCTCGGGAATCGCGTTGATGATCTTAAACCCCTGCGGCAACAAAAATGCCCGGCAATCCTGCTGCAGTTTTTCCAGCTTTTCCGCCTTGAACTCACCATAAGCAACGGAGTTCGAATAACGCCCCTGAAACGATGTAACCAGCACCATAATCAGAATCGCCGCCACCAGCACTTGAACCAATATCGTTTGCAATTTATTTTTATCTTTCATCCGCTACCTCGTTTTGCTTACGTTATACTAATTCCGGTTAAATGTCAAATGGCAAATTGTTTTTCTCCCGATACGTGATAATTTTCATGACAACACCGGAGAAAATTATGAAAGAAATGGATATCAACCGCAATTCATGGGGGTTGCTCTCGGAAGATCATTACAAGCACTTCAAACAGGCTCTGACCGACGGTTCCCACCGTTTCAACCGAATCATCGAAAAAGAACTCGGCGATATCAGCGGCAAACGCCTGATCCATCTGCAGTGCAACACCGGAGCGGATACGATTCTGCTGGCCGGCAAATGCGCCCATGCCACCGGAGTCGATTTCGTGCCCGGCAATGTTTTTTATGCCACTAAACTTGCAGAAGATCTCCATATCGACAATGTCGATTTCATGGAGGCCAATATCATGTCCCTGGCCGATACGCATCATGAAAAATATGACATGGTTTTCACTTCCGAAGGCGCCGTCGGATGGCTTCCCGACCTGAAACGCTGGGGGCAAACCATCCGGCATCTGTTGAAAGACAATGGCTGTTTCTATGTTTTCGACAGTCACCCTTTTTACCTGATGATGGACCAGGAAAAATTTGCCCGGCAGGAACTTTCAATCAAGTATCCCTATTTCGACAAAACCCCGGATGAAGACGACACCATCGGCGGCTATGCCTCGGATCCCCACCCGGGCACCGCTTATTTCTGGATGTATACCATAGCCGATATCATCAATGCCCTCGCGGAAGCCGGATTGCGAATAGAGTTCTTCCATGAATTCGAAGAATGTTTCTATGACCTTGGCGGCATGCGTCACGGCGACGACGGCTTATATTATTATGACTTCAATCATGCCAAATTTCCGCTGACATTCAGCCTGAAAGCCACTGTTAACGAGTCATTTTAACTGTGAGACATTCAGCTTGCGAATCCGTTCCCGGGTCTGGTCGTCCAGGTCCGGCGAATAAGGATTGAGGTGGCCGGTGTCCTTGAAATGATAGGTTTCATGACTACTGCAAGCCCAAGCATGGTACGGGGGAATGCGGACTCCTTTGCGCATCATCTCCTTAAGCAACTCAAAATGCCGGCTGCCGATTTCGCGCGGCAAGGCATCTTGAGTACGGCAGAGTGTCGCGGCCATACCGATTACTTCACCCAGTACGCCGAGTGTGCGCATGACCCTGACGCAGGCAAAAGCCACATGCGATACGCTGATATGGCGGCCGCCCAGAAACAGATTCTTGACATCGCGGGCATAAAGACAGCGATAGGGCACCGGATAGGGCGCCTCGATGCCGCGATGGTAAGCGCACGAGCGGAACGGCTCCTCGAATTTGGCCGCGTTCTCCGGATCGGGAAAATGGAGGTCGATGTTCCAGCTCATGCTGCCGGTCGCGTCCGGGTGTTCGGTCCGGGACTCGATGTCGTTCTGGCTCAGGACATAGTCGCCGTATACCCGGTAACTTTCGCGCTTGCCGCCGATCGGCGATACCCATTTCAGAGTTTCATGAGCCCATTCGGCCTTGCGGGCGGAGTGATTTTTCAGCCACGACCAATTGGACAGGATCGCCAGCAATCCGTAGTCACGGATGTATTCGGCATCGTCCGCCTGATCGCGAAACTGTCCGGTCTCCCATTCCCAGTCGCCGCCGCGGACATAGTAGGCGGTGGCGTCGGAAAACGGCAGTCCCCAGTCGATATCGGGAAACGGAGACGGCTGCGATTCCGGCCGCGAATACCACGTAATGGTGTGCCCCATCACCTGATTGCTCCCTTTTTCGAAGGCCAGCGATTCCTTGAATTGCTCCCGGGACTCGGTTCCGTACATCGTTTCGGCCCCCATCATCCTGGCGACGATGGCATCACCGGTACAATCCGCGAATACCCGCGCCCGCAACCGGGTCATCTTGCCGTTGCGAATGTTGCGGGTAACAAAAGCAGTGATCAATGAAGGATCATCCGGGGATTTCTCCACCGCGATCACCGCTTCGCCGGACATCAGCCGGGAACCGCCGGCAATGAATTTAAAAAACGCATTGGTTTTGCGCTCGTCTTCATAGTACTCCCCCGAGCGCGTGCCCGCAAGGCCGAAAACCGGGGCGAGATCGTCGACCGTATACCCGAGTTCCGGATACGGTTCCACATGCGAAAATCCGCCGAGCACCACCCGGATTTCCGAACTGTTGCAACCGCCGAGCACCTCGCGGTCATTGATCAGGACGACTTTCGAACCGGTACGGAACGCGGCCAGCGCGGCGCACATCCCGGCAAAGCCGCCGCCGGCCACGGCAAAATCATAAAACTCCGGGTCGTCCTCTATTTGAGTATTCTGGTATTGGGCCCGCCATTCCTGCGTATTCTCTGGAATTTCGGCAGAGTCATTGGTCAAAAACAACGCGTCGCAACGCCCGTTGAACCCGGTCAGGTCGTGAAGGGCAATCCGGCAGGCTCCCGCTTCCAATTGTGCCGTTCCGGCACATTGCCAGGCCCACTCCGGGCCATTGGTTCCCAGCGTAACCGGCAAGGCGGTCCCGTTGATTTTGACCTGAAATTTTCCGGCGGGAGTACCACGTCCCCAGACTGCGGTCCAGTCGCGGGTACGACACCATACGGTCCATTTGCCGGGCTCCGCCAATTGGCAAACGGTTTCGGCATCGGCCACCGGCACACCCATGCCATGCGCCATGATATACGCCGAGCCGACTTGCGTCATAGAGCGCTGGTCGATGATCCAGCCGCCGAGATTATCAAAAGATTCCGCTTCAATCAGTATTGCTGTCATGCTCAAAATTCCTTACATTGGTGAAATGTCCTGGATCATCGGCTGGATGGTGATATCCGGTACCGCGAGATGATCGGGGACTTCAATTATTTCGAGAACCAGTTTGCCGAGATCGGCCGGAGAGATGCATTTTTCCCGCACTTCCGCATTTTCCGAAGCTCCCTGAATACTGGCCGCCTGGTTGAAATCGGTCTGTCCCCAGGACGGGGTGACGCAGCATACCCTCACGCCGAAGGGCCGCAGTTCCGTATACAAGCCATGACTGAATTTAGCCAACCCGGCTTTGGCCGCGGTGTAAATACTCCAGGCCGGCCAGGCATACAGAGCACAAACGCTGGAAATATTGATAATCATCCCGCGGCGGCGCGCCGACATGACCCGGGCCGCCCGGTTACACCCCAGAATCGCCCCGGTTAAGTTGGTGTTGATCGTATTGATGATATCGGCGTCCGTCTGCTCGGCTACGGGCGCGATCCGCCCCCCTGCCCCGGCATTGTTGATCAGGATATCGGGCTCGCCCACCAGCTTCATGATTTTGTCCCAGTCCTCGCCACTAGCGGCATCCGCCTGGATATAATATACCCCCAACTCCTGCGCGGCGGCTTTCAGTTTGTCGACATTGCGTCCGGTGATCCAGACTTCGGCTCCGGCATCGCGCAACGATTTCGCCATGCCTTTGCCATACCCGCCGGCGCCGCCGGTGACAATTACTTTCGCATCTTTGACCATCATATTCTCACCTATATTAATGCGGAAATTTCAGCGGCTGCTTTCCTGACCGCGTTGCCATACAAATTCAAATTTTTGCTGTTCAACCTGGAAAACGGCCCTGAAACGCAGATCGCCGCCACCGGGTAATTCCGACGGTCGAAAACAGGAGCCGCCACACAACGGATTTCCTCCAGTTCCTCGCCCCGGTCGAAAGCAATTCCGTCTTTTCGGACATCCTCGAGTTCTTTTTCCATCTGCCGCGCCCCGGTAATCGTCTTTTCATTGAAAACCGTATATTTGATCGACTTCAAAAGCCGCTTTCTCTCCTCATCCGGCAAAAATGCCATAACCGCCTTGCCCGGAGCGGCGGTATGCAACGGGAAATGATGCCCGATCCGCACGGTAACTTTCACCGCGAGAGTCGACGCGATTTGCTCGATCACCACCCCTTCGTTACCATAGAACACCGACAGCGTCACCGTTTCGCCGCATTCGTCCCTCAACTTCCGCATCGGTCCCGCCGCATGTTCGACAATTCCCGACTCATCGACACTGTGATATCCAAGCGATAACAACTTGCGGCTCAATCTATACTTATCGCGATCATCGCGAACCGCATAGCCCGTCTCGACCAACGTCACCAACATCCGGTACAAGCTGGCCGAAGGCAATCCCAATTCATCCATATCCGGCATAGCCAAGCCCTCCGGATGCCTGGCCAGCAATTCCAGTAATTTCATACCGCGCTCCAGCGCCGGAACCAAATATTTCTTCTCCATGGCAAATCCTTTGTTTCTATATTTATTATATCACCAATGAAATGACATTTCAATCATGAAATAAAAAAAATCCGACAAGTCAGACTACTCGGACTGGTCTGACTTGTCGGATTTTTGAATAAAATTGAATCAGCGACCGATGGCTTTCAGCTCGGCGTCGATCATTTGGCGAATCCGGTAGATATTGACCGGATCGGCGAAGTCCAAAGCGTCGGTATAAATGTGTACCGCATGCGGAACAAACAAATCATCGATGGTGCTGCCTTTGATACTCCGCTCCTCGCATAGGACTTTCCAGGCTTTCACCGACAGAGAGTGTTTCAGGCCGGTTTTGATTTCCTTGGCGGTGGGATTCACGGCCAGGATAAAATACTTACCGTTGTATTTCTTGACCATGACTTTGATATCGGCGTTGCCCGGCGTTACGGCATTTTGAACGGTTTCCGCCAGGTAAACCGGCGACATAGCTTGCATTTCCGGCCCCATGCCGTCCAGAAAACCGATTTTCATTTCCGGCGAAGCGAAAATTCCGGAGTTGCTGTTCCGTTGGAAATATTTGACTTCCGGATTGCCGATTTTATACGGCGCGATACCGGTCGCCCCGGCAACGATGGTCGAATAAATGGCGCAGCGGGTTTCCTGATAAGTCGGCGCGCGGTGGTCGTTTTCTTCCTTGGAAAAACTGTCGCGGTCAAAGGCCTGCGGCACGTACCAGACGCCCTCTTTTTTCAGCGTGCCATCCATCAGCTTGACCGCCCGGAACACTTCTGAAATCGGCTTATTGTTGCCGGAGCTTACCCGGGGGCTCGGATACATATCCAGCAGGTGGATGTCGCAATGGGCGGTTTTGTTGATACATCCCATCGCCGTATTGTCCAACCCGAGTACCGGATGGTGCGGATCGATTTCACGCAGCAAGTCATAAACGATCTTGAGCTGAGTGCTGAAATCCGCGCCGCGCGGTTCATCATAGAGATACCAACCCAAAAGCGCCGGGTGATCCTTGACCGCATTGACCATTTCGACCATTTTCTCACGGATTTCCGGTGTCAGTTTTTTCGTGGTCTTTCCCGCATAGGTGAAATCGAAAAAACCGCGCCGGGTTTTGTACAGGGGCGAAAACGCCAGCTTCAAATTGTTCGCCTGCGCCTCGTCCAGAGTTTTCAGAATCACCGGCAGATCCTGGCGGTTCAATGTATAAATCTGGATGAAATTATAACCATATTTACGAGCCAGCGAAAAAATTCCGGGACTGCCGCCGATAAATCCCCGCGCAAACCACGGTTCGCCGTTGATCACGACCTGGCGTCGTTCATTCAGCCAGATTTCGTTTTCAACCGGAGGCGCCACCTGAAACTCCATGGCAAAATCGCCCAGCGACTCCTTGCCCTTCGCCAACTTGAATTCCACCCGGTACTTATCCGGCGGCAATTTGGCGGCGTCAAATGTAAAAGTGTCTTCGGCCTTCATCTCGCGGCGGGACTCCTCCATGAGCACCTTGCCAAAGGAGTCGACGACTCGAACCGCCAGCTCAAGCTGATCCGGCGCGACCACCAGATTGTATTTGAACACCACGTTTTTGTCGGCCTGCTTGGACATGATCATCCGCCGGTAAAACGGTTTGACCATGACCACCTGCAGCGGCGCGATATTTACCGATTTGCGCTCCTCGCGGTACTTGATCACTCCGTCCGCATCGGTAATGTACAACTTGAGGCAATATTCCCCGGATTCGGCAACCGCGGTCGGGATTTCCATCTGAACCTCGCCGGATTCCGGCATGACAACATCCTTCGAAGTTAAACTCTTGATTTCTTCTCCCATAGTCAGAGCGCATTTCAACGAAATACTTTTTCGGGGCTGATACTTCACCGCCGCTTGAACCACAGCTACGGTTTTATTTTCGACCGGCTTGACCGTCAAGTCCATTTCGGTAATTTCCGCACCGTAACGCTGATAATCGATTTCCAGGCCTTTCAAATAACCGAACCCGGCGGGGTCCTGCAGCTTGCTTAACCGACTCCAGGTGCAGATTTCAGACCGGACGCCGCGGTCGTTGCGGACCAGATTGAACCGCCAGCCCCCCTGCCCCGCCTTCAAATCGATACTGCTGAAAGGAATGAAAATTTCAGTATCCCAGCCGACATCGGTAATCCGGCTGGCTGCCTGCCAGGGCGCGTTCCAGTTGTTGTTGCCGACGCCGCCCACATTGTACTGTTCGTAGCGGGAACCGGAGGCGTTGACGATAAACTGGTAGAATTCCCGGATGTTCGGATCGTCGCTGATTTCCGCTTCCGGCACCAGGAAAATCTCCACGCAGTCGTCGTGCCACACCGGGCCATCGTGGGCTCGTACCTGGGTTTTCACTTCCGAATCGACACAACTGACCGCCAGATAAATTCCCATTCGGTCAGTCAAAACCTTGAAACGGGTCCGCTGGGCCGGTGTTTTGTGGTTTTCCAGAACGGAGAAATCGTCCTGCCATTCGGCTTTTTCCCACACCGCATCGTCGATTTTGCCATCGATTACCGGACGGACATCGGTTTTTACCGCGATAATTTCTTTAGGAGCGCCCCCGGCCGCCACCATTACCGCCAGCAATAGACTGCATAATAATTTTTTCATCCTAGAAAAGTCCTTTCAGATAGTTTTGTATAATTTCATTGCCACTCAGCGAATAATCGTAAATTTTCAATTCGTCGCAGGCTCCGAACATCGGATAAGCATTGCCCCGGGAATAGGCGCCGACAGTAAGCCAATCGGATTTAGCCTGGGTCAAATTGATTTCGCCGGAGATTTTTTCTTCGCCGTTGATATAGATCCTGCCGACCGAACCGTCGTAAGTTACCGCCAGTTGAAACCAGGAGCCGGACGGAATAACCGTCGTAGCCGAATTGGTCATGAGCGTAGTCGGCTTGGTTCCATCACCTGAACGCACTTGAATACCATTGTAATAATGCGTGATCCGGAATCCGGGGCCGCGGTCGGTGCCGTTGCCGATGATGTCCTTGAATTTGCGCATCGGTGCGTCCTTGTCGAGTTTCAACCACATTTCCACCGTAAAAGGTTTGGTGAAACTGGCGGCGGGAAATTTGATCAGCGCCGCCCCGGCGACATTCTTTTTCGCGGGATCGCCGCCAAAATAAACCGCGTAACCGTTGCGGCCCGGAAGCCGGCGGACGTATTCATCCTGTCCCGCCAGTTCGGCATTGAACTTCCCTTTGCAGTCTTTTATCTCCTTGCCCCCGGCTTCGTTGAACCGCCAGTGCCCGATCATTTCCCCGGCGGCAAGCGCGGAAATACAGAAACTCAAGCATACGATCAAACATCTTTTCATACTTTATTTTCCTATCATGGCGTTGGTGACCGAGGCGGCTTTGATCGGAGCAACATGTCCGCCCAAATACAGACTATTGGCATAAAATACATTGTGTCGCGGATAAAAAAAAGAGATGTACGAAAGAACATAGCCCACCTGACCGCGGTCCGAATCGGCAAGCAAAATAAGCTCAGACGGCCTTTTGTACTTCGCCATTTTTACCGGCCCGACAGCGTAAGTACCGCCAATGCCGAAAGAACCGGTAATGCTGCCGGAAACATATGGGCAGATACCATAATGCGTATACTGGTACCCGTCGAGATTTTTACCGAAAGGCCCCGGCATGGCCGGACAGGTAAATACTTGCCGGTATAACGCCTCACTTTTCAAGTAATAAGCCCCCAGCGACTCAGCCCAGAACATATCCGGTCCGACATTGAGACTGTTGATGATATTGCTGTCGGTAGGATTTTTCTGATCGGCCGGAACGATCCAGCTGTCATAATCATCGTGATAATACATCACCAGCACTCCCATTTGTTTCAACTGGGCGGTACACTTGCCCGACTTGGCTTTATCGCGGGCTTTAGCCAGGGCCGGCAGCAGCAACGCCGCTAATATGGCAATAATAGATACTACTACCAGCAACTCAATAAGTGTGAAATTTATCAACCTTTTTTTCATCATATCAAGACTCCGCAATATGGTTTAATATTATTATGCACGATAAAACCCTCCGATACTGTTATGCATGGCCAACATTACCGAAGCGGTAATATCTTCCATCTGGCAGTCGCTCATGATCTCCAGCGGCACGACGCCCCCGGTCAGCCGCCTGACTTCGTCCAATGTCTTCAGGTGGACATGAGAAAGAAATATTTTCTCCAGTTGATACTGTTTTTGAAAACGGAGCACCGCCCCGGCCAGTTGTTTGGCCTCGCGCTTCATCACTTCAACCGCCGCCGGGTCATCGTCCGACAACAGCAGCCGGTAGCGGCTCATACCGTCCAATGTAGTCCCGGCAAGCTCCCGGTAAGCATCGAGTATCATCCGATGAGTCATGACTCCCTTTTGAATCGCGGCAAACTGTTTACTGCCGTTGGGGGTATATGGATACGGCATTTCATCGATATAAAGCCCCAGGATTACGGTATCGGAGGGGTCGATCAGCCCCAAGCGAAATGAATTCACCCGCAAGTGGTACGGATGAAAATCGTGCCGTATGGCATAGGCCAGCAAATTCGCCGAGGAAGTATTGCATTGATTGAGATCGACCTGAAACTGTTCTTTCAGTCTTTTGCCGAGTTCGAAGAAAAACCTTTTCCGAATAGGCGTAGGATGATAGGTATTGATCACCATCCCGATGCCGGCCAGGTTCAATTCCTGATGCCTGGCTATCAGCTTTTCAATCGCCTCCAACGCCGCCTCCACATCGAAATCCCGCCCGGCAAAATCGACTTTGGCAAAATCAATCTGATACTTGTCGACGTTGTTCACTGAAATATAAAGATCCTTATAGAGATAGATCCCGAGATAAATCAGTTTGCCGATTGTCGGGCGGTAATAAACCCGGGGCCGTCCCTTGCTTTCCGCTACATCTTCCCGGGCGATAAGCCGCATCTGCTCCAAAGCATCCGTATAAGAAGCCACGGTCCGCTGGTCGATATTCAGTATCTGCGCCACATCCTGGCGCGAGATATAACGTCGGTCCAGGATCAGGCGAAGTATCGATCTTTTCGTATATTCTTTTTCCGGCATTTTAACCATGACACATCAATTCCTATAAGTCTGCCATTAATTATACAAGGCAGACCAGATTTTGTCAATATTAAAATACAGATTTTTTCAATTTAATTGCAAAATATCTCACTACAAGCATGAATTTAAATTATTAAAATACAATTTTCTTCAATTTCTCATCATCCCGAAAGTCTGCTCCGGTTTCTCGGCGGCGGTATAAAAATCGTCGGTGATGCATCCATAATAAATTTTCCCGTCCAGTTCATTGGTTAAAGGACGAACTTCTGCTTGATGCGAACCGAATTCCACCCGCATTATTCCGGACCTGCCCCAACCCTCGAACTTGTCTTGGGGCAGTAATGCGATATAGGATTTTTCCCGATCAGGGAATACAAGCCAAGCCTCGGCCTTTTCCGGATCAACAATGTAATCGGAATTTTTATCCACAAACAACAGACGCCCATCCTTCAACCGATAGATATTAAAACAGGTTTTCCCCCCGGTATTCCTCAGCAAGTTCCGGTATTTGACCTCATTATTCTGTTTGAATCGCAACCGGTAATCATATTCCGCCAGAAATAAACTGAGACCGCGTTGCTCAAATGCGATTCTTGTACCATTTTCCTCCGGCAACGGCACTGAAAGCCAATCCCCATGGTAATTCTCTTTGCTGATCGCAGATGCTGCCAAGGTATAAGCAAAAGAAACAATCAAACCGAAAAATCCCACTAAAACGAATATCATAATAAATGGCTTCCACGATCTTTTCTCAGCGGAGGAATTTTTCCGCCAAATAAAACGCGACAGGCAGACAATCAATAAGATTCCCAAGACGAGCCCCAAAAACATTTTGGAAAAAAATAGTGCATCGCCCCGAAGGTGCCGTACCTTAAACAGCTCATAATTATCATGCAGCCACCATAGTACATTGCCGATTATTGTCGGAACCAACAGTGCGGTCAGGCAACCAAGGGGAACCGTTTTCAGCGAAGTAATCCAAGTCCCGGTCATCTGCCTGGTTCTCGGAATCAGCCAAATTATCAGCGGAATGGCAAGAAAACAGATACCGATTACGATATCTTCAGAAGACATAGTCACCTCTCTATGCTATTTACGCAAAAAGCCGATTGAAATTATCCCAGATATCACGGGAATAGGTTCTGGTTTCGGTTTCCATATGCATCAGGCGCGGCAGCTTTTTTATTTTCTCCGCCAGTTCAGCCCAGGGAACGGTTCCCGTCCCGGGGGCGGAGTGTGTATCCGTCTGCCCGTCATTGTCATGCAAGTGACAAGTCACCAGCAGCGGCGCCATCAGTTCGAATACGGCATCGAGTCCCGGCTCGCTGATATTCGCGTGTCCGACATCCAGACACATTCCCAGCCGGGGATGCCGAAATGCATGGACGGTTTCCGCCAGCCGTTTCAGAGGCGGAAAGGGTTCATAGATATTTTCCAGCGCCAAGGTAATTCCCGCCTGCTCGACGGCCGGCAACAGGACTTCCAGCGACTGTTCCAACCGTCCCCAGAAACTCTCCGGAATCTGATGTCCCTTGGCGAATATGGGATGGTGCGTACCGGCGTGAACCGTATAAGAAGTAACGCCGACAGCCGCCAGCTCCGCAATATAGCGCAAATGTTCGTCCAGTGCCTTCCGGTCGGCACATCCCAGGTCGAACTCTGTACCAAGCAAGCCGTGGGCGGCGGCGGTTTCAATGCCGTGCCGCTGAGCCATGCCGTGAATTTTGGCGGGGAAGCCGCCTTTTTCCATACATTCCCGCCGATAGAAATATTGGGGCAAAACGATCCGCCGCACTCCCCACCCGGCAATTTCCACCATAGTGTTTTCATAAGCTGTTTCTTCGATCTTATACCACGGAAAGTAAAAAATAAGTTTGGACATACTTGATACCCTTTTTTTATAAGATAAGCGGCAAACAACAAAAATCAAGTAAATTTTTGATCGGTAGAAATTTTGGCGATTTTTTCAGACAGCCTATTGACATTTTCAGTGAAATACCATATAATATTAGTAGACAACTGATATATATCGACATATAGTACAGCTCAAAATGAGTAAAAAATGCAAGCTAAATACGATAAAATTGCCGCCGCGATCGTGGAAAATATCATCCGCGGCAAATACAGTGAACGGCTGCCGGCTGAACAGCAGTTGGCGGACGCTTTCAACACCACCACGTTGACCGTCCGCAAAGCACTGGATACATTAGTCAATCAAGGAATGATTTATAAGGTTCCCTATGTCGGGACATTTATCCGGGAAGAACCGGAGCGCCAACTCAGCTTCGACTGGCGCTCCCAGATTGCGGCTTTCGGCGAGGATGCCGATATACTGCACAAGCTTATCGGCAACCACTTTTCGAATTATGAAATAATATTTCAGGACAAGAAAAATTCCAATCCGCCGGATCTCACCTTGATCTCGTCGACCACCTCGTTCTGCTACAGCGAAAGCGCCATGCCCTTTCCTTATGAGGTCATCGAGCGTTACCGCAATGACAATTATCTCCAGGCGCCGTTCAATGTTCACCGTTTGAACAATCTCTATTATGCGCTGCCGGTGTTGTATTCGCCGACAGCCTTGCAGATAAACCGGGAAGCATGGACAAATCTCCGTCCCGGCACGCCTGAGCCGGATTCCATTTCCTGGGAAGACATCGCGGAATTGGGGCATCTGGCCGAAAAGACCGGTGCCAAGTTGTGGAATCAGCAAACTATGGCGATCGTACTTCGGATACTGATTTTCGCCAATGGCGATACCGGAGGCGAATTGGGACGGGTGGATCTTGAGCAACTGCAGTACCGCATCAACCAGCTAAGCCATTGCCTGAAGCCGGAACTGATCTGCCCATGGCGTTATAATCAGGAGTTGATAAAGGCCACCAGCCGGCAGAGTTTCCGCCATGAGCAGGAAATGGAGAAATGGTTATTGGCTTCTCCGCCGCCATCCCCGGCCGGATGTGTGACCTGGGGCGCGTATGTAACAGTTTCCCCACGCTGCCGTTTTCCGAAAGAAGCGTTGGAAGTTGCCGAATATCTACTGTCGCCGGAGTTCCAGAACTTTATCGGCAAACACCGAATCGGCTTGCCGGTTTTGAAGTCGGCGGCGCTGGATTCGCTGGACTTGAAGCACTGGCATGACGAGTTGTTCTATGGAGCCCGGGAAGAAATTCTGACCAACAATGCCTCCGAACAGGAATTTCTCCTGAGACTGGATTCATTTGTCAATCGCCTGATCTCTGGCGGCGTCCAGGTTGAAAAGTTATCCGATTTCCTGTGTTATGAAATTTCTGTAGCCAGACACCGTTCCCAATTGCCGACTGAATCGGCTTGGGATAAGATACCTGAAGAAGTATTATTTTAATTATTTAAAGTCAAGGAGAGTCCAGTATGTTTAGTTATCAGCGTAAAAAATATTTTACACTCATTGAACTCCTGGTCGTGATTGCAATTATCGCCATTCTGGCGGCTTTGCTGCTGCCGGCTCTCACCCGGGCCCGCGAAACCGCCCATACTTCCAAATGCCTCTCCAACCTGAAACAACTGGGTACCGGAGCCCTGCTCTACACCAATGACTACAACGATTGGCTGGTACCGAGTTTTTCCATGAAATTGGTGGCAAATCCCACCAGTGCGGAAACCGATTTTCTCGGCAGGCCGCGTTTTGACGGGACGGACATGGGACGGGCTTGGCCGGTCCTTCTGGCCTCCCGGGACGGTGAATATCCGACTACCTCTCTGTCGCTGAAATACGTCAGCGCCGATACCAGCAAGGATTCCAGTGTTTTCGTCTGTCCGTCCGACAAAAAACCCTCCCGCAAAATCGACGGAACCGGCCGCAAGGTCAGCTACGCCGCCAACGGCGGAGTTACCGGTTATGGCTACAATGCGGACCGGACCGCCTGGTTCAACCTCAGCGATTTCGGGAGCAAACACGCCAATGTCAAGAAAAACAAGCCATCCCAGAACCCATATTACCTGGACCAGCAAGGATATACCAGTTCCAGCGTCGATTATCGCGTTCCGGTAACTCATTGCAGTTTCAACGCCACGTCATCTCCGACGATCAAAGCCAATTGGCTGAGCGACAGTCCTCCCATGAATGTCAGCGCGCGTCATAACATGAATGTCAATACGGTTTTCGTCGACGGTCATGCCAAAACCATCAAAGCGCCGATCATTAATGACGTCGATCTGACTACAGCCACATCCCGGCTTTACTGGCTGAACCCAACCCGGGAAGACAACATGGATCTTAATTAACAGGAGAAACATATGAAGAAAATATTTATTACGCTGCTGCTGGCGGCAGGCACCTTGTTATCCGGGACGGAATACTTCCTGGGAACTAACGGCAACGACCGCAATCCGGGCGTCGACCGAAACAAACCGTTTGCGACTTTGCAGAAAGCGGTCAACGCTTTACAACCGGGCGATACTTTGACCATTCTGCCCGGTGCATATTTCGGCGCGGCACTGCGGAAGTTCGGCGGCGCTCCGGACAAGCAAACCGTCATCCGCGGCGAACGCCCCGATACCGTACTGATTCACGGCGACGTTTCCGCCCCGGAATTCAAACCGGTCTCCGGTCAGGAGTTCACCTGGGTCGCCGACTGGAACCGCCCGGTGGAAGCGGTCAATGAAATCGATACCTTGAGCCTTTACCGGCGGGTCCCTTCACTGGAGGAGGTCCGATACCGCGCTCCGGCCTGGTACCTTGACGAAAAAGAGCGCAAACTCTATCTGGCGACCTCCGACCTCGAATCGCCGTCGGCCCACCGGTTGCTGATCAGCGTCATCAACGCCAGCGGGCTTGAACTGCAGCCGCCGGACAGTGACGGACGGGTGCACAATGTCTTGATTGAAAACCTCGCGTTCCGCGGCTTTGCCTCCGGAGTGGCGCTGGGACAGTTCAAATTCCGCTGGGGCTTGAAACTCACCAATCCCAGCCATTGCACGGCGCGTCAGTGCACGGCATTTGCCAACGCCGCCGGGCTCCTTTTTGAAGGCGCCGCCGACTGCGTCATTGAAGACAGCACCGGCTATGCCAACGGCACACAATTCGGCAATTCCGGCGGCAGCATCATCATGTACACTCCGGCCGAACGCTCGGTCATCCGCCGCTGTCTTTCCTTTTCCTCGCACGGCAACGCCTTCCGCTTTTACGGCGGCGGCAAAGACGCCATCCAATGCCGGATCGAAGACTGCATCGCCTCGGGAGGCTCGACTTACATCAAGACCGGCGGTGAAAAAGATTCCGAAGTGGTCAACGTCACCAGCGACAAAGGTATCGCCGCCACCGTCACCCGCAACTCCACTTATATCTGGAATAACTATGTCAAGGGCAACCAGACTTACAATTCACTGCATCTCCGCAAAGAAAAGATGGACCGAGCCAAGCGCGACCGTCTGCTGGCCGACCCCGAAAATATGGATTATCACCCGCAGTCAGACTCCGGGCTGACCGTCGGAATTCCGTTTGATTCCCGCATTCGCTACCTGGCTCCGAACGGCAAGGACGCGGGCGAAGCCACTTCGGTCAAGTCCGCCTGGAAAACCCTGGCCCACGCAGTGAAAAACCTGCCGGAAAACGGCATCCTGTACATTCTGCCCGGCACTTATGCCGGAGACGTCACCATTACGACGCCGGGAGTGACGCTGGCGACCCGCGGTCTCGGCGCTTACGCCATCATTTCCGGGGGCAAAACCGGCATCACCGCCGCCGCGCCGGGCGTCACGATCCGCCACCTGAATTTCCTCGGCCAGAGCGAATCCTCGGTAGCAGTCCGCGCCGACCGGGTGAAGGTTGCCGACTGCGGTTTCGCCAATACACCACTCGGCATCACCGCCGTCGGGGTTAAGGGATTGGAAATACGCAACAATTCGAATATAACTTATCGGTTGGACAAGTGCCCGGATTCCTTCAGCTACGCCAATATTCTCGAAGCTCCCGGCACGGGCGCCGGAATGTCGCTCAGTGACCTGAGCCCCGCCGAATTCCAGCCTCAATACACCGCGCCGGAGAAAGGCGATTTCAGCCTGAAAAATGCTCCTGAAGTCGCCGGCCGCTCCTTCCTCGGACTGGCAATCGGCCAGCACCGCATGCGCCAGGAGCCGCCGCCGTTGAATATCCTCAAAACCGAAACTCACTCGGTAACCGCGACTACCGCCAACCTGGAAATGTGGACCAACCGCGCGGCGGTATCCAGCACTTTGCATTGGGGCGACACCCCGGAGTGCAAAAATGAATTACCGGTGATCATGCTTACTCTGTACGGGCAACCCCGGGAGCAATTGCTCCATACGATTTCGCTCGCCGGACTGCAACCCGGGAAAAAATATTATTATCGTTTTCAGGGCAATTTGCGCCAACCGGCGCCCTATGATTATATGTTCCCCGTCTCAACCGCCACCAGCGGCCTGATGGAATTCACTACCTTGCCCGCCGACGCCGCCCCCGCAACCTATCATGTCTCGACCACGGGCGACGACGCCAACCCCGGCAACCCGGAAAAACCCTTCCGCTCCATTTCCCATGCGGCGGACATGGTCAAGGCGGGAGATACCGTAGTCATCAAAGCCGGAACTTATTCCGAAACGGTCCGTCTCCGCGCCACCGGCGATCAGGGCAAACCAATCATATTCCGGGCCGAACGCGGAACCAAGGTTGTGATGGACGGGCTTTTCGCCTACAATACGGCGTTCCAGATTTTCGCCAAAAGCCACATCAAAATCGAAGGCATCAATTTCAGCGGTTTTGCCGGCGGAGACCTTCACGGAGTTTTCCTGCTGACCGAAAGCCCGCATATAACGATTGAAGGATGCCTTTACGACGGGCGGACCCGCCGGCTGTTTACCTCTGAATTCGTTACCGGTTACCATGCGGACAACTTCGTATTCCGCAATAACTTTGTCCTGGGCGGTTATGAGGGCATCGTTCTGCACCGCAGCGACAATCCGTTAATCGCCAACAATCTTTTTTACCTCAGCGTACAAGGCAGTCTGCTGCTGCTCAGCAATAGAAAAATGACGAGCACCATCACTCACAATATCTTTTACGATCAGAACCTCAACAAGGAACGCAGTCCCGTACTGATTTGCGATGACCCCGACAAGTTGGTCGAAGCCTACAACTGTTACTACATGCGCCTGCCGCAGCAGACCAGAATCTGGCTGAAGTTCGAGATATTCATGAATTCCTCGAAACCGCCGGAAGGACTGATCATCGAACCGGCGCTTCGCGGCGAACGCAAGGTCATGACCTTCGACGATTACCACCGGCTGACCGGTAAAAAGCCGACTTCGTTTTATGCCGATCCCAAGATTGACCAACTGGTGAAACTGCGTCCTTACCGTGACTATGAACATTGGCTGAAACAGTGGCGCAGCGACAACTACGAGCCGGGCGGCCCCAAATTAGGCGAACTCGACTTCGAACACTGCTTTCCGAATCCTCCGCTGGTGGGTGCCGACGGACGGCCGATCGGACTCGATCCGAGCCGCTTTGTCAATGGACGTTTTCAAACCGGAGATTGAAATTACACAGTGATACGATATATTTACCCTGTTAAAACAGGGATAAAAGCAAATGAACGAAAAGAAAATTGCAGTTTCAACGGAGGCCGGCGGCAAAGAATTCTGGGCCGCGGTCGAGAATCTGACCAAATGCGGTTTCGAATATGCGGAAATAAGCCTGTCCCACGGCGAAGTCATGGTTGGACTGAGCGCCAACGAGAGACAGGAAGCAAGGCGACGATTTGAAGACGCCGGGCTGAAAATTACCCAGGGACATTTGCGCAACCGGATCGACCTGGGCAATGCCTTGACGGCCAAACGTCAGGAAGCGCTCGACATTACCCGCCAATGGATCGATACTTATGCCGAGTTGGGCATCACAGCCGGAGCCATCCATGTCGGCGGCTGGCAGGCGCTTTATGAAAATATACCGTCTCAACAAGTGTTGGAACTGCAATGCGATTCCGTCCGGCAACTGGCGGAGCATACCCGCAACATGCCGCTGCGCGTGGCGTTGGAAAACACCCCGGACACCGCTCCCGGACTCCCTGAACTGCTGGCGATCATCGACGGCGCGGGCGCGGACAATATCGGTATCTGCCTCGATATCGGGCACTTGAACCTGACTCCGAACCAGGCGGATGAATTCATCCGCGGCGCGGGTAAACGGCTGATCGCCCTCCATCTCCATGACAATACCGGCATGCACGTCACCGCCAGAGACACCATGGGTTTCTGGTATAAAGACGATTTGCATATTCCGCCGATATTCTCACCGAAGAAAGGCGGCGTGGATTGGAACGCCGCCGCGGCCGCGCTGGCGGAAATCGCTTATTCCGGGCTGTATAACTTTGAATTGGGCAACCCCGGCCCGGATTCCAGCCGCCGGGATTTCCTCCGCTGGCTGCGGACCGCCGGCCAGAATATATTCAGTTGTCCGTAACCGGGCAGCCGCCAAGATCCTTTCCATGTAAAAAATTCAAAATCTCACACGTATGAGATTGACATTTCCATAAACCGCGTTATACTATACTCACACGTATGAGATATAGAAACGAATGGTTACTCAGAAGACAATCGCAAAGCAACTCGGCATCTCGCCTTCGCTGGTGTCGCGGGCTCTGACCGGCACCGCCGCCAATATCGGCGCGTCCGAAGAGACCGTTCGAAAAATCCGCGAAACCGCCCGCGAGCTGGGTTATGTCCCAAATGCCGCCGCCTTGACTCTGCGCGGCGCCAAGTCGAAAACCATCGGCGTAGTCATCAAAGATTTCGACGACCCGTTTCTGGGCCGGATGACCGGCGCCATCCAGGAACAGGCGCGGAAAAACGGCTGTTCGCTGATCCTGACCGGTTTCGACCTGAGCAAGAACAAGCCGCGCGATATTTCCTCGCTGTTGAGGTTTCAACTGGATGCCCTGATCATTTGCGGCAGCGATATCAGCGCCGCGTGGGTGGAAGAATTTCTCTCCCGAGATATACCGGTGGCCCAAATCGGTTCGGACAACGACTACCCCGGCGTAGCCCGGGTCGAGGTTGACGAAACCGCCGGACTCGGCCTATTGGCAGAATACCTCTGCCGTCTCGGGCATCATGATATCGGCTTTATCGGCGGCAATACCGGACCGCATTTGCGCCGCCGCAACATCCTGGCAACCATCGAACGAAATATCACTTTCAGCATCGCTTCGGAAGGCGAAAATACCGGTTTGCGCGCCATGGAAAAACTGTTGACAAAAACCCGGAAAAAGCTGCCCTCGGTCATCATGGCCGCCGACGACATCACGGCCCAGGGCGGGCTGCGGGCGCTTTACAATGCCGGTCTTTCGGTGCCGCAGGATGTGTCGCTGACCGGTTTCGACGATATCCCGGCGGCGGGTTTGATGATCCCGGCCCTGACCACCATCCGGGTGCCGATCGCGCAAATGGTGGATGCCGCTTTCGAGTTGATTTTCAAACGCCGCGGCGAAAAGGTCATCCTTCTGAAGCCGGAATTAGTGATCCGTGAATCATGTTCACATTGCAATAACAACAACCATTAACCCTTAAACAAGGAAAGAAAATGACAGTACAAATCTACTCCACAGTCGAAAAGATGGGCGCTGCCGCCGCCGCACGCGGTGCAGAAAAAATCCGCCAGGCCATTGCCGAACGCGGCGAAGCCAACATCATCATCGCCACCGGCGCCAGCCAGTTCGCCATGCTCCAGAACCTGATCAAGGCCCCCGGCATTGATTGGAGCAAAATCACCATGTTCCACCTCGACGAATACGTGGGCCTCCCCGAAAGCCACCCCGCCAGCTTCCGCAAATACATTAAGGAACGCTTTGTGGCCAACCTGCCCGCCCCTCTGAAAGCCGCTTTTTATGTGGATGGCAGCAATCCGAATCCGCAGCAGACCTGCGATGAACTCGGCAAAACCATTGCTCAGCATCCGATCGACGTCTGCTTCATCGGCATCGGCGAAAACGGTCACATCGCGTTCAATGATCCGCCGGCCGATTTCGAAACCGAAGCCGCCTATCTGGTCGTCGATCTCGACGAAGCCTGCCGCAAGCAGCAGCTCGGCGAAGGCTGGTTCCCGACCATCAACGACGTGCCGAAACAGGCGATTTCCATGGCTGTTCGCCAGATTCTGAAGAGCAAAGCCATCATCAACACTGTTCCGGACAGCCGCAAGGCCAACGCCGTCAAGATCACCATCGAAGGCGAACTCTGCCCGAACCATCCGGCTTCGGTCATCCGTTTCCATCCCGATTGCGTGACTTATCTGGACAGCACCTCCGCTGCCAACCTCTCCAAAATCACCCGGGATCTCTGCGCGAGATAAATTCCGGTATCGATCAAAAAAGCGGGGATTTTATCGTCCCCGCTTTTTTATTTCGTAATTTCCAAGGCCCAGTCGGAGAGGGAGTTGTCCCTGGCGCCCATAATCAGGACCAGGTCTTTGTTCGTGGCTTCGTCCTGCAGCATGGCGACAATATCCGAGCGATAGGGAAAGGATGAATAATTCTTCGTGCCGCGGCTCTGATACTCGGCCGCCACTTCTTCCGAAGTCGGCTTGAATGAGGAAGTACCACCCGCATAATAGGGCGGCAGAAAGATGAAACGGTCATCGGCACGCAAGGTTTTTTCGAGTTCCGGCAACAGGTCTTTGCGCATGAAGCCGAGCGGGCCGAAGCCGTGCGGCTGGAAGATCGCGAACACCCGGCCATCCGAAACCAGTTCCTGGGCCGAAGCGATACAGGAGGCGATTTTTTCCACATTGTGCGCGTAATCGTCGTAGACCCGCGCGCCGTTCGGCATCTTGCCCATGTAGTCGAAACGCCGCCAGACGCCTTTGAATTCTTTCAGCAGCGGAGCGCTTTTTTCCGGCGGCACGCCCAGAATGTCCATCATTGCCATTACGGCCATCGCGTTGACGGCATTGTGTTTGCCACTGAGCGGAATTTCAAATTTGAATGAGTTGTTGACTTCACCGACAATCCGGCCTTCGGTATACCGGTAGCCGGTCAGACGCCACTGGCCCTCCTGGCCGTCGCCGTCGAAAACCACCACTTTCAGGTGATCGGGAATGAATCCCCGCAGCCGGTGCCAGGCGTCGCACTCGATGACGATGCCCTTGCGGACTTTGCCGATAAACTGTCCGAACAGCTCCGCCAGCTCCGCCTTGCTGTAATGGTCGGTCCCGATATTCATAATCAACGCATAATCAGGACTGTAGGCCACCAGACTGCCGTCACTTTCGTCGGCTTCGAAGACCAGATATTTGCCGTCGCCGTGCACGTAATTGCCGGCGTTGTCTTCGGTATGAAAACGGTTCATCAACCCGCCGTTCAGACAGGTCGGCTCCATTCCGGCCAGATACATGGTTTCGCCCAGCCAGCCGGTGACGGTGGTTTTGCCGCAACTGCCGCTGACGGCAATCGCGGTGCAGTGTTCCATGCCGTTGATCGCGGCGGCCAAGGTCATGGCGCGATGTTCGCGGGGGGTATTCGGGGCGGCCTGAAAATCCGGGTTGTCAGTCTCAATGGCCGAGGAGTAAATCAAGTAATCCGGTTCGCTGATTTCACTGAACGAACCGTTCTGGGGAAAAATCCGAATCCCGGAGTTAGCCAGCGTATCGATAATCCGGCGGTTCTCCGGCTTGTCGGCTCCGCGGTCGCTGCCGGTAACTTTGAACCCCTGTTCAACCAGCATTTTGGCCAAACCGCTCATCCCGATGCCGCCGATGCCGACGAAATGCAGGTGCGAGCCCTTTGGTATCACCGGTAAATGACTGTCATCGAAATAATTACCCATTATTGTTCACCTTTTATTCTGATTTTGCCGGTATCCCCGGCGATAATAATTTTCATCCAGTGGGATAAAGACTTTTTCACGTTTTTCCGGCGGTTTGACGACCGGAGTAGCCGGGGCAGCCGGTTGCCGCCTGACCGTCGGCGCCGGGACCGTCGATACCGCGGGCGCAGTTGGCGCCGCGGGCCTGGCGGCCGCCTGAGGCTGGCTTGGCGCCGCGGGACGGGTGGCGGCGGTCGTCCGCTCCGGCGGCAGCAGTGCCGGATCTTCTTTGATATCAAGGAATTTCAGAGTTCTGGAGGCGATATCCTTGAAGGCGGGAGCCGCTACGACTCCCCCGTAAATACTTCCGACAGCCTCGTCCACCACCACCACCAGGACGAAAGCCGGGTCACGGGCCGGGACGAAACCCGCGAACGTCGCGTAGGATTTGCTGTATGAATACGCGCCGCGCTGGCCGGTTTCCCGGTTGCCGGGTATCCATTTACGGCTGGTCCCAGTCTTGCCGGCGACTTCATAGCCGGGAATGGCGGCGCGGGTCGCGGTACCGCCGCGCTGAGTCACCGAAGCCATCATGTCGACGATCTGGTTGGCGCGTTCCGCGTTATTATAAATATTGACAGGATCATCCATCGCTATCTTAATAACCTCGCCGGTTTCGGCGTCCTCCACCCGGTCGATCAGACGCAGTTTGCGCAGATTACCGCCATCGGCCAGAGCGCAATAGGCCCGCACCATCTGGACCGGCGAAACCCCGACGCCATAGCCGATCGGGAAACGTGTTATCGAAAGCGCGTCCCAGTTATTGAGCTTGGAAAACTGTCCGGCAGTTTCCGGTTTGATGGGAATGCCGCTCCGCGTTCCCAGGCCGAAACTGCGAAGAATCGTATTCAAACGCTCCTTCCCCAGCATCAACCCGATTTTGGCGGTGCCGATGTTACTGGAAAACTTGATGACGTCGCTTACCGGAACCATTTTTTCCGGATGGGTGTCCCGCATGCTGCGGTTCTGATACACCCAGAGGCCGTTTTCACAATCGACCATGGTACGCGGCGACACGATCCCCAAGTCGAGGGCCCCGGCTACAACCAGCGGTTTCATAACCGAACCGGGTTCGAAAGAGTCTTCAATCGCCCGGACACGCCAAGCCTCGCCATCCATTTTGCTCCGGTCATTGGGGTTGAAGGAAGGACGCTGGGCCAACGCCATAATATTGCCGGTCCGGGGATCGGCCATTACCGCGTAAGCGGTTTTCGGCTTCCATTTTTGCATGACCTTGTCGAGTTCTTCCTCGACAATCGACTGAATGGGCTCGCTGATGGTCAGATAAACATGCTCACCGTCGCGGGCATCCTCGCGAATCCCCTCGCCATACGGCAACTTGATGCCGGAACGGTCGACTTCATAATGCTCTTCGGTCACCGCCGGTTTGGTGGTGTCTTCGCGGGCGGATTCCACCCCGCCGCCGCCGATGAATCCCAACACGTTGGCCATCAACATATTTTTCGGATAATAACGGCGGTATCCTTCACGGAAAGAGACTCCGCGAATATCATTGACCCTCAAAGTAGTTTTGAAACGCTCGGCGTCATCGAACGCGGCCTCTTTTACCATTATAGCGTATTGGCGCGGCAAGGTGGTGAACGAACCGTCCTGATTTTTCCGCCGGCGTTCTTTCTGCTGAAGATTGCGCAGAGTTTCCCGGTAATCGCTGCCGAAATACGAATTCAGGAGCCAAGCCAGCTTTTCCTCCTTGACTCCGGGATCGATAATGCTCGGGTCGGCGACGATCTGAGTGACCGGGACATTGCCGACCAGCAAATGGCCGTCGATGTCCCGGATTTCGCCGCGTTTCCCGACTTTGGTGTGGACCGCGGTATAGCGTTTTTTGGCTTTATCGTAGAGCTCGTCGTGCCTGACTATCTGCAGGCGATACAGCACTACTCCCACGTAAACAAAGAGTCCAAATAAGATTACCACCACAAAATAGATGCGTACTTTGACGCCATCATTACTGGTCAGCATTCCCCATATGACTCCTGAAACTGGTGTCGGTAACGGTATTGTCGGCAGTCTGATGCGAGAAACTGCCGATACGTCCCAATCCGTTATTATCGTAATTTACCGCCATCCGATAGACCTGGACGGGGTTCGGCAGCCGCAACGGCAAATTGAACTGCGAGATCCGCAACCGGATATTCGGCCAGGACATCAGGGCCTCGCGCCGGGTAGACAGGTTTTCGATCTCACGCTTCAAAGAATGGATTTCACTGCGGATGGATTCGGATTCGCGCGACATCGCCACCCCCTTGGAGTTGAAAGTCAGGCGCAGACTGACTGCCGCAAAAATTCCCAAGCCAAGAATTATCACAAAAAACAGGATATCGAATTTACCCCAGATAACTTCTTTGGCGCTGACGGAACGTTTCCGGACCGTCGCCGTCGTTTTCGCTCTGATATTCATATTTTTATCCTCCTCCAAATGGTGAGTGTAAATGGTTATTTTATTTTGTTTTTTCCGCCACCCGCAACTTGGCACAGCCGGAGCGGGAGTTTTCCGCCAATTCATCCGGATCGGCGGTTACCGGTTTTTTCGTCAACACTTTCCAGACGGCACGTCCGCCGCCGCAAATACACACCGGGCACTTCGGCGGACAGATACATTCCGTCTCGCCGTCGCGAAAATAGTTCTTCACGATCCGGTCTTCCAACGAATGAAAGCTGATCACCGCCAGCCTGCCGCCAGGCTTCAAAACCTGATAAGCGGCGTCCAGCCCGCGTTCCAGCTCACCCAGCTCGTCGTTTACGGCGATCCGCAGTGCCTGAAACGGCAACGTCGGTGAAGGCAGTTTGCCCGGCCGGGACTTGCCCAGCGCCAAATCGCAGAACTCCGCGAAATCGGCGGTGGTGTCAAACGGCCTTTCGGTCCGTCTTTCCACGGCCCGCCGGGCCAGCAGCCGCCACTGGCGGACTTCGCCGTAATCACGGAAAATCCGTCCGAGGCTTTCTTCGCTCTCACGGTTTAACAACCGGGAAGCGGATACCGGGTTCCGCTGATCCATTCGCATGTCGAGGGGGCCGTTCAGCCGAAGTGAAAATCCCCTCCCCGCATCATCAATTTGCGGGGAGGAAATGCCCAGATCCAGCAACACCGCATCCACCGAAGTCCACCCGATTTCGGCCGCCAGTACTGCCAGATCGCTGAAATTTCCTCGCATCAAACGGATTCGGTCTTCGGCAAATGCCAACCTGCCCCGGGCTCGGAGCAAAGCATCGCCGTCACGGTCAATCCCCAATAATTCCGCCTGCCGATTCTTTTCCAATATCAAAGAACTATGACCACCGCACCCGAGGGTCCCGTCAATCAGGCGCATCGGCCCTTCATGCCAGGTCAGGAACTCCGTCACTTGCCGGTGAATCACCGGATAATGACCGAACCCGTCGCCCACGAATGCGTTTTTCATTTCACTCATACCAAGACCTCACTTGCCGCCGTTCAAATGCTCGATCAGCTGGGCGAGAACGTCGCCTTCGTTGATTTTCGCCATTTCCGAACCGTCCGGCTCGTCAAAAGACCAATTTTGCGGAGCGCACATCTTGATATGGGTCACGCCGCCGACCATTGTCACCTGGTCGGTAATGCTTGCCGCATCGAGATGCATCTTCTCCAGCCGGATCCGCCCCTGCTTGTCGCAGCGGCACTCCCTCGCGCGCGCACCGAATTGCTGTAAAGCGCGTTGCGCCGCCGGATTGGCAAACGATACTTTCTGGGCCTTTACCAAAAAATCACGAAAGGATTCAAAAGGAAAAAGCAGCAAATCATGCTCCGTTCCCTGAAACAGGATGAAACGGGTTTCGCCTTCGCCGCGCCGCCAGTCGCTGGGTATCGCTACCCGACCCTGGTTGTCAAGCGAATGCTCATACGTCCCGAAAAAAAAGACTTCATCCATTTCAAACCTTCTCCGGGAATTCAGACGCCTAAATTCCCCTTTTTAACCCTTTATGTCCCTATAGTACATCCAAATCCACCTTTTGCAAGCCAAAAACCGCAAAATTCAATAATTTTTCCGATGCCGCTTGCTTTTAAAACGATCAATGATAAACTACCGTCAAAACATGGAGACAGAAAAATGTTATCAGAAAACATCGTCAATATCAAAAATTTCGGCGCCGTCGGCGATGGCGCGGCCGACGACAGTGCAAGCATTCAGAAAGCCTTGTCCAGCGGCAGTTCCCAGGTAGTTATTCCAGCGGGGCGCTACCGGGTCACCCGGACCTTGCTGGTCCCCTCCGGCGTACATGTCGATGCCGCCCCGGACGCTTGTCTTTTCATGTGCGGCGACACTCCGAAAAAACGCGGCGACTTCCTGTTGACCAACTCCGACCATGTAAACGGCAACGAAGACATCACCATTACCGGCGGCATCTGGGACGGTAACAACACCGGCAAATTCAATACCAAAGCCGACGATCTCTTCGACGTCAACGCATATTCCGGCACCGTCCTCAATTTTTTCAACGTCAAGCGTTTAAGACTGGAAAAGATGGTTATCGCAAATTCGGTGATCTACAATATCCGGATGTGCAAACTGGAAGACTTCGTCATCCGCGACATCGGTTTTCTGAGCGAACGTCCGGCCTTTAACCAGGATGGACTGCACTTCGGCGGTTTTGTCAGGAATGGTCTGGTGGAAAACATCCGGGCCCTGTCCAAAGGTCAGACCAACGACGATTTGCTGGCGTTCAATGCCGACGATTCGGTGGTGCGGCTGGAAAACCTCGATCTGGTCTGCGGCCCCATCGAAAACATCACGGTCAGAAACGCTTACGCCGAAGACTGCCATACCGCTATTCGAATGCTGAGCGTCACTTCGCCAATCCGCAATATCCGGATCGAGAATCTCCGGGCGGGCTGCCGCTGCTTTGCCATCAACCTCGACGCCGCGCGGTACTGCCGGACTCCGTTGTTCAAAGACGCCGATTGTCCCGACGGCGTCGGCATCGTCGAAGATATCCTGATCGACAACCTGACGGTTCACTCCACCGCCACCAGCGCCAAAGCCCTGTTCTGCTGTGAAAGCAACCTGAAAAACTTCCGCATCACCAATTTCCATCGGGACCGCTCGTTGGAAACCGGCGACGCCAAGCCGACCTTCCTGGCGACCAATGTCAATCAATTGCAGATTCAAGCCAAGGATAAAGAGCATACGGTATTGTCGGGCAAGCTCAACGACAAAAAAGATATCCTGACATTGGACATGCCGTTCACCGAACTGGAATTGAACTGAAGGTTTTACGGAAAAAGATACTGGTTCGCAAGATCGAGGACATGAATTTCCGAGAATTTCTCTTTGGGGTAAAACTTGGACTGGACTGCTATAGCATCATGCTTATAATCCGCCATCTGTTTGACAATTGTTTTTACCGCCATTCTGACAGAGAACTCGGCATCGTCCATGATCACTCCTGCCAGTTTTGACGCGGAAGCTTGAGCCCAGGTCCATTCATTGTAAAATCCGACCAGATCCGGCTGATAACCCGGGTCTTTTGAAATGCTGTCCAGAAACACCCGGGTCGCATATTTGCCGTTGATCAGCAGAGCATTCCGGTGTTCCGCCGCCAGTTCGGCATATTGATTCATGTGTTCCATGAGCAAGACTTCGCCCTTGACTTTGCATGCGGAGCAGGCTGCCAAGAAGCTCTGTGAGTCGACCTTATTTCCAATATGTTTTTTTCCAAACGAAGCCAATGCGACGGAAGCGTGACCTTTATCCGCAAGCATCTTGACCGCTCGCTGAATGGAAACCATGTGGTCGGGGGCCACCGAGGGAAGATTGCATGAATTGGGGTGCCCGAAAGTAAGAATCGGAAACTTCTGTTTGGTCAGCAAGGTTATCAATTTCGGCTCCAAACTCACACCATCGTCTCCATAAAGTATTCCGGCAACCCGACTTGAGCGAAAGCGTTCAATACCTTCCCGGGCAATTTCCGGCCTGAAACGGGTTAGCCGAATGATGATGGAATATCCGTATTTAGCGGCCTCATCCATGGCGATTTCAGAAGCCGCGGCGTAAAACATATCCGTCAAGTTCGGCAGAAGCAGTCCAATTGTTTTCGTCGAACCGCGCGTCAGGGCGACAGCGATTTCCGAAGGGCAGTATCCCAATTCGTTCGCTACTTTCCATATGCGTTCGGCCCGTTCCCGGGCATCCCGGCGCTTGCCCTGGGTAGTCCCGGAAATGGCTCTTGCCACCATCCTTTCGGAAACTCCGGCCTGAAGTGCGATATCTTTTATAGTAACCATAGCCTGAAAAATTGATTAGAAAAACTCATCGATGTCTTTTAGTAGACGACCCCGCCAAAACTCAAAAGACAGAAAAGACAATAAAGGACAACTTCAGATCGAAACTCAACTGTCTTTTGCGTCCTTTTCGTCATTTCAGTCTTTTGGCGACCTCGTCTTAGTATACAGCTCAATTGGAATATTTACAAGAAAAATAAAAACCTCTCTTGATTAATAAAAAAAATCTTGTATAATATTTATTGTCACCGCTGACAGTTAATACTCTATGAGGCAATAAAATGTTTGAGAAAAAAGAAATCACCGCGGCGGAAGTAAAAAAGAAAGTAAAAGAACTGGGGGCGGACCTGGTCGGAATTTCCACGATGTCGCGCTTTGAAGGTGCTCCGAAACAAAACGACGCCCGCTATATTTTCCCGGGCGCGAAATCCATGATCGTGTTGGGGTTTCGCATTGCACGCGGCACTTTGCGCGGTATTGAGGAAGGTACGCTGTTCAGTATCTACCCTTCGATGGGTTATGCCGCCCTGAATCAGGTTTACGGGCCGATGGTCCTGTGGAATCTGACCCGCTACCTGGAAAACCATGGCTACGAAACCGTTCCCATGCTGAATGCCAACGGCGGCGAAGCAATCAATACCGTTACCGGCAAATTCCGCGAGGGCTGGAGTCGTCCGGTACGCGAAGGCAATCCGTATCCGGATGTACTGGTGCATTTCCGGCTGGCCGCATACATGGCCGGGCTTGGCGAAATCGGCTGGAGCAAAGTGTTCCTGACCCCCGAATTCGGGCCGCGTCAGCGTTTTGTGATCCTGCTGACGGATGCGGAACTTGAGCCGGACCCGATTTTCGAGGGCAAAATCTGCGATGGTTGCAAGCTCTGTGTCCGGCATTGTTCCGGTAAGGCGATCAGTCAGAAGGAATCAGTCAAGATCACGGTGGCGGGGCATGAGATCGAATGGGGCAAACTGAATGAAATGGCCTGCGAAAAGGGCATTCAGGGGGGCTGCGACCTTCAACGCAATCCGTTCAACGGCGATTATCCGCGTCAATACGGCTATGGCCGCGCGGTGGAAGGAGCCTATGGTTGTATTCGCGCCTGTATGATCCATCTGGAAGAACGGGGTCGCTTGAAAAATAAATTCCACAATAAATTCCGTACCCGGCCGCCTTGGGAAGACATCGATCACAGCAAAAAATATCCCTTGACGGAAGATATTGTTCAGAATTATGTTTCAAAAGATATGATCGAGGATTATGACGCTTATATCAAGTATTCGGAAGAAGACAATTACGGTACCGCGCAAAAAAAAGCGGAAAACCCCATGATCGACTAAGGGAGTTAAACAATGACATGTTTTTTTGAAATCAGTTACCTCAAATCGGATCACTCGAAAGGCCGCGTCGAAAGTGGCAAGCTGAAATTCAGCGAAGCCGGTGATTGGTCGGATAGCGAACTCGGACTCGAATTTTCGTATCGTTTCGAGCAAACGTCTTATGGAACACAACTGGTAGTTCCGGCAATATCCCTCAGGGAAAATGGCGAAAATAAATTTGCCTCAATCGCATTCTGCAATCCGGATTTTCTTGGAGAGGAGGGCGACGGCGGAGAATTTTTCATCCCATGGGCAAGCGGCTACCTGACCCGTACAGCGGGGCATAAGCCAAACGAATATATCCTCGGAATTTTCAATGAGCGTTCCTGGCAAGTTGCCTGGGGGAATATGCCGCTTTTCGGTTTTTTCCGCAATGACCATTGCCGTATCGGCTTGATCGAAGGCGGCAAGCTCGACGCGGATTTGCGGTTGCGTACCGCCTGGGGAAAACAAAAAATCTATTCGCTTGATCCAGTGTTCAATATCCGGGAAACCTGGGCTGAACCAGCCCTCGACGAAGACATGACTGTCTTGTTTACCGAGTTTCCCGGCAACTGGAAGGAAGCCGCCAAGTGGTACCGTCAATATAATCTGGATATTCGCAAGCTGAAATCAATCGCCGAGCGAATAAAAGATGAGCCGGATCTCGAATATTCGACGAAATCCTTGACCGTGCGGTGCCGCATGGCGGTGAAACCGCTGCCGGTTCAAATTCTGGAACAGCGTCCGGAAAACGAACCGAAACCGCGGGTTTTTCTGACCTATGACAATGTAAAAACAATCGCTGAGGAATTCCGCAAGCAAGGCCTCGGTCCGGCGGAATTCTGTCTGGTCGGCTGGAACCATGGCGGCCATGACGGCGCATTCCCGCAGCTTTTCCCAACTGCCGACGGTTGCGGCAGTGAAGACGCGTTGCGCGGCTTGATCGATCGCATCAATGAGCTGGGATACCGTATTTCTCTGCATGACAATTATTACGACGGTTACACGCTGGCACGGAATTTCAACCTCGATGACGCCTGCCATAGTTTCGGCGAATACGGCGGCCCTATGATCGGCGGCGGCAAGCTCGGCGGCGGCCAGGCCTACCGGGTATGCCCGCAAAAAGCAGTCGAATATGCCAAAAATAATTTGCCTGAAGTCTCCAGACGGCTTCCGGGGTTGCGCGGGCCGTATTTCGTCGATGTGGTTTCGATCATTCCGATGCGTTCCTGTTCGCATCCTCAACACCGGATCGATCATCGGGATAACAGCGAATACTACAAGCAGATATTGAAACTGCAACACGATACATTTGGGCTTTCCATGTCGGAGGGAGGGCGTGACTGGGCGCTGCCGGAGTTGGATCGCACGTATATGATCTATAACCTGGACAAACCGGCCGAAGAATTCTGCGATGAACATATACCGTTTTTCCAGATGGTCTATCACGGGATCATCCTTTACAACAACTGCCGGTTGTTCATCAATACATATCCCGGCAGCCGCGAATATATCGAAAACCTGGCGTGGGGCGGATTGCCGATCCTGTATTATCACCATATCTTCAATCCCACATGGAGTTCCGCGGCGGGATGGAGCCTGGACCTGACGTTCGAAAGTCCGGAGAAATTGGCCAAAGACGCCGCCATATTCAAGAGAATGAGTGAGGACGTCATGAAACTGGCTCCGACTCAACAAGCATTCATGGAGGATTTTATCCGCCACGAAAACGGCTTGACCGAAACCGTCTATTCCAACGGCATGAGCCTGTACGCCAATACCGGAAACAAAGAATTGACGGCTCCGGACGGTGAAATTGTTCCTGCCCGGGGATATATTTATTCAAACAAAAAAATGTGCCATCATATTAAAGAAGCCGAATGCGCGCTTACTTTTTAGCCCAAACAGGAGGAAAAGATGACAAGAAAATTCACACTCATTGAATTGCTCGTTGTGATCGCCATCATCGCAATACTGGCAGCCATGCTGTTGCCGGCATTGAATCAGGCCCGGGAAAGAGGAAAATCCATCAAATGCATCTCCAACCTCAAACAGATCGGTACCGCCATGCTGATATACGCGGATGACTACAATAATCTGATTGTCCGAGACATAAACGGCGGCCCATGGAAACAGGTTTATTGCGGCGCCACCACCAAAGGGGGCCAGAAACTGCTGCCTCTGACAATCACCTCATGTCCCAAGCATCCGGAAAATCCGGCACTCCCGAACACTCAATTACCCTTCGACAGTTACGGCATTTACACGGCCTTCGGCGACAAGGATTACGCTGTCAAGAAAGATACCACCGGCGATTTCTGCCTCAACATCAATACTGCCACTTCAAATGTAGTTTACGATCTCCGCAAAGTGCGGCGCCCGGCGCAAACCCTGCTGATGGGCGATGCCCGCAGTCTTGACACCACCCACAATCAATACTGGAATTTTACCCCGAATTCCAACAGTTCCGTCAGAAATTATTACTTATTTGCAACTCATTTCGAGCGGCCGAATGTGCTTTTTTTCGACGGTCATGTTCAGGGGCTGTCCGGCCAAGAGCTGAAGGAGTCGGCAACCCAGGTTAAATACGTCATCACCATCAACAACCAACAAAAATCACTTTGAACGAGGTTTTTCGTGAAATTCAAATTCTTATTGGCGATGATAACAGGTAGTATTTTTTCTGCTGCGGCAGCGCAATCCGGTATCGATTTCAGCCGGGAAACTCCGGAATTCCGGTTGCATAAAGATGCAGGCAAACACGGCCAGAATGCCGCCTATATTCAATCGGCCCTGCGTCTGAACTGGAATGAAACACTTTTTCCCTGGATGCAATATCACCTGAAACAGCCATTAGCGCTGCCCGAATTTTCCTCTATGCGCTTCACGATACGTACCGCTACCGCCGAATCGTGTCCGGTTCGTCAGCTCAACCTGCGGCTGATTGACGCAAGCGGAGAGATTTTTCAATTTCCGCAGCCGGTCCGCTGGGACCGCGCCGGTATCTGGGATACTGAATTCAACATCAAGGCAAATCCCATAAATGCCAAAAGTTCATGGGGCGGCAACGCCGACAAAAAGTTGGATTTTCCGGTAAAACTGTTGGGATTTTCTCTGAATTTCAACAAGGGGACGGGAGCCGGTTCCGTGGATGTGAACAACATTTCCTACTTGCCGTCAACCGGTCAAGCGGAAGAAACGATGGTCGATACTTCTCTGGCAAGCTCTTTGATTGATTTCGCCCATCCGGAAAAATTGCTGATTCGCAATGCCGAGTTCCGTGTTTCCGGTAATCCGGCAATGCTGGAACTTGATTTCAATGGACCTTTTCACGTCGATCCGTGCCGTTACGGACCGATGGGGGCGGCCTCCAATGCTGTGCCGCTGCCATACTTCCAGCAGGCTGTGTTGTCACTAAACGCCAGCGTACCGGAAACCTCGCCAATACGTGAGATCATCGCCGTATTTATTGATCAGAATAATAAACTTCATCGAATCAAATCCGCTGTCGACTGGAACCGGGCCGGTGATCATCGGGCTGAATTTCAACTCCAGGCCGAAAAAACGCTTCCGCAACCGTTGCGCCTGGGCGGATTCGCATTTCAGACAGCCCCAAACCAGACCGGCAAGCTCTCTTTGAAAAGTGTCACGCTCAATGGCCGGATGCCGATTCGGGAAAGTATTTCCATGGAGCTGGATACCGGCAGTTCGATACACGTGATGACTTCCGCTGAATCCGCGGCGGTTATCCGCTTGACCAACCGTTTCGCCATGCCGGTTGAATTCAATGCGGCAATCAGCGTTTCCGATTATCGCAATGAAGCGATTTCGTGGCGCTTTGAGGAGAAATTTTCCTTCCAGCCCGGCGAAGTCAAGCGCATTAAACTTCCGCAAATGCCGCGTTTCGGCGTCTGGTATGTGAATTGCGCGCTCACGGCTCAGGGCAGCGGAGAGCAAACCAGCTTGAAACGCTCATTCGCCTGGCTTCAACCGGCGGGAGCCACACCGGAAATCAAGCAACCGCAGGGTTTTATCCTCGGAATCAACAGCCATCCCGAGCGCCATCCCCACGATCTCGACCGCGAAGCCGATGCAATCGCGTTGGCCGGCGGAAAACTGGTCCGCTTTGTAATTCCGCGCGATCTTAATTTGCTTGACCGGATTGTCGAAGTATTTTCGGCGCGCGGCATCAATTTTGACCTGATTTTCAGTTACCGCCCCCTGAAAGACGGCAAACCGGATTATGAGGCAACCCGCGCTTATTTCCGGGAACTTTTCACCCGCTACCGGGGTAAAGTCCGCTACTGGGAGCTGATGAACGAGCCGGATATTCACAAAGTTCCTCCCACGGCGGCCGACTATGTCGAGTTGGCCAAACTCGCCCGCAAGGAGTTGAGCCAGGCCGATCCCGACGCGCTGTTGCTCTCCGCCGGATTCTGCGCTTTCGACTATCCCGGACGCGGGCAATTCCAGCGCGACGTCATGGTTGCCTGCCGTGATATTTTCGATGTCCATTGCTTCCATGGTCATGCTCCGTTCACCTCCTTCCGTGAGGTAACCATGGACAAACTCCTGATGCCGCTTCGCGCCAAATACAACCTGACCCTGCCATGGTACGCCAACGAAACCGCGTTGACCTCGGCCGGGCGTTCCGACAAGGAACAGGCCGACACTCTTTTCAAAAAACTGATCTACACCTGGTCACTCGGCAGCATCGGCTACAACTGGTACAATCTCCGCAGTAAAGGCGATAATCCATACAGCAACGAGCATCATTACGGCATGTTTACACTGGATTTCTATCCCAAAGCCGTCTACGCCGCATTCAATAACGCCGCCCGGCTCTATGCCGGCAAGGAATTCGTCCGCCGATTGCCGCTGCCAAACAATTTTTTGGCCTTCGAGTTCAAAGGCAAAGATGAGTTGATTTTCTGTGCCTGGAGCGAAAATTTTTCTGAAGGAACTCAGATGATCAAAAGTAATGCCAAAGCGGCTTTTCTGGTCGATCTGATGGGAAACCGACGACCAGTGGAATTGAATGATGGTATTGCTGTCCTACCACTGGGAGTGGAACCGGTTTCGTTGCTTCTGGCCGGTGCGACTCAAGCTGAATTGCTGTCATCTCCAGTCAATGTACAAGATATTCCAATCATTCTACCCGGAGAAAAAACCCAACTCAAACTTATGCTTCGTAATCCTGCTCGAAAATCCGGTAAATTGGCCCTGAAAATACTCACTCCGCCGATACTGGAAATCATACCGTCCGAAGCCATTTTCGAACTACAGCCCGGCGAACAAAAGGAATGGAGCCCGGTCATCGAAGCCACCCCCTGCGACAGCAAAACAGCAATAATCATGCTGGAATACAGTTGGAACGGCGATACCCCCACCCGAATCAGCCAGGAAGTCCCGTTGGCGTTGCCGCTCCATCCGGCCTTCCCGGATAAACCGCTTTATACTCTTGACGACAAGAAGTATCTGGTATCGCTTTATGAGCTGGATCCGGTGAATCTCCATATGCAGTGGCAGGGACCGAAAGACCTCAGTGCCGCTGTCTGGTTGACCGCCACGGACAATACCTTGAAAATCCGCGTGGAAGTCGTGGATGACAAACACCATCAATCTTTCGAAGGACGTGACCTATTCAAAGGCGACAGCGTACAATTAACGCTGAAAAGCGCCAATATGACTTTCCCTTGTGAACTCGATTTTGCCCGGGGAAACGATGGTATCGACCGGAAGTTGATCCGTTATACCCCTCCTGGCCTTGAAATTGACCGTGAAACCGCCACCCGGGAAATCCACTTCACCTCTGAACGCAAAGCTGACTGGACAATATACCGGATCGAAATTCCATTCGCCCCCTTCGGCATAACCGCCGATTCATTGCGGAAGGATGGACTGCGCTTCAACCTGTTGGTCAATGACAACGACGGCGAGGGGCGTAAAGGCTGGATGCAAGTTGCCCCCGGCATCGGTCGCGGCATTCATTACCCGGAGCACCCATTGTTTGTACTTAAGGGAAAATAACCTTTTCTCAGTTGAAATTTCATCATCATTAAGTATAATTAGATGAGAAATAAATTCACATAATCTTGAGTGCAAAATGATGAGAAAAAATTTTATGGCTGTTTTAATTTCGAGTGTTGTTTCATTGTCCGCCGGTGAATCTCTCTGGCCGCAAAACGCCTGGGTACCGGTCCCGGATATCGCCAACCGGCAATTCTGGGACCTGCAGAAAGATAAGAAATGCATCGAAGAAAGCCATAAAATTCTTCGGGAGGGCGTGGCCGCGCCCAGCCTCGAACGCTACCTTGATTTTTCACGGGATGGCAACCGTTCCCGTTATGAACAGGAATATAACCGGTTTACCCGGGCGATTTATCTCCTTGGCAAGGCCGCCTGTCTGACTGACGATGAACAGTTTATCCGTAAATTCGAAGAACTGGCCGGGCAATTATGCGGCCAGCCGTCCTGGGTATTGCCCGCGCATGACCGGGATCTGGCTAACTTCAACAAGCAAAGTATCAGCATTGACCTGGTATCCTCGCATGTCGCCGCCAACCTGGCCATGTACCGGTTGATATTGTTGCCCAAACTGAAGCCGCAAACCGCGGAACTGATTCAGAACGAAGTCACTCGAAGAGTCATCGAACCATTCGAAAGGATGCTCTCCGCCCAACAGCCGCCCTACTGGCTGACGTGGAAAAGCAACTGGAATGTCGTCTGCCTGAATGGCGTGGCCGGAACCGTGCTGGCCTCCGAACTCGAACAAAGCCGCCGCGAACACCTCCTCAACGAAGTCGTCAAAAACACCGAAACCTTTCTGGGCAGCTTCACGCCTGACGGTTATTGTTCGGAAGGCGTCAGCTATTGGAATTATGGGTTCGGCAATTATCTCCAGCTTGGCGGTATTTTATACCAGGCCTCCGGCGGCAAACTGAATCTGATGCGCAATCCCCGCGCCCTGAAACCCTCGGAGTATCCCGAAAAAATCCGGATATCCGATCAAGTGATTCCCGCCTTTGCCGATTGCGCATTCAATGCTCAAATCCAACCGATGTGGCTGGGAGTGCGCGACTGGCTGACCGATTCCCCCTCCGAATATTGGAAGGAGCTGCCCCGCAATGCCGGAGCTCAGATTGCTCCCATGATGTTCTATCTGCAGAATATTTCGCCTCCGCCAAAAAACTCTCAGAAACTCCACACTCTTCCGGCTTTTTCGGAATTTCCCGATGCCGGTATCTTCATCGTGCGCCCCGGCGATAATGCAAACTGCCGCCTGGCGGCGGCTTTCAAAGGCGGCAGCAATGACGAATTGCACAACCATAATGACGTCGGCAGCTATGTACTGGTGATCGATGGCACCGTTCCGATGCTGGTTGATCCGGGCTCGGAAAGATATACCGCCCGGACTTTCAGCTCCAAACGTTATGAAAGCAAGCTGTTGAATTCCTTCGGTCACAGCGTCCCGGTCATCGCCGGCAAGCTCCAGGCCACCGGCAAAAACACCAAAGCCAAAATCCTCGAAAAAAGCGATTCGCTGATCAAAATAAACCTGAAACCGGCTTATCGGATCAAAGTCCTCAAGGAATTGACCCGGACGTTCGAGTTCTCGCGTCAAGGCCAAGGCTCCCTGACCATAACCGATCGCGCAATCCTGGAAACTCCGGAAACCTTCGAAACCGCATTGATCACCTTCGGCAAATGGGAGCAGACTTCAGCCAATCAACTGTCGATCACCTACCGCGACAAAATTCTGGATGTAACCATCGACAGCCACGGCGCGCCGTTTACCCTGGCAGCGGAAGAAATCAACGAAGATTCCACCTGGAAAGAAAAGCCCACCCGCATCGCCATCAAACTAAACCAGCCGACAGCAACACCCGAAATCACCTATCACTGCATCGCAAGGTGATCTGTCTCTGTACGTCACGGCTTAAAATTACACTTTAACTTGACAAAGTTACTTTTTCAATGTAACTTATAGTAAAGTTACATTTTATTGAGGTAATGACCTATGAAATATTTATTAAAAAAACTGAAGGAATATTTGAATTCCCTGGGTATTCCCATTGATGAAAAGGAAGAACAACCCCAAATTTCCATGCCCCTTATGGTAAGCGGACAATATCGGATTGTCAGCGTAAAATTGCTAAAAGAAGAACTTTTATTGTTCATCTGGAAAAACCGGAATAACCTGTCATATACACCACAAGACATTATCGTCCATTTCAAATTAATTCGGCAGCATTTTTCTGGGCAGTTTGTATTCGTTTTGCCGGAAGCTTCCAAGCAATTTCTCAAAAGACTCATTCATGAAAATATCGCATTCATTATTCCCGGCAAACATGTTTTTCTACCGGGCGACTATGTGTTTTTGGACAAGGCTCCGGATATGATGCCCAAACCTAAAAAGCAATTTTCTCCCTGGGCGCAGGTGATCCTGTTGCATTATTTGCTCCATCCCGAGCTTAGCCGGGAAGTTAATTTCAGCTATTGGCTTGATAAACTCATGGTTCATAAAGTATATCTGAGTCGTCACGTCCGGGAGTTGGAACAAGTCGGGTTGACCGAAGTCGTTCCAGCCATGCATGGTAAATCACTCTTGTTTTTATGGAATCGCCGGGAACTTTGGGAGAAAGCACAGGAACATCTGGTTTCTCCGGTGCAAAAGAGGATTCGGGTCAGCGATATTTCCGGCTCATTGCTTTATGGAGGAATATCCGCGCTTTCCCATTATTCGAACCTCGGCGAAAATGATTATCCAACCTATGCAATTGATAAGAAATTGTTCAAGAATGGGAGTTTCGAACAGCAGGAATTTGAAGGGCCTGAAATCGAAATATGGAAATACAATCCGTGTTTATTAAGTCCGGATGGACATTTTGTTGATCCGTTATCGTTGTATTTAAGCTTAAAAAACGATGATGATCCAAGAGTGGAGGGAGAATTACACCGTATGCTGGAAAGGATAATAACATGATCAGAGGACTTGAGCTTTTTCGAGAGCACTTTTCTGAATTTTCGGACCATTTCATCCTGATTGGCGGAACAGCCTGCGAATTAACCTTTATAGAGAGCGGCGGATTTCGAGTTACCAAGGATATCGATATTCTGATTCTTCTTGAAAGCATGAGCCGGGAATTTGCCAATCGTTTTCATGCATTTATCCGTTCGGGAAATTATCAATGCTACACCAGTCAGGATGATGCAAGACATTTTTATCGTTTCGTTGAACCGGAGAACAAATCTTATCCACCGCAAATTGAACTTTTGAGCCGCAATCTTTTGCAAGCAGACGAATCATTGACATATACCAGACTGACTGACGATGAGTATGTAAAAAGCATGTCTGCAATCATTTTGGAAACAGAATATTATGATTTTGCTCGAAATCACCGGGTTATGATCCAAGGGATTCCCTGCTTATCTACCGAAGGCTTGATTATATTCAAAGCCGCCGCATATCTCAATCTGCTGGATGAAAAAAGCAGAACCCCCGACAAGGTCCGGAGCGAAGATATTCGCAAACACCGGAATGACATATTCCGGTTACTTGGAATTATTTCTTCCGCTACGAAAATAGAAGTTCCGCTACGAATTAAAGTTGATATGGCTCGCTTTATTGCATTATTCAGTGATGAAAATCATGAATGGCGAGCAATAGGGCAGTCCTTGCGACTTGATGTCGATACGTTACAGCTGTATCGCGATACACTGAGAACTATGTTCGAGTAAATCATAAAACCATCTATCACTGCGTCGCAAGATAACCCGGCCCAGCCTTATGTTTCCAATCCGACTTGTCCCTTAAGCGACTTGTCCGACCTGCCGGATTGGAGTCGTCACAGAGTTTTATTTCGTCACCCGGATGTAGTCCAGGTCGATATGCCGTTCGATGTTGTCACGCAGCGGGGTGCTGTAGATCTGAATGCCGATTATTTCTGTGGGATCGGGATTTGTCTCACCCTTTTTGGTTCGCTGTTGCGCATTGTGTCCGTCGTTTGCAATGTCAAACTTCCTGATGCGCCACTCCGGATGGGCCTCGTTGTTGCAAAAACGCATCCAATCGCCGCGCTGTTTTCCGGAAGCGTCTTTGTAACTCCAGGTGATCGTATGACTTAACCCCGCGTCGGGGTTGCGGAAACGTATTTCGATGAAGCGGGCTCCGTTGAGTGGAATGGGTTTGCTCAGGGAGCCCGGCGTATATATACCATGGTCGTAACGGTGATTGCTTTCATCGAATTGATAGAAAAGAGTCATAATACCATTTTTCATTTCCTTCCGGCATCCCTTCTGTACCAGGGGGCCGTATTTGTCGTCCGGGCGGGTCTGGACTGTCTGGCCATGATAAACCGGTTTGACGAAATCCTCCATATACACGTCGTCTTTGCCGATGAGGCGGACTGTCGGCATGTTGTTAAAGTTCCAGAAATTGCCGAAAGGACAGTTCCATGCGGAGCGTTCGCGGTTTTCGCCGACGCCGCTGTATTTATTTCTGCAGACATTGAGCCCGAAAACATTTGAGTCAATACCGAGCCCGTCAAGCGGAATCATGACTACCATGGTGTAAAAACCGTCCTGCCGTTTGACCTTGGCGACGGCGCCGGATTCGTAGCTCTTGTCCAGTTTCCGGTCGCCCGCCATGTAATCAAGGATGATGCCCGCCAGGTTGACGCTGACGTTTTTGAAACTTTTCTGCTCCGCGCTCCCCGGACGAATAAATATCTCGATTGAATCATCCTCGTAAATAACGCCGTCATGAATTTGAACATTGACAATCTGGGATGAACTGTCCGGATCTTGCGCCCGGATTCCGAACCAGAGTTTCCCCTCTGCGAGTCCCAGTTTGAATTCCGTCGGGAAACGCGGGGGCAGCGGAGCGTCGTATTTGACAAATTGATGAGCTGTAAGCTTTTGCCAGAAAGAATCATCGAGATCGCCGTCGAATTTCGGTGCTTTTCCCAAGTCGGAAAGAATTAATTCTTTCGACCTGCTGCTCTCGGTAAAGTACGCTTCCGCGGCAGTGGAAAATTGCTTAAAAAACCCATCTTCGATCCAAGCCAGACGCTTTTGATAAATGGAATCCGCCGGTGCAAGTTCTTTGGCCTCATTGATACTGTCACGCATAGTTTTGACAATATCTTTATTATAAATCTGTTCATAAAGTTCTTTGCCGGAAAACTTGGGATACCCGGAATCTCCGCCGGCAACAGAACCGACATTTTCCCATGCCTTGATGGAACAATCGTAAAAACGTTTCATCGGAACAGAGGCCGGGCCATAAAAGAGCTTATAATAAAGTTCAAGTTCCGCATCCACATCAACACGGCATCCGGCCAGACTTTTCATGGCGAAATAGATATTCAGGTGCGATTGCGGAAGATCGTTCACTCCGCGAGCCTGGTGACTGGGATGACGCGGGAGATTCGGCTTGCGCAAAGCGGTATCGTTCAGTTCCAGGAAAACCGATTTTACTTTGGGATAATCCCGGAACCATTGATCCATGATATGCGGCATGGCATACGGAATATCATCGTATGGCGTGAGATAATGCCAGACCGAAATCTCATTAACCTTCGTACTCCAAGCTTTCAAGGTCGTGCCGAAGGCGTCGCGGAACTGTTTGGCGCCATGATAGATGATGTACGGATTGACGCATATCTGGACCACCACATTGTCCGGCAGTTCAAAATCGGGCGGCAGATAATATGACTCATAAGCCAAAGTCATAATCTTTTTGTCCGGATATTTCTGCTTGGCCCACTCCGCGATCTGCTTGACGAATCCCCAAACCAGCGGAGACATTGAAGCGCGTCCGGCGTTGTTCCGTATCAGCTTTTTGCAATCGGGACAATAACACGGTTCGGTAGTGTAGTTGTCATCCGGGACCACATAGATCGCATCTTTCGTGGGGCGATAATTACGCCAGAGTTTTCCTTCGGGGCGGTTCTCATACACGGCGTCGATAAAATCGCAGTAGGCTTTGACCGTCTCCGGGTTGCTGAAACAGTATTGCGGGTAGCGTGCCCATTGACGGTCTTCGGGGCTTGTCCCCGGCTTGAAACGCCCCTGGTTGCGGCTTTTGCCATCGGTTTCAAGCGCAAAGAGTTCAGGCTTGCTGTCCTTGATGTAAAAATACATATCCATCATCGAATGGTTGGCGCAACCGTCACGCAGTCCAAAGGCGCGCAGACGCCGGTTGAACGGAGCCGCATCCTTTTGATCGAACTCATTCCAGATATATGGCCAGAACATGCGGGCCCAGGCAATGGGGGTGATTTCGATGGGAAGCCCCGCCACCTCGACCACCGATTTCTTCTCATAGCATTCACCGAATTCGCCCGGCGCATACCAACGGACGCCGAGAAAACGCTCAATAAACTCATATACGCCGAACAGTAACCCAAAATCGGCATCTTTGCGTGAAACCGGATTCACATCGCAGTCGGCACCCATGATAGCCAGATCGTTGCCGGCGAGTTCGACGATCCGGAAACGTTCGCTGCCATTATATTTTTCAGGATCGAATTCGGCCGTTTTCGGCAATTCGGGATGACCGCCTACATAGATTGCCTTACGCCCCTGAGCCTTTACATTCAGGGTTTTCACCGTCGCGCCAGCGGCTTTTTTCAGATATGTCTCAAGTTCAGAAGCGGCATAACGGGTATTCTCCGGAGCATCGGAGCGGATCACAATGTCGTAATCGCATTTGCCGTCGTTTACCAGTGTCAGGGCGAAAGCCTGAATCGCGGCCACGGCCACGATCAATCCCGTCAGAAAAATTTTTTTCATATGATCCCTTCGATTATTTGTATGAGAATTAAAATCATCTTAATCCTTTCTTGCCGTACATCACAGAATTCCACACGTCGCCTTCCCGCCTGGCTGCCAGTTCGCTCGCTGTGATATTTTCCACGTGTCCATCCGGGAAAAAGACATTGGAACTGCCGCCATGCCTGGCTCTGCTGGCATAGTCCCCGGTATTAAAAACCGTATAGATTCCATGCCGGATCGGGGACATGATATCTTTATTTATCCAGGAGGAGCTGGATGCATCGTCTGTTGGAAAAACCGAATCAATCAGATAGGCTTTCTGGGACGGCAGGCTGATATCTCCGAATTTTTTCCCGCGGGTGTAATTGGATTCGTCGGTATCGATACCGCCGATGAAATATCTCATCATCCCGTAACTGATATACCCGAATGACGATACCCCGAGTTTCGTGACAGGGCATTTCATGATTCCGTTTTGGTATTTCAGGGGAACGTTTTCCGCGTAATTGGTACTGACGTCTGGATTGTCCACATTGACCCCGATATGAAAACGGGCGTAGTAGGACCAGTGCATGCGGGAAGTTCCGCCCAAGCCGCGGCGGTCTCCGCCAACAGGAAGTACCAGATCATCGTTGTCCATGCCATAGGAAGTAACCGCCTGGCCGATTTGCCTGAGATTGCCCATACAGTTGATCTTATGCCCCTTGCTCTTCGCCTTGCCCAAAGCGGGCAGGAGCATGGCCGCGAGAATAGCGATGATGGCAATCGTAATGAGAAGCTCAATAAGAGTAAACCTGAGAGACCCCATCTTCATAGTTCATCTTCTCCATTGTTATATCTGGCTTGACAAATTCCATATCAGCAATTATTATATATCAAAAATACGGTATTATCAATCTATATAAACTGCGAAAAATATATCAAATCTACTTTTCATGGACAATAAAGAAATATACGCGAGATTGCGTAGTGGAATCAAAAGAATAATTCCTTTCGAGGGAATTCCGGGCAAAGCAAATTCCGATTCATTTGACCCCAGCAGCCATCCGCAACATGAATTGCTTCTGGCGCTTGGCGGAAGCAGTGAGACTATGCTCAACGGAGAAGTCTACCAAATACAACCGGGCGACCTCATACTCATCGACGGATGGGTTCCCCATTCCAACGGTTACCGCAAATGTGATACCAATCTCACTCATCTTTTAGGCAGCGCTTATGATGCCAACTTTGGTTTCAGTGTTTTGCAAACCAACTTTGAGGGCAATTATCATCTGGTCTCCAATGTCGTATTTTTGGAGAAGGATATTTCCGCGCTGATAACCCGCAAATGGGCGGCATTCACCCGCACTAAAGGTATTCATGAACGTGAAATGCTGGTTCAAACACTGAATCTGGCATTTTCGGAAATCGCATACGAGCTTGAATTTTCCCCAGGAAAAAACAGCAAATTAAGTTCAAAAATTCTATCGGTCTGCGATTACATTCAGCGAATGAACGGACGGGATTGCAGCAATACCCACCTCGGAAAGATGTTCGGCTACTCCCAAACTTATCTCGCACAGCGTTTTCGCGATGAAACCGGAAGCACCATTCGCGATTTCATCATCGAAACCCGCATCAAGTACGTTCGAAACGCCCTCACCCATGGTCTGCGACAAAATGAAATAGCCTATGAGTTAGGATTTTCCTCACCGGCCAGCTTCTGGATCTGGCTCCAGAAGCACCGCGACCAGATTTTCAACTGAAACATCTGACATCACCTATCACGATGTCGCACGGAGATCCGGCCTTTGCCGGATTTTTTCATTTCCAGCCCGGCGGCGAAGGGGTCGTTTTCAGGCAGTTTGACGGTGATCGAGAAATCGAATTCGACCTGGCGGGTGGTTTCCGTCAATTTCATGGAGTAATTCAAGTATTGGTCCTTGCCCTTGCCTTTCAATTCAAAAATCGATTCTTCAGCGCTTCTGGTCCACGTTCCTTTGGCGGACATTTGTTCGGGGGCGAAGCCGTGTTGCCGCAGTACTTCATTGACAAACGCTTCCGGCACCGGATGGCTTCCCGGTTGTTGCGGCAAATCGCTGAAATCCGGTTTTTCGATGGCGTAGGGCAATAACATGGCGATCGCCGCCTTAGCCGGGTTATCCACCCCGGCGGCGAAAGGCTCGCTGATTTGAATTTTCTTCCCGTTCCAACTCCCGTTGACCCGGGCAATCATCCAGCGGTCTTTCTGCCGGAAAGTATCAAATGCGATATCGCACCGGATTTCATTGCTCTTTCCGGTCGAGACCCCTTCGCTCATGTCCAGCCGGGCTTCGACCGACATGGACATCAGCAATAAGGGAAAGAAAAAACTAAAAATCGTCGTCAAGAATCGACATTTCATCTTCGATAAACTCAATCGCCGCCTGACAGGCCCTGGCCCGGTGGCTGATCTTATTTTTCAATTCTTCGGACATTTCGGCAAAAGTCTGTTCGTAGCCGTCCGGCACGAAAATCGGATCGTAACCGAAACCGGCCTCACCGCGCGGTTCCTCGATGATCCGGCCGCGGACTTCGCCTTCGAAGGTATCGATGATTTCACCGTTACCGGCTATGGACAAACAGCAGACGAAGCGGGCCTTGCGGTTGGTCTGCCCTTTCATTTCGTTGAGCACCCGCTCGATTCTGGCGGCGGGTGTGTCGGCGTAACGCGCCGAGTACAATCCGGGGGCGCCGTTCAAAGCTTCAATTTCCAACCCGGAATCATCGGCAAAAGAGGGAAGATCGCAGTATTTGGTCGCGGCCAGCGCCTTGATCTCGGCGTTTTCCTTGAAAGTCGAGCCGGTTTCTTCAATCGGCGGCATTTCCGGATAGCTGTCCAGCCCCACGATCTCCACATTCTGGTCTTTCAACAATTCCCTGAATTCATCCAGCTTATGTTTATTCGAGGTGGCAGCAACAATCTTAAACATAGATATTTCCTTTTTGTAATTATAATTATTGTCGTATATAGTATAGCTGAAAATCAATAAAATCAATCGGAGTATGAAGATTAATCTGAAATTAACCCCGGAAAACGTAATCGGACAATGAAAATTTTGAACCACGGAATACACGGAAACCACGGAAGAGGAACGAAGAGCAAACAGCCCGTCGCATCTCCTTCCGTGAATTTCCGTGGTTTCCGTGGTTTAAAATTCCCCTTAACCGATTCCCCGGAAAACGGACCGTTATATGTTGGTTTCAGCGGCGGAGCGGACAGCACCGCCCTGCTGGTGCTGGCGCATGAGGCCCACCCAAAAGTCCGGGCAATACATTTTGAACACGGCATTCGCGGCGAAGAATCCCGGCGGGACGCGCTTTGGTGCCGGGAGTTCTGCAGTGCCCGCGGCATTGAACTCCAGGAAATCACCCTGGATGTCCCCGGCAATCTTCTGCCAGGCGAAAACGTCGAAGCCGCCGCCCGCCGCCTCCGGCTCCGCGCCTGGACTCAGCTCGCCGCAAACGGCCCGATCCGGGTGTTGCTGGGGCACCATGCCGGCGACCGGGCAGAAAACCTGTTGATCCGGCTGGCCCGCGGCTCCAATGTTTCGGGGCTCAGTTCCATGCGGCGGCGCTGGCAATACGGCAATGTCACTTTTGAGCGTCCCCTGCTCGACTTCAGCCGAGAGGATATCGAAGAATTTCTGCGCGGTTCCGGCATCGCCGACTGGCGTGTCGACAGTACCAACACCGAAGAACATTACCAGCGCAATTTCCTGCGCAACCAATTACTGCCGCAGTGGTACCGGAGTTTCCCCCCGGCGGAGAAAGGCCTGATTCAGGCGGCGGCGGCCTTGGAACAGGACGCCGATTTCATCGAGCAGACCGCCGGACTGTTGGCAAACGCCAACCTGACCGGAGAAGCCGCGCCGTTGAGTTTCTGGCGGAAAACCCACCCGGCATTGTTGCCGCGATTGCTTCGCCGCTGGTTCGAACTGCTGGGCTACGGGGATTACCTGCCCGATCACTTTGCCATGGAACGTTTTGCCGCGCAGCTCAATACGGACTCCACCGAAACCCGGATTCTTCATCTGAATGATGATTTCGAATTATGTTTCGACCGCGACGAAGTCTGGTTGAGGCCCCGGGTCAGACCGGAATTCGAACCTGTATTGTGGAATTGGCGAAACCATCCGCAACTGGCCGGATTTTCCGTCGCCTGGGGAACTCAAGGTAGGGCTGTCTATCCTCAGACAGCCGTTCACCTCGAATTAAATATCCTGTATTCCGAAGGCGAACCCGATAGACAAGCCGAAGTGAACGGCGCTCTGGGGACAGAGCGCCCCACCCTGTCCGGCATCCGCTTCGATGCCGCACTGATCCCGGATGAACTCGAAATTACCGCCCCTCACCCCGGCGATACCATGATCCCGTTCGGACAAAGCCATCACAAAAAAATCGCAAAACTGGCGCTGGACGCCAAGTTGAAGGCCCGGGAAAAAGCCGCCTTGAGAGTTTTGAAAATCCCCGGCGGCGGCATTCTCTGGGTCCCCGGCCTGCGGCGTTCCAATTTCGCCCCGGTGACCGCCGAAACCACGCAAATACTGGTTATAAACTATACAACATAAAGAGGCTTGACATGAGCAAAAAAACCAAATTCATGATTATCGGAATCATTCTGTTCGCCATTCCGCTGGCGGTCCAGATCTACAATATCTATCTGGCGACAACCACTTCCCCCTCCTCCGAGAACCGCGAAATGGTCGGCATGACCATTTACTGGAGCCAACTGCTGATGTTCCCGCAACTGATCGGCATTGCCCTTTTCATGTACTCCATGTGGGGCACCAAACCCAGGTCATAGAGTCAGGAATACAACCATTATGAACACACTTGAAATTCATGATTTTACCACAGATCATCTGAACGATGCCGGAATGATCGCCTTGCAGCAATGGAAAGGTGAAGCTCCCGAAATGCCGGAGAAGATGTGTCCGCTGATTTATCAGTACCTGGTACGCTACTACTACGTTCCGGATTCTCCGTTTTCCCTCGGCGCCACGGAGAATGGAAAACTTTGCGCTTTTTTGCTCGCGGCTCCAGCTTCGCATGCCGACAGTGCGCTTGCCGACCAATGGATTTCCGGCCAACTGAACAACAAAGAAGAAGAGGATTTTTTTCAGGACTACAAAGCATACCTTGATGGAAATAGCCAAAAGGAACAGAACCACGCGTTGACTGGAGAAGTGGCGCTGCTTTTATTCGCCAGCATCCGCAAGGGAGCCGGACGGACATTGCTGGCTGAATTCGAAAAACGTTGCCGGAAGCACGGCATACCGTCTTTCCTCTTGTGGACGGATGAAACATGCGATTTTGATTACTATTACAAGAATGGATTCTCGGAAGCAGCAAAGTTCCCCACCAATCCCCCTCTTGGTAATCAGACGCTTACAACGTATCTCTTTCGAAAAACCATCAAATCGGTCTGATATTTACGGCAGACACCAAACCCAACAGCCAATTCATCGAGTACATCCGGGAGAGGTCGGACGATCTCCAATCACGCTTGCCCCCATTCCCACCTCAAACACTTGCCAAAACAACATTTACTTTCAAGTTTTTCAAGTACTTGAAATTTCAATATAAAATATCTATATAATTCATTATAAGTGTTTTACGTAAATACATAAAAATATCAATAAATTTTCATTTCAAGTAGTTGACATTTTCGACTTATTCATTATAATAATATATAAAGCAATTACAATTGGCAGGATGGTAAAGCATGATCTCAATGAAAGAAATCGGAAAGATTTGCGCAGTCGGCGAATCCACCGTTTCCAAGGCTCTGAATGGCCGTGCCGGTATCAAGCACGCCACCCGGGAACGGATCAAAGCCGTAGCCAACAAATACGGCTACCAGCCCAATGCCATGGTCGAATACGTCCAGACCGGCAAAAGCCGCAGCATCGGCATCGCCTGCAACCAATTCCAGTGCCAGTTCACCGGCGGCGTCATGAACGGCATCCATCAGGCTCTTCATGAACACGGTTACGATTCATATGTGATCAGTTGGGACAAAATGGTCCGGGACGACGCCGATTTGCTGAACCGTTTTGCCAGGCGCCGGGTCGATGGTCTGTTGCTGTTGCCGATGGCCAATCCGCCCTCCCCGGCTTATATGGCGCAACTTTATTCGTTTCACAACCCGATCGTCCTGGTGGACCAATACTGGGGGATCAACGAATTCGATTATGTCGGCACCAACAACCGCGAAGCCATGGTCCGGATGACCGAGTATCTGATCGAGTGCGGTTACCGGCGGATCGGCGGAATCATTTACGATGCGGTCAGCAGCGGTCAGGAGCGCAAAGCCGGTTTCCTCGACGCCATGTTCAAGCACAATCTTCCGGTAAACGCCAAGTATTTGTGCGAAATTTCCAACTGCGACGCCGACAATACCAAACTGTTGAAAAAATTCCTCGCCGGCTCGGAACTACCCGAAGTACTGGTATGTTTCAACGACAATCTGGCCATCGACGCCATGAATGCCGCTCATGAACTCGGCATCAAAGTTCCGGAACAACTGGCCATTACCGGATTCGGTAACCTGCCGATCTGCGGCAAGTTGCGTCCGCAATTAACCACTGTGGACCAGCAGGCGGAAAAAGTGGGAGCCACCGCCGCCACACTGCTGATCGACCGCATCACCGGGCGTGAAGACGGTCCGCATCGGGAAATCCTGATACCGACCGAATTAATCATACGTAAGTCAACTATGAATATCAAAACCCCTAAAAAACAGGAGATGGGAAAATGAAATTCAAACGTTATAGTTTTACACTCATTGAACTCCTGGTGGTGATCGCGATCATCGCCATCCTCGCAGCAATGCTGTTGCCGGCGTTAAACAATGCCCGGTCGAAAGCCAGGGCCACCAAGTGCATGGGCAATCTTAAACAGATCGGAATGGCATGTATTCAATATGCCGATGACAGCAACGGATTCCTTCTGTCGGCCTACGACAATAAGCGGACAACCGTTCCGGCATCAACCAAGGCATATTATTGGGCCGGTGCTCTTTGTGTTGGAAAATACCTTCCGGTAAGTAACATTTTCCAATGCCCGAGCGCTCCGAATAACCCGCTCAAATACATTGCAACCGATGCTTCCGATGGATACCGTACCTATGGTATTGTTCGTGACATGACCCAACTGATACCTTCGGAAGCTACGGTGCCCTACAACAATCTGTACAAACTTCCGAGTGGAAAATCTCCCAGCATCTGTTTCATTGTCGGGGATAGCGCAAAGTTGGCGGGAACTCCGACTAAAGCTTATCCAACCCATATGATCAGTTGGGGGAATGGCAGTCTCAATCTCGCTGCGTTGCGCCACTCGGCCAATGCCAACATGGTTTTTGCCGATGGTGGCGCGCGGGCAGTCTCCAGAACCGATGCCTATAAGAAAAAAGTATTTCCGGGTCTTGAGGAGCTCATCATGAATGACGCGTTCAAAGTAAGCAATATGTAAGAAACGAGGTACAATATATCATGAAAAAAACAATACTATCCATTCTCGGCGCCGTTGCTTTCTCCGCGGCAGCGGCTGACCCGCAACTCAGCAACGGCTCATTCGAGCAGGGTACCGGCGGTTACTGGATCAACCAGCCCACCATGGTCCGCGTCGACACCACCGATTCCACCGACGGCAAACAGTGCCTGGCAATCACCCCCGCCGACGGCAAACGGGTCGATATCGTTCAAGGCGTCAACCTGAAGCCGGATGCAATGTATGAAATATCATTTGACGCCCGTTGCGGCGAAGAAGGCCAAGCGCCCGAACTGACCCTTCATTTCATGCTCCAGGGCAACAAACCGCTGGCGCCTTTCGAACCGAAGGACCAACAGAAAAAACAGATCACCACTCCCGCCGCATTGAAAACCGGTTGGCAAAATTTCAAGTATGAAGTCGGACCGTTTCCTGAGAAATACAGAACTGACGATGTCAAGAAAATTATGGTATATGTTCGCGTCAAGGGCGAAGGCCGGGTTTATCTGGACAATCTCGTCGTCGGCACCAAGGATGCTCCGGCTCAAGTGAAGCAGGAAAAAGCGGAAGCCGGATTGATCAAGAACCCTTCGTTTGAACAGGGAATCAGTCATTACTATATCAACACCGCAGCCGCGGTTAAATCTTCTTCGGAGGACGCTACCGATGGCGAACGCTGTCTGGTGGTCACTCCGCCCGAAAACCGGAATGTCAACATCGTCCAAGGCTTTGATTTCAAGCCGGGCAAGCTCTATCAGATCAGTTTCGACGGCCGTTGCGAAACCGCCGGAGAAGTCCCCTCGGTCCTCCTGACCTTTATGATGCAGGGCGACAAGCCGCTGGTATTTTTCGCTCCGAAAGGCGAACAGAAAACCCAACTCACCACTCCCGCCGCCCTGACCCCGACCTGGCAGAATTTCAAATACGAAGTCGGGCCGTTCCCGGAAAAACACGGCAACAGCGACGTCAAGAAAATCATGCTGTATTTCAATATCAAAGCCCCCGGCAAAGTATATCTCGACAACCTGAAAATCATCGAAGCCGAACCGCCGGCTCCGGAAATCTCCTTCAATCTGCCCAATCCGGCCCAGATTTACGACAGCCTGCCCGAGTTCAAAGTAACGGCGCAAGTCGGCGAGGGCTTCCTGCGGGTAACTGCTACTGACGGCTTCGGCCGTCAGGTGCTCAGCCGCGAAGGCCCAAGCGGAGTAAAGGAACTAGAGATCGTACTGCCCGGCCCGGATTACTACCAAGTCCGGGCTGAAATCGTTAAAGGGGACAAAGTCGACAAGTCGATGACGACTTCCCTGATGATTACCACACCGCTGCCGGGGGATTATTACAAGACTCCCCATCCGGCATTCGGCGTTTGGGGCGGTTTGACCCGGGAGTTGCGGGCGCTGGCCGGAGCCAAATGGGACCGCCAGCTTTTCTTCACACATTTCCAGAAAGATGATTTCCAGCCGACGCCCCCAACCTCCGAGCAAGTCGCCGAACGCGAGCCAATCAATATCATCCGCTGCATGAACGTAATGAATCCCTTTAAAAAGATGGTGCCGTATACTCACGACCAGTTGATGGCGCAAAAGGAAAAGCTGGTCAAGGAGATCATTTCGCGCCGCGGTTTGGTCGATGTCTGGGAAACCCAGAACGAACCGATGGTCGGTGAAAATTTCCACGGCACCATGGCCGACGTAATGGATATCATCCGCATGGAAAGCGAAGTGGTCCGCAAGCACGATCCCGGCAGCAAAATCGCCGGTATCTGCATCAACCCGATGAACGCCAATCAGTACAACCAATACATCGGTTATTTCCGCAATTACGATATCGCCAAATATATTGATTCGATCATGTTGCACCCGTATATTCCCGGAGCCCAGAGCCCCGATGCCTCCGGTTATGTCGACATCCTGGGCAAGCTTGGCCGCGAAGTTTCGGAGCTGGCCGTCCGCAAGGTTCCCATGTACATCAGCGAAATCGGTTATTCCACCAAGCCCGGCGGCGAAGTCACTGAAATCCAGCAGGCTGCCTACCTGGCCCGCGTGGTGCTGCTGAACCGCCTGATCCCGGACCTCGTAGCCTGTGTCTGGCATATCGGGTTGTGGAACGACGCCACCAGCCAGCGCGAGCTCGATTTCGGACTGCTGCGCAAGCATGCCAAAGGCAACCCCACCCGCGAACCCAAGCCGGCTTTCGCGGCCTGGGCCACCGTTTCGCGCCAGACTTACAACGCGGAATTCATTCGCGAGTTGAATATCGGCCGTCAGGTCCGCGTTCTGCTTTTCGAACGCCAGGGCAAGCCCCTGATCGTGGCTTATTCTCTGACTCCCGACAGCGCCAATTTCCAATTGCCGATCAATCAATCCGAAATCACCATTACCGAAGTCTGCGGCAAGACCTATACCCAGCCCCTGAAAGACGGCATTCTGTCGTTGAAACTGTCCGAAGCTCCGGTTTACATCAGCGGCGGTTCGATGGCCGATTTCAACTCCGATAAATTCGCCGCCACCTTCAGCCCCGAAGTTTTCAAAACCACCGTGGGAACACCGCTGAACATTGACATCACCCTGCCGGAAGGCCTCAAGGGAAGCATTCGCATGCAGAACATGCAATTCGCCCAGGCCGCCGTCAAAGGCAGCGGACGCAAATGGCAAGTCAGCATCACCCCGAATCAGGACGCCAAGCCGGGAATCTACGATACGTTTATCCGCCTCGACGACAACGGCAGCAGCCGTTATATCTGGCAGAAAATGCTGGAAATCCTGCCGCCGCTTAACCTGAAAAACATTACCGCAATCAATGACGGCAAACAACCCGCCGTAGGCTTCGAAGTCGCCGCCAACGGCAGCGCCGTACCGCAAGCCAAGCTGGAAATCCTGGCCGATCACAAAACCGTTCTGGCGACCGCCACGGTGGAAGCCGGTAAATCCTACAAACTTCCCCTCCAGAATACCCGCTATGGACGCCCGGTGACCTATCAGGCCCGCTTCAGCGCTTCCTCCTCAAACACCTGGCTCCAGCAACTTCCCGCCGCGATTTTGCCGGTAGCGATTCCGTATTGCGAAAATGCTCTGAGTATCGCCGTCGACCAATGGCCGGCGCGCGGACAATATTCCATTGCAGACGGCCTGCCGAGCCGCCACTCTGTCCGGGGTGATTTTGATCGTCCGGAAGGCGCCATCAAACTGGCCTATGATGAAAAGAATCTCTATTTCTCGATCAAAGTCAAGGACCAGACTTTCAAAACCGCCGACGGCGCTTCGATGTGGGATGGCGATTCGTTGCAGATTGGAATCAGCGTGCCGCAGAAATACATGATCCGCCCGAACAACGACGGCATCCAGGAGACCACCTACGCCGAATTCGGCATCAAAGCCGACGGCAAGCAGCCCGACTCATGGGTTTGGGCCAGCATGAATCTCAACCAAATGCCTCTGAACCAGCCGGTCCCGGAATTGATCTGCCGCCATACCCGCACTGACGGCGAAACCGATTATCTTTTCGCGATCCAGTGGAGCGTCCTGAATATCAAGCCGGTCAAAGATATGCCGATGGGCATCAGCATCCTGATCAATGACCGCGACACCAAGGACCGTCACTGGCTGGAATGGTACGGCGGCATCGCCGACGGCAAAGACCCCTCCCGCTACGGCTCCGCCGTCCTGCTGACCAAGTAATAAACTGCCGGATTTTCTTCCATGAAGTTGAGGCTTCATGGGAGAAATCCGTTTACTTTCTCCCATAACTATCATGAGACGACTCCATCAAAAGTCGGACTAAAGGATAAAAAGGACAAAAAAGACGCAAAGGACAGTTGATTTTTGAGCTGAAAGCCGTCTTTTATGTCATTTTAGTCTTTTCCGTCCTTTGCCTTTTGGCGGTCTCGTCTCACGGGACAATCGCCATAAAACTTTGCAATTTCACACTCAGCAATTTAAAAAGCCTAAATTAGGATATATATTATCTTCCAGAAATCAAGCCCAGCAAGATAGGAGGTAATGATAACCCGACTGAAACCGCTTCCGGATTTCATCCTTTGGGCCGAATTCAACAACGGCAAACAAACCTGCCACCGTGTTTCGGAACTCTTTGACCGCATCCCCGCGTTCCAGGACCTTCGCAATATCCCCGGTCTTTTCGAACAAGTACGAATTGATCCCGGCGGCTATGGCGTAAGCTGGAATGACAATCTCGACCTCGCTGCCGAAGAGCTCTTCCAAAACGGACAAACGGTGAAAACCTCTATGGCCCAACCAGGTGAATGCTGCCTTACTTGCGGCCAGATGATCCGCCGCAAGAGTACCCGCCAGGCCACCGCCAGCCGCACCAATGGTCAAAAAGGCGGCAGACCCAAAAGCATCCTGGCCAATAGTTGATCACAGATTCATGTATCTTGCCTGTAGATTCAGTATGTTCCTTGTGGTTTTATCTCCAAAGGCTGCGGCCGGCGAGGTTGTATTCGTTTAGCCGCAGGTCGAGTTTCTTCATGGCGTCTGCGATGTGATGTGGAATTCCCCAGCGTTTCAGGCATTTGGCTATGGCTATGCGAAACAAGGCGTCGCGCCGCCAGAATACGCCGTCCGTGTGTCTCGATTCGATTTGCCACTCGGGGTCCTCGGCTGTCTGGCGCAATTGAACGGCAATGCGTTCCCGCAATTCAGGATGTTTGTCGCCGATCTTGATCAAAGCCCCGACAGCATGCGAGTGAAAACCGTATTTGTTGATGATATCCTGTTCCCGCAGGACTCCGCAGATCAGTTCCACAGAATCGGTATCGCATAATTTCCCCAGGAAATAGAGCGCCACGTAACCGCGCGGATGATTGTATTTGCGACCGGTCGTCGGCGTGTACGAATCGCGGATTTCCACCATCCGCCGCAGTTCCTCGATGCCGTATGAATCCCCCATCAGCGCCAGGGCAAAAGCCGAATGGCAGCGCAATTCCGAACCGACAGGGCTTTCGTCATACCAGCGTTTCAGGGGTTCCGGATCGCGACGATTGCGCGCCGACCAGGCGGCGAATCCAGGTTTGTCCGAATCCAGCCCGTTTTTGATCTGTTCCCAATCCAGCCCCCAGACTTCGTTATTTTCTCCCAACGGGCTCGGCGGAAGTTTCAACGCTTCTTTCAGCTCGACATACGGCACCGCCATTGCCGAAACTCCGGATTTGATCGACAGCGCGGCGAGAACACCGGCGGCCTCGCCCAAACGGCTCATGGCGCCATTCATGCGAATGGCATAACCCATGTCGTGGTCCACTCCGACATGCCGCCCGGCGGCCAAAATTCCCTGAAATCCACGCGGCACCAGCGTTCCGCGCGGCACTCCGAACCATATCCGGGTAGCCCACATCGAATCACCGATCATCCAGTCCTGAAAAATCTCGCTCTCCAGCGGGTAATCGTTGGCATGGGTGTCGATGACGGTTTTGCTCCAGCAGACCGGTTCGAATACCTCGTCCTGATTATTCAAAAACTCTTCAAGCGTAAGCAACGTTTCCGGCACAATCCGGTCGCCCTCGCGCAACCCCGGGATATCATTGGCCGCCAGCATCCGGTGAGAATTATCCGTAAATTTATCCTGCAGATGTACCGTCGCCGTTTCCAGCATCGTCCGCGAGAATTCTTCGGCATTGTTCTGATCGACCCGTCCGGCATCGGGATTGGCGGTCCATACCGCCCGGTGATCATTCAGATAAACCGCCGAATTGGTAAATTGCTGATAAAGCCCGTCGGCCTCACGCCCATGTACCAGCTCACACCCCGCCATGGCGCAAATCCGGGCATCGGCGGTACAGTCGATGATATACCGGCCATGCTCCTCGTGCCAACCGGTCCCGTCATGCCAGACAATCCCGTAAACCTGTTTATCCCGGCATAACACCCCGGTAATTACCGCCTCGTAAACGATCTTCACCCCGTGGGCCAGCATGTCCTGCTCGTAGATCAGTTTTTTTACTTCGCCGGTACCGCGGATATAATCGCCATGGGCATTGGCTTCAGCCGCTCTTGCGTCCATTTCCTCCACCATTCCGCCCAATCCGTTGTCATAATATCCGCAGATATAGCCGCCGGTAAAAGTACCCCCGGGGTAAGTATTTTTTTCCAGCACCAGAACTTTCATGCCCAGCCTGGCCGCCGCCATTGCCGCCATTGCCCCGGCGGTACCGCATCCTGCCACAATTACATCGTACATGATTCACCTCCGTCCAACGCCGCCACCGGGTTGGAATAATTGCGATAACTGAAACGCGGCCCGATCGCCATTAAACTCCCTTTGATACTCTCCCGGTCCCTCCCCTGCCATGCCTGGTGGAATTTCTGCCGGGCCTCCGGCCATTCGCAAGCGGCGGGCAAACGCATCATCAAATAAGCTTCCCGTTCATTCAGGCTGTTGGTCAGCTCAAATTCGCCGTAGCTACCGTCAGTAACCGGATTTTCCAACAGAATTGCAGCGGTCAGATACTTAAAATCACCGGTTTGCGGCCGGGCATCGACAATACACGGAGATTCAATCGTAAATTTTCCCTCGACGTTGTGTACGGTTACACTGTTTTTTCCAATCTCCAAAACATCATGCCAGAGTGCGATATCCAGTTTGTGCTTCAGGCACCAATGACTGAATACCGGAGTCAGCGCTCCCTGCCGGATACGTCCGCCACGCAGAACGTCGCGCTCCCTCAATTCATGCAGAAATTCAGCAGCTCCGGGATTACACGGTTGATAATCCCAATCCGTACCGGGATCAAAGTTCAAGGTAAAATCTCCGCCCGCCAGGATCGACGGCTCCAGGATCAGAGTGTCTTTTTCGCGCAGCGCCAGGCCGCATCCGAAAAAAGTAGCACCGATAATAATTTGCCGATAATATTTTTTCATATTTTCCCATTTGTATTATCAATAACAATACAGGAAAAACACAAAAATATCAATTGATAATTTGTACGATTTATTAACCTAACCATCAATCAACAGTTGGATTTTTTCCAGTTTTGCAACCTTGCAAAAAACGCTGCGGCGATATAGATTAATTTGCACCATGGCACCTTATGCCGTGATGAGAAATAAGGCACGAATGAAAACTTATAAAGCAGAAAATTATTTTCACGAAGGATTGGAATTTTCCGTGCGGCATGTAACGGATTTTTCCGCGGAGTTCAATGTAAACCGCCGCTTCAAACGTGAATTCTGGAAAATAACTTTTATTGTCCAAGGCTCCGGCAGGGTCGTCATCAACGACCGAATGTATCCGATCGGTGTCAACTCGATTTATCTGGTTCATCCGAATTCAGAAACGACCTACGACATGGATTCGGAGTCCATGGAATTGTATAACATTCTGTTCAGCCGGAATTTTATCGAAAGGGAACTGTGTTCACTCAGAGATATTTATCAGTTTTTCACGATATTTTCTCCGGAGTTCAACCAAAAAACCAATGCTTCAATTTATGTGCAGAAAAGTACGGTTGAAATCAAGCGGAGGGTATTGGAAATCGCCCATGAATATGAGTTGCGCCAAATCAATTACCGGCCTTATCTGGAATCAAGTTTAACGCTGCTGCTCATACAAATGCTTCGGGAAAGTGAAAAATCGTTTCGCGGCAAAGGTGCGAAAGCGATGATCCCCGAATATATCATGCATTTGCTCCAATCGAATCTCCATGCGGAAACCGGCGCCGAACAACTGGCCGGGAGTTTCGGTATTACCCCCAATCATCTCTGTTCGGTTTTCAAGGACGCCACCGGCGTGACCATTTCTCAGGCACGAATAAAAACCCGCCTCCATGCCGCCTCCGAATTACTCGAAACCACCGATTTGCCGATCCATGAAATATGTTTCAGGTGCGGTTTTAACGATCTGTCTTACTTCTACCGGCTCTTCCGAAAACATTTCGGGACCTCTCCGCTTCGGTTTAGAAAAAATGGACTGGATTAAGATTTACGATATAAAAATCACTTTCCCCAATGGAGTCCAAGAAAAAAGCGGTCCTGTGAAGTATATTTCTTTCGTAAGTTTGAAAAATATACGTGAGGTAATTGTTGAAAGAATGAAAGTCATTCGAAATATTGTTTATGATGATTCAATCGGAGAGTTCGGAATGGGCGATCTGTTTTTGCCGGAAACGGATCCGCCACCGCAAGGATTCCCGGTGGTGTTGACGATTCACGGCGGCGGCTGGGCCTTCAGTGCGAAAGAGTCATTCGAAGGTGTTTCGCTGTTTCTGGCGGCAAACGGATTTGCCGTATTCAATATCAACTATCGCCTGGCCCCGGCGAACCGTTACCCGGCATGCGTGGATGATACCCTGAAGGCGGCTCGTTTTCTTTTGCAACATGAACATTTGAAACCGTCAAAGATCTATTTAGTCGGAGGTTCTGCGGGCGGGCACCTGGCGTTGATGGCCGGGCTCTCGCTTCCGCCCGAATCTGTGGGTGCGATCGTATCGATTTCCGGAATCGACGACGTGTTTGCCGATTACGCCCTTTTCCCGAAGCGTTACGCGGCGCTCTGGGGCGGTCCTCCGACCGAGGCCGAATTGCACCGGATGAATCCCTCCGATATTTACTACCCCGGAGCTCCGCCGATTCTCTGCACACACTTTTGCCGCGACACGGTGGTTCCCATCGAATCCTGCCGGACTTTCGTGCGCAAAATATGTTTGAAAGCAAATTCGTATTATATTTACGACCACGGAAGGGACAATCAGGGGCACGCCATCTGGATACCAGGGAGCTCTCCGCATCGCCTTTATCCGGATATTGAAGATATTGTCCTTGCATTTCTGAAAAATCATACCGAGGGTATGTGATAACGAAGGAAATCACCATGCGATGGAAAAAACTGGATCTGGAGGTGTCGCTGCGGCCATTCCGGGGTATGACCGATGCCGCCTTCCGCATCGGCGCGACCGTGATTTTTGATCAATGGCTGCCGCTCATCAAAGAAGCGGATACGGTGTCGCTGATGCTTTGGGCCGCCGACGGCTCGGAAATTCTCGATTACAACAGCGTTATGTCCGACGCTTTCGAATGGGGTTATTGGATAGGTACCGCCTGCGCGAAAAAATACCGCCCTCCCATCGACGTGCCGCTCGAATGGCAGGATGCCCACCACAACCCCAAGCCCTTCATGCCCAATCCTCCGGTATGGCACTACGACGATTTGTTTCGGCTCCTGGGCATATTGCGCGAAGAGTTCCGCTGCCGCTTTCAACGGGAACTCCGGCTTGGCGCTGTCTTCGATCCGGGGCCGGAGTTCGCAGTTTCGTCGTTCAAATACGATCGCCATCGCGAAATCCTGGGGCGTATGGGCGGCGGCGCATTCATCAATTGTTGCGCCGAACTGCTGCCGGACGAGCGTCCATATGCCGGTTTCCCGGGCGGCATTCCGCGTGGAACATCCTTTGGGTCTTTTCTCGGGCGTCAGGTGCAAATCTACCTGACCGACCTTGGCTTTGACTATATATGGTTTTCCAATGGTTTCGGCTTCGGCGAAGAGACGTGGAGCGCCCTTGGACCCCTCTTTAACGGACGTGACGAATTCAAATGCGAAAACGCACCGGCGATTGAGGAAAATATCCGGAAGTTTTGGCGCGATTTCCGTTCCGAATGCCCGGAGTTCCCGATTGAAGTTCGCGGTACGAACATGTCAACCGGCATCGATCTCGGCTCCGATGCGGTTCCCACCCGCGAAATCTACCGCGAAGTGAAAAATCTCGTCGCGCCGGTAAATTCACCATGGGCGGCGATTCTCGACGACTTCGGTACCGAAATGGTCGGCTGGATGAGTCATATCGCCGAAACGCCTCGCGGTTCGGATTACAGCTTCCGCTTTTATGTGAACGACGTCTGGTTTCGCAATTCGCCCTGGATCGATCTTTACGGCCGTTCGGCGCAGGATATTTATCTGCCGCTGGCGGTGTCGAGGATCACCGCCGAGGGCGTTACCGAACCGGCGGCGGGGCTTCGTTTGTTCACCCTCGACAACGGCGACGGCGAGATGGTGGACACGGTCGCAGCCGAAGTAATCCCGCCGCTGCTCTCCATGCGTCGCACCGCGCCCGATCAGCCGGGCGTCCTGGTTTGGCTCTATCCTTTCGACGAATACCACGATCTGGCCGCCGATCCGGAGCGCATCGGCGAAATCTATGCCGGAGACCAATTTATTCGCGGCGCCATCAACTGCGGCTTACCGCTCAATACGGTGGTGTCGGGAAAGAATTTCCTGGAATCGGGCAATTCCAATCCGCGCCTCTACGATGGCCGAGTCATCGTCGCCCCGACCATTTTCACCGTCAACCCGGCAATCATCGCGGCGCTGGAGAAGCACCTGGCGTCCGGCGGCGGCGTCATCTTTTACGGTCCCGCCAGGGGCGAAGCCATCGAATCCCTGCTCAAGCTGGAACCGGCCGAACCGTTGCCGGACGGCGAACTGGAAGCGACCGGGCTTGGCCCCATCAACCACCTCGGGCTCTACTCCGGCGGAGCAATCGACCGACAGACAAAACCCGGTTCAAGCGCACGCGTTATCGCCGAATATGAACATCGCTTCATCGACACCAATCCGCGCTATCCGCATATATCCAGCCGCCGTCTCCCGGCGGTGACGGAGCTGCAGCGCCCCGAATGGGGTTCCGGCAAGGCGGTATGGGTGCGCGGCACTTCGTCCCTGGCCTGGACCGACATGAACGGACTGACTTTTAACGATTCCCGCAAATACCGCCGTCCCGAAAGCTTGATGTTGACGGCGCTTTCCGAGTTCGGTTACCGGATCAGCTTCGCGGGAGAGCCGGGTCTGCCGCCGCCGCGACTGGCGTTGCGCCTCCATAAAAATGCGTTCTATCTGAGCGGCTACGGCAGTAATGTCACCATGACGCAACGACTCCGTTTTCCTGACGGCGCGCCGGTGTTCACCTACGCGGATCTGCGGCAGAGCCGGGGTGATGCCGTTTACCCGATCGAGCGCGCGATGAATTACGAATGCCGGATTTTTGTCGATTCGCCGGACGACACGCCAATCCGCTGCCGGACGCGCACCAGCCGCAGTTCCGATGTGAAACGGCGGCTTCTGGTCTACGGCCTTCAAAGAGCCCGGGTGACCTTCCGCCCCGAGCCGGAACATGTTTCCCAAGTGCGGTTCTATGGTCCCGACGCGACAACGGTCTTGAACCTTTGCAAGCGGCCGATCGCCCAACCGTCGGTTATTCCGGCGCGCCTGACGAGCGACAGCTTCGGCCCCAAATATGTGGTGGAAAATGTCTCGGGCGATCTATTGATCAGCTGGGGAGAGGAAAAAGACGCGCATGCCGATTAATCTCCATCAATAATTGGCGAAGAAATACCATTTCCCCTCTATAGTGGTCGTGGTTAGGCTCCAGCGATACGCCTTGGCCTGTTCGACCGCTTCGCAGTGTCCGTCGAGAAACTGCATATTGATGATTTTCAGGTTATTGTGATACGGTTGCATCCGCAGGGCGTTGGTGTTCGGGTACACATATGCCTCGAAACGCAATTGTCCCTGGGTATTGCCAAGGTTTTCCCCGGCGCAATCGCCGCTGTAAATAAGCTGTGACACATTTTTGATCTGGCCGGTTTTCAACCACGAATAAGCAAATGAAATCCGGGGAATGGTCGAACCGCTCCAGTTCGTAGCGTTGATCCCAATCCCCTGAATCTTGCGCAATTCGGAAAAGAAAGTGGAGCTGGGCGTGCGATAGTTCCGCAAATAATTCATGGCGGAGGCATTCCCCGCCTGTGCAGAACTGGGACATGCCCAAAGCCAGGGCATATTCCCCACATAGGGATTCAACTTCGCCACCCAGCGGTTTTCTTCCTCGGTGACCGCGCTGCTCATTTGGTATCCGGGAATCACCGAATCATAATCGGAAGTATAAAGTTGCACTGCCGTGCCGATCTGTTTCAGTTGATTCAGACAGGTCAGGGAACGGGCCTTATCCCGGGTTTTATTCAGCGCCGGCAGCAGCATGGCCGCGAGGATCGCGATGATCGCGATCACTACGAGGAGTTCGATAAGTGTGAAATTCCGGAAATGAGGTTTGCCGTAAAACATGATCCTGACTCCTTGATTGAGTTTATTTCAGGCGTATCGCGGTAAACGACTGAACTTCTTCAGGCGTCGCGCAGCGGCAGGTGAACTGGACCCGGTCAAAAGCCTGAAATTCCTTGTCGACCGCTTCCATCCGCAGTTTGCCGTCAACCCAGAATTGCAATTTGCCCTCGGCATCGCGCGAAAAACGAATCGTCGCAAATCCATCGGAGGGGAAATTAAACGCATCCGCTGCTTTCATACGCGCCAGTTCGGCCTGTTTGCCATCTTTTTCCAGCCGGACCAGGTTGGCGTTGTTGGAGGTTTTCTGGGCGATGGTAGCACCGTAGCCGGCATGGCGGTTGTTGCTGTCGCGGAGAAACACCGTGAAACGATTGTTGCCGGTATTATTCTGCGAAGCAAACCGGACCTTGAACTCCAGGTCGAAAACGCCATTTTCCACCGGCGCGAAATCACTCGTCGAAATAGAGTCGAAAATCACATTCCCGGAGGGCCTCATGCTGTTGTCGACGACCTGCCAGGGCTCTTTGGCATTGCCGGATTTCCAGACGGTTCCTTTCGTGAGGTCGCCGTCGAGAAAGTTATCTTCCATCCGGACCTTGGCGCTTTCTTGACCCCAAACACTGACCAATGCGACAGCAGAGAGAAAAAGAGTTGATAAAAGTTTCATTTGACAATCTCCATTTTAAATATTTTAATTCCTGACGGTTCAATTTTTACTTCAATTCCAGTATCGGCGTTATACAACAATCCTTCTCCGGCCGGATAGAGCGGAGTCCATCTCCACTGACCCTCCGGAATTCCCGGAACCTTGACCACGGTTTGAAATTCAACGGCCTTCTCCTGATTCCGCAGTTTATCGAATCCGTTGAAAGCCGACAACACCAGATAATATGCTTTTGAATCACGTAACAAAAATCCCTGTACCTCCGGCTTGTCCGTAATTACCATACGCTTGATTCCGCCAAGTTCAACCAATTTTTCCAAGCCTGCGGGCGTAATACCACTGCCGGACGGTAATGCAAGATAAAGGATACGCCCCTTCCCCGCCGCCTGTTCGGCAATTTTTCCGGCTTCCGGCATGGCTTCGAATTTGAATTCCTTCCGCCAGGCGTACAGTTCATCGGAACCGACCAGATATTTACCGGCCTCCCCGGCCAAAGCCAGAACGCCGCCGCGTTCGACAAAACGTTTCAATTTATCCAGCAATTCGCGGCTGAAAACCCGGTTGTCATTCGACACCACCAGCATCTGCTGGCGGTCCCAGACCGCATCCGGGGTAATGGCGGATAAATAGGGCACATTGCCGAGCGACAACTGCGCCGAGGCCCTCTGAATATCCTCCGAGGCCAGGGCGTACCAACGCCAGGCACGGGTACGGTTAAACATATCATCCCACGAGAAAACAAAACCAATCGGCGGAACCACGGGCTCGGTGTTGGCCATGCTTTTCAGAACCGGCTGAACCGCCGTCCAGAAAGCCATGGAATCCTTCAATTTTGCATTGCCCGGATAACGGTCGGCATGAATATTTACCTGACTGTTCCAGACCATGCCGAAATTACAAGTCGCCAAACCGTACCGCAATGCGTTGACCACCAGATCCTGAAATTCACGGCGTCTTTCGGCCGGCACATAATGCGACTCAGGTTGGCGGATAATTCCCCAGTTGGCAGCCAGCGAATACAACCGCACCATCTGATGAGCCTCGCCACCGCCGTCATTCAATGAACTGTTATATTTTTTCATGTCCGGGAAAAGGTATTCCAGAGGCCCGGTATAGGTCAGGTAACTGCTGATTTTCCGCTTGGGATCAATCGCCCTGACCGTCGGTTCATAGAGCCGGGTATTGACATCGGCATAAACTTCCAGTTTGGCCTCAACAAAATCCCGCCACGCGGTAGAGGTCTCGACTTCCTTCGAGAAATCCGGCAAGGGCGGGGTAACCGATTCAAAGTCGGCGAAATTGCTGCCCCATGCGGTATTCAGGGCCTGAATCGATGCGTATTTTTTTCGCGCCAGCTTTACCAGTTCGCCGCGAAACCACGGCGAATAATCCGTGATCCGGTCGAAATGCTCCATATAAATGCCGGAATCCAACCCCAAACCACTGAATACCCAGGCTTGGAAATATGAATTCGCCCCATACCGCTTGTGAACCGCGTGAATCAGATTCCGGACCGCCTCCCGATACTTGGGCGACGCCGGCGAAGTCACCGTAAAATTGCGCCAGACCTGGGCGTCGCCGCGATGGTCCATCATCCATTCTCCCCAAATATCATAAGGAGAACCATCAAAGATCGCCCCGCCCACGATTAATCCGAAAGGAACTTTATTGGCGGTAAAAAACTCCACATAACGATCCAATTCCGAAAAATCATACACGCCGCTGACCGGTTCCACCTGGTTCCATTTGAAGTTGATGTTCACCATGTCGCTCTTGCGCTCGCGAATGCCCGCCAGCAGAGCATTCAGCCCGCGCTGGTTAGCGGAAAAACGGCCGACCATCACTTGATTCTCATGAACCACTACGCTATGAGGAAGCTCAGGAGCCTCGCCGTATTTGCTCCAATTCGGAGGCGCCGCGGGATAAGCCCCTTTTTCGTAATAAAAAATTTCAGTTCCCGCCAACTGCTTACCCGGCTCCAACAGGGCGATTTCCAGCTTGAGCAATTGCCCCGGGATAATGGCGGATGGCTTCAGCGTTTCAGTGAGCTCGATTGTTTCCTCAAACTGCTTGGCGCCGTATTGATTGCGGGCGGTCAAATGCACTTTCAAATCGTTTTTACCGGCGGGCACGCCGTTCAGAATGATTTTTCCGTCACGATATTCCGCACAAAAAATATCCGGTACGATCTCCGGCTCTTTTCCCGTTTTTACCTGGTCTTCCAGAACATTGAAGATCAAACTTCTACCGGCCTGGCCCGCAAATTGAAACTCCAGCAGATACAATCCGGCCGGAAGATACGGCATCCGCCATTCCTGATCCGGCTTCAGGTGAAGCGCGGCAATCACCGGCCCCACGACGCCGCGCCGGATAACCAGCGTACCCGAAGTTTCCGCCTTTAATTCCAGCTTCGGAAAAAGTTTTTCGCGAGCGATTCCAACGGGGTATTCCGTCCCCTTGTCCACGGTCACACACAACGGCTCGGAACTCCGCATTCCGGCCCCGATATCCAGTGTCTGAAAATAATAACGGTACGCGGCCGGCCGGTAAAATTCATTACCCATCGCCGATACACCGCCGATTGCCAGCATGGCCATAATTACCTGAAAAATTCTCTTCATTTTTTTCCTTTATTTGAATTATTCGGACAAAATCGCATCTATCAGGCGGTCCGCGATCGCAGATATGGAAGTATCCTGATAGGTCACTGGAAACGGACAAAAATATTCAAGTTCAATATTGCGGTGAAAAAATACCGCCAACTCTTCCGGCACCCGAATCCCCTGCTCGATGATCGCCATCAACGCTCCACGAGCCGCATGATCCGGGTAAACGATCAGCGCGTCCGGCCTGAGTTTGGCGCTGAGCAACTCGGTCGCCAGCCGGTAACCATATTCTTCGTACGTCCGGTAATCGGGACGGTGACCGCTGAACAACCTCTGATAGCGCGGCATCAGCTTAACCCCGTTATTGCGCAAAAGATCCAGATAAGACGAACGTCCGGATTCGGCGTTATAAGGTGTAATGATCCCGATCCGGCGGTAATCATTTTTTTTCAGCATATCGAGGACCGGCGGCAAACCGTGCAATTCCAGGTTATCCAGCAATACCTTGCGGATATCGACGGTCTTGGCCGGCAGCCGGTGAAACCAACGCTGACTGTCGGTTCCCAGCAATATTCCGATGACCCCCTGGACCTCATTTTTCGCCAGCGCCTCCAGGATATAATCCGGAGTTTCCTTCGGCTCCACCGACTGAAGCGCTCCAAACCAGATGGCATAATCGAGCTTTCTGTCCTGAATCTTGCAGCAGAGCAATTCCAGAAGCTTATGATAAAAACCGTATTCACCGTTCGAACTGACCTGTAGCGCACAATACAGCCCGATCCGCCGGATCTTCGCCGGATTGCAACCGACAGTGATGCCGCGGCCGGGATATTTATACAGCAAACCGGAAACCGTCAATTCCTCGGTAGCCTGTTGCACCGAATAATAACTGATATTCCAAAGCTCGGCCAAATGTCTCAGCGACGGCAACTCGTCACCGTCCCGCAAAACGCCGTCATCAATCTGCCGCCGCAGAAAATGCGTTATATTACTAACGATCCCCAAGCCCTCATGACGCTCAAACCGCTTATAAACCTCTAACGAACCATTCATATTTTTACCATAAAATAACAAATCAGTAAAATCACTTTCACTATAATTATACAGGACTCCCAAGAAAAAGCAATAGACCTTCATCAAAAAACAGAAAAAATTTTAATCAATGAAATTACAACTTGGACAAAAAATGTTGACATTCTTATTATGTTTGAAGTTGTATAAGTTTTGCACTCGAAAAATTAATCAAGGATACCATGTATGGAAGCTCCAAAAGAAAAATCGAAAACACTGAATATCAAAATCAGGCATTGTCTGCTGCATTATCTTGTCAGTCAGGATGAGTCACTGGAAATTACCGATAAAGGCGGAGAGCCTTATCCGCCAGAGGCCCCAAATCGCGGTCCGCATGTAGACCTCGCCGTTAACCTTAATATTCATGATGAACTCAGTGATGTTTTGGCATTTGAAGGCGATAAGGAAAACTCCAAAAAACGCTTGAGAATCAAGGCCCCGGATGGAATCCTGCAGATTGTCGGAACCGCCGCCGGAAATAAAATGACTTCCATGGAATTGAAGTCGCGTTCCTTGTTTGTCGCAAGTCCACAGGAAAAAGCCGCGGTATGGCTGACTGCTTTGGATGAACCGGGCAGTATGGCTGTAGAAAATAGAGCCGGTAAATGGCAATGGGCGAAAATCGCCGAATGTGATTGTTAATATAATATTCAAATAAAAACCAGGAGAATAAAATGTCGAATAACACTACTGAAAAAAAAGATGGATTTGTTGTTGAAGCCGAGTACCCCTTTGTAAATGAAATCGTCAGCCTTGACGAGTCGGTAACCATTACCTCGCCGGAAGACGCTTCGCTTCCGGTTGACTTGAGCCTCAATCTGGAGTTGCATGACTCCTTGAAAGGCGTCCTTGAATATGCTTCGGAAGCTCCGGAAAACAAAAAGTATTTAAAACTCAAATCCGAGACGCCTTCCGATGATGGGCCTGAGTCTGATGGACCCGATATACCTGATGAGTCTGATGAGTCCGAACTTAAACCTGGAGTTCTCTATGTACTGGATGGAAAAATGCGAACATTGCCGTACCCGAAAGTCCCCGCGGTCCTGGTGGTCAACGAAGAAGGCGAGCTGGAGTGGCTCGAAGTTCCCGCTTCCTGCCCGAAGGGTGATGACTATAGCCTGGGAACCTACGATGGCTACTGGTATTGGTACCATATCGAAGAATGCGACAATTGATTCAACGCTAAAAAAATATAAAAAAATATAACCCAATATTTAAGAGGATTAATATATGTCATCTGCAAGTGTTCCACTTATCAATCATACTCCGCCGCCGCAGAATGCTCACCTGGTCGACGCCTACAATACCCTTATCAAAGGCTGTTGGAAACGCAGATTCGGCCTGGAGTTCACCCAAAAAGAGGAAGGCGAACAAATTCTCCAAAGCGATCTAAGCCTGCTCCGAATTGAAATTCAAAAGGCCGCTAACGAATTGTTTTACGACCCGAACAAAATCGACCTCGATACCCCTTTTCTGCTTGAAGGAGTTGAACTCAACGAAGGAAAAGGCTTTCTGATCATGCCCGGCCAATACACCAGTACCGGAAAAGACGTCTATCGGCAAGATGCCACGGAAACCGACAAAGATGAAAATATCCCGGTGCTGTGGGAGCATTTTATAGATCTGGAAAAGATTTTAAACTCGCTCACCCACCGGAAACACTACTTCAATCTACTGATGACGCTGGATAGAGATTTTCTGCACCTGGAAGCTGATTTTCTGCAGGGAACTCTGGTCACTGAAGAGTCTCAGCCCGCCGAATACGATGAGACGAACGGTATCCGTACAGAAAGCTGGGACATCGAGTATAAAGTCATGGAACTCGAGTCAGAGACGGATGAACCGCAGAAACTCTATTACACCAAACTCGATGAGAGTGGCATCACAACCTCCTGGATCGAAGTCGATTGCAGTGAAGGGCTCGAAATCGCCGTTCAAAAAATCATCGACGAAAACATCGAAACCGCCAATTGGGAAGCCAAATACCTGATTCAGCCCGTCTGCGCCATTGATGACGGAATCACCTTACTACAGCCGGAACTTCTCGAGGATGAAGATAAAAACGGAGTGGCCAAAGCCGGTTGTGACTCTTGTTGTAACTTCAGTGGCAATCCAATCAGTTTACTGGCATCGATTCTGCCTGAATTATCGACCAAGGTTAATACGCCGTTGGCGCTTTCCATGCCTGATTGCAATGGCCTACAAATTGCACATTTCATAGCGATATACAGTTACGCCGGCCATTTGAGGGGGCAATATAATTGCGATACATTCATCGAGCACAAATATTATGGTGATAGTTTTGATATAAACGGAAATAAGGCTCTGTGGCGTTTCTGGTATGTGCGTCGCCCCAGCGGGGCGCTGGTCCCGTTTATTTGGAACTTTACTACTAATGTCGGTGAAGCATCCTCCGAGTATAAAAAGCATGAATATAAGCTCAAAGACCTTGGATTTTATCAGGAAATTCAATTTAACGACGGCGTCTCCCATATCATGAATACCTCCGAGTTGCTTCGCTGCGAAGTTACCGACATCAATGCAAAAGCAGAGAATAATATTCCCGGTCCAGGTGTGGGAATTACCTCGTTGGGTAGTCTCTATAAATTTGTCAATCCTAACTTTAGTACTACCTTGCTGGAGGTTGATGATTATGCATACCCGGTCAATATCCGATACGGGGTATTGTCTAATGCGCCTTTCTCTGTTTCCGCCGGCGGAACTCAAAGTTTAACGGCTAATGTGCGGACCGGTACCACCTCGGCGATGAGCCCTGCTGCCATATCTTCCGCCATGCCGGAATACGATCAGATCGCGCGGATCACTTTCAGCTCTGACGCGAACGACGCGGCGGGGTTCTATTATTCGGCGTTTTTCCCAGACGGCGGCACGCCCTCGGAAAGCGGCTTGGAACAATGCGAAATCATGGACTATTACAACACACTGGAACAGCCGATCGCCAAATACGTCGAAAAGCGTTTTGCTAATGGTACCGTGTTCAAAGGCTACTGGCACCGATACGGTACGGAATTGCGTCCGATGCACCTGACTGTTTTCGAACGCTCCATCAATGAGAATGAAAACATCCTCGAAATCCGCACTGTGATCCGCTTCGACGGCAACAGCGTCCGCTCCGAATCCCGCCATTATTCCATCAAACGTTCATTCGGATTCGGCGAGGAAACCATCCGCGAATACCGCGCCTACGGTACAGACGAACAGCGAGAAGCCGTCTACGAATATGATAACAATCAAGCTTCTGGAAGTTATGGTAAATTGCTCTTTCATCGCGATTTCAACGGTGCCTGGGCGCGTTACGAGTACGATGTCATGGGCCGCCTGACTAAAGAGACCACACCATTCGCCGACTCCCCGGAGGATGCGCCGGAAGACCGCTGCAAGGTCGTGATCTACGACTACGCCCCGTTGCATGCCGCCGAAACCGCCGAACCGACGGACAGCCGCCCACGTACCGTACTTACGTACAATCTCGGCATTGAAAGCGACCGCCAGTACCACCTCTATTTCGAGCAGGAAAGCTGGGACATCACTACCACCGCGCCGAACGCCACCTGGGACGACGAAAGCAATCTGGTGACGAAACACTACCGCTACACCGAAGGCGACTTCATGGGCCGTCATTGGCAGACCGTGAACCCCGACGGCTCGCGGACCGAAACTTCCTACATCAAACACAACATCGAAAACCCCGGCACCGACGACGAAACCTACGACCTCGAAACCGTCACCGAATCGGGCTTCCTACCGAACTCCGGCACTCGCGAAGTCACCATGCAAAACGCCGTCGGACACCTGCTGTCGCGCCGGACCTACGACATTACCACCGGCAAACTGACCGACGGAAACGACTACACCTATGATGATTTCGGACGGGTGATCGGCGAAACCACCGTTGATGCCGATACCACCGCCACGGTTTACAACTGCTGCGGTCCGCGCTTCGTCACCGCTCCTGACAACTCGGTCACCGAATACGGCTATGACGTCTTCAACCGCCAGGTCCTCACCGCGGCTTCCGGGCTGACCACCGTGCAGAAATACGACGCGGACGACAATGTCATTGAATCCACCCTGATCGGCAAAGAGGATGGCGAACTCATCACCCGCTACGAGTACAACGACGACGGTGAATTGCTCCGCGAGATCAACCCCTCCGGTGCTGTGACCACCTACAAATACGGCGATAACTGGTCCGAGACCACCAACGCCCTCGGCTACGTACAAGTCAGCGAATACTACCTTGACGGCCGCCTCAAATCTACCAACGGCAACGCCGTCTACCCGCGCACCTACAAATACGGCGTGGAAAACGGCGAGCTCTACACGCTCGAATGCGCCGCCGGCGAGCCCCAGTCGCGCACATACACCGACCACCGCGGCCGCCAGTACAAAACCGTCTACCCCGACGGCTTCACCGAGCTCACGATCTACGACAAATTCAGCCGGGTAATCCGCCAGGAAAACTCCAAAGGCGCGAAAACCTTGTACCTCTACGACGAAGCCACCGGCAAGCTCAAATACCAGGTCATCAAAGTTCTTGACTCTTCGAATGAAATCGACTGGGAAAACGACATCATCCTCGAGTACGAACAAGGATATGCCGAAAAATACAGCACTATGGTCAGTTATCGCAAGACCTATAAATACAGTAACAACGTCAAAGAACTGATTTTTAGTGAAGAAATTTCCCGTGACGGCAAAAAATTATGGGTTACGCAAGACGGAAAGACGACTTACACGGAAAAAATAATCACCGGCATCGCCACCGCTGAAACAACAATTGTTAAATCTGATGGAACCAGTTTGATAAATAAAATCGTCGATGGAAATTTGGTACAGAGTACTGACAGCGTACTGGGAATGACGGAGTATACCTACGATGAATTCAATCGTCAAATCGGTCAAGCCCATGAAGCCAATGGTGTAGTTACCAGTATCCGCAGTACCCTAAATAAACTTGGTAAGCCAGTTGAAGTTACACAGCTTGCAGGGACGGATTCCCGCAGTAGTTTTTATACTTACGATTGTTTAGGACGCAGAACAAGTGAAACTACTTTTGAGGGAATAATTACCTCTTTTTCCTATACAATGCGAGGGGAACTTTCCCGTGTATTTGATGATAATCATTGTCAGGAATGTTTTTATAATGCTAAAGGGCAAATTATTAAGTTAGTAACTTATCAAAACGAAAATACGCCACAAGTAATAACTTTTGATTATGATAATTGCGGGCGATTGATTCGTAAAATCTATCCTGACAATATTGTTTTTACTTATAACTACAGCGATGATAAACTTGCTTCTGTTACCAATGGTAGAAATCAAACTCATTCATATTCATATGATTTAACCGGTCAAGTGATCAAAATTGACTCTACTGCCGATATTGAACGAGAGTATGAATATGATCAGCAAAATCGTTTGGTCAAGGTAAAAGATGATTTTGGGGAATTTTCTCTGGAATACGACTCTTTCGGAAACATTATTTCAGAAACATTCCCTCAAGGAATAACCGTATTTCGCTCTTATGATGATCAGCAACGCTTAAGTGAGATTAAACTGGATGATAATATATTGGCTGCTTACAACTATGCTGATAATGGATTATTGGCCGGCATTGATAATGGAACTGCTACCGTGAATTATAGTTATATACCAGGAACGAAACTAATTCAGCGTAAATATTGGCAAATTGATGAGAATATGCCATTCTTAAACCTGGAGTATAGTTACGACAATTACTCTCGTTTAAGCAGTATTGTCACTAATAACCAATTTCTAATAGGGTATACTTTGAATGATGACAACCAACGTATGAGTGCTTCTTTATACAATGGTGTTCAATGGGAATATACCTATGATTCATTGAATCAAATTATTGGAGCAGCACATTCAAATAATGATCAGCCCGATGATATGATGAGTTATAATTACGATATGATGGGAAATCGTATTTCCGCCATAGAAAATGGAGAGGAAAAACTCTATCAGTCCAATTTACTCAATCAGTATACGATGATTGATAACGAAGAATCAGCATATGATAATGATGGTAATATGTTGAATAATCGTGGTTGGGCTTATACCTGGAATACGGAAAATCGTCTTATAAGAGCAGTCAAGGATGATCTGCGGCTTGAATTTTCCTACGATTACATGGGACGTCGGTTGAAAAAGATGGTGTACCAATCTGAACAACTGGTCAAGTATGAATATTTTATTTATTTCGGATACAAACTGATTGCTGTCTATGATGCCTTGAATGATAATTCATTACAAAAGACATTTATTTGGCAACCAATAGGAATAGATACTCCTTTATGCATGACAGTCAATGGAGATTCATATTATTACATTTCCGACGGAAACAAAAATATCCTTGGTATGGTTGATAATACTGGCAATTTTGTCGCTAATTACTCCTATGGCCCATTTGGAGAAATTCTAACCGAGACTGATATCATTCCTGAATTCAACCCGTTCCGCTTTAGCAGTGAATATTTTGATCAGGAAACTGAATTGATTTATTTCAATTATCGGTATTATGATGCCCAAATCGGCAGGTGGATTAAGCGTGATCCAATTATGGAAGCAGGCGGCAGCAATGTATATACTGCTGTTGGCAATAATATGATCAACAATATTGATTGGCTGGGCCTTGCTGGTTGCTGTGGTCCCGATGTTACAGACTGGTTCATAAAAGATATTGAAGAACATGTCAAGTATTTTACAGACCGAGATAGGGGTATTACTTTTTGGAATCAAGCAAAATATCTCATGGGGCACAAATGGATGAATTTCAATATGCCTGGATGCGCAATATTAAAAGATTGCTTCAATACAGTTATGTTAGCGAATCGTTGTATAATGAAAAACCAACTTGGTAATATCATGTATGGTTTAATTGCCAGATATCATGATTCTGCTTTCCGAAATATTGTAAATATTTTTGGAGGGGCAATTTATCGTGGATACTCATTGGGGCCCAAATACTCTAACGGTAAAGAGCGAACAGATAATATTGTTGCATTTGCTTATGGCTATGCGTTAGCTTCAATAATGCAAGGCTTAAACATTTCCCGAATTGACCTGGTAAAAACCTTATCTGATCCTTCATTTGCTAATATGTATGCTGATATATATAAAAAGGTGCATAGCAAGGATGTATTACTCAGTATAGATGATTTATCCCTTTCCGAAAAAGGTTCGGTTAAAAATTGTAGCCCCTGTGGGAAAAAATATCCTGTTTCTCATGTCGGTAGTATTAGATATATGAAAACACTTTTGTGGGCATATACACAAAAGTATGGTGTGAAAATTCCCATATTAACAGAGGCAGAAAGAGATGAATGGATACTTCAGTTCCAAAATTATAATGTTAGAGGTCCCAATGTAAAAGGGAATGGAGACTTCGCCCCTAATGATTGGCCTAAATTCTGAGTTATTAATCGTCTTGACTTGAAATTAATGTTTCATAAAGTATCTTCCATTAGCAATAGTGAAAGATATTTTTTATGAGGCCGAAGATGAATAACATTAGATTTACTGAGTATGGGGGATTCGTATTTACATTTCCTGCCTTAATTTGGTTTATAACATGCAGTTTTCGTACGGTATTAGATGATAATACTTTTATATTTTTAATATTTCCCGCAATATTATTATTAATTTGCTTTCTGATTAATATCCTTATACAAATTATATTCATACTGGATTTTGGTGATCCACAGATCCACAAAGGAATACTTTATTGGTTGAATTATTTTTCATCTTTATTGTTTATAATATTTTGTCTTTCATTCTATTTTACTCATTATTTTGGTATACTTTCATATTGATTCAAAATTTTGACTTGAAATAAATGTTTTCCAAAGTATCTTCCATAATTATGTGGAAGATACTTTTGTGAGGCTAAAGATGAATAATATTAGATTTACTGAATATGGAGGATTTATATTCACTTTCCCCGCTTTGCTCTGGTTTATGAGTAGTAGCCTAGATATAATATTGCTGGATACCGTTGATCTTTTTTTCATATTCATTATATTGACATTGTTAGTATGCTTTCTAATCAATATTGCGCTTCAAATGCTTTATATATGGGAGCTGGGCAATTCAGAAATTTATAAAGGAATGCTTTTCTGGTTGAACTATTTTTCTTTTTTATTATTTATAATACTTTTCCTTTTATCTTACCTTGCTCATCATTTTGGCGTATTTGAATTTTGAAGCAGGAGGTGATTAATAGATTTAACTATTTAACCACTATAGATACTGGGAAAACAGAACTAATCGATATATAACTGATATTTTTTTAATGTCGATAAATAATTTGACAATTTATCTGGGTCACTATCCTTCTGGATAACTATCTTACATAACTCATCATAACAATCTTTTTCTTTTTTATAAAAATAAATTTTCCGCATCATCATGCAATACCTTGTCTTATATAATTTTATCATATTATCGGGTACATGAGCTGAATTAATAGGGAAAAAATACTGAAAATCTTCTGATAAGTAATTTTTTTCTTCTTTATAAGAAGAATCAGCACGAGTAGTTACCAAAGTAGTATAACCTGTTTTAATATTAAAATATTTTTCCTCCGTTTTCAGCGGAATAAACATCACACCTATCAGCACACCATATATTGCAAATATAATTAAAAAGCTAATCAGAATTCTTTTCTTATTTTCATTCATTCAATATTACTCCAATTGCGATAAACAAAATAACCAAGCTTACAATATATTATACCACTCCATATATTTTATGCAAACCTTTAAAACGACTTTGGGAACCACAAATACTACCTGTATTTCGTGCCCATCTGCGCCATTGATGACGGAATCACCTTACTACAGCCGGAACTTCTGGAGGATGAAGAACTGAACGGCGTAGCCAAAGCCGGTTGCGCTTCCTGTTGCGAGCTCCATAAGAATCCGGCTAAACTGCTCGAGGATGTTATGGATCAGGTATCAGGAAGGATTGAAGACCTCCTGACTCTCTCCATGGCTTCCGGCAATGAATTACAAATTGCCCACTTCATGACCACTTACTACTATGCCGGTACCACTTACGGCCAGTACAACTGCAATACTTGCTTTGAGGAACATTACCAAGACTCCGCAAACGATGAAAACGGCTCTGAGGCCGCCTGGGAATTTGATTTCCTGCGCCGTCCTTCCGGGGCGCTGGTTCCGTTTCACTGGACCGGCAACATTGCTAAACCCCTCAATGACTGCGAGTATTACATTTATAAAAACGGCGATACATTGCGGGTAAAGTTCAATGACGACATTACTCAGGTTTTCAGCGACGATATACTAATAAAATGCGAATACTCCAGCAGTACCGAGAAAAAAGAGATGACTCTACCCGGCCGCGGTGTAACCTATACCGAAAACGGTGATAGTTATACCTTCCAATGCGTGAATATCCGAGAACTGACTGAACTGACCATCTACGATTCAGCAAAAGCCGCTCCGTTTGTGTGTCATTACATTCCTCGGTCACTGCGTACCTTCGGAGCACAGGCTTTTTCCCTCATGAGCAATACGGCTCTCGATGCCGATGTCGTCACCCGGGTAATCAGCAGTACGGATATTGCGGATACCGCAGGCTACAGCTTCTCCGCATTCTTCCCCGGCGGCGGACAACCGGATTTCGGCACTCCCGATAGCTGCTTGGTCAAGGATTTCTTCAATCAGTATGAAACCCTCATGGCCAAATATATTGAACTCCGCTACGGCGACAACCTCATGCGCGGCTATTGGCACAAAATAAATACCGGACTCGTCCCGATGGAGCTGGTCGTATTCGAACGCAATTCCACCAACCTCGACCGCTTCCTGGAAACCCGGACCGATATCAAATTCGACAGTAACAACGAACGGTACGAAGCGGTATCCCGCTCTCTGAAGGAGAGATTCCCCTTTGGCGAACAAACCATTGCCGAATACAAATATTACGGTACGGAACAACAAATGGAGTCCACCTACTAAGAATGGTGCCATTCATGGCAAGTTCATTAGACAAAGTAAGAATGGTAAGAATGGTGCCATTCATGGCAAGTTCATTAGACAAAGGATGATATGACTAAATTATAAAAATGGTGCCATTCATGGTAAGTTCATCAAGTAAAGGATGATATGACTAAATTATGAAATATGTCTCGGCTTTTCCGGGGCATTTTCATTTTTCAGTTTGCTTTTTCTGGTCAATGATTGTATACTTTCACTCATGGTAGGATGAAAGAGGAACTAGGCAATCCGAGGAAATAAGATTTTTCATAATTTATCCATATCATGTTAATTGAAATATAGTTGTCATGAATGGCACCGTTTTTTATTGTTGTCATGAATGGCACCGTTTTTTGCCGTTTTTTGTGAATGGCACCGTTTTTTTGAATGGCACCGTTTTTTCAGTTGTCATGAATGGCACCGTTTTTTCACCGTTTTTCTTCGCGAAATCACCATGCACAGTACCGCCGGTTATCTGCAGTCACGCCGGGTTTACGATATCGCCAGCGAACTGCTGATCGGCGGAAGCGATTATACTTACGACAATGCCGGGCGTGTCATCGCGGAAACTACCGTTCTCGGAGACACCACCTCTACCCTCTACAACTGCTGCGGGCCGCGCTTCGTTACCGCGCCAGATAACTCGGTAACCGAATACGCCTACGATGCTTTTAACCGTCAGGTATGGTCTTCCAGTAACGGAATTACCTACCTTACGACCTATGACGCTGCCGGAAAAGTTATTGAATCGACAATGATCGGTAAGGACGGAGGTGAATTGACAACCCGGAATGAATACGATTCCGAATCCAGATTAATGCGGGAATTCGATGCCGCCAATATTCCGATTTCATATTATTATGGACTGCGCTATACTGAGCTAGCAGATATCCACGGCGGAAGCATTGTCGTCGAGAATTATCTCGATGGCAGGACTAAATCGGTCAATGGCCCGGCAAGTTATCCACAATCCTATAAATATGGAATAGAAAATGGCGAACTTTACACCCTTGAGGGGTCTGCCGGAGATAAAACAGTAAAAACTTATACCGATTTCCTGGGCAGAGACTATAAACGGGTATTTGCCGACGGCTTTACTGAAATCGCCTATTATGACTCCTATGGGCGTCTTTCCAGTCAGGTAAACTCGGAAGGAAAGAAATTATTGTATTTCTACGACGACAATACCGGCAGTTTAAAGTATCAGGTTTTGAAACGGTTTAACAATTCCAATGATATTGATTGGGCAAATGACCGCATCGTTGAATTTGAACACGGTTACTCTCTTCGCGATGATATTGTGGTTAAATATCAAAAAACTTTCATGTACAAAAACAACCGAAAGATTGAAATATCTTCCAGCGAATCAAACCTGAAAAATACCGAAAGATGGATCACGGAATTCGAAATGGAGACGCATATCGAGAAAGAGACCGGTTCTGACGGTACAACTGTGGAAAAAATCACGAAACCCGACGGAAACGTCTTGACAAACCATTTCATAAATGGTAAGTTGGTGAGGAAAACCGATCCGGTCATTGGGAACGTGGAATATATATACGATGAATTCTATCGTTATATCGGTGAGGATCGCGAAGTAAATGGGGAATCGGTGAATATTCGGCATACTTTGAATAAGGCGGGAACGCCATTGAAGATCACTCAGTCTTCCAGCAATGGGTCGCGCGACTATTTGTACACATATGACCGGCTTGGGCGTATGCTTTCCGAAACGACACCCGGGGGCATCACCAGAAATTATACCTATACCGTCAGAGGACAAGTCGCCGAAATTTCCGGCGGCGCATACTATCAGCAGTACCGGTACGACACCCGGGGGCGGGTTACTTCCCTGGTTACGGTGAACGAGGAAAATCATGCTCAGGTTACGACCTTTGACTATGACATCCATGGGCGGGTTACACGGAAGATCTATCCGAATAACGCGACCGAAGAGTATACGTATCTGGGCGACGGCAGAATCGCCACCAGGACCAATGCTCAAAAACATGTTCATCATTACCACTACAACTATGCCGGAGAGCTTATGAATATTCACTCCGAGGCCGGCTTGGACCGCAGCTTTGAATATAATCAATATGGCCGTCTGGTCAAGGTAGCCGACATTTGCGGAGACTGTTTTATGACCTACGATGACAGCGGACGATTGATCTCGGAAGTTCCTCCGCACCTTAACGGCCTGGGTGTCGGCTGGAGTTACGATGCCTATCAAAGGCCCGCTACTTTGAGCATGGGCGCTAGCGTTCTGGCGTCTTATGATTACGGTGCCGATGGACGCTTGAGCCGCATAACACATGGCAATAAGGCCCTGGAATATAGCTATGTGCCCGGCCTGTATCAGGTCAAAAGTAAAAACTGGCAGAACTCTTTCCAGCATTCGGAGTATTTCTATGACAACTTCGCGCGGCTTATGGAGATTCAGTCCAATGGCCTGCCGGAGGTCAGCTATCAGGTAAATCCAGATGACCTGCGGACCTCCGCCAGAGTCAGAAACTCTTATCAGTGGGATTACACTTACGATGCAGTGGGACAGCTCATCGATGCCAAACAGAAAAATATGTCGGATGACATTCTTTCTTCCCTGTCATATTCCTATGACGGCATCGGCAACCGCACCTATTCCAGCGAAGCCGGAACCGAGAAAAACTACCTCTCGAACCCGCTAAACCAATACATGCAGGTCGAAGATATTTCAAATCTCCAGCTTCTTAATTCACCAATTCACCAATTCTCCAATTCTCCAATTCACCAACTCACCTACGACGCCGACGGCAATATGTTGAGCAATGGCGACTGGACCTATCACTGGGATACGGAAAACCGCCTTGTCGGGGCTGAAAATGAAGACCACAGTATCGAGTATGTCTATGACTACATGGGCAGAATGATCATCCGCAAACAATTTGCCGGACCAAGCGAAAATCGGGTTCTCGAACATACCGAAAAATACCTCTACGATGGTTGGAACCGAATCGGCGAATTCAATGCCGACAATGAATTGACCCGTTCCTACCTCTGGGGCAATGACGTCAGCGGCTTCCCGCAGGGCGCCGGAGGCATTGGCGGATTGCTGGCCGAAATCAACCAGGCAGGAGATATCTACCTGCCCGTATACGACGGCAACGGCAATATCACCTCATATCTCGAAGCCGAAACCGGTGAAGTTGTAGCGGATTACGCTTATTCGCCCTTCGGGGATAGCCCGAATTCAGCGGTCGGATTCAAACACCGTTTCAGCACCAAAGTCTACGACGAGCTTGCCGGAATTTATTACTATGGCCTGCGCCATTACGATCCCGTGCTCGGACGCTGGCTCTCCCGGGACCCCATCGGAGAAAACGGCGGCTTGAACCTGTACGCCATGGTTGCCAACAATCCCGTCAACCACATCGATCCGCTCGGCGAAGCTCTGTACGCCTTCGACGGCACCGCCAACTGGGAAGGACACTACACCAACGTATCCCTTATGCATGATGTCTATCAATCGGAGAACAAGCATTATTATCGGGGAATCGGCAATGAGGTGGATTACAACTGGCGGTCAGAGCGAATTATAATCCAAGCCTGGGGCTTGACTATCGACAGTAAAGTAGAAGCAGGTTTAAAAGATTTGCGTGATAATTTGAATGGAAATAATCCAAAGAAACAACAAGATTGTGAAATTGATATTGTCGGTTTCAGTCGCGGCAGCATTACCGCAGTCAGATTCATCAAGAAAATAGCCGAGTTAAAAAGAGCCAATGATCCGGTCATTCGCAAAGTCAGCAAGATCCGCTTCGCCGGCCTTTTCGATCCGGTGGAAGGCGGCTTGAGAGACGCCTCTTATGAACGGATGGACTCCATCGTCGCCTACGCCTGCGTGGCTTATTCCATCAATGAAGAACGTGATCTCTTTGCTCCGACATATTATACCGGCTCAAATGTTAATGCCTTGTTCTTCTATGGCGGGCACGCCGATATTGGTGGCGGTTATGCCGATCGGGGATTGGCTGATATCACACTGGAATGGATGGTGGTGGAAGGTAAGGCCGCTGGTGCTCCATTTGAATTGGATGATGACTTCTATCCGCGCTTATATTCGAAATGGATTTATGAGGATAAAATGTGGAAGCCAGTGACAGAGGACGATCCCCGCCATCAGGAGATGTGGTTCTATTCAACTTATAGTCCTCGGAAGTTACCGCAATGGGCGCAATATCATTATTCTGTTGGGGAATATTTATGAATCTAAATAAAACACAGGAGATTGTACCATGAATAAAACAAAAATTTGTTTTGTCCTCCCTTTATTGTCGCTTTTGATTACTTCGTGCAATATCTTTCAGCCCAATAGATTTGATTATTACTATGGAGTAACTCTAGGTAACGTGAAAGAAAATGGATTATTTATCCATGTGAAGAATTTCTACATATGTGATAATTTTCCTATAGGGGGAACATTGAGAGGTACCAGCGTATCTCCTTTCTTGAAAAAACCTCATCCATATATAGATTTGGAATGGTTGATTGAGACTAAAAAACGGAAAAATATAGCGTTGGCTGGCTCCAGTTTTGCGCATTATATGAATGATGAAGACTTGATCCATTGCCATGCAAGAGTTGATATGACCCTGCCGCCGCAGTTCACCAAAAGTCGAGGCCGCAAAATTAGTTTTCTGTTTTACGGGACGCAGGTAATCGTAGTCTATACATATTACCCCAAACCATATGACCGCTTTACCGAAAAATGGGTTGAATGTGACAACATTCTTGCGGACGGAACCCCATATCACTGGGGGGATTTCCAAGATTTCATGGACGCAAATCCCAATGCCACCAGCGATGATTTCCGAAACCATCAACGCGCCAAGTATAAACCCGAACCCGATAAATAACCTTATGAAAAAAATAAAATTTTGTTTTGCCCTCCCTTTATTGTCGCTTTTGATTACTTCGTGTAATGTCTTTCAGCCCAATAGATTTGATTATTATTATGTTGTGGATTTAAGAAATATGAAGAAAAATGGATTATTTATCCATGTCAAGAAGTTTTATATATGTGATAATTTTCCTTTAGGGGGAAGACTGGGAGGGGGGAGTGTATCCCCCTTCCTGAAAAAACCCCATCCATATATAGATCTGGAATGGCTGATTGAGACCCAAAAGCGAGAAGAGGTATCATTAATTAGTTATAATTTTGAGAATTATATAAATGATGAAGACTTGATTTATTGTCATACCAGGATTGATATGACCTTGCCGCCGCAATTCACTAAGACGAGGGGAGAACAAATTTGTTTTCTGTTTTACGGAACACAAGTAATCGTAGTCTATTCGTATTACCAGAAACCATACGATCGTTTTAACTGGAAAGTAACTGAATTAAGAAACATTCTATCAGACGGGACCCCATATCACTGGGGGGATTTCCAAGATTTCATGGACGCAAATCCCAATGCCACCAGCGATGACTTCCGAAACCATCAACGCGCCAAGTACAAACCCGAACCCGATAAATAACATTATGAAAAAAATAAAATTTTGTTTTGCCCTCCCTTTATTGTCGCTTTTGATTACTTCGTGTAATATCTTTCAGCCAAATAGATTTGATTATTACTATGAGGTAACTTTAGGTAATGTGAAAGAAAATGGATTATTTATCCATGTGAAGGATTTCTACATATGCGATAATTTTCCTATAGGGGGAACATTGAGAGGTACCAGCGTATCTCCTTTCTTGAAAAAACCTCATCCGTATATAGATTTGGAATGGCTGATTGAAACTAAAAAGCGGGCAGATATATCAATATTGGTCGGCTCCAGTTTTGCGCATTATATGAATGATGAAGACTTGATCCATTGCCGTGCAAGAGTTGATATGACCCTGCCGCCGCAATTTACTAAAACTAGGGGAAGAAAAATTTGTTTTCTATTTTATGGGACGCAAATAATCGTAGTTTATACATATTACCCGAAGCCATATGACCGCTTTACCGAAAAATGGGTTGATTGTAAAAATATTCTAGCGGACGGAACGCCATATCACTGGGGAGATTTCCAAGATTTCATGAACGCAAATCCCAATGCCACCAGCGATGATTTCCGAAACCATCAACGCGCCAAGTACAAACCCGAAAAATAATCACATCATGATAAATTCCAACAACTGATTTTATTATGATAATCGCAACATCAAAGAAGCCCACCAATCCGGATATTATGAGTATCCGGATTGGCGCTTTTTTTGATCCTGAGGTAGGCGGCAACCAGCGACAATAAAGAGCTGAAACAAGTAAAATTCCTTGATCAACTTGCTTCTGTGAGGTAAAAAAAATCCCACAGAAGCAAGTTTTTTTATGCCCGAATTCCAATCCAGCCATCCTTTTCGAGAAAATTTTGTTGACAATCTCCACATTGTTGAAGAAACGTTATTTTTCAAGAATAAAAGTGTTCAATCAAAACATCAAAAAAAGGAACAAACCCATGTCAGAAAAACCATTAGAATTCGATCTCCAAACCCAAAAACTCAAACGCTGCTGCAGCATGATCGGAGAACCCCTCTCCCAATGCAGCGGCGGCAGCTACCAGGGGTTTTTCAAAGTGAGCGACGCCAGCGACTGTTCAAACCCAGACAATCCGATCCTGTTGGTCCGGGTAGTGGATGGTTCATTCGGCGGTGGCGAGCAATTGGATTATGACGCCGGAATCGCTTATATGAATAACTTCAAGCTTGATTGTCCAGCCGGAACACTCACTCTTTCGGGAGGGATTTCTTATGTGGTGGCGGAGTTTTACCTGAATGGTGCGACTCCGGTTTTCGGAGGGTATTCTTGTGTCAGTTATCCGGAAAACTATACGCATGATAAAATCGGAATTATTCTGGCGACCATCGAAACCGGTGAGAAATCGATACGGATAATCCAGCAGCATCATGGCGCCATCTATTCATATTTGTTCAAGGAG
>JAVBRM010000074.1:0-112613 GCA_031548025.1 Victivallaceae bacterium | reverse complement strand
CGATAACGTCCTCGGAGAGCGGATACTTGTTTCCGCCGTCAAGCTGATCGTAAAATTCCGCCATCGGCTCGCGGGCTGGGCCGAATGCCAGAGCCAGAAACTCGGCGGTCAATTCATCGATCCGTTCCAGCTCGGCAACATTCCATGCGGTACGGCTGTTGATATAATATCCCCAACCGGGAGCGCCCCAGCCGGAAGTCGTATTGTCGATAAAATAACGGGCCCCCAGACGGTAATATTCCTTCTTGGCGGCGGCATGCCCCCGGATATCCGTCATGCTTCCGGCTCCCGGCAGTTCCCAGGTCCAGAGAAATACCGCACCATAATCCCGGATACCCAATTCGGCTCCGGCCGCGCGCCAGCCCTCCAGCAATTGTTGCGTGGAAAGACCGCCGATGGTAATGGAAGTGGCGACACTGACCACGACCTCTTTTCCTACCGGCCGCGACGGCGGCGGCGAATGCCGGTTGTAGGCGTAAAACGCCAGTTTCTTGCCGGGATATTTCGCCTGTACCGCTTCCGAGCATTCCGCGGACAGCAGAGCCATCCAGTCTGAAGGCGTACCGAGTTTCGCGCATTCGGAACATTCGCACCAATTGCCGCCGTCGGTCGGCTCGATCGAACAGGAATAGGCATTGGGCTGGTCGGCAAAAAATTTGACGGTATAGTCGACAACCAGTTTCCGCAAATCCGGATTGGAAATACAGTATTTATCGGATTTGCGTTCGCCATTCACCAAAGCCAGATATTCCGGGTGAACCTTGAAAATTTCCTTGTTGTTGCGTTGGATATGCTGCAGGTTGTGCCCGGTTTTCAAGACAAGTCCTTGAGTGCGGTTGAAAATATTCCAATCCGAGAAAATTTCCCGGTCGGGTTTCGTCCTCGGAGCGGTTACCCGTGTATAAAAGTCCGGGCTTTCTTTGATATTCCAGGCAAACGCGGCCTCCGGATTCTTCGGAATAATCGTCCAGTGTGAGCCCGGCAGGTAACAACGAACGCCCAGGCGATAAAGAAAGTCGGCACAGGCATATTTTACCGCTTCATCGGTAGCCCCGGCGATGACGATGCCATTGGCCGTCGTGGTAATGACATAGCCCTGACTATTTCCCGGATGCGCCGGGTCGAAAGTCTCCGGCAGTCCGAGCGCCCGGAATGTCCCGATTGCGATTCCTTTGCCGGGTGTCCCGGTCCGGATTTCGTGCTTGCCATCGGTAATTTCCCGCAAGGCTCGCGCAAAATCTTCGGCCGCAGCGCGGATTTCCAAAGAAGCGGATTCCGGTATAATCACTTCAAGGCCGGTCAATTTTACCGCCGGAACGGATTCCGTTATGTGTTCTCCGGCGTACAGCGAAGCAGTGGAGAGCAACAAAAGTATGACGAAAAACCTTACCATGCGATTCTCCCGAATTCTGCATAAGCATTTATAATACTGTATTTATATTTCTCTTTCGTGTTCCATGCGACATGACCGTCGGCAAAGAGCGTATTGGAGCCAGGATGCGGAGTGATCGTTGCCGCATTGCCATAAATAGAGCTGAAATTGTATCCTTTAACCAATGGCCCGTCGGAAGCAATATCACCGGCGAAAGGCTGTTCCGAGGCACTTCCATAGGTGACAGTATAGCTGCCGCTGGTATAGCTCCGGTTGAGGTGCTTGAGATTGACCAGTTGGTGGTGAGTAGAAGCGGCCCTCCATTGCCAACCGGCAAACCAGAGACCGTCCGCAATATCCCGGTTGCCGCCGCCGAAAGCCAGAATGTAGGCGCTGCCCGGATCGCTGCCGTAACCCGGCGCGCCGGCTGTGGAGGTTTTGATCGGCGACGGGAAACCGGGGCAGATCAGTTGTTTATGCGGCACCGGCGCGGTCGTGACCAGGTAGCCCAGCACCGAATCTCTGGAATATACAGTTCCGCCGGAGTTGCTGGTATCTTGCGGACCGTCTCCTGAAAAATCATTGGCATAACCCAGGAGTCCGTAGCCCATCTGTTTGAGGTTGCTGGAACAAAATGAGATCTTAGCCCGGGCTCGGGCTTTGCTGAGAGCCGGCAGTAACAGGGCAGCCAATATAGCAATAATCGCTATCACTACCAGGAGTTCGATAAGTGTGAATTTCTTTAATTGGGAGAATTTAAAACGATCCATGTCAGATCCCTCCATATTCTTTGACTGATTGACGTTCGATTAACGGCATGATATAGGACATCTTCTGCTGCGGCAGCGACGGATCGTCGATCCGGCGGAGCAACATGTCCACCAACAACAGCGAAGCATGTTTAAAGCGCTGGTCGTAGGTGGTCAATGGCGGCAGGCTGAATTCCGATTCCGATAAATTATCATAGCTGAGGATCGAAAGATCGTCAGGCACTTTCAAACCGTTTTCGGCGGCGGCCCGGATGATGGCGTAGGCCACATGATCGCTGTGCGCCAGCAGCGCTGTCGGCAGCTCGGAACTTTGGAAAAGGGCCTTCGCGGATTCATAAGCTTCGGGGCTCATGGTCCGGGAATCCCGCAGCCATTCCGGGTTGATTTCCAGACCGCGCTTTTTCATGGCATCAAGAACGCATTGATAACGTACATCCCACTGCCTGCCGATGTAGCCGATTTTCCGGTGTCCTTTATTATAAAGGTAGTTGATCGCGTGCTCGGCGTAGTGCTTTTTGTCGGGAAAAACGCAGTCCCAGACTTTCAGTTCGTTTCCGTAAATTACTGTCGGAACATCCCGCGACGGAATGGATTCGTCGTCGTCGTTGGTGATGATGCCGTCGACGCCGTATTTGAGCAGACGGTTATAGCACTGCGCATAAGTGGTCCGGTCCATGGGGTCCCAGTAGGAAAACAGCGGATAATAGCCGCGCCGGGTCAATTCCATATCCAGATAAATCACCAGTTCCCGATAGAAACTGCAAATATTCGGGAAAATCACCCCGATGGTATAACTGCGGTTGGTCCGGAGTGAGCGCGCGGCGATGCTGGCATGATAATCCAGTTTGACCGCCGCCTCCTGGACCATAGTGACGGTTTCCTGTCGCATTTTGCAGTTCTCAGGATTCTGGATCACTTTGGCCACGGTGCTCTTGGAAACGCCACAGAAGTCGGCGATATCCTGTAAAGTGCAATTTTTCTTTTTTATCAACAGTTCATGCATATTTTCTCTGAAACCTCGGTGTAATGATATTATACAGTACATCGATGTAATTGTCAATACTCCGGAAACAAAAAACATGGAAATTAACGAGGCTCGTCACAGAGTTTCGGATAAATTTTATTTTCCTAACTTTAAATAAGTCATTTTTGATGTTATATTATTCCTGATTATCAAGATAACTAAATACGGGAACTTATGACAAAACGCAGCAGCTTCGGACAAGTCGGGCATATATTCGCATATATTCTATTCACTTTTATTCTCCTGGCAGGTTTCGGCTGCGGCAGGCAAAATGATAATCCGACATTGGATCGGGTCATAGTCAGCTCCGGTAATGACCAATGCGCATTGCCCGGCGAGAAATTCACCAAACCGTTGACCATCGAACTGCAGGGGCCGGAGCAATATAATATTTTCGGCGCCGTCTCCCGCCGTTCGCTGACTAAAGAAAAGGTTTTATTTGCCACAGTCGACAACTCCGACCTGACAATTTCCATTGCCGAAGGTTCCAGTAACGCGGGCGGCGAAGTCTCGGTTCAGGTTTCCGCCGGGAAATCGATCGGGGATCATTATTTGAAAATTATTCCGGTCAATTATCCGGACAAAAGCATTACCGTCCGGTTTGTTACCGGTATCAAGATTTTCGGCGGCAATCAGGAAGGTTCTTCCAATACTTATCTTGACGAACCGGTCAAGATTCTGGTGGTTGGCGAGGATGGCAAGCCGTTGCCGAACGTACCGGTTTATTTTAACTCCGGCGAGACCGATCCTTCGCGAAAAACGGTGCTGTCCCATATCAATACGGTAACCAATGAAGACGGGATCGCCGAAACCCGGATCAAAGTCGGCGAGGGAACCGGAACTTACCGGGTCAATGCGGAAATCGCCGACCGCGCCCGCAATATCTTTATCCGCGGGGTCAAAATCAATGTTCTGGGCATGAATTACACGACCATGATCATCAATGTATTGAGCGGGCTGGCGCTGTTCATTTTCGGGATGAAACTGATGAGCGACGGCTTGGAAATGGTTGCCGGCAACCGGATGAAAAGTATCCTCCAGTTCTTTGCCCGGAACCGTTTTATCGCGGTGGGGGCCGGGACCGCGGTCACTGCGGTGATCCAGTCGTCCAGCGCCACTTCGGTCATGGTCATCGGGTTTGTCAATGCGGGGCTTTTGAATCTTTTCCAGGCTATCGGCATCATCCTCGGGGCGGACATCGGGACCACGGTCACCGCTCAGATTATCTCGATGAAGCTCGATATTCTCGCCCTTCCTTCGATTACCATCGGCACAATGCTGGTGGTTTTCGGCGGAAAAAAACTGTTCAAAGGCTGGGGGACCGCCATTCTCGGTTTCGGGCTGTTGTTCTTCGGGCTGGTCATGATGGGCGGCGAGCTCAAGCAGATCGGTATGTTCCCGAGTTTCATTCAATTTTTCTCGTTATTCGATTGTTCGCCGCTAAACGGCGGCCTGATGCCGATTGCTCAAGTGCTTGGAGCGTTCGGCATCGGATTGTTTATGACGCTGGTTATTCAGAGCAGTTCGGCCTCGATCGGTATTTTGCTGATGCTCTGCGGCAGCGGGCTGGTCAATTTCTACACGGCCATGCCGCTGATGCTCGGCGCGAACGTCGGGACGACCGTTACCGCGGTTATCGCGGCGATCCCCAGCAACGTTTACGGCAAACAGGTCGCGCTGTCCCACGTGCTGGTCAAGCTCTTGGGAACGGTTTGGATGATCGGATTTTTCTATGTCAAAATGCCCAATACCGACGTTCCGATGTTCATGTACCTGGTTGACCTCATGACCGAGGGCGATGTATTTGCCGTTCACCCGCAAAATGTGGTCCGGCATGTCGCCAACGCCCATACGATTTTCAATATCATCAACGTCCTGATTTTCATTCCTTTGATCGGCCCGATGGCCAAGCTTTGCGAAGCGGTCATCAAGCCCAAAGACACGGCCTCGGTGACTTTCAACGCCCTGGAGCCAAAACTGTTGGAAATACCGTCGGTGGCGCTTGAACAGACCATTCAGACCCTTCGCGCCATGGTCAATGAATCCTGGGACATGGTCAGCGACGCGGTCAATCATCACTTCCGTAAAGGCAAGCTCGACGAAGATTCGGCCCTCGAGCTGGCCCGGCGTGAAAATGAAATCGACCGCCAGCAGGCGGCAATCACCGATTATCTGGTCCAGCTCTCCCGCAAATCGCTTTCCGAAGAACAGGCTTTCGTCATTCCGCTGCTGGTGCACTGTACCAACGACGCCGAGCGGATCGCCGACCACACCGCCAATATCCTGCGGCTGACTGAAAGGCTTGCCGGGTTGCCTAATGATATTTCCGAGCATGCCAGGGGTGAATTGGACAAATTATGGGCCGTACTGGAAGACCAGTCCAAAAACGTCACCGCCGCCCTGAATCAGCCCCATCCGGAGCGTTATGTGGAACAGGCTTTGCTGGATGAGGAACGCATCAATACGCTGTGCGACGATTATGAAAACAACCATATCACCCGGCTGAGCCAGGGTGAATGTCAGCCGCAAGTCGGCGTTCTCTTCATCGAACTGTTGGGCGAGCTCGAACGTGTGGGCGACCACCTGACCAATATTGCCGAGCGCGCGGTCAAAATTCAGGAGCACTTCCTGCCGAATTAAGGAATCGAATATATGAAAATGGATTGGCAAAAATTACTTTCTCCGCAGCGGCTGGGCAAAAAAGAACCCGATAAAATCACGCTTGGGCGGTCGCCATTCCAACAGGATTTCGACCGGATTGTATTTTCTCCGGCTTTCAGGCGGATGCAGGACAAAGCCCAGGTGTTTCCGCTGGCTGACAATGACTACGTCCATACCCGGTTGACCCACAGCATGGAGGTTTCCTGTGTGGGCCGGTCGCTCGGTACGGCGGTGGGCGCGGCGATTTGCGAACGCCACAAGTTGCGCGACATTCAGCCCTCCGACATCGGGGCGATCGTCGCCGCCGCCGGGCTGGCTCACGACATCGGCAACCCGCCGCTCGGCCATTCCGGCGAGGAATCGATCCGTTACTGGTTTACCCACTCCCATCTGGCGGCCGACCTGAAAAAGAATATGTCCCCCAAGGAACAGGCGGATATCGCCTCGTATGAGGGTAACGCCCAAGGATTCCGGGTGCTCTGCAAGCTTCAGATGCCGGATAATCCCGGCGGCATGCAGCTCACCTGCGCCACGCTGGCCGCTTTTGCCAAATACCCGGCCGAATCGCTGCTCAAAGAGCGCAGAAGTTCGGTCAGTACCAAGAAATTCAATTTTTTCCAAGCCGAACGCGAGCTTTTCCGCAACGTCGCCGAGACCACCGGTTTGCTGCCGTTGAGCGGCAATTCCGATGATTACTGCTGGTGCCGTCACCCTCTGGCCTGGCTGGTGGAGGCGGCGGACGATATCTCCTACCGGATTGTCGATTTCGAAGATGCGTGGGTTATGGGGATTATCGACTACTCCGAACTGAAAGAGCTTTTCATGAAATTCGTCGAGCGTCCGGCAGAAATCACCGGCAAACTCGACCGCCTCAGCAGCAAAGAACTCAAAGTCCAGTTTCTGCGGGCCCGAGTCATCAATACCCTGGTTTCCGAAGTCATCGAAATATTCTTGAAATGGGAGGACAAAATCCTGGAAGGTACGCTGGAGCGCTCCCTGATTGAGTTAATTCCGAGTTCGGAGGCAATTACCGAAATTTATGAACGCAGCTACCGCGATGTCTACAATTTTCCGCGCGCTGTTCAAATCGAGGTCGCCGGCTATGAACTGACTCAGGGGCTGCTGGATGTTTTCGTCTCCTGTGTCAACGAGGTCGCCGCAGCCAAACGCGAAAAGCGTCCGCCCATGCACCGCAATTTCAAAATCATTCAGTTGATTCCGCAGGAATTCTGCCATGTGGACGATCCCGAATGGCAGAACAATGATTATGTCCGGTTGATGTCCGTGCTCGATTTTATCTGCAGCATGACCGATAGCCGGGCCGTTTCGCTATTCAAGAAAATCAAGGGCATTTCCCTGCCCGGACAATAGGAAAAGCCGTCATGCCTGAACTCCCGGAAGTACATACCGTAGCCAATGCGCTAAAACCGCTCCTGATTGGGCAATCATTCGACAAAATCGAGATTTTTACCGAAAAACTCCGTTTCCCGCTCGCGCCGTTGCTGGATAAAGAACTTCTTCATCAACCGATTGTCGACATCCGCCGCCGGGCCCGCTACATCGTCATTGAAATGGCCAACCGGCACGCGTTGGTGATCCATCTCGGCATGACCGGGGTTTTCCGCGAAGCCGACCCAAAAGCGGAAAGACGCAAGCATGAGCATGTGATTTTTCACCTTAGCAACGGCAAACAGTTGCGCTTCGAATGTCCGCGCCGTTTCAGCTCCATCGTTCCCTGTTGCCTTTGCGCGCCAGGCGCGGAACCGGACGTCCTGAAAGCCTTGGGCGTGGAACCGCTCAGCGGCGATTTCACCGCCGGTTATCTCTATGAACAGTTGCAGAAACGCAAATGCCCGATCAAAATCGCGTTGATGGACAATGCGATTGTCGTCGGCATCGGCAACATTTATACGGCCGAAGTCTTGTTCAAAACCAAAATCAATCCCAGACGCTGCTGCAATCAGATAACGAAAAAAGAGTGTGCTGCCCTCGTCAAAGCTGCCAAAGAGGTTCTGCAGGCCGCTATTAAGGCCGGAGGCACCACTTTCTCGGACTACCGCCAGGTGGATGGTTCGGAGGGTAAATTCGTCCGCGAACTGCTGGTTTACGGGCGCAAAGGCGAGCCCTGCGTCAACTGCGGCGAAGCAATCACGACTGTTCACCAGGGCGGCCGCACAACCTTCTACTGTCCGAAATGCCAGTCCTGAAATATCCAATCCTGCCCGGTCCCATGGAGGGGGTGATGAGCCCTCTTTTTTGCGCGGTTGCCGCCAGGCTCGATCTTCTGCCGGTTATGTTCACGCCGTTTCTGCGGATCTCCATCGATCTGCCGCGCCGCAACAAGATCATCCGCTGGCTGGAACCGCTGATTCTACCCGGCAAACCGGTCATTGTTCAGTTGATGGGTGACAACCCCGGCAAACTGGCCGGAGCTGTCGGGATTTTGTATGATTACGGCATTCGCGAATTCAATCTGAATTTCGCCTGTCCGAGCGGGCAGGTGCTGAGCAGCGGCGCCGGTGGCGCTTTGCTCAAAAATCCTGACCTGATGCGCCGGATTATGCTGGAAATCCGCCACCGCTATCCGGAAATCACCCTGAGCGCCAAGCTCCGTACCGGCTTTGCCGATTCCGCCGAAGCGGATAAAATCATTCCGGTATTCAGCGACTGCGCCGATTTTCTCGCGATTCATTACCGCACGGTCAAAGAGGGTTATCGCGAAATTGGTGACGGCTTGGAACGCCTGAGCCGGATCACATCCTTGACAGGGTTGCCTGTAGTCGGTAACGGCGACGTCAACACCCCGGAAGACGCCCGGAAAATGCTCGAAACCACCGGTTGCGCCGGAATCATGTGCGCCCGCGGCCTGCTGAAAGATCCCTTCCTCTTGAAACGGTTGGCAAACTCTACTGTCCCCGATGTTATCTCCGGCAAAAAGATTTTTTTCCAGACTGCGCTGGAACTGGCGGAGGAATGTTACGATGAATTCTGGAGCAAGCCACATCTGCTTGAATTGGCCCGTTTTATCTGGGGAGTTTCGTCACCGGAATTCCGTGAATTGATCGCTATCGATGAATTCACGCCGGATAATATTAAGAGTCAGTGTTCGTCATTCCATTTCTTCGAGAGAAAAAATGGTGGAGCATAAGGGACTTGAACCCTTGACCTCCACACTGCCAGTGTGGCGCTCTAGCCAACTGAGCTAATGCCCCAAACGAACATGGTTTAAAAGATACCACTCTTTTTTTTAAATACAAGCAGAAAAAGAAAAAAATCAGAACAAATTTCGGTTTTTTTAGGGTCGGAAGTGCTCACTCAAAAGAAATCGGACATTTTGGCGCTTGCAAATTTATGGCTGCCGGCGTAGAGTAATGATGATTACTCTCAGGAGGTTGGATCATGAAATTCAAACTGCAGAAAACCAATCGGAAAAAGCAGGACGCTATTCAGAAGGCGATCAAAAACGGGTTGCCGTTGGCGGGATTGCTGGCCGGGGCGGCCATTTCCACCGGTTGCGGCGAAAAGAACGCTCCCATGGTTATGGGTGAAATCGCTCCGGTCGAAGTAACCCGGTCCGCGGTTCGCGGCGACGTGGCCCCGGTGGAATCGACGTCATCCAACTCCGGTAGTGAAACCAAACGTATGATTATGGGCGAAACTCCAGTTCCTGCTCCGATTGGATTTCTCCCTCCGCCTGTTCCGCCTCCCTTGGTACTTCCGAGGGAAACGGAGACATATGTGGTTAAATCCGGCGACAGGCTCAGTTTGATCGCTAAATCGTATGATGTTTCGCTTGAGGTGTTGAAAGCATTGAATAATTTCACCGGAGAGCAGGCCAATCACCTTCAAGTCGGACAGAAAATTATCGTGCCCCGGAAAAACAATCAGGACAATGAAAAAGCGCCTCTGCCGACCCTCGGTAAACCTGCTCCGGTAGACCTGAAATAATGCCAGGCATTCCCCGACATCTGATCTTTGAAGTAACCCGGAAGTGTAATTATGATTGTCCGTTCTGCTACTGTGTGTGGCATGAATTTCCGGAACTGGCCAAGCGCGGCCTTGGTACCGCTGAATGGCGGCAAATTATCCGGATGGCGCTCGAAAACGGCGTCGAAGATATTCTTTTTACCGGAGGGGAGGCGCTGTTGCGGCCGGATGTTCCCGAACTGATTGCCTATGCGCGGCAATTGGCTCCCAAATGCAATTTATCGTTGTTTTCCAATGGCTCGCGCCTGACCGAAGAACTCTTGAAATATTTCCGGAAATTGAAGGTGCGCCTCTGTACCAGTCTGCCCGGCCTGAAAACGTATGGCGAAATGACCGGAACCTGCCGCCGTTATTACCGGACGCTGGAACTGATCGCCCGGGGGAGAGAACTGCGGTGGCCGCTGGATGTCAGCCTGACCGCTACCGCCGTCAACCATGATGAATTCGTCGAAATGTTTTGCGCGGCAGCCATGTCGGGAGCCGCCTCGATCCAGGCGGGCGCGGTGATGTTGGAGGGGCGTGCCCGCCAGCGTACCGACTTGGTATTATCCCTCAGTACTTGGGAAGAACTCAAAAAACGCATCCGAGCCCTACCGGATTGCCGGGTTTCCTATAATTTCTGCGATGAAATCATCTGTGAATGCCGGGAGCAACCTCCGGAATATCTCACCGCTTTCGGCCTCAACCGTCCACCTTGCCCCGCCGGGCGGGATTTCGGAGTAATCGGCCCCTCCGGATACTTCCGCTCCTGCCTCCACACCGTCGAAAACCAGTGCCACTGGCGGAATCTAATCAATCTTTCATGAAGGCGGAAAATTTGCGATACTCCATGGCGGCCGGGGCATCACTCCCGGCGACAAATTCGTCGACTTTTTTCTGATAATCGTTTAGGGCGTTTTGAAGATCATTCAGCAAACGTATATACTCGGAATCTTTTTCATAGGCTTCCCGGAGAATCTTGCGCTGTTCGTATGCATTTTGTGTCGCATTCTGATCCTTGGACAGGACCGCCATATCAGCGAGTTCGGCATTTCGGTATAAATCAAGGTGTTTTTCGTTCAAAGACGCCATATAAATCATATTTTGAGCGCTCACTACTTCTCTGGTTTGCTCCGCTTTTTTTACCGCTGGGTCGGAAGCGGCAAGAATATGAACCTTATTCAGGAGGCCGGCATTGCAATGGACCATTTGCCATTTGTATTTAAGCGGGTCTTTTTTATATAGTTTTGCAACATGCATTGCCGCTCTGAATTCATCGGAACCTTCACAATCATCTTTGGGCATTTTGTGTGCGAGCTGTTTAAAGCTGTTATCAATGTATTCGGACAGAAATTCCTTGTATTTGATAACGCGCGGGTCGGTTGAATCAGACGCAATTTGATTGGCCCGTAAATTCATTTTTAAACACAAAATCAGAGATTTCTGTTCAATCCGGATATATTCGTCGGAGTGAAGCAATTCCTTGCGCACTGCTCTACGCAAAGCCATGAATTTCCCCTGGAGCTCTCCCGGCAGTTTGTCATCCTTCTCTGTTTTCAACGCTTCCATTACCTGATAATATTCATCAAGAGTTTTCCTGAGTTCATCTTTACCGTCGGCATACTGATATGCAATTTTTTTCTCGGCCTTCTGCAAGGATTCGAGCTCTGCCATTTGGGCTGCATATTTCTTATTTTCCAACAGGGCGGCTTGATAATTTTTTTCGACTTCGGAATTTTCGGCGGCAAAACCAAAAAACGGCAAAGATAGAATCATCACCAAAATTAAAATCAGATTTCTCATTATTTTCCTCCGTATTCCTAATTTTTCTCCAAGAGCTCACCGGCCAGGTCGACGCAGCGGGTACAGGAGATTTTTTCTTTGGTTTTGATGTCGTGACAGGTCAAGGTTCCGTTGCTTTCTTTGGCGAATTCTTCGCAAAGGGCGGCGAATTTTTGGTCGTTTTTTAGCAGGGTTTTGGCGGCATGGAGTGCGCCGCAAAGTCCTTCTGGCGCGCGGCCACCGCCGAAATCTTTGTGGTTGGCAATCAATTCAACGGGGGCGTTGAAATAGCGCAAGACGGCCTGGCAGCAGTTTAATTTGTCTTCTTTGCGAAAATAATCGGAGGCTTTCATTTCATTTAACTTTCCTTTTTTCATTCCATTCTTTCAGGAGTTCGGTGAGATAGACCAGGACGACGGTGAGAACCGTGATCGAAACGAAAAAGAACAGAAATTTGAATCCGTACACGGCGCATCCGAAGAAATTACCCCAGGTCATCCATCCGATCAGAATCCACTGGGTGATGAAAATGGCGTTGATTTTCTTGCTCATGAACGCTACCAGTTTCTTGATGGATTCCACGTTGATAAGTTTCAGTGAAACAAAATACAGCAAACTGCTCCAGATGGCGGCGATACTCAGTATCCAGAATACTTTGACCGTGTTTTGATCGTACATATTGTCATCGACGAAGAGCTCGGTAAGCTCATAATCACCCGCCAGCAGCAGCGCGGTAAAAACGCAGAACAACCCCGCTCCGCCGGCCAACAGCCGGGTATAGAACTTGGTTTTGTCCGTCACCCGCATCAAGACCTTGCCGAACAGATATCCGATAACCGGATAAATCAGCCAGGTAAAGAAGGGAAACGGCGTCAGCGGGTTCTGGTAGGTAAGGTAGCCGATCCCGATCGACGCCAGTTCGCCATCCGGATAAACCGGAGCGATCACCGAACCGATAAACAGCAGGGCGAGCGCGATGAGCGCGACATAGGCGTCTTTGACCTTGAAATACCTCACCAGGGCGAAAAATATAAATACGAGTCCCGCGAAATGCAGAATGTCCAGGCACAGCAGTTCTTCCAGGCTGGTATACAGGAGATCTTTGGAATTATACAAGACGAAAAAGACCAGGCAAGGAACGGTACCGCGCGCAATGTTCAGCAGATAGCCGTTCTGGATCAGTTTCAACCCGCGGATGGCATTGACCTTGGGTTCCTGATTCTTGCTGTAAACCATTCCAATTCCCATAGCGATCATGAAAACCGGCGCGGCCAAGGGGCCGCCGACAAATTCGATAAACAGATTGATTCCGGTTTCCAGCCCCGGGGCAAATTCGATATTTTTGTAACATTCCTCATCGACATGCACCAGAATCATCCAGACGATGGAAATCACCTTGGCGATATCGATCTCAAACTGCCGGCCGGTGTTGACATTCTCCTGCGCGATAAGCGTTTTATTTACCGGAAAACGCAACAGCAGCAAAATCGCCAACACTCCGAGCGTACTTACAACCAACATAATATTCTGAACCCTTTTTATTTATGATAATCTCACATGGAAAAAATTGCAAACCCGGAATCTGAAACTTGAAAAGGAAAAATGGCAGGGAAGGCTTGACATCTGATCTAATCTGGTGTATAATATTTCAGATTATACCAGAAGGTTTGTATGAGTGAATTACTTGGACGGGAGTCGCTCTCGGCGCAGTTGGCGAATATTATAGAGAAGGATATTTACTCGGGCGGGCTGCCGCCGGACAGTCCTTTGGCGAGTACCCGGGAGCTCGCCCGCAATTTCGGGGTGTCGCACCAGGTGGTGATTTCCGCCTTGAATATCCTGGAGCAGAAAGACCTGATCGTGCGGCTGCCGCGCAAAGGAGTTTTTGTCAAGGCCAGCAGCATTCATCCGAAAGCGCGGGAGGTGTTGTTTTTTGCCTTTGCCGGGCAGGCGGAGAGCCATACCATGTTGATGGGGGTGCATGATCTGATCACCAATCCGCTGGCTCAGGGGCGTTACGATTTTTCGACCCGGATTGTGGGGTCCGGGAATATCGGCACTTCCGGGCGACTCGACCGCGAACTTGCGCGGCTGGAACATTGGGGGTTTATTGATTGCGCGATTATTTATACGTCATCATTTTCCGCGGGGGATATTCGTAAATGCGCCAGGTTACCCTATCCGGTGATATTTGTCGGGGATTTGCCGCGCGGCGATTTCAGCGATCTCAAATTCATGCAGTTGGCGCCGGAAAATCACAACACCGCCAATCTGGTCATGGAGTATGCCGCCAGGGGCAAATACGATGAAGTCGTATTTGTTTTTGGCGATAAGTCGGAGATTTACGATTACCAGGAAGTGATAACCGGGCGTATGGAGTATCTGGCGGCAAAATTCGGCGTGAATTTTCGGAAGATCGGAATTCAGGGAGAGAATCTCAAGCAGACTCAGGAAAATTTCAAGAAGACCGCTCCCGGACTTGTCAAGAAATGCCACAGCAGGACTTTATTCGTCGTCAGCGAGGTTCGCTTACGGGAATACAGCGATATGGAAATGTTCAAGCAGCAGGATTATCCGAATATTGAATTCATGACGTTGGATTCGTTCAGTAAAAATGACCGGATCACCCATATGCGGCGCGATTACCGTGAGTATCAGCAAAAATTGTGCGAATTGATCGACAGTACGTCCGGCGGTGCTCCCGAATACCGGAAAGTATTGGTGAAATTCGCCACCGAAGTAGTTTCTTCAACCAATCAAGGATAAAAGAGTTATGAAAAACCGAATTGCAACCATGTTCGGCAGGATCGACGGCAGCCGCCTGTTGGCGGAAACCGGAGAGTTGTTTCAGTTGGAACAGGGCCAGACTTTCAACGAATACCATGCGTCAGCGGCCCATACCTTGAAATTATTGCAGGATTCCGGCATTCCCGGGGCGGCTCTTCTGGAATTTCCAGCCGACGGCAAAACCGTTTATCAGGATAAGCGGATGCCGCTGGCCTGGGAAGCAAGCGTAGGCAAGCTGACGATCCTCAATGGTAAAGACCTGGAACCGGGATTTGTCGCCGCGGATTATCAGCGGCATCCGTTCAACTTGGTCAAGGGTTCGGTGGCGACGCCGTCGGGAGGCCTGGCCGTGAACATCATTACCGAAGGCCAGTTGCTGACCGGCGGCGATGGCCGCGGAGCACTGGTGATTCTGGAACCTTTGACGCGTCCGAGTGGCAAGGTGATTAGAGATATTCTCGACCTGGGGTGTATTGGGTTTGTTTCCGATTTCCTGACCGGGCGTTATCATACGCCGGACTCGATTCAGTGGAGCAATGCGGCGACGGATTGTCACGGCTGGCATGTTCAGTGCGAAGACCGGGACTTCACTTCGTTCTCAGTATCGCCGCGGGTAGGGGATCGTCTCCGTGCGGCGGCGATTGCGGGCGGACTCAAGGCACGGATCGAGTGTGACGGCCGCCGCTATGTCGGAACTCTACCGGCGGTGACTGCATTAATACCGGGGCGGCGCAAAGAAGAAGTATGGATCATGGGGCATCTTTATGAGCCCTTGAGCGATGATAATTCCAACGGGGTTGCCGCTGGGATCGAAACCGCACGGCAGATCATGACCAAAGGTACGCCGGAATTTTCGGTACGGCTGATTTTCGCCATGGAAATGTACGGATTTGCGGCATACGCGGCCAGCCGTGGAAATTGTCTGCGTGCCGAGGTGCTGGGGGCTTGCAATTATGACGGTATGCGCTGCCGCAAAGAGGACACTTTCAAGTTGCGGAATTGTGGGGCGGGGTCGCCTTTCTTCGGCAAATACATTCTGGAAATGCTGTTCAGGGATTTCAAAACAAGCTATCCTGATATTACATGCGAAATGATGACTTACAGCCGGGGATTGTATGCCGACGATCAGCTCTTGAGCGATTCGACTAACGGCGTACCGACGATTTGGCCGATCCACGGGCCTCATGCTTTCTGGCATAATTCCATCCAAACCATGGACTATATCGACCGGGATACTTTTGCGTTGTCTACGGCTTTCAACACGGCATTTATTGATGCGGTGGCCAATCCCGACCCGGCTTGGCTGGGTACGGCGGGTAAGCTGGCAATCGCCGAATTACACCGGATATTTGCCGGAATCAAAGAAAATTCCATTGGTTCCGACGCGGAAAAATTCGGGCATCTCTATTGGATTCTGGATCGCGACCTCGCCGATTTCGCCCGGTTTATGCCCGAGGCGGAGGTTCAGGCTGTTCGCCGTGAACTGGAAAACGAATACAAAAAACTTGCCGAGGGGCTTGCTGACAACCGTCCGCAGGGCAAATGGCGCAATTACGCGGCCGGTATCGTCGCTTCCCGGCTGGAAACCGGCTTCCCGTATGACCAGGTGAAAGTTCCCCGGGATGAACGGATTACCCTGCCGCAAATAACGATTTACGGGCCGTTGGCCAATATGCTGGCCAATATGGATGGGCGGAAAGACCTAGGGCGGCTGATTCGCGAGGCGGAGTATGAGTGCAATGAACTTCTGCCGGACAGTCAGGTGAAAAAATATGTCGGCGCCGTCACGTTTCTCGCTCAATATGGCTACCTGAAAGCGGAGAACCGCAACATATTGACCGAAAAGCAGATCATTGAGGCTTTGGAAAAAGTCGGCGTCCAAAAAGGCGACCTGCTGCTGGTTCATGCCTCGGCTTCGTCCTGTGGTTACGTCGAAGGCGGCCCGCGGACGATTATCGAAGCCATTCGCAAAGCGGTCGGTCCGGAAGGAACCGCGCTTTTTGCCACCTTTACCCGCCCCTATCTGCATCTGGCCGGGCCCAACTGCGGCTGGAACTATCGCCCTTATGACCCGAAGGATTATCTCAGCATCTGGACGGGGCTGGTCCCGCAGGCGCTCATGGCTTGCTGCCCGGACGTCAAACGCAGCCGCCACCTGACTCATTCATGGGCCGGGTTCGGAGCTCAGGCCGAGGCCTGCGTGGCGGGGCATGGCGCGGACGATCCGCCGGCATCCGAAAATAGCCCGATGGGTGAAGCCCTGCGGCGTGGTGGCAAAATTCTGCATTTCGGCAACTCGATCGCGTCGACGACTTTTCTGCATTATCTGGAGGATCATTTCGATTCGCCGTTCCTCCAACCGGCGCTTTGCGCCATCAAGAGCGACGGGCCGTCCTATCCGAAGGTGCTGATTCAGAAACATCTGCCGGGACATCGCGATTTTTATGCAAACAACCCGGAGAACTGCAAGTTCTTCAAGCGGGCTTTTGAGATGGGCCTCGAGATGAGTGAAACCCCGCTGGGCTTGAGCGATCTCAAGCTGATGGATATCAAACAGCTCTACGATATCGGCTGTCGGATTTTCGAGGCCGATCCGCGGGTGTTGCTGTGCGACAACCCGGAATGTCTGTTCTGCCGTAAATACGTTTAAGACTCAATATTTTAGGATTAATACAATGAAAGTAATGGTTATCGTGGCGCATCTCGACGATGCGGAAATCACGACCGGCGGTCTGACGATTAAGCTGGTCAAACAGGGACATGAAGTTATCTATGTGGCGATGAGCGACGGTGGTATGGGGCATCACTTCCGGAGCAAGGAAGAGACCGAGGCCTGCCGTAAAGCCGAAGCCCTGGCCGCCGCCAAAGTCGTCGGCGCCAAATATGAATTCATGCACATTTCCGAATGCGAAATCATGCCCACCGTGGAAAACCGCAAAGCGCTGGTCGCCATGATCCGGAAGTATTCTCCAGACGTGATTATCACCCACCCCGGATGCGATTACCACGCCGATCATAAATACACCTCGGAACTGGTGGCGGACGCCGCTTATATGCTCCAGGTCCCGAAATTCGTCCCGGAAAGCCCGGTCATGCGCCATGCTCCGTATATTTTCTACGCGGTAATCCGTGAGGTCTACCAGAAGGGTTTGGAGCCGGCGTGGATACTGCCCATCGACGATGTGTTCGAACAACGGATGCTGGCACTGCATTGCCACACCTGCCAGATGTACGAATGGCTGCCGTGGGCGTCCAACATGAAGGTCGAGGTTCCGGAAGACGAAGCCGGACGGTTGAAATTCCTTTACAATTGGCGCGCTCCGCATTATGAAGGCATAGCCAACCGCTATCGCGATGTTCTGGTTGCGGAATACGGCGAAAAGGGCAAAAGCGTCAAATACGCCGAAGCCTTCTTCAAATCCCCCCTCGGCGCAGAGTCGACTCCGGAATGCATCAAAGAGATTTTCGGTTCGCTATAATTTATTCACTTCATGTGCAAGTTTTTTTAGAATTGATAATTGATAATTGATAATCAGGGAAAGACCTCGCCTCCCAGTAAGAACTCAAGCATGGCGTACACTGGTAGGGCGGTCTCTCCGAGGCCGCCGTTCACTTCGCATGGTTTACCGGGTTACCCGAAGGTGACAGGATATCCTACCTGAGGAGAACGGTGCCCCACCTGTCGGGTTCAAGCTATAATGTGGTTGTAATCCTCTCCTCAATTATCAATTATCCATTATCAATTATCAATTCTAAAAAAACTTGCACACAACGTTTATTCGTCAAGCCTGTCCAGGAAATCCTGGACAGTGGCTTCGCGTTGCTGGATCATCTGCCGGACTCTGGTGGGCGTCAGGCCGATTTTTTTGCGGAACTGCCGGATAAAATAATTACAATCGGTAAATCCGGAAAGTTCCGCCACGCGGACTACCGACGACGGCGAGGCCAGCAGCAGTAAGGCCTTGCGGAGCCGCAGTCGCAGGAGGTATTTGCCCGGCGGCATGCCGGTAACCGCCGCGAAATGATGCCGGAAACTGCTTACCGACATATTGACCTCATCCGCCAGCGACTTGAGGGAGTGCTCCCGGGTACAGTCTTCATCCATCAGGTGGATGACGCTGGAAATGCTGTGAACATTGGGATCGATGGAATTCCGTTCCAGCACACTGAAACGCATCATGTAGATAAACATATGCATAAATTCGAAATAGACCGACTCCATCCAGCCCGGCGAAGCCACCAGAAATTCATTGCGAATGCCTTCCAGCATCAGGATCAGCTTGGACAAAACTTTCTGGTTGACGGAAAGTACGGCGGAACAGCTGTCCTCGCCGCTGAAACGGTAATTGAAGAAATTCCGGTAACCTGGGACCGTTTTGAGGTCGACTGGACATTTTTCCAGATACGAAGGTTCGAACAGAATATTGTAGTGGTTGAAGTCCTTGATTTTGTCATAATAATGCACGCTGGCGGGCGGAAAAAAGAGAATATTGCCGGGCTGCAGGACATCGGAGGCCTGATTGTTGACATTGATCGCCGAACCATCGAGTACAATGACCAGCTCATAAAAATCTTCATGCCGGTGCGGTTTATTTCCATGAACCCGATAGTCGCAGCACAACTGTATGCTCAGCGGAAACGCGGCATACGGTTTGAATACGGTCTCCTTCTGCAAAACGGACGGTATTTTTTTCATGACATTTTTCCACGATAAGACAAATAGTGCTATTAAAAAGACATTATGGTAATAGTAAAATACACTTCGCTCGGTTATAATATAGCCATATAATGAAATAAATGCAAAGTTACTCAATAAAAAGTGCTGTTTTTCGGAGGATAAAAGAATATGAATAGATCGAAAATTTTCACACTCATTGAACTCCTGGTCGTGATCGCGATTATCGCGATTCTCGCCGCCATGCTGCTGCCGGCATTGAATGCCGCACGCGAAAAAGGACGGAGAACGGTATGCCTGAGCAACATGAAACAACTTGGACTGTCTTCCTCGTTATATACCAATGATTACGAGGGTTTCGTTCTTCCGTCAAACAATGGACAATATGTCAATGCCGGTATTCTTTTTCAAGATCAATATACCACACCCAACGCTTTGGGGTGTCCCTCCTCGATCCCCGGGCGCAACGGTAATGGATCCATTGTCAAGCCACAGGGGGCGTGGCTTACCTCTCACTCCTGGTTCGGGACAGTATCAAAGCCATTTGTATACAGCTATGCCACACAGCTTGATGCGTGCGGCCATGCGGACAGGACTACCGGTTTCCCCGCAATAAAAAAAGAAATTACGTTCAAACGCCCCACAATTACGATTACCTGGATTGAATACATGAACGATGGAACTTATCATCTTTACAATACAGCCTATGAAAACACCAATTACAATACCAGTACCGGCAAAAACGCCGCTTACCGACATCTCATGAGCGCCAACTTAGTCACTCTGGCCGGCAATGCCGCGAATTTCAAATACCTTGACGACATTGGCAACAAGACGAGAACCACATTTGTCTGGAATAAAGACGATACGTTGAATAAATAATCCGTACAACCATTCATAAAACAAGGAATCGTTATGAAAAAAAGTCTTTTAGTCATTCTTATGTTTGTCGCCGTTGCTCTTTTGGGCGACAGTAATTTCATAAGGAACCCGGATTTTTTACAACAGGATGATGCCGGGAGAATAAAATTCTGGTCTCCGCTTGACGGCAGTCAGATGCTCAAGAGCCCAAATGGCTTTACTATTCAGCCTGGGAAAAAAGCCACGGTGATTCAGCATCTTGCTCTTGCTCCGGAAAAGAATTATCATTTTTCCTGCGAGGTTGATGCTCCGGCCGGAGTACGTTATCGAGTTTACGTGGAATACCATCAAAAACAGGCCGAAGCAAAGCCTGTCTATGGCAGCAGCGGAACAACCCAATGGAAAACGGCGACCGGAAAACCGGAGGTGATGTCTTTCACTTTCCCGATCAAATTTGGATATGACAAGTGCTATATCGTCTTTCAAGGCGATGGTCAAAAGCCGATTTCTTATTCCAATATGAAGCTGGTTTATGCTCCTGATCAAGCTTCCGCTTCGGTTCCGGCGAATCGTCCGGTTCTCCAGGAACTCGGTGGCCTTTGGAAGCTGCCGTCACCTCATCAATGGACCACACAAGGTGTGATCATTGCCGGTAAACATCCCGGCGGTGTTATTGAAAATGTACCGATCGAACCGGGAAAACGTTATAAGCTCAACTATACGGTTTGTGGTGTTTCCGATTCAGGAAGCACCACCGGTTTTCACGAAATCAAACTTAAAATCACCCCGCCAATAACCGGAGTGCTTCCGTTTGAAGATGTTCCCAATGTCCCGCAACGTAAATCCGTGATTTTCACGGTGCCGGCCGGTGGTCCCCGAAAAATTTCCCTGGCCTGCTCGGTCAATACCCCCGGTTCAGTGCGTTTCAGTGATTTCAAACTTGAGGAAGCAGAGATCAATCCTACGGAAAACTGGAAATTCACGCTTGATATTCCTTTTTATCGCAACACTATTTGGCCGGATGACAAGTATAAGGAGCTTGCCGGAAAAATTCAGGCGGATGGTTCGGCCGTTGTTGCAATCATTTCGCTCGACGGCGAAAATGAGCGAAAAATCGAACTGGACAAGGACGGAAAAGCTCCTTTTTCTTTTCCAGTGGAAAAGTTGCCCGACGGCAATCATAAACTTGTTTGCAAAATTTATGACGCCGCCAATCAGCTTCGTCGTGAATTCTCGCTTGACCTTCGAAAATACTCCAAGCTTTCTAGATATTGGAAGGTACTTCCCAATCGTTACCTGGAATGCAATGGGGAAGTCCTTTTTCCCGTGGTTATTTGGAAATGTGATCCATTTTCACCCGCCGCACTCTACTATTGGGGGAGACGCGGAGGCAATGTAACCATTCAAAATGCCGGAGCCACAACTGAAAATATTCTGGAAAAACTTGATCTGGCGCATCAAGCCGGATTCAAGTTGATGATTCACCCCGGATGTCCTTTTGAAATGAAAACCGTTCCGAACTTCAAAAACCGGATCAAGGCTCTTTTTACTCCAAAAGTTCTCGAACATCCGGCATTTCTCGGATACTTCCTCACCGACGAGCCGTTGTGGGCCGGTCATCCGGTTGAACCGATTCGAGCCGCTTATGAGTTCCTACGCGAATTTGACCCCGGTCATGTGGTTTGGATTAACGCGGCGCCACGCAATGAAATTGAAAATCTGCGTCCCTACGCCGAAGCCAGTGACATCTATGGTGTGGATATTTACCCTGTGCCGGTTCCCAACGGGCATAGTGGCATTTCCGACCGTACACTCACCTGCGTGGGGAAATATGCCGCGCGTATGAATGCAATAGCCGAATTTCGCCGTCCGATCTGGAACGCGTTGCAGGGGTTTGCCTGGCATGAATGTTCCGCTGATCCGTGGAATTCACCCAAAAAACCTTATCCAACCTTACGCGAATCGCTTTTTATGGCTTATGACACGATGCTCAACGGCGGAAACGGATATGGCCTGTGGGGAACCGGTCATATTCAAGATCCCACTTTTTACGAAACTCTTGGTAACGTAACCAGCGAAATACATCGCTTTTCCGGACTTTTCATTAACGGACGGCAAGTATCGGACATGGGCACGAATAATCCTCGGGTTCGTTGCGCAGTCTGGGAATATGATGGAAAAAATTATTACTTTATTCTTAATCTGGATGAAAAGGCGCAATCGGCATCCGTTAAACTATCCGAAGCCGTTTCTGATTATCGAACCGGACTGAAAATAGATCCGTCAAAACTTGAGCTTGCTCCTTATGAAACTGTTTTGGTCGGCGCGCACAAGCTTCCGAAACCGGCCTACGAGTTGATTAAAATCAATCCTGACTTGGAAAAAGAAGCGGATGTCTTCGCCAAAAATATTGAACAAAAACGGCGCATTACTCAAGCGGCGCGCTATGCCGGAACCGCATCCTGGATCTGGGACGCCAAAAGTTTCTATGCCGGTGCATATAATTGGATCATGAAAGATTTCACCATAACCGATACCGCGGAATCCGCGGAAATACTGGTCGTCGCCGATGATGCTTGCACCGTATACTGTAACGGCCTGGAAATCGGCTCGACCTTCGGCCATACCCAAATGAAAAGGTTCAATATCATTCGGGCATTGAAAAAAGGACGGAATTTTATTGCCATTCACGCCAATGACGCAGGTGCGCTTCCTTGCGGGGCTCTTGCTGAATTGCGTATCGGGGATCGCATTATCACCACCGGAGCGGATTGGAAGACATTGCCATCCCAAGCCAAAGAAAAACTTCCTTCTCTGGAGCAGTATGATCGTGACGCTCAGCAGGCGCAAGTCATCTGCCCGTATGGTTCAGGGGCTTGGAGAACTGGTGTACGGATTATTGATTAAAGAAGAAATTTAAAGAAATATGAAAAATCTGGAAGTACGGGATTACAACCCGGCCCCGTTCTGGTTCCTGAACCACGAACTTGAGAGCAGAGAGCTTGCACGGTAGATTGGGCTTATGTATCAGCAGGATATCAGCTCATCGCTGCTGCCGGCCTTGAACGTCACTCGGGGCAAGGCCAAAGGAATCAGTTGCAAGAACAGTATGAAGCAACTTGGCATGATGAATGTACCAGTGCTCGAAGATATGTTCGACTCCGCCTGGCAGCTTTCTGGCCAGAACGGCAAATACTCAATTGAGCTCAAGCCGGTCCAAGTCCTGACCCTCAAGACAAAGAAATAGACGGCCTCCGTGACCCTCGGTGTTTAAAATTTCAATTGGGCTATTGACAAATCGTTTGGTGGTGGTTATATTTATTATTAGATAAAACGATTCACCGAAAATGGTTTGATATGTCTGTGACCCTGAAAGATGTTGCCGGGGAGGCGAAGGTATCTACTTCGCTGGTCTCGCAGTATTTGACCCGGAACCCGAGTGCCAAGTTGCGCGATGAAACCAAAAAGCGCATTGACGACGCAGTGGAAAAGCTCGGCTATCGGCCGTCGGCGATTGCCCGTTCACTCCGGCGGGGAAAAACCCGAACCCTGGGGATGGTGGTCGCCAGTTTGCAAAACCGCTTTTTCGGTTTGCTGGCCGACCTGGTGCTGCATGAATCCAAGGCGCTCGGTTATCAACTGCTGATCAGCCATTGCGAGTATGGTGAGGATGAGGTATCTGCTCTGAATATGCTGCTGCAACAACAGGTGGACGGTTGTTTTCAGTACCTGCAATTGACCGACGAGGCGATGCTCGAGCGCCTGAGAGAACGGAAATTCCCCATGATCATGATGAACCAGCAGAGTGACGGTTTTCTCTCCGCCCGGCGCGATTACAGGAGCGCCATTGAAAAAGCGGTGAAATTCATGAAGGAACGTGGGAGCTCGGTCATTTATTGCATCGATTCCGGCGAGTTGTGGCGTGCGGGAATGGAGAAATCCTGTGTAGAGCATGGGATAAAACTGTATTTCAAAACGCTTGATCCCAATAAGGGCAATGCATTGGAACGATTGCGCACGATTTGTCGCAAAGCTCCCGAGGTGATTTTCTGTTACGGCTGGGCGACTACCGCCCGTTTGATTCGGCTGATCGAAGAAGAATTTCCTACTTACGAACCCGCGATCATCACCAATATTCATTTTGACTTTACTGAAATGCGGAACCCGAAAATCAAGGGCGCGATCTATGTCGATTTGCCGCTATTGGTTCACCATGCCATGCAGTCGCTGGTCAACCGGATAGAAGGGCGGGCCGCGACCGATGTATCGGTCAAAGCCGAATTTTTCCCCAGGGAGGATTTCCCTGCGACTTTCAATACGTTTCAAGGGGGCCAGCTATGGGATTTTTATTAAAACGTCACCATAAAACAGGATGAAATACAATGTATCGGAAATTTGAAGAACACCGGCAATTGGCCTTGGATATTTTGAAGCCGTCCAAAGCTGAATTGGAACATGGTTTGGAACTGCATCGGGATGCTCTGGTTTGGGATTCTTACGGATTTGCGCCGAGCGGTCCCTGTCCGGGGAGTGTCATTGACGGCATGTTGGAGGAAGGGGCGGGACGCGACGAGCAGATTACCCGGCGTGAACAGTATAGCCAGGTGGATCATTTGCGCGATCCGGCTTCGTTTGCCCTGTACCGCGAAGCGTGGGAACTCTCCGGTGTGGACTGCGTGTTCCAAAATGCCGGGGTGGAGGGAAATTCCATTCCGGAACTTTTGAAGCGCCTCAGCCGGTTCACTTATCTGCCGGACCGTTACCCGGAACTTTATCAGCGGGTGGCTTTTCCCGATCAGGTACTGGCGGCCAAGGCCGCGGGTAAACGTTCGCTTTACCTGACTACCAATGGCGTGTGTCTGCCGAATTTTCTGGCCTCGGTCGAGGATGCTTTGGAGCATTTGACGGTATTTTTTCAGTTAGGGGTGCGGATGATGCACCTGACTTACAACCGCCGCAATCTGATTGGCGACGGCTGCGCGGAGCCCAACGACGGCGGATTGAGCTCGTTTGGACGGGATGTGATTGCCGCGATGAACCGGGTGGGAATTATTCCCGACGTGGCCCATTCCGGGCAGCGGACCAGTCTGGAAGCGGCGCTCTGCTCGACCAGGCCGGTGGTGGCCAGTCATACGGTGGCCGGAGCGTTGAGTAAGCATTATCGAGGAAAAAGTGATGAGGTGATCCGGGCGATCGTGAAAACCGGCGGCTATGTCGGTGTGTGCGCCATTCCCTGGTTTCTGCGCCGGAGCGGCAAGATCGATTCCCTGCTCGATCATATCGATTATCTGGTGGAGAATTTCGGTGCCGACCACGTGGCGATCGGAACGGACCACGGCACTTCGGTCGGCGAAGCGGCCCCACCCACCAAATTTGCCAAAAACCGTCCGATTTTCGAGCAGTTCTGGACTCCGGCAGTCGATCCATTCGATTATACGGCGGAAATGCATAATTCGATGGATTGGGTTAACTGGCCGTTATTCACGGTGGGTCTGGTCCAGCGCGGGCATTCGGATGACGATATCCGCAAGATTGTCGGCGGCAACGTCCTGCGGGTAACCCGCGAAACAGTCAAAGATATTTAATCGAAAAACAAGAAGCGACCGATGCTCAATCGGTCATTTATTTTATTTTGGGTGTAACGATTTATCTGATAATTCAAGGAGCATGGAAATGGATATCAAGTTGAGTGATTTCATCTGGACTTTCGGCAATCACGAGCCGTTGTCAATGTACCGGCGGATCGGTGGCAAGAGTACCGGCGGCGTTCAGGGCGGGGCATTGTGGCTGGAAGATTGGCATCATTGGTACGACTCCGAAGCTTGCGCGGAAAGCATGGCTTCGCTCGGTTTGAATATTCTGCATTGCCGTTTTTACAAGGGTATGGGCTGGGATTTCGAGCAGAAGGATTTTCCGGGAGTCCGGGATTTCGCCCGGGCTTGCCGCAAGCGCGGGATCAAGGTGCTCGGCTATGTACAGTTTTCCACTCTGTATTATGAGATCATGCAGCGCGAGATTCCGAATTTACATGATTGGGCCGCGCGGGGTTATCACGGCGAATTGCTGACTTTCCTGGTGTCTTACTGGCGTTGGATGCCATGCGTCCGCCATCCTGAATTTATCGCTTACCTGAAAAAAATCCTGACGATTATGATCGATGAAGAAGTATTTGACGGGGTGCTTTTCGACAATGTATTTACGATGCATTGTTACTGTCCGAACTGTCAAAGCCGTTTCAAGGAACATATCCGCCAATGCGGTTTTGATTTTGTCGATCCGGATTTCGTTGAGCTTCCTCCGCCGGCTTCAGCGGGCAACGAGATCATGGATCCGATTTACCGGGAAATGCTGCGCTTCCATAACCGGGGAATGGCGGATACTATGGCGGAAATCTACGATTTCATCAAAAAACGGAATCCGGAATTTATCGTTTCCGGTAATTTCGCCATCAACCGCCGGGAAAGCCATACCGTCTTCTGCAGTGATCCGCTGTTATTGGGAAAAAGTTTCGATATCATCCTGGGGCAGTCCGGCAATGAACCGTGCGTGGAGGACGGATGTGTCATCAGTCAGATTCCCGAGCTGAAAATGGCGCGCGCCATCAATTGCCGGGAGGTTCCCCTGAACGATGCCGATGCCGGAGGTACCGGCGAAGCGGGACCGGCTTTTGTCTGCAGACTGTTCGAGTCGCTTTTCAACGGGGTGACCCCGGTGGACCGTACTGTAATGAAGCCGTTGCGCGGCGGCGGCCTGGATCTCCATAGGCTGGAACTTCACCGGCCGGTCCTCGAGGCGGTCAAAAAAATCGCCGCCGAGTTCGGCGAGCTCCTGAACGCTCCCGCTTACGAGCCGGTCGGGTTGCTGCATGTCAATGAAAGCATCATGCTTTCGCAGAGTTCATATCAGAATTTTCTGCGGGCGGAAACCAGCCTGCTGCGCGGGCATATTCCCTATTGCCGATTGGTTGGCGAGGATTGGCGAGGTTGCGAAACCATCATTATTCCCGGTGCCGCTTGTTTGAGCGATAAGTTGGTTCGGGAACTGTTGAACTTCAAAGGCCGGTTGATATTGGCCGGCGAGGGGTGCGGCGATTTTGACGAAAACTACTGCCAGCGGGAGGAAAACCCTTTCATCGGACGGAATCCGGATAAAGTTGCCATCACTCCCCATGAGATTCTGGAAGAAGGCTGGCGCATTAAAATACGCCACCACGCCGACAATTGGGGTGAACTTTTTCGCACCGCTGTTGAGGTGGAGATGCCGCCGGAAGGCCACGCCGAAATCAAGATGCGGCATGGTGTGGTGGCGGCGGTCCTTATCACCTCGCCGGTGCCGCTGGATATGATCAAGGTTCGTATCGCTTCGCATTTACGGGCCGCCGCTTATCGCAGCCGCTCGCTGGAGGAGCGGTACGAACCGGCTCCGTTTGTCGATGACGCCATTACTCTGTCCTGTCCGGACGGAATGGTAATGTTGTTATTGGATGACCACTGCTTCAATGCCGAATGAAGCGGCGATCTTGGCGATGGTCGCGGCGTGATGGCCGACTCCCAGCGCGAAATGGTGCGTCGGTCCCTCCATGCTCCAGCGCTTGAGAAAAGTCCGGACGTCGGGTTGGAATTTGCCGTGGGTGTTGGTGTTGCCGGTCGGCGGGATCGGGCCGGCCATGGATTCGCCCTCGGCGATGATGAATTTGAAGGTGCCGTCGGCTTTGACTCCGATGCTCAGCATGGTGATCGGGCCGGTTTGGATATTGAATTCCACTCCGGCGCCCGAACCGGGCTTGCCGTGGTATTTGCTGAGACTGCGGATGACCGGTTTGCGGTCGGCGATATTCAAGTGATGCGGGCCGTCATGCCCGACCAGAACGGTGTCGCGCACAAAGTCCACCGGATGGAATTCGGCGAAGCTGCCGCCAATTTCCATGCGGTCCATAATCAGCATGGCGATACAGGTTTTGATGTCGAACTCGCCGCACATCGGGAATCCGGCTCCGGTCAGCAGAGAATTGCCGACGATGAAATTGGTGACCAGCTTGCGCATTTCCGAATCAGGGGCAGCCTCGTAATAATAAGCAAAACCGTCCAGTTTCTTGCGGGCGATGAACTTTTCCAGCGCGACCCCGGCGCGGGAGGCGATCAGCAAATCCGCGTCGGTCAGTTTGATCGTCAGCGGGTCGGATACCGGATCGGGGGTATCGGAAAATTCCAGGATGCGGCGCGACATCTCCCGGACCTCCGGCGAATCGGCGTTCAGTGAGGTGAATTCACACAGAATTTCGTCCGGTTCGCACTGTACGGCGTGGCAGCCGAAAGCCGCGGTCAGGGCTGTGGGATCGGTCTGCATATCGAGCATGGCTTCAAGGACATGGCCCATGTGTCCGATCCGGGCTTTGCGCAGGTCGTGGCGGACATGGGCGATCCGGCACCACTCGGACAAGGCCGCGTCGGCCTCCGGGTCATCTTCCAGCGTTCCGACGATAATATCCGCGACCGGCTTGCCCATCCGGATCGCGATACCGGTGAACTCCGGCACCGAACAGAAATCGTCGTTGCAAAGCTGCATAAAAGTGGTGCCGCGTGCGTAATCCATGGCTTTCATCGGCTGGAGCGCCACCAAGACCACCGGGCATTGCATTTCGCGGACGATAGCGCCGAAAGTGGCGCTGGTCCCGTAAGTCACCATGTCGACAAATAGAACATCCAAATCCGCCGCTTTGATTTGCGGCAGGGCATCGTAGGCTTTTAATGCGTTGTCGATCATGCCAAAGTCATGGATTTCAAGCTGATGTTTTTGGAGTTTGTTTTTGAGTGCTTCGGACTTGCGGTTCATTTCTTCGAGCAAACCGGGGAATTGTGCCCAGTAGGTATCCAGGGCGATTGACATGATGCCGACATTGGCGGTCAGTTTTTTTCTACGTTCAATTTTCATATTTTCACCATTATATTTTCAAAACCATCTGCACTTCCTCTAAATATACACCGGGAAAATCTGACGGCTTGGACAATATTATGCGAGGGATGGAAAATGGCATTGAATATTAATTTTGTCCAATCTTTTTTTGCGATATGAACCGATATCATAATTTTTTAAATATTTTTGCAAATGATACAATTTTTCTTTTTACCCGGCGTTTTATTTGATGAAAGAACGCGGTAAACCAAGGCCGCACAACACAAGGAGATAAGGATTATGGTAAGTAAGTATGCAGTAATGTTGTTGAGTGCCGGAATGATTGGATTGGGTTCAAGTCTCGCCGCTCAGGATGATGCTCCTCCGCCGCCCCCGAAACAAGGCGAAAAGCGTGAATTCGCACCGCGTGGCGGCGGTATGGGTATGAGAATGTCCAAAGAGCTTCGCGAAGCCACCATGAAACTCAATGGCCTGGTCAAGGATTATGACAAGGAAAAAGATGAAAAGGTGTTGGAAAGCATCAAAACCCAGCTCGGAGTAATCCAGGACATCCGGATCAAAGATGCCGAAGAACAGTTGAAAGAGCTCAAAGACAAGAAAGATGAAACCGTCAACACCGCCCTCGAATCCATCAAGAGCGGCGAATTCCAGAAGCAGATGCAGAATCGTCGCGGCGGTCCTGGCGGCGGTGGCGGTCAGCGTGGCGGCGGTCAGCGTGGTGGCGGCCAAACCAAATAAAAATAATTAAAAAACCATCCCCCCTGTGCCTCCGGTCCTTCTCCCCGAATTCTCTCGGGACCGGAGGCTTTCTTCTTTTTGCTCGAGTCTTTTTCCGCAGAAATTCAGTCTGCTCCGGAAAATTTGATGTTTTCCAATGATACCCTATTGACAATTAAAATATCCGTTGTATAATATATGCCATCGATGGCAATAATGATTGTGAATAGATATTAAAAAATTTTCGCCATCGTTGGCAGGAACTATGAGCAATGTCACTTTAAAAAAGATCGCGGAGCTGGCCGGAGTATCGATCCGGACTGTAAACCGCGCTTTGAAAAACCAACCGGGAGTCAAGCCGGAGCTCTGCAAGAGAATCCAGGACCTGGCAAACCGTCTGGGTTATACTCCAAATGTGGCGGCGCGCAATCTCCGGCTGCAGCGAACCAACTTCGTCGGAGTATTCAGTTCCGCCTACAGCAGCACCAATATCGCCATGCGCAAGGTCAACGATATCCAGCAGCAGCTTTATGAACACGGTTTCTTTCCCTTGCTGGGACTGATGCCGGAAACGGAAGGCGAGCTCCGCAATATCCTGCAGGAGTGGTCAGGAATGGTCCAGACGGTGATTTTCCTGAGCTGGCACGGCAATTTCATTCCGAATATTACTTTGCAGGGGTTTCCGCAGCAGTTTATTTTTGTGGACATCGATGGCATTGCCGGTTACCATTCCATCAGTGTCAACCGTAACATCGGGGTTCATGAAGGAGTTACCGAACTGTTGCGCCGGGGGCGGCGCCGGATTGCCCGTTGCGGCAACATCAGCAGCCGTGCTGAAGGTTTTGCTAAAGCATTGTATGATTTCAACGACAAGACTGTGGAACATCATTTTTTCAAGACCGATGACTCCTCTTTTGAGATTGGGTACGAGATCGGCGATACTCTGATTGAACAGAAATTCGACGCCGTATTCTTCGATACCGACCGGATGGCTTACGGTTTTCTGAAATATTGCTGGAAAAATAACATCCGGATTCCCGAACAGATCGCGGTAATCGGTTTCGACAACGATCCGCTGAGCAATTACAGCAGTCCGGCGCTAAGCACCGTGGCACATCCGTTGTCCGAGATCAGTGTCAAGATTGCCGACTTGGCGGTTTCACCCGAACCGCCGCGGCAGTTTGAATTTTCAACCCGTTTCATCCCACGCGAAAGCGTTTAACCTTTATCCAAGGAGACAATAAAAATGAGCAAGAAAAAATTTGTGCTGGTAGGAACCGGCGGCCGTTCATCGATGTACATCGTGGCGTTGATCAAGGACTACACCCAGGCTGGCGAACTCCTCGCGTTCTGCGACTCCAACCAGGCCCGTATGGATTACTGGAACTCGGTGCTGGTCGAAGAACACAAGGTCAAAGCCCTGCCGACCTACAAGGCTCATGATTTTGACAAAATGATCGCCGAGCTGAAGCCGGACACCGTCATCGTCACCTCGATGGACCGCACTCACCACAAATACATCTGCCGCGCCATGGAACTGGGCTGCGACGTCATCACCGAGAAACCGATGACCGTTGACGCCGAAAAATGCCAGCAGATCATCGACACCCAGAAGAAAACCGGCAAAAACGTTACCGTTACTTTCAACTACCGTTATTCGCCGCGTAACACCAAGATCAAAGAAATTCTCCGCAGCGGGATAGTCGGCGACCTCACCAGCATTCACTTCGAATGGCTGCTCTCGACCGTTCACGGCGCGGACTATTTCCGTCGTTGGCACCGCAACAAGAACAACAGCGGAGGCCTGATGGTTCACAAGTCCACTCACCACTTCGACCTGGTAAACTGGTGGACCGACTCCTTCCCGGAAACCGTTTTCGCCATGGGCGATCTGCTGTTCTACGGCAAGGAAAATGCTGAAAACCGCGGTGTTACCGAGTTCTACTCCCGCGCCAAAGGCAGTGAAGTCGCCGCCAAAGATCCGTTCGCTCTCAAGGTTACCGAAGAAGACAAGCGCCTGAAAGGCCTCTATTTCGGCAAAGCTGAAGAAGAAGACAACTACTTCCGCGACCAGAGCGTTTTCGGCGACGGCATCTCCATCGAAGACAACATGGGCGTAATGGTCCGTTACAAGAACAAAGCGATCATGACTTATTCGCTGAACGCCCACAGCCCGTGGGAAGGCTATCGCGTCTGTTTCAACGGCACCAAGGGCCGTCTGGAATTCAACGTGGTGGAAACCCCCTACGTCAGTGGCGGACACGCCGACTTCAACCAGCCCGGCATGCATGAACTGGAAGTCGATAAGAAAGACATGGTTCCGGAAATCATCTTCCAGCCGCATTGGGGCAAACCCCAGGTCATCACCTATGAACGCGCGGTCGGCGGGCATGGCGGCGGCGACGTTCGCCTGCTGAACGACCTGTTCCTCGGCGTTACCGAAGACCCGCTGGGTCATGTGGCCGGTTGCCTCGACGGCGCCAAGTCCATCCTGATCGGTATTGCCGCCAACACCTCGATGAAAACCGGCGAACCGGTGAAAGTCGAAACGCTGGTCAAATTCTGAGTTATCAGCGGACAAACTGGGGCTCCAAAGCGGTTTATATCGTGGAGGAGCACCATCAGGTTCTGGAAATATGGGCGTCCGAGCGAAAGCGTCTCGGCGCCCCTTTTGATGTCCTGACCCTGGATCACCATACCGATGTTTTGTCGTCGGACGGCAAATCCTGTTCGGAGCTGCGCCACGACGAGCACATCGATTACGCGCTCAAACACGGAATCATTGCCGGTTCGGTCATTTTTTCGCATGTCAACTATGCGGAGAATTACCATTCCGGAATAACGATTGTCAGTTTTCACAATTACCCGGAGTTTCCGGACGCCATAAACCGGGAAACCCTGGCGGATTATTATGGCAACGTTCTCGAATCCGCGTATTTGAAGCGCTGCCTGGCGGTAAAACGCCCGGCTTCGCCTTATATCCTTGACATCGACCTGGATTACTTCATCACAGCCCGCTCGGTCCTTCCGTCGGATCCGGCGGAATTTCTGGAACTGGCCGCTCATGCCGAGTGCCTGACTGTTTCCCGCGAAACCGATTGGGTTAAAATCCTGAACCGTGACTGGGAACAAAAAGATTCGGCCTATTTCCTGAACGAACTGCGGATGCTCATCTCAGGTCACAAATCATTCGACGGCAAATTGGTATAAAAACCGATTTTTTCTTTTGATATTTCAGGATTGAGGACTATAGTAATAACGCGAACGCATTAATCAACAAAAAGGGAAAATCAAGTATGGACCACATCAAAGAAATGACCACGCTCGAAAAACATCACGATTTCTTCATCGGTTTCGATAGCGACGGTTGTGTTTTCGACTCCATGGAAATCAAGCAGAAAGAATGTTTCTGTCCCTGCTTCATCAAGCACTTCAACCTCCAGGCCGCCAGCAAATATGCCCGCGAAATCTGGGAATTCGTCAATCTTTACAGCAAAACCCGCGGCTGCAACCGTTTCCTGGCCGTCCAGCGCGCCATCGCATTGTGCAAAGCCCGCAAGGAAATCCAGGACCGCAATCTGCAGATCGCCGGTACTCCCGCCCTTGACGCCTGGCTGAAAGCCGAAACCAAGCTCGGCAATCCCACGCTGAAAGCCAAAGTCGAAGCCGAAGGCGGCGAAGAAATGAAGAAACTCCTGGCCTGGAGTATCGAAGTCAACGAACGCATCGCCGACATGGTTTACGGCCTGCCGCCGTTCCCGGGCGTCCGCGAAGTCCTCGCCACCTGTATCGACAAAGCCGATATGATCGTGGTTTCCCAGACTCCGCTCGAAGCCCTGGCCCGTGAATGGGAAGAAAACCACATCGAGCATTACCTGAAAATGATCTGCGGACAGGAACACGGCACCAAGACCGAGCACCTGGCGTATTGCGCCGTCGGCAAATACGCCAAGGACAAGATCCTGATGATCGGCGACGCCCCCGGAGACCAGAAAGCCGCCGAAGCCAACGGCGTTCTTTTCTTCCCGATCATTCCCGGACGCGAAGAAGAATACTGGGCCAAGCTCAACGGCGAAGGTCTGAACCGTTTCTTCAACGGTACCTATGCCGGAGCATACGAAGAAAGCCTCAAGTGCGAATTTTCGGCGGCTCTTCCGGAGAATCCCTCCTGGTAATCGTGTTTTCCAATGCAATAGGCCCCGATTTTACGAAAATCGGGGCTTTTGCTTTTGACAAATCCGATTTGTCGGTTAAATTATCAAAAAGATTTAGTATTGAAAGAAATGTGAGGATTACGAGAAAATGTTGATGCTCGAAAAACTGATCGGGTTCTTTTCGACAGATTTAGGAATCGACCTTGGCACGGCGAACTGCCTGGTCTTCATTCGCGGGCGTGGCATTATCCTCTCCGAACCTTCTGTGGTGGCCATCGCGGAAAACACCCGCGAAGTAATCAAAGTCGGTATCGAAGCGAAACGCATGCTTGGGCGTACTCCCGGCAATATCCGCGCCATCCGCCCGATGAAAGACGGCGTTATCGCCGACTTTGAAGTTACCGAAGAAATGTTGCGTTATTTTATTCAGAAGGCTATCAAGTCGATGCCCTGGCATAAACGGATTTTTCCGCCCCGCATTCTGGTGGCGGTACCGTCCGGTATTACCGAAGTGGAAAACCGCGCGGTCAAGGACAGTGCCAAACGCGCCGGTGCCTGGTATGCGTTGCTGGTGGAAGAACCGATGGCTGCGGCCGTCGGGGTCGGCTTGCCGGTTTCCGAGCCCAGCGGCAGTATGATCGTCGATATCGGCGGCGGTACCACCGAAGTGGCGGTAATTTCGCTTTCCGGGATTGTCGAATCGTGCAGTGTCCGGGTGGGCGGCGATGAACTGGATATGTCGATCAGCCAATATATGCGCCGGGTCTACAACCTCTTGATCGGGGAACGTACCGCCGAACGCATCAAAATCGATATCGGCAGCGCCTATCCGGTCCGCGATGAAGTCGAGATCGAGGTCAAAGGCCGCGATTTTGTCTCCGGCTTGCCGAAGACCATCAAAATCACCGGCGGTGAAATCCGGGTAGCCCTGCAGGAACCCCTGACCAGCATCATCGAAGCGGTCCGCAATACCCTTGAGCGTTGCCCCCCCGAACTGGCGGCCGACTTGATCGACCACGGCATTATGCTGGCCGGCGGCGGCGCCATGCTCTCCGGACTGGATAAACTCATCAGCGAAGAAACCAGCCTCCCCGTACTGGTTGCCGAAGAACCGCTGAACGCGGTCGCCAACGGCACCGGTATCATGCTTCAGGAAATCGAGCATTTATTCAAATGAAAAAAAAGACCAGGGTACGGTTGATTCATGCCGCATGCCTGTTTTTGCTTTATACTCCGGTATCAATCGCCATTGCCGCGGCCTTTACGCTTAACGGCCGCATGCAGTTTTTTTTCCCGTTACTTGGCCTGATTTATTTGCTGATGGCGACCGCGGCCTGGTTTCGCAGCGGCCGGACTGTCAGCCGGATTTACTGGGCCCTGATGCTCAGCCAATTCGTCCTGGTCCTCAGCACCGAAGTCTGGCTGGCCCTCCAACTGGCCAAAATCCTGATGATTTGAAACGGATTTGCGGATGATGAAGGTTCCGGGGATCGGGATGTCTTTGAGCCCGGTCTGACCGGCGATCAACTGGTCCAGCAGTTCCAGGGCGCAATGGCTGAATTTGGCGTAATCCGGGCAAATCGTGGTCAATGGCGGCTGCCAGAATTCGGAAATGCCGCTGTATTCACGGGAGATGATCGACATGTCTTTGGGAATTTTATAACCGGCTTCGTTGAGTTTGCCGCAAACCTGAATTGCCAGGTCGCCGGGAAAAATGATCATCGCGGTGGGCTTCTGTTTCAATACCCGTCCTAAGCGTTCGTCCAGCGATTCATCGGTCTTGAAAAAGATCCAGCGCTCCGGGTCCGGAATGCCCGCCCGGGCCATTTCGCGAATAAAATATTTGCCGGTATGTTTGATATGATTGTCGTAATTTATGCTTGGCGCGTTCAGAAATACCGCGATTCGCCGGTGTCCGTGTTCAATCAAATGATTAAGAACCTGAACAATCAGCGGGTGCATGTCGGTATAGACGGAATATATGTTGTCCTGATGTGAACTTTTCGACTCGAAACGCACCAGTGGCAAAGTAGTCGTTTCACTCCAGCGTTTATTCAAGGTGGCATCGTTGGAAATGGCGATTGCCCCGCTGATGGTTCGCGTATTCAGCATACTGAGATCGTTGTTGGAGATAATTTCGAGGCGGTAATTGCGTTGATAGGCCGCCTCTTTGAGTGCGGAAATGGTCATGGCGTAAAAGCTGGTAATCGGGCTTTCCCGGGTCATGATGATGCCGATGGTCTTGGATTTGGACTGTGGCACCAAGGGGTAATTCAGCTCGCGCGCTATCTGGATCACCTTGCGCCGGGTATGTGAGTCGACCAGAGAACTGTTATTCAAAACCCGCGAAACCGTCGTCTGCGAGACTCCGGCGGCTTGAGCGACCATGGTTGAAGTAACCGGCTTCATAATTCAATACCTTTTTAGCTTCCGATAAACATAACACACGATAACCCGATTGCAAGAATTATTCATTTTTATTCATCACAAAGCCCATCGGCATGATTGATCGTGTCCGATTGCCAGCTATATTCTCCGTATCCCAAAACACAAACGAGAGTATTTCAAAATGATCAGTTGGCGGCGGAATCTCTTTATCGTATGGTTTTCGCAAATTCTTTGTTCAGCGGCGTTTGCCGCAATTTTGCCATATATCCCCTTGTATTTGCGCGACGCTTTCAATATCACCGATATTTCGGTGCGAGGGGCCTGGGTAGCGGCGTTTGCGTTCGCTGGACAGCTCGGCTATGCCGCTTTCGTCCCGGTCTGGGGCAGTATGGCCGACCGCTATGGGCGCAAACTCATGCTGATGCGCGCCTATCTGGTAACGGCGGTCCTGATTCCGCTGATGGCGCTGATGCCGATGGCATCTTTGCTGATAGCCCTGCGTTTTTTCGTCGGGGCTTTTGCCGGAACGGTCAATGCCGCCCAGACATTGGTTTGCAGTACTACTCCGGAAAACCGTCACGGTTTCGCCCTGGGGACTTTGAGCTCCGCCTGGTGGAGTGGTACCATGGCCGGCTACATGATCGGCGGCGTGATCATCAGCAAATGGGGTTATACCTGGTCGTTTATCGCCTGCGGGTTGATGCTGTTTTTAGCCACGACTCTGGTCTTTTTCTTTGCCGAAGACAATTTCATTCCGCACAAAACCCGGAGAATTCCGCGTCAGAAATTGCGCAAAGTCGCCCGGGCCAGGCAACTCATACCGCGTTTTAACCGTTACACCTGGAGTATTCTGTTTATCCTGTTGCTGACGGGCCTGGCGCGATATTTCGAAAACCCATACATCGCCTTACTGGTGGAAAAAATCAACGGCATCGAAGAATCCGCCAAGTGGACGGCAATCATCAGCGCGATAACCGCCCTGGCCGGAATTCTGTCCGGCCTGGTGCTGGGGCATCTGTGCGACAAACTGCCACCGGGCAAAATCGTGATCCCCGCTGCGATAGGATCAGGTATTATGCTGCTGTTGCAAGGAATAACCACATCGCTTCTGGTGCTGGGTACCGTCCGTTTTTTTCATTATTTCATGGCCGGGGGGATCGAGCCGGTATTTCAAACCATGCTTTCGCGGGCGACACCGGCCCGGAAACGCGGCGCGGTTTTCGGATTCGCGGCCAGCTTCCGTTCGATCGGCATCCTGATCAGCATGGCGGCCAGCGGCGCAGTTATTTATCAATACGGAATCCGCTGGACCTTTTGCATCAGCGGCATCATCTTCTTCCTGTTGACGCCGCTCCTCTACCTGGCGATTCGACAGAAACGATAATAATATTATTCTACAAGCCTCTTGACAAATAACAAAACGGCTGTATAATTAAGACAGAATGAGACAGAATAAATCAATACGGGACAATGAATGTCGGCAAAAAGCATAGCATCGGGAAACAGCACTCAGTCTGCCTATGTGGCTACTTTGATTGAAAATGATATCATCGCCGGGCGGCTGGCTCCGCATTCACCGTTGAAAAGCGTTCGGGAACTGGCGGAGGCTTTCAAGGTTACCCGCACGGTGGTGACTTGCGCCATGGACATCCTGGAGCGCCGCAACCTGATCACCCGGATCCCGCGCAAAGGGGTTTTCGTCAAAGGCAAAACTTCCCGCGAAGGGATCATCGACGTGGTGTTTTTCGCCATGGACCGGGAACCGGCCAAGAGCGCGTTTGTTACGGAAATGCTGCAGATTATCCACTCGCGGCATACGCATGGCGATTTCAATTTCACGATTCGCCTGGCTTCGTCGCGCAGCGAACGTTCTGTAGAGCATCTCGATGAAGAAATTTCCCGGCTGGAAAAATTCGGTTACCCGGACTGCGCGGTAGTGATTCCAATTCATTTTACCCGCAAAGAGGTGGAGATGTTTCTTAAACTCCCCTATCCGGTGGTTTTCCTGGGGGACTTTACCGACGGCGATTATGACGACTTGAACTACTACCGGCTTGCGATAAAAAATAAAAAAAATAAGTGTATCGTGGATTATGCCATTCATAAAGGCTATAGAAGCATAATGAATATTGTTGCCAGATTCGGGCATGAAGTCGAGCATATCAAGAAATTCAACCAAGCCCTGGAGGATGAAGGCACACAACGCGGCCTGAAGGTAACTCATTTGGAAATCCCGGGCGAGACGTATCCGGAAATCGTCCGGATCAGTCCGTTTGTCTTCGATAAATACCGGCGGGAGATTCAGGAGTCGGATATGCTTTTCAGCAACTTCATACCATTTCCGGAAGTCGATTTCGCGTTGCCGGAGCGCATTGCCGGTTTCAGGAAACCTGACCGGCAGGAAGCTTATTGCCAAGGTGACCACGACAAATTCTTCGAAGCGGCGCTGTCGATGATCCGGGAAGCGGTACAAAACCCTCATGAGAGAAAAATAACCTCGGTTTGCCTGGACCACAATATCATCATCAATTACGAAAAAAATTTATCCCAATCCTGATTTCATCGGAGCAAGTATCATGATAGAGAACGGAATAGATCGGATTAAGGAATATTCACATGTTTTCCGCAACAAAAGAGTCGGCCTGATCACGAACCCGTCGGGGGTGGACAGGAATTACCGGTCCAGCGTCGACATTCTTTGCCGGGAGGTTCGGCTGACGGCGCTTTTCGGCCCCGAGCATGGAATCAATGGAGGGCTCCAGGCGGGGGCTCATGCCGACGACGCCATGAACGAGCAGTACGGTATACCGGAATACAGCTTGTACGGCAGTACGCCCCGTCTGACGGCCGGGCATTTGGAGAAAGTTGATCTGGTGGCATTCGATATTCAGGATATCGGTTCGCGTTTCTATACTTACATTTATACTTTAAGCGATGCGATGGAGGATTGTGCGCGGGCCGGAATTCCTTTGGTGGTATTTGACCGCATCAATCCGATCGGCGGCAACCGGACCGAAGGGATCATGCTGCGGCCCGGCTATGAATCTTTCATCGGGCGCTATCCGCTGCCGGTCCGTCATGGTCTGACCGTCGGTGAGTTTGCCATGTATATCAATGACCGCTTTAAAATCGGCTGCGATTTGACGGTGATTCCGTGCCGGGGATGGAAACGCGAGATGATGTATTGCGATTCCGGGCTTGGTTCCTGGTTGAACCCTTCTCCGAATATCCCCTCCATGGAAGCGGCTATCATCTACAACGGGACCTGTTTTTTTCAAGAAACCAATATGTCCGAGGGGCGCGGCACGACACGGCCGTTTGAAATGATCGGCGCTCCCTTCCTGGACCCTGAACGATTGGTCAGAGAACTTGCGACCGTGAATTTGCCCGGAGCGGTTTTCCGGCCGTGTTGCTTCATTCCGACATTCAGCAAATTCAAAGGTGAAATCTGCAAAGGCATACAGGTTCACCTGACCGACTGCCGGAAATGCAACGGTTTCGACATTGGCCTCCGCCTGTTTGACGCCATCCGAAAAATGACGCCTGAGTTCAAAATCACCAACGAATCTTGCCTTGACCGCCACTTCGGTGATAATACTCTCCGCTTGGAGTTGGAATCCATCGATTCGCTTATTGAACGCGGGCATGACGAATCCGAGGATTTTATCAAAAACACCGCATCCCGGTATTATATGACGGCAGTCTCATAACTTCAACTGTGGCTTTCGGAGGCTCCAAAAAATCTGCATCCGATAATTTTTCGGTGGTTACCTACAGGTAGCCACGCTCAAAATTCCCAAATGCATCTTTTCCGGAATCCTCTCGAAATCCATCAGCCGCAGTTATGAGACTATCGCCTTATATTTATCAATAGAATTTTCCGCATAATTCCCTGTTTGATTTGATTTCGACCGGTTTCCGGGTTATGTTTATGTATTCGAAAAAAGTGGTTTTAGTGTGTTCAGTTGGATAAAGAAGAATAAACCGGAAGAACCCGAGATTGCCGAGGGTAAAAGGAAGAAAAAGGCCGCCGCCGTATCGGCAGCTCCGCCTGTGCCCGAAAAAGTGGTATTTCGTTTTCGTTACTGCATTTACATCATTGCGGCCATGTTGACGGTATTGGCGATATATTCGCATGATGCCCGGGATTTCGCCATCATTGCCGGCGGGCGCGAGGGCGCCGTCAGCAACTGGGTAGGCGATATCGGAGCTTGGATTTCGACGACGCTGTTTTACCTTTTCGGGGTTGCAGTCTATCCGATCGTGCTTTTGATGTTGCTTTGTGCCATTCGGCCATTTATCCGTGTGGCCATATCGCGCAAGGGCTATGTGTTGGCGGTAACTCTGGTGGTGCTGGGAATCGCGGTGATTTTCGCCTATTCGCCGGAACGCTTTGCCCCGTATACCGATACGCTCGGCATCGGGCGCAAGGAAATGCCGTCTCACGTTCTCTCCGGCGGAGTGGTGGGGCAGTGGATTGCCGCTCCCGAGCGCTCCGGCGCTTCCGGAGTGGTGCGTAAATGGATCGGCAATGCTGGAACTCTGGTGTCGGCCTCGGTTTTTGTTTTGAGCGGAACTTTTTTTATCTGGCTGGCCGATTGGCATCCGATTGCGCGACGAATCTGGGTCAATGTCACCGATAATGCCGTCAGGAAGCGTGAGGAGGAAGAAACGGAGCCCGCTCCGAAGAAAGTCAAACCCGTCGCTCCGCCGACGCCTGAACCGCTCGCTCCCGAGCCCCTGGTAATGGAATTTGCCCCGACTCCGGTGGTTGTCCAACCGCCGCCTGAACCGCTTGAGCCAGTTCCCGTGGAAGTTCTCCCCGTTGTTCCGCCACAACCGGTAATTTTGCCGCAAAGCGGCCCGGCTAAAGTATTTACCCCCAAGCCTGATCCGATACCGGAAGGCGCACCGACGCCGGTAACTCCTCCTGCGCCACCACCTCCGTCGCCGATGCCTGTACCAGAACCGCCGCCCGAACCGGTAGCACCGGCGCCAATCCCGGCGCCAGCTCTGCCGCCCAGGCCGCCTATGCCTGTACCGACTCCAACTGTCGGAGCTCCGCCCGAAGTCGATTACCGGCTTCAGCGCCGGGAAATCGAAGGGGCCAAGCATAATAATATTATTCCGGAAATGGAATCCGGCAACAAAATTGCCGAAGAGTACGTGGTGCCGCCGATTTCCATGCTCAGCCCCGGCAAGAATGTCGGCGGCGAAACCGAAGAAACCATCAATCATATCACCGGGTTGCTTCAGGAAACTCTGAACAGTTTCAACGTTGACGGGCAAGTGGTCGGCGCGATTTCCGGCCCCCGGGTGACCCGCTATGAAATTACTCTGGCCCCCGGCGTAAAGGTGGAAAAGGTCAGCAGCATCCAGAACAATATCAAGATGCAGTTGGCGGCGCAGAGCCTGCGTATCCTGGCCCCGATTCCCGGCAAAAACGCCGTCGGGGTGGAAGTGCCGAACCGCCAGCCGGAATCGGTATTCATGCGTTCGCTGCTGGAATCGGCCGATTGGAAAGCTTCCAAGGCCGAAATACCGGTGGTTCTCGGCAAGGACGTTGGCGGAAAAACGATGATTCTGGACCTGGCGCGCGCTCCGCATTTGCTGATCGCCGGTGCGACCGGCAGCGGTAAGTCGGTCTGTATGAACACCTTGATTATGAGTCTGCTGATGCGTTTTTCGCCGGATGACCTGCGCTTGATCATGGTCGACCCGAAAGTGGTGGAAATGGAAATGTACCAGACGCTGCCGCATTTGATCACTCCGGTGGTTAACGACCCGCAGAAGGTGCCGATCGCTCTGCGCTGGGGCGTCAATGAAATGGAAAAGCGTTATCGTATCCTGGCCAAGGCCCGGACGAAGAACCTGGCCGGATTCAACTCCAGGCCAAAGAGTGACACTGTAGTAAAGGACGATGAAGGCAAGCCCATTCCCGATAAACTGCCGATTCTGGTGATTATCGTGGACGAATTGGCCGACGTGATGATGACTGACGCCAAGGCCGACGTGGAAACCTCCATCGCTCGTATCGCCCAGAAGGGACGCGCCGCCGGTATCCATATCGTAATTGCTACCCAGCGCCCCTCGATTCAGGTTATCACCGGGATCATCAAGGCCAATCTGCCGACCCGTATTGCGTTTAAGGTGACTTCGGGTATCGACAGCCGGGTGATCCTGGACAAAGTCGGGGCGGAAGAACTGCTTGGGCGTGGCGATATGCTGTTCGTGCCGCCGGGCGCGTCCTCGATTGAACGTATCCAGGGGGCTATGGTCGATGACCCGGATATTGAAAAGATCGTCGAATTTGTTTCGGCTCAGGCTCCGCAACGGTTCGACAGCACTGTACTTAAAGAAGAAGCAGAAGGAGGCGACGACGATGATGGGGGCAATTTTGATGACGACGACGGCGAAGCTTCAATCCATGATTTCGACCATATTTCGCCGATGGTCCAGAAATATATGCAGCCCGATGACGACGATTTGATGCGCAAGTCACTGGAAATCGTCCTGATGGAACGTAAAGCCAGTACCAGTTACTTGCAGCGGCGCTTGAAGATCGGCTATAACCGGGCCGCCGAAATAATCGATAAAATGGAAGAAAGGGGCTTGGTCAGTCCCCCGGTGGCGGGCGGCTCCAAACGCGACATCCTGGTGTTTGACGATATTGTAAACGAATAGGCATAGTGAGGTGAGTGATGGACGAAGAGAATACCCAACAGAACAATAATAATAGTGAAGAAATAGAAAATCTGCTGCCGTTGGATTTTGAAGAGGCAGCTCAATTGATGTCGGAACAACAGCCGATTCCGGCGCCGTCGATGCCGTCGATCCTGGAAGTGGGATCGGCTTTCCCCGCGCCTCCCGAGCCCACTGCAGCTCAGGCCCCGATGGAATTGCGACCGGAAGCAGTACCGCTTGTCGAGCTGGAAGGTACACCCGCTCCGGCGGCCCCGGTTACTCCGGCAGCCGGCAATCTGGAAGAAACCCAGAGCAATATTTTTTCCGCGGAAAGTTCCAGCCGCAGACCCAGCAAAACTTTCGCCGACGAACTCTCCAAGAGCAAGTCGCGCTTGACCATTTCTTTCGGCGAGACCATTCGGGTGATGCGTGAAACCCGCGGTATTTCCCTGGCGGAAGTAGCCGACAAAACCAAGATACGCAAAGATTATCTGGAAGCTCTGGAAACCGAGGATTTTAAGCGTTTGCCCCCGGCGGTTTTCGTCTGCGGGTATGTCCGCAAAATCTGCGATCTCTATGAAGTCCCGCGCAATGTCAACGACGACATCATCAAGCAGCTCAAGGAGCATGCCGATTACAAGTTGAGTGAGGACAACATCGACAGCATGATCGAGCACGATCATGAAGCCGGACCGGAAGCCGAACAGCGCATCCGCAATATCCTCTGGCTGGCAGCGGGAATATTTCTGTTTATTGTCGCCATTGTCGGCACGATTATTCTATTGAGCATGTCGAAACGGGAAAAAGACGTTCCCGCGCGGTTGGCCGGCAGTGACGCTCCGCCGGCGGTTATCGCCACTTTCGACGTGAATTCGCTCAATGCCCTGACTCCACCGCAGGTTATCCGTCTGACTGAGTTGCCTATTCCCGAAAATTAAAATTATATCGAGGTGTATCATGTTTCAGAATGGAGTTTATCGCCGGGGCGATACTGAAGGAGAAACTGTAAGTGTGGTTATCGCCGGAGATGTCTGCCCCCGTTACGAGGGCGAGGAAGCGGTTATCAACGGCAAATCCCGGGAAATTCTGGCCGGTATTCAGGACGTACTGGATAGCGCCGATCTGCGGCTGGTCCAGTGGGAAACCGTGCTCAGCGATACTCCGGCGCCGACAGTCAAGGCCGGTCCCAATCTGATTACTCCTCCCGCCAGTGCCGATTTCATCAAAGCCGGAAAATTCGACGTCGCCTTGCTGGCCAACAACCACACTGGCGACCACGGCCCGGAAAACATACTCGAAACCATCAAAATCATTGAACAATGCCAGGTAAAGACCGTCGGCGCCGGCAAGGATGCCAAGGCCGCCGCCGTTCCGCTGCGCCTGGAAAAGAACAGGTTCAAGATCAGTATCATCAATGTCTGCGAAATGGAATTCGGTACCGCCGGAGAGGATTGGCCTGGAGCCAATGCCATGAATGAACTCGAAAATATCGAGCAGATCCGTTCCGAAAAGCGCCATAACGATATCGTTCTGATCGTCATTCACGGTGGCAACGAATACAATCCAATTCCGAGCCCGCGGATGAAACAGTTGTACCGGGCATTTGCCCGTGCCGGCGCTTCGGCGGTGATCAATATTCATCCGCATTGCCCGCAGGGGATTGAAATTTATGACAATGTGCCTATTGTTTATTCGCCCGGTAATTTCTTCTTCCCGGGCCGGGAGGCGTTCGATCCCAATTCATTCTGGTGGAGCGGCTATCTGCCGAAGCTGGTTTTTGACCGCAAAGGCGCGGTGGAGGTGGAGATAACCCCCTACATCTTTTCTCCCAATCCCTGGAAAATCGAGGCACTGCAAGGCGCGCAACGTCAATGGTTCCTGGATTACATCGACCAAATCAGCGGCCTGATGCATACCGACGGCGATTATTTCTATGATCTCTGGTGTGCTTTCAAATATTCAATGCCGCTGTCCTGGGTATCCAATGCTCCGGCCGCCGCATTGGCGACCGATCCCGCCGATTCCGAAGCACTGAAAAAGCTGCCGGCGATCCGGCATATGCTGACTTGCCAGTCGCATTGCGAGCTGTCGAAACGCAGCCTCCTGCTGCTGGAACAAGGCAAAATTCCGACTCTGGTAAAAGATATGGACAAGCTCAAAGCCTTGCAGAAAGCCGATTTCGCCGGGAAATAATTATAGCCCTGCAATAAATTCAGCCGGATATGGTTAATTCTATATCCGGCATTTTTTGTTCATCGCTGGATCATGATTTGTATATTGTCCATGCTGCTTCGTATCTATCCATGCTCACCGCAAAAGTTGGCACGAATTCTGCTTTATGGAAGAAGTAAGTATTTCTAATATCTTGAGTGTCAATGAAAAATTAAAGGATGATCCGAAAAGTCTAGATTTCTGGAATTGATTCTGGAATTCAAGTAATTCCGAATTATAGTACGGCTGAATTGACTGCTTCGGTTCACCTCTGGAATCAACGAAGGAGAAGTTTTGATATGTCAATCGAACCAAATGCGGGTAAAACCGGAATCTCAATTGCTGGAATCGGCAGTTTTCTACCGCCCAAAATCGTCCATTCGACTGAATTGGATGCTCGTCTTGGCCGCCCTTTGGGCTGGTCTGAGCACAAATCCGGCATCGTCCGGCGCCATTGGGCTGCTGAGGGAGATTGTTTGGCCGCCTATTGTGCGTCCGCTGCCCGGCAAGCCTTGAATATGGCGAATCTGCGGCCCGGAGATTTGGATTGTATCATTGGAGCATGCGGTATTCCCCAGCAACCCATTCCCTGCATGGGAGCTTTGATTCAGCGGGAACTGGGACTGGGAAGTTCCGGAATCCCCGGTTTTGACGTCAATTTGACCTGCTACAGTTTTGTGCAAGGGCTGGAAATTGCTTCACTGTATATCCAAACTGGGCGTTATCGCCGGATTCTGGTATGTTCCGGTGATATTGCCTCATTCGGACTGGATTTCACCCGGCACGATAATTGCATTCTTTTTGGAGATGGAGCGGCGGCCGCGGTGGTTACCGCCGCGATACCGGAAAGTTCCTCCACATTCCGTACCTTTCGGACGTTTATGCTCGGTGACGGTTGTTCTCATGCCCAAATAATTGGCGGTGGGAGCCGTCTGCACGCCAGCCATTTCAGCGAAGCCAACCAACAGGATTTCCTGTTTCAAATGGATGGCAGAAAATTATACGAAATCTGTTCGCGGCATTTCAAGGCGTTTTTCGAATCCGCCTTGCAAAGCGCCGGAGTAACCCGGGAAGAACTGACTCTGATAATTCCACATCAGGCCAGTGGTCCGGCAATTTCCCTGATCTCACAGAAACTTTCGCTGCCGGATAGCAAAGTGTTCAATATCATCGGGGAAACCGGCAACACGGTTTCCGCGGCAATTCCCATGGCCCTGGACCAGGCGGTTCGAAGCGGCCGGGTTCGCCGGGGAGATTTGATCGCCTTGATCGGGGTTTCGGCCGGAGTTTCGCTGGGAGTAGCCATCATTGAATATTAAACAAAATATCCTGATTACCGGCGGTCGCGCTCCAGCCACCCTGTATTTGATCCGGCGGCTGGCTGAGCAAGGGCACCGGATTTTCTGTGCGGAAAGTCAACTCTGCCATTTATCCGCTCGGTCACGTTATCTTTCCGGTAATTACCGGGTTCGTTCTCCGCGTTTTGATTACTCCGGCTTCAAAACCGATTTACTTGAAATCGTCAGCGACAGGCGTATCGATCTGATTATTCCGACTTGCGAAGAAGTATTTGCTTTGGCCCGCGCCAAGCCGCTTCTGACCGACTTCTGTCAAGTTTTTTGCGAAGACCTGGACACATTGACCCCATTGCACGACAAATGGCAATTCAGTTCCACCTGCCGGGATGTTCCGGTCCAACCGATTCGAACCTGGCTGATTCGCTCCCAGGAGGATCTGGTCAATGCGGTTGCCGAAAGTTCCGCCGCCAAGTGGGTATTGAAACCGGTCTATTCCAGATTCGCCACTCAGGTCCGTATTTTACAGCGAAACAGTCGAATCCAATTTGATCCGGCACATCGTAATGCGGTTCTGCAGGAGTTCATTGAAGGAATACCGCTATGCAGTTATTCGATTGTAAAACATGGGCGCTTGACCCTTCATGCCGATTATCAACCGATTTTCAGTGCGGGAAAAAACGGGGCCGCCGCCGCGTTTCGCTATGTGGCGGATGATGGGATTCGAACTTTCACCGAAAACTTTTTCAGCCGCACCAAGCTTACCGGGCAATTTGCTTTTGATTTCATCCGCAATTCCAGTGGTTTGCATGTGTTGGAATGCAATCCCAGGCTCACCAGCGGCATTCAATTGTTCGGTACGGGAGGCAATATCGACCAGGCATTCACCGGAACGGCAAATCATGTGTTACAGCCTTCCCCCGGAAGTACTTCCGCACTTAAAACCATATTCGCCCATTGGCGAAGCGTTCCCGGAGTCGATCCTGTTTCTCGGCTGGACGCATTGCTTCACTGGCCGGACCCGATTTGGGATCGGAACGATCAGGGGCCATTCTGGCGCCAACCACAAGTCATGGCCTCATTGCTTCGTCTCGCCCGCTCTAAAAAGATATCCATGACCGAAGCAACTACTTATGATATCGAATGGAATGGAGTATAAAATGAAGCGAAAAATAATTATCACCGGAGCAACGGGTTTTCTTGGCGGCCGCTTGGCAAGACGCTTGACTGAAGTTGGATTTGAAGTAGTCGGTATCGGTCGTAATTCGAATGCCGGAGCAGCCCTGGAACAAGATGGAATCGAGTTTTGCCGGGCCGACCTGACCGATTCCAAACGTTTGACGGAGGTGTGTCGAAATGCAGAATTCTGTTTCCACTGCGGCGCCAAATCATCGCTGTGGGGAAGTTACCGCTCATTTTATGAAGCCAATGTCACCGCTACGGACAATGTACTGATTGCCTGCCGAAAAAATAATCTCCGGCGCGTTGTTCATATCTCAACCCCCGGAATCTTCTTTGACTATCGTGATAAGTTCAATATCCGCGAAGACGATCCTCTTCCCGAAAGATTTGTCAACCATTACGCCGCCACTAAAAAACTGGCGGAGGATGCGGTTTCCCGTGCGGCCGCCGCCGGGCTGGACGCTGTAATCATTCGGCCGCGGGCGATCATCGGCTCCGGCGACACCGCCTTGTTGCCCCGGTTGCTTCGGGCGAACCGAACCCGCTTCTTGCCACGGCCCGAACAAGATATTTTAATTGATGTAACCCATGTGGATAATCTGGTTTCAGCGCTTCTCGCCGCGATGGAGTGCCCGGCTGCCAGGGGGCGTACTTATCATATCACCAATGGAGAGCCGATCTATCTGTTCGCCTTTTTGACTGAACTGCTTGAACGGCTGGATATTCCGGCAAATTTTCGCAGTATCCCCAAAGAACAGCTGTTGTTGTTGGCCACTGGAATAGAATGGTTTTCAAAACTCTTTCGGCCTTGGAGGGAGCCTTCTTTCACCCGCTATTCCGCCGCCCTGCTAGTATTCAACCAGACTCTCGATATTACCCGCGCCAAAACGGAACTCGGCTATTCTCCAACCGTTTCCATGCGCGACGCCATGAATGATCTGGTCGCAAACTATTCGGAGGAGCAGTGAAGCAACTGAAATACCATGTCTATATCGCCGGTTATTGCCGCCAACTTGAGAAATATGCTTTTCGAGGAGGCCGGTACCGCATGGCGGCATTTCCCGCCCGAGTCGTGTTGATCCGCCATCCCGAGTTCGGCTGGATTCTATTCGACACCGGCTATTCTCCACGTTTTGCCGAGGCAACCGCAAAATTTCCGACTTCGCTATACCGGAAAATGTTGCCGGTCTGTTGCCGCCCCGAGCAAACAGTGGTGGCACGTCTCGCCCTTCAGGGTATAGCCCCCGAAGATATCCGTTATATTATCCTGTCGCATTTCCATGCGGACCACATTGCCGCCACTCGGGATTTTCCATATGCCCGCTTCATTTGCTTGGAATCAGCTTGGCGGGCAGTTCGGAATTTGCATGGTTGGAATGCCCTTCGGCATGGGTTTTTACCCCAATTGCTCCCCGTTGATTTTGAGCAGCGGCTGGATTTTCCTAACCGGCCCGTAGAATCGCCACTGCCGCAATTTTCCTCGGCTTTTGATCTGTTTGGTGATGGCTCGCTCCTTGGAATTGAATTGCCGGGACATAGCCCTGGACAACTCGGCCTGTTTCTGCAATCACCCGGGCACAAACCGGTTCTTTTTGCCGCCGATGCCGCCTGGTCGCGCCGGGCATGCCTGAAACAAAGCCTGCCGCCATGGCCAATCCGTTTGCTGCTGGGACTTTCCGCCACCGTCTGTCTGGACACGCTGAATCGTTTGCGCGCGGTCTTGCTTTCCGGAGATGTCGAAGTCCGTTTCACTCATGAACCGATTCTTTTTCCGGAGAACAAACGTGGATAAACTAATCATTTTATATTACTATCTGCGGACCCGGTTCGTCAGCCGTTTTGGGTTGCGGAGCCGGAATTCAATCGAGCGGATGCACCATCGCCGGATCCGGCAATTCCTTTCTCGAACCCTTCCTTGTTCATCATACTATGCGGAACGCTTTCATAATCATGACCTGAATGCCTGGAATACACTTCCCATTACCGAAAAAGCCGACATGATGGCTAACTTCGATCGCCTGAACACCGTCGGAGCCACAGCCGAAAAAGCTTTTGAAGTCGCTCGCCGCGCCGAACAGGAACGGCATTTTCGGCCCATGTTGCCCGGTCAAATTACTGTTGGACTTTCCTCCGGCACCTCCGGTTCCCACGGTCTTTTTTTAGTTGGAAGACTGGAGCGCCTTAAATGGGCAGGCGCGGTTTTAGCCAAGGTTCTGCCCCGTTCGATTTTCGGAACTCATCGCATTGCCTTTTTCCTACGGGCCGACAGCAACCTTTATGAAACGGTAAGCAGCGCGCGAATTCAATTTGAGTTTTTTGATCTGCTGCTGCCGCTCGAAAAACACTTGGAACGCCTCAATCTTTTCCGCCCGACTCTGTTGGTCGCTCCCCCCTCGATGTTGCGAATTCTGGCGGAACACCGGACTGAACTGATTTTTAATCCGGAGCGTATTGTCAGCGTCGCGGAAGTATTGGAAGCTGTCGATCGAGAAATCATTGAAAAAACATTTGCCCAACCCGTTCATCAAGTCTATCAGGCCACCGAAGGCTTTCTCGGCGCTACTTGCGCTTGCGGAACACTACATCTGAATGAAGATCTGTTGGCGATCCAGAAGGAATATATCGACCAAGGCAGTGGCCGCTTTCTTCCGGTCATTACCGATTTCAACCGCACCACCCAACCGATTATCCGCTATCGCCTCAACGATATTCTGACCGAGCGAAAAACTCCATGCCCCTGCGGTTCTTCCCTACTGGCCTTGGAACGGATCGAGGGCAGATGCGACGATATGTTCCTGCTGCCGGGAGAAGCCGGAAAGATCATTTCGGTATTCCCCGATTTTATTTCCCGCGCAATTATTACGGCTGCCCCGGACCTTCACAGTTATCAGGCGATTCAGATTGCCTTCCGGGAAATCCGGTTGTACTTGTCCCCCCTGAGCCCGGCCATACAAAACGCAGTAACCGCCTCGCTCAACAGTATGTTGACCCGTTGCGGCTGTACCCGGTTTCCAGAATTTATTTTCAGCTCCCCGGAACCTCATGCTTTCGGGAAAAAATTCAAAAGGATTGAACGCCGATGGACTCCGAGCGAGCAGTGATCACTCTTTACGACGCCTCCAATATCGATAGTTTGTTGGTGCCCGAAAACTTCGACGGTCGCTACGCCGCCGAATTTTTCATTCCCCTGATAAAAAATGGAACCCGCCGCTATATTCGAAATGTCGACCTTCAATTGCTGATCGTGAAAATTGACAGTCTGTTGTTGCCGCTCGGAGTATTGGAGCCGGGATCGGGAAATTCCTATGTCGCTTCCATCTATAATCACTATGTCGAATATGCCACCGACGAACTGTGTGAAATCAGAAATCCGGTCCTGAAAACAGCACTCCGCGGTATTATCGCACTCTTGGGGGCCGTTCTCCGCCTTACTCGAAGCGATCGTGTTGTTTTTGTCAACAACTGGCTGTTTTCAACCAATCTTTACCCGTCGCTTACCAATGATCAGTTGAGCCGCCTGACCGCCTTTCTGGTCAGTCGCTTTCCACAACACGCCCTTGTCTTCCGCTCGCTCAACACGGTTCATCATGCGGATCTGTTATCCGGCCTGAAGCATTTGGGCTGGCTGGCAATCGGAAGCCGTCAGGTCTATCTGTTCGCCCGTGGAACCCGGCCATCCCTAAAAAAAAGCCAACAGAGAACCCTGCTGCGGGATTTCCAGTTGTTGGAGCAACCGGACTACGTGCTGTCGCAAACCATCCATCCTCAAGAAATCGACCGGGTAACAGCGTTATACAATCAACTTTACCTGGATAAGTATTCGCGCCACAATCCGCAGTACACCGCTGAATTTCTGCGCCTGGCCTATGAACGGGGATTATTGGAGTTTCGATTGTTGCGACGGGCGCAAGACGGCAGAATTGACGCTGTGTTCGGATATCTCTATCGAAACGGAATCATGAGCACTCCAATTTTCGGCTATGATCTCTCCATTCCCCAAAAAAGCGGACTATACCGCCGGCTTTCCGCACAACTGCTGAAAGAAGCAGAAATGCGGAATTTTCACCTGAACAACAGTTCCGGCGCTCCTTTCTTTAAATTGAATCGCGGATGCAAGGCCGCAATTGAATACTCCGCGGTTTATTGTGGTCATTTGCCCCGGATTCGGCGCCTGGGTTACCGGATTTTAACCGTAATTATTTCCGGCATCGCCATTCCGGTTATCCGGCGACTTGCTCTTTAATCTCTACATATTATGCATATTCTCCTGTCATAACATGCACATCATCCGTGCACGTCCGTATTCCTCCGTGCTCACCATTTGAGTTGGCACGAATCCTGCTTATACTACAGGTAAATTTACACGGAGAAATAACCGCATGAAGAAAAATTTATCTACCGACCTGATTTACTGTGCCTGCTGCCTCTTTACGCCACTTATGGCAAGCTGTCTGAGGAGTTTGTTTATTCCCTGGAGCAGGGAATGTGGCTATATAACTTCGGATATCGTAATGATAATCTTGCTGCATAGTATTCTGACCGCACTGGTTTTGTGGATATATGCTGGGTTGTATGATAAATGGACAAACTATGGCGGTACATTTTTTCAACCATTACCTGCGGGAATTCTTTTACAAATATTGTGCTATGGCATCTGGCCATGGCACTTTGAGATATTTTTTTATTGCCTATTTTTTTACTATAAGATATGGCCTATTATCTTGTCTTTCTTCGCTCCTCCGCTCCTCATCGGCGGCGCGGTAATCTTGCTCAGCCTTCCATGGCTAGTCTATCAAAAAATTCGTAAACTCCCGAAATCAGTTGAGATTTGAATTGTCCGTTTTGCTGGCGTCGAGCCAATAAACATAACGGTGGGCGTTGGAGGTATTCACATCGCTGACGATAGGGGCTTTGACCGCCTTGGCGTGGCCGTCGACGAAAACGGCATTCAAACTCAAGTTATGTCTTGCTCCCAAGCCGCATGGCGGCGAAAGATCCGGTTCCGTCGAAACGGATTTCCAGCTCGACAACAATTTGGGGTTGCTGGTGGATAAAGTTGACATAGAATACGTTACCGGCATCCGATACCCGGTATCCCCTCCACAACGATAGCCTTGTTGGTCGACATATTGGGCTGCCATGGATGGATTTTTCTTTACCAGATCGGTACGGTTGAAATCGGACAACCTGAACCAGGCCACACCATCGTATCCGGTTTTGTTGCCGGTTACATTGCCATTGGTGGCATAACTGACTTTTCGACCGGTGCCGTTGGCGTATCTGGACGGGTTGGGATCGGACGGGCAGACAAAAGGGGAGGTTTTCGAGCTCAGTTGGACTTTGATGTAACCCAAAGTGCGCTTGGCGTCATTCCAAGCGGACTCGCCGGGGTCGTCGGCGGCCGCCAGATACCGGGGCCACATATCGGGAGTGTTGAAGCTCAGCATCGGATTTCCCAGATAATCTTTGGTGCCATCGTCCCGCCACTTGAAGCACGAAGGAACCAGCCATTCGTTATAGTCGGAAGTATACAGCATGGAGGCGGTACTGATCTGCCGGAGATTCCCCAGACATTTTATGGAACGTCCCTTTTCGCGCGCCGCGGTCAGCCCCGGCAGCAGCAAAGCTGCCAGGATAGCGATGATCGCAATCACAACCAGCAATTCAATAAGTGTGAAATTTTTAACTCTGCTCATTTGATTCAAGTCTCCTTTGAGATGATAAAGTATTATTCGAAAATGATGTTTCCAAAACGCGTCCCCATATCCCGGAATTGCCGGATTTCCGTGTGGCATTCCCAGATGTAATCCGTTTCTTTGCCCAATTTTCCGGCATTGAAGCGCCAGCTTTCGCCCTTTTCGGGCTTGCTCTGCACGGCGGACCAGGGGAGAGTCATGCGAACGGTATTTTCCGTCAGCGAGATTCGGCAATCGCCCGGCATTTTCGTTTGACCTTTTTTATCAGTGTCGAGCTTGAATATTGAAGCTTTCTTTTTGCCGATATGTCCCGCCACCAGATAAAGCTCATCCCCACGGCCAAGGTAAAATTGAATCCGGTCGCCGTTTATCTCCTTCATGTCGACCGCATCAAATATAAAATCCGTCTGAAAGTTATCTCCATTCCAGCGACATTGGATGGTGACAGCCGGTTCCTGAATTGTTGCCGATGTGGGCTTTACGCTGATCGGAACCAGATACTGAGGCGCCTTGCCGGTATGGATCGTCCGGCCAACCGCTTTGACATGATGATCAAGCATCCACTGGGTATTCCAGATAAACGGGGCCCCCGGGCGGCCGCGCAACCTGCCTCCTTCTTGAAGTTGCCGCAAGGGCGCGTTGCCAAATCTGCTGACTCCATCAACCGTGGCAAGCCGACCGTTTTCCAGCGGCAGGGCAGCAATGTACCGGGAACGTTCAGCCAGGGCTTTCAACATCGCTTCATAGTTGAGGTCGGATTTATCCTTGGAAAATTTATAGAATTCCCTGACCGCGGCAAGAGTCAATCGCAGATATTCGAATTCCATCCGGATCAGGCCGGCCAAGTATTGCGAATTGGCAGCCGGCGGCACGTCTTTCAGCGCATCGTTCAGGCATTTTTCCAGTTGCTCAACTACTTTGACGGGATACCTTTTCATGAGCAGCCGGATATTGAAATCCGTTTCCGGGTCGGTTCCCTCCAACAAATCGGGATTATTCCAGTCTTCCGGGTCCACCACAGTGGGAATAGACAATCTTTTGTTCAGCAGGGTATAAAATTTTTCCATTCCAGCCGCCGCCGGCCCGAATGCGGTTTCGCAATAATCCTTTAACAACCGGTTTGCATCGGCGGCGGGGTCCTCCAGCATCTTGTTCCAGGCAAAGTACGCCGGACCTTCCAATCCGAACAATTCGCCGAAGCCGCAAAAGTAAACACCCCGGACATTATGACGGTGAAATCCTTTGACCTGATCGGTCAGGAACTCGAAACTGCACTTGGGGGTGAAGCCGGTCGGCTGGTACCATCCCCAATTGTACAAATAAGCGGAAAAACCCTGTTTTATCCGGTAACCGCTCCATAAATCGACCTTTGAATACGGAGCCAGTTCGATCATGACGTTGTCCGGAAATTCCTTGAAGGTTTGCGGCGGCGTTTTAGTCGGGCCATAGGCAATGATGCACAACAGCTTACCCGGCCGATCGACCAGCAACTGTTCAGCCATCTTCCGGTGCATGATCCAGAGCTTTTCTCCGAAGCTTTCCACCCCGTACAACTTTTTACATTCTTCGCATTCGCACTCCCGGAAAGAATCTCCCTGGGCTAACTGCACCATCTTGTAACCTTTGTCCAGATGATTCAATGCTTCCTGATAAATCAGTTTCTGGACCTCGGGGTTGGACAGGCAATACTGCGGAAACTTGGGCCTTCCCGTCCGCTTATTATTCAGCAGAACAAAGTATTCGGGATTGCTCTTCCAATATTGCTCCCAGGGAATTGCCTTGTCGTGCGAGTGCCCGCCGTAACAGCCATACCACGGTGCGGGAAAATGATTGGCCGCCAGATCGTAAAACAAGTCTTTATGGCGGCCGGTCCCGTACTCGATCGAGGGTTTCATACGGTATGAATAACCGGCTGGAACCTTCAGCGAACCCGAGGGCCGGATAAAAATGCCGTATTCACCCGGAAACAAAATACGGGTTCCGGAAAAGTTTTCCAGGAAAACGATAACCGCCTTCACTGTTCCCAAAACATACAACTGATAATTATCGGGCGCCTTCCGTGCATCCCGGTTTTTTTCATAGCGCTCAGACAAGTTCCCCACATCCTGTCCGTAGATATAGACGTTTCCGTCTTTTTCTTCGATGCGATGTTCCCAGCATTCCAGAGAACCGGGAGCAATACCCTGACGTTCCAAAGCCTTGGTATATCCCAGGAAAAGCGCGGGACCGTCCGCCGCCTGGTCTTCCCGGACCACCGGCAATTCTACCCCGGTCGATTTGCGGACGCAGTCACGCAGGAAATCCGCCGCCTGAACCATGAAGCGATCGAGATACTGGTCCTGGTTCTTGCCTGGAATTACAATCCGGTACGGGCTTTTCCCATTTTCAACGATAACCCGGTCATCGGCTCCGCACAATACGCAAAGCATTGCCAGAACCGATAAATAGAATTTTCTTCTCATCTGATTATTTTGCTCCTTTCATAGATGATTCACGCACGATCAATTGCCTTGGAATCGCTATCCGGGCCGGACTGGCCGGCCGGTCATTGTCGGCGAATAATTGGAACAAGAGCTCCAAAGCTTTCTGTGCCAATGCCGCGTTATTGTTATCGATAGAAGTCAGCCGGGGACGGGTAGACTCGGCAAAAATATCATTGTCGCAGCCGATAACCCCGATATCTTCCGGGACACGTATATTGAGGTCCGCCAATTCACTGAGCAATGTCAACGCAATCAAGTCATTGTGAATAATTACCGCGTCCAGCTTGCCGGGGAGGATGAATTCCGTAATCGCTTTTCGCAACTTTTCCTTGAGCCTGACCGTATCCCGCCAATCATCGAAATGATAAATCAAATTCTCCCGCCCCGGAAAACAGGAAAGAAATCCTTTCAGCCTCAGCCGATGGGACGCATAATCCTGCCGGCTACCCAGGATCATACCGATTTTCCGGTAAGATTGTTCCTGCAGATGCCTTACCGCCTGAATGACCCCATAATCGATTTCCTCGAATACCGACGGATGGCGGCTGACCTCCGGAAGGCCGATAAAAACCAGCTTTTCCGCATTCTCGAAATATTTTTCCAGCAAATGATTCTGTCCGGGATAGTCATGCGACACGCAAATAACCCCGTCTACACCATATTGTAGCATGATCTGATAGCTGTTATACAAATTCTCGACACTGTCATGAGTTCCGCCGATCATACAGCGATAGCCCCGTACGGAAGCTTCGCGCTCAATTTCCGCGATCAACTGAAACTGTTTGGAAGGAGCCCGGGTATCGACCAGAACTCCGATCGACTTACTGGAACGGCCGGCCAACCGCTGAGCGTTGATGTTGGGTTGATAGTTCAACTTGGCGGCGATTTCCCTGATCAACTCGGTTTTTTGTGGGCTTACCCGGATATTGGCGCGATTGCCGGAAATGACTTTCGCTACCGCCGGCACCGAAACCCCGGCTTCACGGGCAATATCGCTTAATGTTACTCGTTCCATTGTACTCAGCCTTTGTTTTTAAATTTTGATTCATCGCTGAATCTAATTAAATTATACAGCCGTATTTTGATTTGTCAAGAAGCAAAAAACAAAAAAACGATAACTCTCCGGCGGATTGAAAATTGTTCAGTAAAAAAGTTAAACCACGAAAATACTGGTGTGGTGTGACCACAACCAAGGTTTCCGTGGTTCTTTACTTTAGACACTAATGTCCAGCTGTATTTACGATTAACCGAGCCAGGCGGTCGCGGAATTCCTGTAGTTCCCGGTTTGACTTGACGCCCCAGATGATCTTGCCATCAGGCTTGAAAGTGGGAAAAGCAGCGGCGATCTCAGGCGGCAGCTCCCGATTGTTGGTCAATGACCGGTAAAGCGCTAGATAATCGTAATCGTCGAGGCCGTCGCGGGATAATATCATCCGCAGCGAGGGCATGGTTTCTCCGGGATTTGTGCCCGGATACATCCAGATATGGTTGATCCAGCTATTGTATATTGCCCCCGGATTACGGCCCTGGTATGGACGCTGGTAGGAGTTGATCTCGGAATAGAAATACTGTTCGATATTGTATCTATAAGCCAGCCAGTAATATTGGCGTGGAATCGAGGCCGGAGTGTTGAAAAATGCCATGCCGACGTCGTTGTAACAAGCGATCCGCAGATCGCGGCCCGCAGGATCAAGCTTGGCTTTGGCGGCCGCTTCGAATTTGGTAAACCAAACGTCGATGTTTTTCTCTAGTTGCGGCGGAATGGTGCTGATATAGACCCCGATCGGCACGCCCGGGGCGGCTTCGCGAATGATCCGGCAAGCCCGATTGATATCGTCATATTGGGCTTCATAAGGTTCATCCCAGATGATGAATACGGTATTTCCCAGAATGCCGAGTTGACGGTAATGCTCCACCAGTTTCCCGACCAGCTCCCGGTAAAAGCGGTCGAATTCCGGTTCACCGATTTTGCCTTCCTGCCGCATTACCCGCTGGAAATAACTGTTATAATCGCCATGGGTTCCGATTTTTAGCGTACTGTCGCCGAATACCCGGCCTCCTTTTTCCTTGAAATGTGCAGCGGCTTCGCGGTCAAAATCTTTCCAGTCGAGCTCGAGAATATCCGTCCTGACAGTACGTTTGGGCTTCGCTCTGAACCTGGGATCGAAACGGTATTTCCAAGCCAATTCCATATTGGCCTCGAATTCCCGGCGGAATCCCGGATCCTTTTTCAATGGGTAGTAATATTGCGGTATGCCGCGGTTTATAATGCTGTAAACTGCATCAAATACCGGTCGTTCCGGCATCCGGAAGTTATACACCTCCAGCTCCAGCGGAACCGGCGCCGCGGGTTGCCCATCCACACTCAGAGTGATTTCGCCGCGATAAATTCCCGCCGTGGCATCAGCCGGTATTCTTATTTCGACGACGGCAAAGTTGTGAAGCGATTTCTGCGGTTTGAATTGCGGCAGTAAAATATCGGTGTAGCTGTCCTCGCGAACCGAGGAGACAAATCCCAGGTATTTCACTTCAATATTTTCGGTGCTCAGTCGCGCACCATCCGGCCCGCTCAGGTCCTTCGGTACGGCGACGATGAAACTCTTCAACGGCTTCTCTGCCGTGACGGCGAAAAACGCGGCTTCCGCCTCGCCCTTGGCGCCCTTTATCCGCAATGCCGTATCCTGGCCGATTATTTTCGGCATTGGTTCGTTTTCCTCATAACGCTCGCCGAAAGAATTCCAAACCTTCAAATCGTCCCCGCGCGAAATCAGTACCGCTTCGGATACTTTTTCCAGCACTTCTCTACCCTCTCCGAAGCGAATGAAATTCCATGACGGTTTAAAATGTCCTGCTGACTTTCCCTGATCCAACCATTGGTTCGTGGCGTCTGCCATTTTCCCATCCACATAAACCACGCACCGTATACTGAACCGAGGCGAAAAAGCAATTCGGTCCATGGGTTCACGGCGGATCGCCACATACAAAACAGAGTCGATTATATCAATTTGATAATCATCTACATACAGCGGAATCGGCATCCGGGTGCGCTCGAGCCACTGCTGAGCTTTAAGACTTCCGTCTTTAACGTTGACCGTAAAGCGGAAATCCCATCCGCTCTTCTCGTGTCCGGTTTCCGGATTACCATCAGTATCCAGATATATTTGGACTGTAAATTTTTCAGCATTTGCCAGTTTCTTCAACCCGGCCAGCTCGATCGCCCAGACGTTTTTATCGGCGGCTTGATAAAAGCCCAACTTCCGTATCTGCGTATCTTTCGGATTTTGCCATAGAACCGGTACCTGAATCGCTTCCGCCAGGGCTGTGAGCGCCATCAGAATAATCAACCCGGATAATTTTAGTTTCATTATTTGGGATCTCCTATAATAATTTTTCGATAAACCACATTCGAAAAAGCGGATTTTGCCGCAATACCAACGGCGCCAGTTTCGGATCGGAATAGTACGGGAAAATGATCGTTTCTTTGGTGTATTGGACGCTTCCATCCCAAAATGACATGTTCAAACCGTGAAGGTGGCGGTACTCCACCCAATCTTCCTCATAATAGTTGAGATTGATGCCGCCGCCGGTGTCGACCAGACAGACGACATTGGTTTTTATCTCATTGACACCCACTTTGATAACTTTTCTGTTCAAACCGTAACTCAGCCAGTGTTCCCGGTGTTTTTCTTCGATCCGCTTCGGGCAGATACCGATTTTCAAAATGATTTTGCTGAAATCATCGCTGTTGTATCGCAGGTTTCCGATATAGGATTGCAGGTTCCGGACCCAGTAATCGCCGGCGTTGCTCGTACCGGAAGGTGCGTGCCCGAAATCGCCCGCATACTGAATCATATAAAGTTGGTACTGCCTGATGTTGCTGGTGCACTTGGCCTTGTGGGCGTGTTCCCTGGCTTGACTCAGCGCCGGCAGCAGCATTGCCGCCAATAATGCTATTATAGCTATAACAACCAGGAGTTCGATAAGTGTAAAAAACGTCTTTTCTTTCATTTCAAAAATCTCCTTAAATATTTACTACCGCGCGGCGTATGGCGGTACTTGCTCGCTCAATCAGGGTTCCCGGCACGGTCGTGACCGGAGCCGGACCGGGCTTGCCAAACCAGTTTTCCGAATTCATGATCAATTGAACCGCCTGCCTGCCGCAGTCGTAATAATTATAGCTGACGGTACTCAAAGGCACTTCCAGAAATTCGGAACCGGGATAACCGCAAGTTCCCATCACCGCGATATCACCGGGAACTTCCCAGCCGCGCTGAGCCAGGGCTTCATACGCATAGATCGCATAAAAATCCGAATGACACAGCAGGGCCGTAGGCGGATTGCGCAGATCCAGAAAATAATCGACCGCCTGCTGGATTTCCTGCTTGTCATAGTTGGCCCGGACAATCAGTTCCGAGCTGTCGTCGGCGCCATTGGCTGCCAGCAACCGCCGGTATTCTTTCTCCGGCATCCTGCGGATACGGTCAAGATTGCTGATACTGGCAATACAACCTATACGCCGGTGCCCGCATGCCAGGAGATACTCGACTCCGTGCCGCCAATTCTCACAGGAATTGGAATTGATTATCGCCAGGTTGCCGGGAAAATTGCTCTCGCTGGCGGCGAACGGAACCACTCCGGGAAACTCAGCCTGACTCCAGGGGGAATCCTCACGAATATGATCACGTTTCATGCACAGCAGCATCCCGGCAAAATCTTTTGCCGTAAACAATTTATTGAAATTTTCCGGTGTCATGTCTTCCACTTGCTTGAAGCTGATGGTTATTACTTCATAGCCGTATCGCTTCGCTTCAAATTCAATCCCGGGAAAAACATAAATAAACGGGCTCTGAATTTTTATTTCCGGATAAATAATGCACAGGATAGAGCGTTTCGAACCGGTATCCGCGATATTTTTGACAAAAGTTCCACGTGAACGTATCCGCTCGATCAAGTCATTCTGCTCAAGTTTGAGGAGGGCCTTGCGCAAGGTCCCTCGGGATACCTGAAGTTCGGACGCCAGCTCTTTTTCGTTGGGAATACGCCCTTCGGGAAAATCCTCATACGTGATTTTCCTTTTCAATGCTTCATATATCAGATCTTTTTTACTGGGCATTATTAAACCATTGTTCTTCTTGGTTCACTTTGTTGTAATAATTATACAACATGTTTCCCGGTTTGTCAATACCGTGTTTGAATTTTTCCGTAACTTGATGCCGGAACCTTTATTCGCAGATAGATGCCAGGATTTGTTCCGCGATACAGGCGTGACCGGTTAGTGACAGATGAACGCCGTCGTCGGGGATGAACAATTGCCTCTTGTCCGGGTGGTTGGCGGTGGCGTTGTAGACGTCCAGATAATCGAGCCCGAGTTCGGATGCGAGCTTCTGATTTATCTGATTAAAGGCGCGGATGTGCTCGTCTATGCCGAACTGATTGTGGGAAGTTCCGTCCCGGCGCATGGCGGCGGCTTTTTCCTCCTGGTAGGGGGAATAGCTTGAGGCTGCGGCGATGAGCGTGATTTGAGCTTGGGTACGGCTGCGGATTATCTGAATGATTTCGCGCAGCAGTTTTTCCTGTTTTTCCGGCGGAGTAACCGCGACTCGGTAACCGGTGGCGGACGGAGCTTTGGTATCGTTGCCGCCCAGAAAAATAAATACGCGGTCGGGGGATTCGTCAAAAAGCCCGTCATACATGTTGCTGCGCTGAACCGGTTCGCTACGCAGACGTTTCAGAAGTCTTTCTGTATCATCGCCGCCGATCCCGGCGTTTTTCAATATCCAGTCATGCGGCAGCAGTCCCGCGAGGATATCCACGTAATTTCTGCCCCGGTCGTAATCGGTGAGACTGTCGCCCAGAAACAGCAACGTTTGCGGCGAAGATGCGGCGGAGGCAAAACTGCGCATTCTTTTCACTTGAGCCGGAGGCAATAGACTGGCGAAGAAACTGTGTTTGACGCCGGTCTGGGGATCGATGAACGAAACGCGTTCGCCGTCGATACAGCCGCCGCGCATTTGAAATTCATAGGAAAAATCGCCGTTGGCGTCGGTGGTGATTTCGCTTGATTCACAGGGCCGCGCCATTCGCTGATGCCCGGCATAATGGAGGCATTGCAAATGTCGGAAGGGAAGACCGGTATGCAGGGTAAAGCGGACCGGTTCCCCCGGCGTGGCAATGGCGTGGGACGGCTTGAAACGCCATGCAGGGTCATTGATCCGGCGGTAGCAGAATCCGACGTGTTTAATTTCCGCAAATGACCCTGTGGGAACTTCGACGAAAAAACGGTCGTGGTAAAGACAGGATTTTGCCGTTTCCAACCCCTCGAAAGTGAAGGTCTGCCATTCATCGTTCAACGGATATTCCGGGCTGGTCCGGTCGGCGTGGTCTACCGCGTAGTGTTCTTCCGAAATAACCGCGCGGATGCCAAATTGAATCACACCGCGGCCCCGGGCGGTAACGGTGCACTGGAAACGCCGCCCGTAGCTCAGGGCATTTTCCGGGTTGGTGTGGATCAGGTTATCGACATCGATATTTTCGAACATTCTGCCGCCGCTCAAGCGAGCCATTTCCGCCTCGTCGTACTCCATGGGCCCTTGATAAAACCGGAGCCGCAGGCGCGTGGTGAAATCCGGGTTGCGGAGCAAATTCGGCTCGTAGATGCGGGCGGCTTCCGGGTGAATAATCATTTTACAACTCCAGATTGGTTGAAATTCCGGTCAGAACGTCGGTGGCTGTGAGAGTCCATTTGCCCGCCGGGGCGTTCAGGGGCAGCACCAGCTTGAATTCGCCGCGGTTGCCCTGAGCATAAACCATCTGCGAATACGCCGGGTTGACCTTGCCGGAAGGATCTTTCAGCTCGACCCGGAAAACATGATCGGCGTATTTATCGGTGGCGGCAACGAGCTTCAGGGTAATACGGTTGTCCTTGCCGGCCTGAGCGGTAAGTTTTTCCGCCTTGTACTGCAAGAGGACAAAAGCATTTTGGGTCGTCGGGCCAAAGGTATATTCGAATTTGTCGCCATATTCGAGGTACTCGCAAGAAAGCAAATCGTAAACATGCCATTTGCCCTCGAGATTGACCGCGTGTTTTTTCGGTTGAGGATCGAAGTTGGCGGCCTGCAGGTGATTGCGAACCAGCCCGATTATCCGCATATTGGCTGCTTCCCGGACAAAAATCGAGGTGGAATTCAGAGTCGGCGCGGTAACCTGCGGCTTGATTTCAGCCCGGTCGCAAAGATTTTTGAACAGGGTATTGAACAGCGCCATATCCGCCTGGTTACCCTTGGCGTAGCGCATTTCCTGCCATTCGCCGATGCTGCCGATGGCCGAGCATCCGAGGTAAATCGCCAGACCCTTGCCGTACTTGTTGACGAACGCCACCGGGGAGGATTTGCCGTTGTATTCGGCAGTGGCCAGACTTTGCGCAGAGACGGGGACGATGCCCTCTTCCACATATTTGGCTTTCAGGTTCAAGCCTTGCAAAGTTAGCCCGGCGGCAGTAGCGGCGCTGCCTTTGATTTCGACGGCTTGAGCCTTGACTTCGCCCTGTTTTTTCAGTCCGAAAATATTGAGGATCTGGTCGTTGGCCTGCGGCGCGCCGTGCTGATTGTAAATTCCGGCGGCCATGTCGGCGATTACGATGCCGCCATTTTTGACGAATTTCTCAACGGCGGCGGTTTCTTTGGCGGAAAGTGCCGCCGAAACCGGCATGATGAAAATCCGGTATTTATCCGGCATTCCGGTGGTTTCGAGCTGTCCGTAAGCCACGTAATCATAACTCAGAGAGGCGTCTTCGGTCAGGATTTTGTAGCCGTTAACCGCGCTCTTGCGCTGTTCGTCGAGGTTGATGATCCAGCCGACTTTGATCGAAGACGGCGAATAATGGAAGGCGATCGGATACGAGTATCTCCGGGTGCCGCCGATTGCCTGAGCCGGACCGTTGGTGTAGCGCTTGATGGCACGGATGAGCTCCTGGGCACGCGGCGGCAGGGTGTAGTCGGGATTCACGTAGAAGTTGCCCGCATAAATGCTCCAGCCGGTGGCGCCGTTCATCAGGGTATAGAGGAGACGCTGATTTTCCGTGTCGAAGTCGCGGTCGTAGCCGATCCACGGATTCATTCGCAGGCGGTTTGTGGTGAAACTGGCCTGCTGAATGGTCTGTTCGCCGATATAACTGGACATGGCTGTGAGGTGCCGCATCAGCAAATACCAGTCCCAGGCATTGACCGGGTTGGTTTCCGACGTGCCGGAGAGCGAATAAGCCAACTCGGGATCGCCCTTGGCAATGCCCTTGACTATGCGCCCAATGGCATCGGCGCGGTTCCAGTCGTTGAACCTCCGGTGATCGACCCAGGCGGCGAAGGATTTGCCGTTGCGTACTTCCGGCGCGGTTTTGGCGATGACCTCGTCCCAGGATTTGAATTCGGTCTGCCAGCTCTGGTTCAGCGCTTCCAGCGAAGGATACTGAGTTTTCAGCCATTCACGCAAAGCGTGCTGACAGTCGGGGGAGAAACAGCCGTCCCATTCGCTGATCATATTGGCTTCGTCGGGCCCGGCGACAGTCAACACTCCGTATTTGTAGGCCGGGCCGAAACCGGCATAGCTTTTTTCGACTTCATCCTTGAAACCGGGCTTGCTGAGGCAGGGAACCCGGATCAGGTCGAATTTATCTTTGGCCTTGACCTTGATATCGAACGGACGCTTGCCGCCGATGCTGACACCTCTGGTACTGGTGCTGCCGAAAAGCAAATTGCCATCCCGCAGGGCTTTTTCCACCGCCGGAATTTCCCACTCGGAACCGGACCCGCTGGAGCAAGTAGCGCCGAACTCCCGGAGAATCGAAATATAATACGGTACCAGAAACAATTGAGTTCCTTCCATGGAAATTCCCGGCCAGCCGTGCGCGATATGGAAATCGCGCGGATTGGGCCGCTGGAACAAGGCGATACGGTGAACCGAACGGTCAATGACCTTGCCGTCCGCTTCCAACTCCACCACCAGACGGCAAGCCGGAGTCAGACAGTCGGCGAAGCTCAATTCAGGGTTCGCTCCTTCGGCACGGGCGAATTCGTTGCCGTAATTATCGAGCAGCGATACTTTGATTTTTGCCTCGCCGTCGATTTTCACGACGGGCTTGATGGTTTCATCTTTCCGATAGAGGCGGTCTTCAAATTTCACGGAGGAAATTTTGGCTGCCGCCGGATTGTCGAAGGTGGCGCTGCCCCACCATTCCGCGCCTTTTTCGCCGCTGATTTTCAGGTCGGCGAAATGCAATCCGCCAGACTGTTGCGCGGGAATCGTCAACGCCAATTCATTGGTCCCGGATTTCAGCTCGATTTCCTGTTCGATCAAATCGGTATTCCGGGAGAATTTATCGCGGATCTGCAACGATGCTTTGACTTTTTGCGAAGCGGCGGCGGTCAGGACGGCCTTGAACTGACCGGGGACGGCGGTCAGGGCGCTGCCGGAAATATTGGTCTTTTTGCCGGCGGCATCATAGACGATCCTGCCGATCAGCGCCATCTGGTATTCGTGAAATTTATAACTGAGCCCGGGATCGTTGAAAGTCAGCAGCGGCAGAAATAATAGTGAGCTGCGGCGCTGATAATTGCCGGGGGCGTTTTTCGCCTGATCCTTCGGCGGGTCGATGAGATAAGAGAAGGCATAAACCTTGCCCTTGCCGTATTCGAAAGTCGAGATCAGCGGAGCATTGCCGACCGTTGCCAGTACTTTGCCGGTGGTGGTGTAGCGTGTCGCCGGGGTTGGCGGCAGAATGCTGAACGGGATACCTTCGGTAATGCTGTTGGAGTCGACGGATTGCCATTTGCCGTTGAGTTTGGATTTTTTTGGGGCCGGGGAGATGAACTTCGACAGGGCTTCGGGGTGCCCTTCGGGCGAACAGAGAATCAGTCCCGCGCCTTGCTCCACCTGAGCGAGGATGGCTTCGGCAATGGCCGGGGTCAACAGCATCCAGATGTCGCCGGAAACCATGATCACGTCATAACGCTGCTTGAGTTTTTCACTCAATTCATTCAGGCAAGTATTCGGATTGAGCGACATCACCGGGCCGCTGATGCGCCAGATGCCGCCGATGAAATTGGTGGTCAGGTCCATTTCGAAACGCTGCGCCAGTTCGATCATGTCGCGGATACCGCCCTTGCGGAAGTTTACCGCCAGGACCTTGGGCTTGCCGCCCGCATAAGGTTTGGCCCAGTTGAAGTGTTCGGTCCGGTACGCCATGGAGTTGAAATTCAAATTGGTTTTGCCGCCTTCGACCGGCAAGTCGGGCTTTTTCGGGCAGTCCGGGGTCAGGGTGTACGGACCGGTTCCCTTGCCGATAATCGTCATGCCTTCCATGGCGAAAACGGTTTTGTCCGCTTCCAGCACTTCCACCTTGACTACTGTGGTTCCGGTTAATCCGGTCAGTGAGTATTCGACCGCGGCATTGAGCGCCATTTCCGGCAGAGGAGCGGTTTTCAACTCGCGGAATTCGACTTTGCCGTTTCGGGCTTGCCCGGCGGAAATTTTGACGCGGTAACTGCCCGGTTTGAACATCCGCAGTTTCAGGGTGTTTGAAGCCGGAGCCTCCGCATAGTTTGAGTCCAGTCCGAAGCTTCCGGCCATCAGCGGCGACACCTTGGCGGGGACGCCGATACCGGAAAACGGACACATGGCAAAAGTAAACTGCATGTTTTCTCCGGCTTGAATCGGATAGACGCCGAGCTTGCACTCCATGGTACCGTGAAAAACGTTTTGCGGCCAATAATAAACTTCCTTCAGCAGTTCATAAGGCACCGCGATCGCCAGTCCGGAATCACCGAACTGCGCGCCAAACCAGCCGCTGCTCAGGGCGCGGGCGACGACCTGGCCGGTGGAAGGATGGACTTCCGTGCCGTTAACGCCCGGCATAATCCGCTGATACTGGCCGGGACATTGCACGCCGCCGGCCATCCAATATCCGTAGTTCAACGGAGCCATATTGGCTTTTCCATTGATAATAGTGAAATCGACTTTCAAAACCGAGGAATCTTTGGCGAGGGTGTAGAGCTTTTCGATGATGACATTGGTAAAGATGCCCGATTTGCCGTGCCCGGTCATGCGGACCTGTTTGTTCTCGGCGGTGTCGCTGATGATTTCCGCCTGGTATTCAAGGTAACGGTACATATCGCGGTTTTCCCGTCCGCCCGGCCAGAAACGGTCGGCAAAGAGCGGGCCGAATCCCTGTCCGGGTTCATCGTAACGTACCAGATTGGTTTTTGAAACTTTGTCGTAGGCAAAATTCACCGCGCCGCAGTACAGGGGATCGATTGCATAAATCGCGTAGTCGTTTTCCAGCACGAACTGCTGTTTTTCGCGGTACATACGCAAGCCGGGAACGCTTTTCTCCACCAGCTTCATCTGGGGATTGGCGGACGGGGATTCGGCCTGCCGCGGGGGCAGGGCTTCGCCGAAAAATTCGACTTCATTCAGGCAGAGGAAGCCACCGGTAGCGGTAATGATCACCTCGAGCGATTTGATCGGCTGAGCGTCCTCGGATTTGACGGTGATCGCCGAAAATTGCGGTTCGCCCGCCGGCAATTCATAGGGATGGTTCAACGTGAGGCCGCCCAGCGGGATTTTGTCCTCGGAAGCGGTGATCCCCACCAGCTTGATGTCTTTGATTCCATAGCTTTTCTTGCCGCGGGAAATGTGGATAATGGCCTCATCGAGTTTAATTTCGGTGGCGAAATTGAAACGGATTTCCACCGGACGGCGGGAGTTGTCGCGATGCCGCCAGATGATCCGGGGCGCTTTGTCTTTTACATCCTCGCGGGAAACCAGGCCGTCGGTCAGTTTTTTGAATTCGGGATCGTCATTGACTCCCGGATTTTTTTCGTCGGCCATAGTTTTGGCGGTAAAGGAATAATTATCCACCGTGAGTTTGGCGCCCATGAGATTTACGGCCATGAACGTCGCCAGCAAAAGACTTGAGAGTTTCATTTATTAGTTACCTCTTTTTATACTTAGCCTAAATGATCGTAGAAGGGATCGGAAGCATCTTCGGGAATTTCTTCACGTTGCCCGGTATGCCCATCCAGATAAATGATATTGGCTTTAAGATTATGACGGCGGCCCCATATGAAGCCGCGCATGGAATTCCCCCCACTGCTGTATCTGGCGAAATAATATGGCATATCGGTGAAGCCGCTGATATAACTGGATTTATCCCCAAACATAATGGTTTGTGAGAAATGCTTGTGCCGGGTTATTTTATTATTTATCGGAAAATACCCGAGATAATAACTGAAGCCGTAATTATAGTGAACATAGTCATTCGTCTGCAGGATCAATGGTGCCGGACACGCATATGGCTGATATTTTTTGTTGGCCTTAAAATAATCCGCGCTACCTCCGACATAAGAAAAAAATGGTTTCGACGTGGCGCTGTAAATTCCGTATGAATTGCCCCAGGTGGTACCGGGTGAGTAGTGGGCATGGTCATTGTTGTCATCGGTATACATCAGCATCTGGCGCCCGAGTTGAGCGAGATTGTTATTGCACTTAATATTCATGGCCTGAGCCCGGGCTTTGTTGAGCGCCGGCAGCAGCATGGCGGCCAGAATGGAAATAATAGCTATAACTACCAATAATTCAATAAGTGTGAAATATTTTTCGGTGAGTTTATACATATAACACCTCTTTTTTGAGATTGGTTTTAGCTATGGCGAGAGTCGAATTGCGGACGAATGAGCATGGTATCTGCCGATGAATGGCATCGCCGGGGGTTCCGTGTTCGAACAGTTCGGCCACGATATCCACCGCCATCCGGCCGATTTCGATACGGTTGTGAGTGAAACTGCTGATATTATATTTGACGGCATTATTGTCATAGCCGATTACCGAAATATCTTCCGGAACATGTAGACCGTTTTCAATCAGTTTATCGGCGATTGCTTCGGCCATTTCGTCGTTCATACTCCAAAGCGCGGAGGGGTGGGGTTTCCGGAGTATAAATTCACTGACCACCTTGGCCGGGTCGAAATTCTGAAACTTGAATTCCATTACCGTGACCTGGAAACCAGACGCCTCCGCCAGACGTTTCAACAATGGAGCGCGTTCGCCGGAGTGGTAACGAAATAATTTCCACTCTCGAGATGAAGCCGTGTCAACGATACCGAGCCGCCGGTGCCCGAGCCGCCACAGTTCCTCGAGCATTTGCCGCATGGCCGGCTCATAATCAACGGTTACCGTGCTGATATGAGGACATTCCGAGGTCGCGGAACAGAGGACATGCGGCAATGTTTTGTTCATGAGCAGTTTTTCGAAGACCGGATCGAACTTCACCTGTTCCCGGCAGCCGAATGTGATTATTCCGATGGAACGCGGAATGAAGCTTTCCAGCCATTGATCGATTTCCTCCTCGGAAGAATCCGGTTCCGGCATGGAGAGAATATTGACGGAGATTTTTCGCTCCGCCGCACGGTCCATCAGCCCGGCCAGGATTTCAAATCCCATCAACCGGAAATGTTTCAACTGTTCGGTGAAACTGTACGGAAGCACCAGATTCAGGGACGGAAACGGATTACGGTAATGCGCCGCGACATGATCGGCGATTTCGACCGCTTTGCCGCGGATGCCGGCCAGAAACAGCAAACCTTCTTCCGCGAGCTGTTCATACGCCTGATGGATGGTGTTGCGGTTGATTTTCAACTCATCGGCCAGGCGCGACTCCGAAACCACTTTGGTGCCGGCCGGAAGACGGTTGCGGATAATCTGGGTACGCATCTGTTCCACGATCTGAGCACGCAACGGAATCACCGTATCGCGGTTCAAATTGATTTCCGGAATAAACTTTTCTTCCTTCACTGGCTTACCCATCAATTAAATAGTTGTATACTATATTATACAAATTTTTAAATGATTGTCAAGCCCCCATCCGAAAAATCAATGGAAAATAATTACCAGGTATCGTTCCAATAGCTATGGGTCTTCCATGGCATCCAGAAAGAAGAATATGGCGCATTGGTCGACTTGTGCGCGGTGGGAATCCGTGTACGGTCGATCGCCTCCACGTGGCCGTCGTAAAAGACGAAATTGGCCTTGCCTGGGGTCGTAACCAGAGTGGAGTCGCTGAAACGATGAACTTCCCGGAAGTACGGGCCGTGCGGAAATGCCGGGCTTCCATCCGAGGTACCGATCGTATAGCTGATCGAAGGCGCGGTATATACCGCCTCGCCAAAATAAGCGGAACGGGAAGGAATCACGATTTTCGCCAGCGATTGATCTCCGAGATTATTGGAATTGTAATTCAAACCATATCCGGCCAAATCCTGGGCGCTGCCGGTCAGTACCTCCTCATACTTCCGGGCCGCGCACATAAGTTTGCTGGCTATCCGTACTTTGGCACTGGTGATTCGGAGACCGCCCACCCAATTGACGGCGTTGGTATTCAGATAGGCGGCAAGCATTCCATTGGACCTCGACTCGGGAAACCAACTCATGCTGGAAGTGGAAGAAGTGGCGCCGTTCCGGTAGGGAACCGGCATACCGCTGTTGTCGTCACCGTACATCAAGGCCGCTTTGCCGATCTGCCCCTGGTTGGCGGCGCACTTGATTGACCTGGCGGTATCCCGCGCCTTGGACAGCGCCGGCAACAGCATCGCCGACAGGATCGCGATGATCGCGATCACAACCAGGAGTTCAATGAGAGTAAAATTTTTATGCATTTTTTCTCCTTTCATTTGGCTGCTCCATTCTCGAAAAGTTTCGGGTTCGGTCCGATTCCGTTTTTCACGCATTCGGGGTTGGTGGCGAAGAACCCGGCGAAATCCCACGGTTCATATTTTTTCCCATCCCATTTTTGTTCGACGTTCGTAGCTTTCTTTTCTATTTCCTTGCCTTCATCGCCACCGCTTTCGAGCAGGTTGTAGTTGATTTTTTCCGGGTGTTTGTACATCAGGATTTCCGGCAGGGCCGCGACTTTGGGATTGGCGAAAATCGACGTACGCTGCTGCTTGGAATCATTCAGGAATTGCCCGTAATTCACGCTTGCCCGGACCTGATCGCCTTCGATCCGGCTATAACCGATCAACTTGCGGTCCTGTTCCGGCACCCGGAGATAATAGCAGTTCATCTTTTCCTTGAGAGATTCGATATTCAGGCAGTGGTACAGAGGATTCCTGACTTTTGTCGGAATGTTTTCGAAAATCAGGTTGTGGCTGACGGTTGCAATTTCATCCGGCAGATTGTGAACATAAAAATGGTTGATCTGGTTCAGCGCCCAGGCGCAATTGCGGATTATCAGATTCGGGCAGCGGAAGAATTCGGCGCCGTGGAATCCCCGGATGATGACGCAATTGTCCACCGTCAGATTCCGGACCGAGTTCGCCTTGATAAACCCCGGCGTGTATCCCTGGCTGCGGCCGTCATAGAAACACCGGGTCACGGTGATATCGTTGCCGCCGTTGATGATGATTCCGGCGGTGCCGGAAAATTCGCGGAAGAACAAACCGTCGATCACGGTATGCGGTTTATTTTCCAGCATGATTCCGCGGGTCATGGTCCTTTTTCCGTCAAACCAGACTTTTTCGCCGGGAGCGTTGCGAATGGTCACGCCGGCGGAGCGGAGGTAAAGTGTTTCCGAGTAGACTCCCCCGGGAATTACGACGGTATCACCGGAACGCGCCTGGTCCAAGGTGTCGCTGATCAATCCGCCGCTGACCGTCAGCGTACGCGGCGCGGGTTTCGCCGCCAATGTGGTGAAACTGGTGACCGGAGTGGTGGAAGTGACCCGTTCCTTCAACCGGTTTTCCACCGCCAGCTCCATGCTCGAATGATGTTCGCGCAGCGGCGAGCGGGAATGAACGCTGAAATAGTATTTGACGCCGGGTTTCAGCCCGGTCAGGCTCATGGAGTGCCAGTACCCGCCGGAAAAAGGCTGACCGGCGCGGGTTTCGCATTTTTCGGTGGTTCCCCAGCGCAATTCAGTGGTAATGTCGGGCGAGTCGGTCCACCATTCGATATCCGCCACGGAGTCGGTCACGGAACGGATGAAAGGCCCGGTGATTTTGGCTGGTTCTGCCGTTTTGATCAGCTGATAAGGGCCAACCGGGAAAGCATCGAAACTGCGTCCGTCGTCCAGATCGGTCAGCCCGGCAATCTCTTTCGAAAGGCCAAGGTTGCTGTGGCGGTAACCGGAGGCGGCGGTGAAATCCGGGGCGGTATTGAATCGGCAGTGGGTAACCATAAGGTCTTTGCCCGAGGCGGTCGCTTTGGCTTCGAATACGCAACCGCGGACCGCCGTGTCATCGCCGGAAATCGCCAGCGGCGCGGTGAAAACCAGATTTTCCAGCCGTACGTTCCGGCCGGAAATTCGGCCGCCTTTCACCGTGGCGCGAGCTCCGGCGCCGCGGGTCCGGATCGTGACATTGTCCGCCGTGATATTCAGCGCGGGATACTCTCCGGGCGGCAACAGGATGGTGGTTCCGGTTTTGACATCGGTGATTTGGCCGATGATTACCTGGTCAATCGGCCGGAAATCGTGATTTTCCGGGTCGGCATAATGCTTCGGCCAGTCCGCTTTTTTGATTTCTTTAAGCGGGGAAACATCTTTGGGATTGTAGCCGTTGATGCCGCCGAAGACGTTGTTTTCGGCTTGCAATACGTTGATGCTGTTTTCTGAATAGCTGTTTTTAAGCCAACTGTTTTCTACCTGTCCTTTGATATTCAGGCCTCCCTCGCCGAAAGAGATACAGTTTTCGATCAGGCAATTTTTCATATTCCCATAAAAACGCAGGCCAATGGTTTGGTCGCTTCCGGCGGGAAAGCGAAACATCGAGACACATCCGCGGATGGTATTTCCCTCGCCGCTCCAGCCAATGATATTGCCGCCGGAAGTATTGGCGCGCGATCCGTTGCCGTAGGCCACGCAGTTTTCGATGGTGGAGTTGCGGCCGCTGATCGAAATACCGGTGGCGTTCAGAAACGCGGTGCAATTGCGGACCACGCAGTTTTCCGGCGACTGAAGCTGAATCCCGTGGCGCCCGCTATGAGTGTCCGTGCGTAAATGCGCATAAAATCCGGTGACTACCAGGCCATCTATTACTACGTTTTCCGGGCTCCAGATTCGGAGCCCGCAGCCGTCAAGCACGGAGACCGTCAAATCGTGCTTTTCCGGGGGCTGTCCGTCGGAGGTGGAGATATAGAGTTTGTTACCGTCTTTGAACCACAGCCCGAAATTGAATTCGAGATCGCGAATCGAGGTCGCCGGCAGGTAAATCCAGAGTGAATCGCGTTCGTTCACGGCGGTTACATTGTCCGTCCATTCGGCCATGTAAACAAAACGGTATCCGGGGACGGGAGTGAACACCGGCGCGGGCTTGTCGCCGTGAAGCAGGACCGAACCGGGGAATTCCGCCCGGATCGTGACATTTTTCAGTTTTTTCCGGATGTCCAGCGTTTCATAATATCTGCCGGGGGCGATGGTCAGGGTATCCCCATCTTTCAACGCGTCAATCCCCGCCTTGATGGTTTGAAAGTTTTTTCCGGGGCCGACACCGATTTCCACCGCTCCAACAGCGGTTCCGATTAACAAAAAGCACAGAATTTTTCTCCACATTTTCTCAATCCTTTCTTATAAAATAATTCAGGTCATCAGGCTCGACAAAGTTACTCTCTGAAGACAGAATATCGGTCGCGCTTTGCAGAACATCCCAGTGTTCAGCGTTGTTCAGGCATTGGAAACAGTAAAACATATTGAGGCGCGCCTCCGCGGAGCGGTCCCCGTCCCGGAACTGACGGAATGCACCCTCGAAACGCCCGAAGTAAGACGGCGCAAACCGGAGCGCGGCGCCATGATAGTAGCGGTCGCAAAGCGCATCGTCCTCCAAAATCAGATTCAGTCGGGAGAGCTCGGCCAGGAAGCTCGCTCTATCCGCGCCGGTCATGAGGTCAAGCCGGTCGGTGGCAGGATCATTGCGGTGCGGCAGGACATCGATGCCGGTAACCCGGTTCTGCCCGATGTGGAGCCGAAGCGAAAAAGCGCGGTTCCAGAACCCCGGCGCTTCCGCTTTGTTGCGGGACGGAAAATGAAAATTGCCGAGGCTGTAGGCGATCAACCCACCATGATAATGCTCAATCCCCTGTACGATATGCGGATGGTGGCCGATCACTGCGCCAGCTCCGGCATCGATAAACGCCCGGTAATTTTCCCGCACCCGGCGCGAGGGAAACGGGATATGTTCTTTGCCGTCGTGAATGACCGCAAGGATGAAATCGGCGTGCGCCCGTTCATTGGCGATGGCCGCCGCCAAACCGGCGGCATTCAGCGGATTGGAGCCCGGAGTAGTATCCGTGGCGGAACAAGGCTGATCCAGCGCGGCGGCGAAAATGGAAAGCCTGAGCGAACCGAGTTTCAGCCGGAGCGGCTCCGCGGCTTCCGCCCGGTTTCTGCCGCCGCCGACGAACGCGGCTCCCGCTTCCCGGATGTGTTGTATGGTTTCCAGAAATGACTCATCACCAAAATCACGGGTATGATTGTTCGCCAGCGAAAAAACCATAAATCCGGCCTTCACCAACCCCGCCAGCGTGGCCGGATCGGAACGAAGCGGCGGACCGAATTTCCGGATCGGCTCTCCTTCCCGGGTCAACGCGGTTTCCAGATTGGTGACCGCCAGGCCGCTCCCCTGAATTTCCGGGAGAACTGTGCCGAAAACCGCCTCGAGATCGCCCTGCGCAAGATTGACCTCCGCTTTTTCACGCGGGATCAGGTCGCCGGTAATAAAAATACTGTTTTCCGCCGTTCCGGGCTCGAATACGATCTTACCGTCCATAGGAATGGATTTCAACATAAAACTGCCTCCTCGATTTGCGGTAATTCGAGCTCGACGCCCGCCGCCGCCAGTTTTTCCGCCTTTATCACCATGCAAAGTTGTTGCTCCGGCCTGGCGATCGGCTGCAGCGATACGCCGTAAAGAATACCGTCATGCGGAGCGATTCCGGTTTCGAGCACTTCCAGGGTCTGGAAATCGCGCATTTCAAAAATCCGGTCACCGGCTTTCACCTCGTCGCAAGTATCGAAAAAGAACCGGACATGCCCCGTATGCGCCGCTTTCCACCAGGTCCCCGGCATGTCTTCCGGTATCGCCCAGACCGGGCGCGAATGCACGATTTTTCCGGGCATCATTCCGAGACCGATCATCAGATTTTTTATGGCCTTTTTTCCGGCCGGGTATTCCTGTTCCTTCAAGCCGTGCTGAACAGAAAATTCAAGACAGAATGAGTAATGCCCCGGTCGGTTCGACGCCTGGAAATTCACATTGCCGGCGGCATAATCGGACGGCTCACGGAAGCACTGGATCGAACTCTCGATTCCGGCCAGACGGATCCATTCGTTGTTCTTGGGCGAGTCGTTAAAAATAAAAGGTTTCCGGTTCTGCGCGCAATGCATATCCACGGTCAGGAACGCCGGTTCGACAATTTCACTCCACAGCCAACGAGTGATTTCAAAAGCGATCCCGTCGCCGGGCTGATTCCAGGTACGGTTCATGTTGTACAGCGTCATGGCCTCCGTCCGTCCCAGTCCCCACGGACAATAATAATGGCGAAAATAGGAGTAATAGTAGTCCTTGATCCGGCTTAAGTCTTCCCGCTCCGGGTAAAATTCATAGTCGAGTTCCAGTGCGGCGGGATTGGCGCAAGGGCAGATATGAAGCGTTCCCGCGAAATCCGTCCGGTCCAGTTCTTCGGCCAGCTCCGGCAGCAGACAGGGGCCGGAATGCTCCATGCCGTGTTGTCCGGCGATGACTGTGAGGACAGGGCCGGGGCGTTTGCCGCCCAGGGTCCAGTAAGTCACCCCGATTTTTCGTTTCTGACTGTCGGTGAAATATTTGCGGGTTGTTTTCATGCGGTTACGCTCTCCGTGTAATAGTGCATTTTTCTCAATAACGAGCGGTTTCTCCGGGATTCATTTTCGACATAATCCAGCACCTGGAGGATCTGCTCCTTGCCTTCCTTCGTGAGGGCTCCTTCGCCAAACGCAAAACGGATTTCGCGCTGGATCGGAAAGGGAATCCGGTAACGCCCAAAGGTAAGGTTGGGTATCTCGGCAAAAAAGAAATCGTCGCGGTACTGAGGGCACCCGATACTATCCAGCGAACAGTCGCGGTGAATCGGAATCGCATGGTGCCCGGCAGTCAGAATCCGCTGGAAATCCGGCATGACGGAGGCTTCGCAGATATCGAAAAGAATCTCAGGAGTGTCGGCGTCGCGGCTCACAAACAAGCCTTCGGAAGCCAGTGCACAATAACGCGTTCCATTGATCAGCGGAATGGGTGAAATGTCGAAATCATATCCTTCCCGCTGCAACGCGGCTGCTTTGTGGCGGGTAACCATCTGAAACAGCGGAGACTTTCCGCCGTCACCCGCTGTCAACCGTTCAAAAGTATCAAAAGCCTGCTGGAAATCTTTCCTGCTCGGCGTGCTCTCCGAAATATTGTGGAGAAAGGAGTAAAACAGACTTTCCTGCGCACTCCAGGTACTTATAAAGGGAATATTGAGGGATGCCGCCTTTTTCTGCAAGGCAAACATTTTATCCAGGGTCAGCTCATAAGGAACGAATTTCGGATCGACCCGGCGCATGGCGGCCCGGTCATAAGCCAACATGAATGGGGAAAACAGCGCCGGCATTCCGTAACAATGCTTGCCGCGGCGGTGCAACTGCGTCGCCAGCGGATAGTGGCGCTCCTCTTTTTCAATGCGCTCGACCAGGGCATCCGGCAACGGCAACAGCCGGCTTTCGTATTCAAATGGGGTGAAGGTCGTCAAGATCATCAGTTCCGCGTCATCGATATCTTTGGTCAAGGCCACTGAATATCCGGGAAAGCGGCGCGGCACGTAGTCGGCCAGACGGTTGAAAAAATATTCATTGCCCATCACGCGAATTACCCGCTCCTCGGTATTTTTCACATAAGTTCCCTTGAAAGGCACCCGGACCGCCAATCCACGCGTCACCAACAGGTTCAAAGCCTTGGCCGCCGTCATCCTGGCGGTGTCGTACTCCGTGGCCACGGCCTGCTCCGAGGGCAGCTTGCCGGTGTAGGTCCCGTCATAGATTTTTTTCTCGATCGCCCTGGCAATCATTTCCGATTTATTCGACAATTCCATATCATTAATTCCATAACTAATTATTACCCTAGGGTAGCCTATATTAATATTATAACGAAAATTCCATTCTTGTCAAGACGGCAATCCGCAAATTTTGTCAAAATAAAATATTCGGCTATTGCAAAAAGCAAAATATCAGTTATACTATTGATAACTCATGTAATCAATGAAATATAAGCTCATGGAAAAAATCGAACCACGTCCAGTAACAACGAAGCAAATTGCCGAATTGGCAGGCGTCAGCCGGCCGGTAGTTTCGGCGGTATTAAATGGCAATGACGGGCCGAATATCCGGGTGTCGCAGGAAAAGCGGGAAAAAATCATGGAATTGGCCCGGAACCTGAGATACCGCCCCAATCCGGCCGCCATGCAGTTGAAAGGATGTTCGCGGAAATCGATTGGCATCATCATGGATTGTTATATCTTTGAAAGCCGGGCCGACCTGATCAAGCAATTGTCGATCCAATTGCGCCTGCAGGGCTACCAAAGCCATTTCGCAGCGGTTACCGATCCAGTGCATGAGCTCGAGACGATTCAGGACTTCATAACCCGCGGGGTGTCCGGCATCATCCAGGCCTATACCGCCAACCGAATCGAGCATGAGAAATATCCGATTCCGATCGTGGGCCTCGAGGACGTTGAAGGAGCCGATATTTCATCGGACTTCGGATATGGGATACGGGTGATGACGCGGCACCTGATCGACCATGGCCATACGAAGGTTGGTTATATATGCATGAAAAAACTCTTTAACAACCGGAAATTTCAAGGCTGTCAGGAGGCGTTGCGGGAGGCTGGAATCACCCCGGAGGACGACTGGATGGTGGAACTGACCTGGAATGAATCCCTCCCGGATAATTTGTTGCACTTAATCGAAAAAGAGCAGGTAAGGGCCTTCGCTTGCGGCAGCGACCGGATTGCCGCCAAGTTCATTTCCTGGCTGGCGAGGCACGGCTACCGGGTGCCGGAAGACGTGGCGGTGACCGGTTACGACGGTTCGGAATTGAGCAACCTCACCGGCGTACCGCTGACGACGGCGGTAATCCGGAACAATGAACTGGCCCGGAAAGGCATCGACCTTCTGCTGCACAAAATCGAGGAGCACCAACTGACAAAGCTCGTTCCCCCGCTCCAGGTTAAACCCATGTTCCGCCTGAGCCGGAGTTGTGGCTGCCCGATTCACCGGGATAATGGAATTTATTGGGAATGGGTGCCCCTGATGCTCGGAGACATGGAACGCCACATCAAGGAACCGCCAACCGACTTGAAACCGGAAATCGATCTGTTAGCCGGAGAAGCAGTCTTGAAAACCATAATTTCACCACTACAAAAGGAAGATTTATCATGAACAAAATTCGGTCACATTTTACACTTATCGAGCTCTTGGTCGTTATCGCTATTATTGCGATATTGGCGGCAATGATGCTGCCGGCTTTGAACAAGGCCCGCGAAAAAGCCCGCGCCAGCAATTGCCTCAGCAATGAAAAACAGCTTGGGGTTGCCTTTTTGTCATACGCCGGGGATTGGGACGACATGCTTCCCTGGGGGTACGACAGCAAATCCATTCTGGCGACCTGGACCGGGCCGCTTGCCGGCTATCTCTTGCTGAAAGAAAATCCGCCGGTCGCCAATTGCCCTTCCAATCGCATGGCAGGCAGTCCGACCGACTATTCAACCAATTCCCAAGTCCTGCCGACCTTGGTCTGGCCTACCAGCTCCAAGTTCCATAAGCTTGGAGAGATCAAGAAACCATCCTCGGTCATCATGTTGGGGGATGGTACGGACACCAACAACAACCGCTGTTTCGAATTTCGGGGTAAAACCTCCGGAAGCAATACCCGATGGGCGTTCAACCCTTTTCCGGGTGTTCCGTACCGCCTTGGCCCGCTTCACGACAGGAGCGTCAATTTTCTCTGGGTGGATGGGCATACAAGTTCATTGAAACCACGTGAAATCCAGGAAGAAATGATCGAATGGCAATAAACCAATTAACATAAGGAATCGATATTTATGCTCAAATACATTGCATTTGTACTATGCCTGACCGGCCTGCTTTCGGTCATGGGAACCGAACCGCTATTCAAAGATGGGCGCAGTACCTGGAAAATCCAGATCGCGCCGCAAGCCGCTCCAGCCGAAATATATGCCTCGGAAGAGCTCCAAATCTATCTGGAAAAAATATCTGGCGTCCGGCTGGAAATCATCCGAAAGGCGGAAATTTCTCCAGCTCATACCATCGTTATCGGCACTCCGGATTCTTTCCGGGAGCTTGAAGAATATGGCAACACCGATAAAAACACCGATCGCCTGGCGGTTCACACCCGGGACAAAAACCTGATTCTGGTCGGAAATTCCCCGCGCGGAGCTCTTTACGCGGTGTATACCTTCCTGAGCGACGTCCTCGGCATCCGCTGGGTCTGGGCCGGGGAGGACGGCGAAATCGTCCCCAGAAAAAACTCACTGGTCCTACCATCATTGGAAATCAATCAAAAAGCCTCCTTCCAATATCGCGGTTTTCATTTATGCGGCAAGCATTATGAAGAGGAAACCGAGCGCTGGATGGCCCGTCATAAACTGAATATCATGCGCAGCAATCCTCCGGGTCGCCAAGAGTGGCGCACCGCCTGGAACCATGGACGTATCAAAAAGGGATTCCACATCATGTTTTCGGCGCATAACGTCATTCTGGGTAAGGATTATTATTCCAGCCAACCGGAACTTTTCGCCCTGGTCGACGGCAAACGGCTCACCGATCAACTCTGTTGGAGCAACCCTGAACTCAGGCGCATCATCATCGAACGGAACCTGGAAATCTGCCGGAATTCCCCCGAAATGGAAATTCTCAGCATCTTCCCGGCCGATAATAAAAACTATTGCAAATGCGCCGAGTGTTCCAAGCATTCCGTTTCCGATCTCTGGTTCGGTTTCTTCGAGGAAATCGCCCGCGCGGTCAAGGCCGAATTTCCGGGCAAACAGGTTGCCACCATCGCCTATCAAGGCTATTGGGATCCGCCCTCATATAATCTCACCCAGGCCGCTTTCATCGAATATTGCCTCTACAACCGTTGTTACATTCATCAATTCGGGAAATGCCAGATCAACTCGAACGCGTCGAAAAAACTGTCCGCATGGAAAAACCAGCCGGTTCCTCTGTTGGTTTATGGCTATGAATTCAATATTTTCACGCCGCATATGCACACCCCGTTTTATACCATGCTGGCCGATCAGATACGACAGTTCCGTACGCTCGGCATTCAAGGAGTGATTCCGGAGGCTATGCCGAAAAATTATATGCCGGTTCCACCGCGTTTTCCCATTCCTCCCTCCGGCCTCGAACCGTACGAACACCACAAGCTGGCTTATTACATCTACGCTGAGCTGCTCTGGAACCCCGACCGGAATATCGAAGACCTGATTCGCGAATACAGCGAGGCCGCCTTCGGTGCCGCTGCTCTGCCGATGATGGAGTATTTTGCGCTTATGAGCAAGGCCTGGGACGGCATGAACATCCATTATTCCTATTTTTTCAATTCTCCCCTCGGCTGTGCAGAGCATCTGCTCAATGAGACGACGATCAAAAATATCGACGCTATTTTCAGGCGGGCCGAACTTGCGGTCGAAACGGTAAGTTATGCCCCGGAACGGGAACGGATTCAGAAGTACGTCGCCCGCGAGAAACAGATGTTCCAAGCCTGGAGTACGATGTTTCGCAATTATGCTGCCTCAAAAAGCGGTCTGAAAGCGGTGGTTCCCCGCAGTCCCGCGCCTGGCGATTTTACCGGGGCAGTCCGTTTGGAGCTGAAATCTCCGGCAGAAAAACCCGCTCCGAAAACTGAAGTCGCCATTAATTGGGACCGTGAGTTTCTCTATATCAAGGCAATCTGCCATGACTCGGAACCGGCCCGCCTGTCGGCGCGGGCTGCGAAGCGAGACGCGGATATATCCGGCGACGATACCTTTGAAGTCATTATCGCTGTCCCCGGCGATCCGACTGCCCAGTACCGCCGTTTCGCGGTCAATCCAGTCGGCGTTCGTCTCGATACCGCAGCGCTGGGCGACAATGTTTTCGATCTTGACTGGAACTCAGACTGGACGGCCGAAACCAAAATCAATCCGGCCGACTGGACGGTGAGTCTCCGAATTCCCTTCAAAGACCTGGGCGCGGTACCGGGGGATGGCGATTCCTGGCAGTTCGCGCTGAAGCGCTCCGGTGCCGGACGTTTTGCCGATTCAGGGTTCCCTGGCGTTTTCGCTCCCGGCCGGGAACAGTTCGGCCTGCTCCGGTTCAGCTTGGCCAAAGAAAGCCGCAACCTGCTGCTTTTCGCCAAGCTGAAAGACAATGAATTGAACGAAGTCACCGCTCTGTTGGAACAGCATGGCTATCAGGTCACGGCGATCAACGACGAACGGAAATTGAAGAACCTGCCGACCCGGTACCCGGTCATACTGCTGCGGGCTACCGCCTCCGGAATTGATCCGGTATTCTATCAAGACTACGTATTGCCCGCATTGAAAAACGGCGCTCTGGTCATCCTGGCCTCGCAGGAAGCTCTGCCGCTGGAGAAAATGTTCGGCCAACCCCAACTGGCGTTGAAATGGTCCGGCGCGAAAAATCACGATCCACAACGCAAATCCTACGAACTGAAGCCTGGCGACTGGCAGACCGTTCCGGAAAATCTCGCCGCCTCCCTGCTCAAAGAACGCGCCCCCAGTACCGGTTTTCAGCCGATCGTTCCAGATGAATGGGACAACCTTGCCTCCATGAAAACCAATGACGGCCAACTTTTCTCCTATCTGCTGGCCAAGCGAATCGGCCGGGGTTTGCTGGTGGTGAGCAGCGGGTCATTCGACCGCAATACCGGCTGGGTGCTGTTCAGCATGCTCAAACCGGAAACGATCATCATGCTGTTAAAGAACATGTACGCCTGTCTGCCGGCCACGGACCAACCTTGAGAGAGTTGACAAGCTCTTAAAGGGATCGGCTGCGGTTGCGGTATTCGCGCGGTGAACATTTGAAATGGTTTTTGAAGGCGGCGGCAAAGCTGGACATGCTGCCGTAGCCGACGTGTTCGGCGATCATGAAAATGCTCTGGTCCGATTCCGCCAGCAGCCGCGCCGCCGTTCGCAAGCGAATATGCAGAATGATATTCGACGGCGTAGTGTCGTAAATTTTGCGGATCAGCCGGAGGAAAGTCGAAACGGACATATTGAGTTTCGAGGAAATTTTGTCCAGTGACCAGTTGGCGGACGGATGTTCGGCGATTTCCTGCCAGAGGGCTTCCAGGCGGCCACGGCTTTCGTACTCAAGCGATTGGTGGAACAAGCTCCGGACTTCGCGCTGGAGATAGCCGAGAATCAGGTCGGCGTAGCTGGAAGCCAGGGCGGTATTACCGCTCTGGGCGGGGGATTCGGCCTGGTTTTTCATGTCGAATTCGGACATGGAACTGTCTAGCCTCGGTGCGTCACTGTAAAAAAACGGCACCTGGCTATCGGACTGCATCATCGCGTGGAGCGGGTAAACCTCGGAAATAAAACCGTTCATGGCGTTGAACAAGTAATCCAGACCCGGAGACTGCCCTACAACCGGATAATCAGCGATAAAATCCCAGGAATCCAGCGGCAGCAGGTGAAACCAGAAAAATTTCCAGTTGCCGCTGTCGGGCACCGGGTGGTAACGGTGTTCCAAGCCCGCCGGAGCGAGCAGCAGCGAATGCGGTTCCATGCGAAAAGTTCTCCCCCCGGCGGTCAATTCCGCCAGCCCTTCCTGCGTGAAGATCACCAAGTGGTAATCCGCGATCCGCTGGATCAGGAAATCATTGGTGACATCGCTGATGCCGCTCATGTGAATACCGGCGGTCCGCAATTTGATGGTGGAGGAGTCCTGAAGGTACAGCGGCAGAAATAGCTGGCGGGAACCTGCCGGAATCACCTTGTCCCTGATCTGCCATTTGACTTTGATTTTGCCTTTGCCGTCGTAGTTTTCCATTGGGACCTCATGCGAATTGACGATATTTCTACACTTTTTGGAAAAGCCGGAGTGTCATTCCTCTAGAAAATGCTGTATAATATAATAAAGAAACAACAGTTTATAAGATAATTCAGCAGAATTGATTTTGCAAATGACAGGAGACCGATAAAAGTGAATATGAAGATTTTTATTTTCCTGATGGGGATATGTTTTTTTCTGGCAGGAGAGGTTACGGAACAGGATGGTCTGGTCGTTCTGCAGGGAAAACGCTACCGGCTTGATCTGCGGAAGAACGGTGGAAGCATCGCGGAGCTGAAACTGGACGGCAAACGGGTTTCGTTGGGGAGTTCTGGCTCTTGGCATGCGGTGTTTGAGGACCGCTCGATTGTTTATGCCGCCGCGGCGGAAAATACCGGAATGGCGATTCAGGGCAACCGGGTGGCATTTACTTATGATCACCCGGAAATCAGTGTGGTGGTGTCCTTGACCGCCGGGGATGATTTCGTGGATTTCCAGGCGGAGGCGCGGCCGAAAAATAAAGTGATGATCGCTTTCGGCGCTCCCGGCAAGCTGGAGTTTGAACCGGGCAGCATTAACGGGGTGATCTGCCATTTACCGCGTCCCACGAATTGCGGGGTTCGACTGAATGCTGATTTTTTCCGCGATCAGAGCAATCAACGCGGAGAACGTTTGGCTTGGGATCGGACGCCGATTCACAACGAGGCCTGCCGGGTGATTTTTGGTCATCCGGCGTTGAATCTCGGCGGCGACGCGAACTCCGCTTTGCCGCCCGCGGCTCTGGAAGCCGGGCCGCAGTCCGCGGAGTGGCTCGATGCCGAAACCCGGGAACGCGCGCTGAAAATGCTTTTTAACGCCAGTCGTCCGTTCGGCAAAGGACAGCTCGAAATCGAGATATTGAACGATTCCGGGCGTGGCAATGTGGCCTTTGGCGGTTCGCGGCTGGGTGGGAAAGGTGCGATTTTTCATTTTGGCGGTTGGGGTAGGGACCCGCAGACGCGAAAGCTGATCGGCGAAATTTATCTGTCGATGCTGGATAAGATGGTCAAGGATAACCGTTTACCGGAAGAGCGTCGCAAAATCGCGTTGATCCTGACCGGGATTTCTCCGGCGGCGGCCATTCCCGACGCCGGCTTCTGGACTGCGGCGTTGAAGAAGTACGGCGATAAGGTTGTTCTGATCACTTCTCCGGCGGAGATGGCGAAGTGTATCGACGATCCCGCGATTGGAGTGATCATCAATCCGTATACCGAATTCTGTGTGACTCCGCCCGATACCGGGTTGGTGGAGTTTGCATCCTCCATCCGGAAATTCGTGCAGGGCGGCGGCTACTGGTTCGGTACCGGGGGGAGCCCGTTTTATTATCAGCTCACGCCGAGGAAGTACCTGCAAAGCGGTCCGGCCGCTTCGCCGGGTGCCGTGGCGGATATTTGCCATTTTGAACAGAAAAACGGTCAGTTCTCGATCTATTCGGTGCAGCCGGTGACCTGGAAGCCTTTTGACCGGGAACGGATTTTCATTCCCTCTTATTATGAACTTGGCGGAAGCGGCCGTGGCGGATTCCTGGAACGGAGTTTTCATATTTATGTGAAGCCGGGCGAGAATGCCGCGATGCCGCTGACCCGGCTTCTGTTGAACGGCAGCGATATCTTTGCCGCGCTCAAACAGTTCGCTGCTGATAACGGCGTCAGCAAGAAGCTGGACGACAAAGGAACACCGGAGCTGCGGGAAAAGGTCAAACAGTCGTTGTTGTTTTATCCTTGGGGCGACATGGACCATCGCGCTGAAAATATCATTCGTGCTCTGCCGCTGCTGCCGTCGCCGATGATTATTCATTCCACCGAGTACTTGTATGGCGGTTTCGATAAGCAGTATCCCGACCACTTGCCGCCGCCGGTCAAATGGGGTACGATGGACGATTTTCGGCAAGTCTTGAAGGCGGTTCGGGAAAACGGTATGCTTTTCATGCCGTATACCAACAATACCTGGTGGAGCGACCATCCGCGCGGCCCGACTTTTGTGGAGGCGGGCGAGGCTCCGCTCCAGATCAACGAAGCCGGGCGGAAAATTCACGAAGTCTATGGGCGGAATGACGGCTGGAGCATTTGCATGTGGCATCCAGCGGTTCGGGCCGCGTCCGACAAGATTCTCCGTCAGTTTACGGAAGAACTGAAGGTCGATATTCTGTTTCAGGACCAGTCCGGGGCTCGCGGCGTCCATTCGTTCGATCCCAAGCGGAAGCCCACGGATAAAGGAGATACTTCCCGGATTCATTCCGGTTACGATTTGAACCCCGCCGGCCCGCACCCGAATTCTCCGGTGGAGGGGCTGATGTCGACAGTCCGCCATGATGCCGCGTCCGCGCTGCTGGCGACCGAAGAAGGATGGTGGGGACTGCTGGACTATGAATTCATGACTTGCGGGCACTCCGGGGGAATCGTTCGTTTTTCAGCTTGGATGGAGAATTTTTTTGCGAAATATCCACGCCATGCCATGGAACTGTTTCCGCTGGTTCAGGGGCTGGGTCACGAGCGTGTGGTCATGACGCCCCACGACCTGGCCGGAGCGGTTCGCGATGCAAGGACTCTGGCCTGGACTTTCGTCCTCGGTCAATCGATTGTAACCCGCGGCGATCCTTTCAAAGCCGACCAGCTGGAATTGATCAAGTGGATGGACCGGCAACAGAAATCCGCAGCCGCGCGTTACATCGGCAAAGGTGTTCGCCATTTCAAGCACGAAAATACCGGTGACGGCGACGGGGTGATCCGCGCCGGATACGGCAGCGCGGAAGTAGTGGCGAATTTCCGGCGTGCCTCGCTCCGCGAAGGCGATATCGAGCTGCCCGAAAATGGCTATCTGTTTCGGGATGGTGAAGTACTGGGCGGATTAATCGCGGCAGTGAATGACAACCGTTGCTTGACCTGGTTCCTGATCGATGGAAATACGGCGTATGTTTTTGGCGCGGGCGGAACCCCGGCTATGCTGCCGCTTGAGTTGGCCGGGGTGACCTTGGATGGAGAATTTACGGTAAATAACGGCGCAACGCTTTTCAAGTTGCCGGAAACCGCTGAAAAATATCGCAAAGTCTGGAAATTTGGAATAACCCGCAAATGAAACTACTGTCTATCATTTTGTTGATCTTATGCTGTGCGGTCTGGTCTGAAGATTTGGCGCTGGCCCGGAAGCTGGCGGCCGAAGAAGCGGAGTTACCCCGGCTGCTGACCGGAACTCCGGCTGAATTCATGCTGTCGTCGTGGCCGATGGCGTTGGCCCGGCGGGAATTGAAAAAGGGCGGGCCAGTCGAAAAACTTGACGTCAGGTTGTTGGCGGAGGTGTATCGCGATTGTCAACGCGGGCTGGCCTGGCAAGAAAAAAATGTCGAAGTCACGATTCCGCGTCTGCCGCAGCCACCCCGGCTCGACGGCAGGGTTGAGCCGGGTGAATGGGATAAGGCTCTGATCTTTCACGGCGAATATCGAATTTCGGAAACGGAAAAAATTCCGGACCGCAAGTCGTCCGTATGGTATGTCGGTTATCATGGCAATGTGATTTACGCGGCGGCTTCTTTTCGGGAAGATTCGCCGGAGATTTATACCGACAAATACGACGGCGACCGGAAGCGGCTGATGTTCATGGGGGATGCGTTTGAGTTTTTCATCAAGCCGGAATTGCCATACGGCCTCTACTTGGAGTGCGTGGTGAACCCGGCGGGAAAGCTCTGGAATTTGTTGCACGTGCGGACCGGCGACGGCAGGCAGTTTCGTTTTCATGACGATTTTCAAGCGGATATCCGCGCTGCCGGGAGTTGCGAGGACAACCGGTTTACTGTGGAGTTGATGATTCCGGTATCCGCGATTTTCGGCAAATGGGCCGGCGTGGAAATTTCTGGTAATGAGAAATTTTCGTTTATTATGGCCCGGGCGAACCGCAAAGGGGATGAATATTTTATGAGCAGTCCGGTCAAGCTGCTGTACGACAGCCACAATGTATTCGGCTATGTGCGGGCGGTATTTGAAAAATGACGATAATTCTATACTTTTTGAATATCCGGCGATAACACCTTTAACGGAATTATGATATAATATTGAACAACAGGAGAGTCAGAAAATGAAAAAATTTGGTTTCACACTTATTGAATTGCTGGTAGTGATCGCGATCATTGCAATCCTGGCGGCGATGCTGCTGCCGGCGCTGAATCAAGCCAGGGAAAAATCTCGCGCGGTCAACTGTATATCCAACCAGAAATCCTGTATGCAGGCCGCATTGCTGTATGCCATTGACTACGGCGACAGGATTCCTTTTGCCACCGCGCGTCCGGGCACTTATGCCACATTGATGAGTGTGCTGGCCAACCTGTCTGACAACAAGAACGTTACCCAGGCGGTTATTTCCGTCAAAGTCGCCACTTGCCCCTCGGAAGGGGTCAAGAGAGAATATTTGACCGATCAGTGGTATAATCGCTATGCGATGTTCCGTTTCAATGGCGCGAGCGCCAGTTTTCGCGACAACGAAACCAAGGCCGAGCTGGGGACCTTCACCGATTATAACAGTGATTCGGATTTTTATTATGTCACGGCGAAAATGAAATCGCCGTCACGGGTTTTGCTGATCGCCGATTCGTGGCGGATGGACAAAAAAGCCGGATACTGGTACTGGAAACCGCAATACGATACAGCCGAAGCCGGCAAGGCCGGTTTGCTCATGCGCCACACCAACCGGGTCAACATCGCTTCGGCAGACGGACACGCAGAGGCTTATTCACTCAACGACCTTACCTCTTCATCCTTGAAGATCAATCACTTTTTCACCAACGGCGGCCTGGTCGAAGTCAAGCCGTAATTACTATTCGTTGGTAACTGCGACTACAGCCATGGGCTCGACAGCTTTCAGAACGATTTCCTTGACGGTTTTTTCCGGTTGCGGGTTGCGCTGGGGCCAGACCCAGATCACGGCGTCGGTCCGGCTCGGGTTGGGTCCGATCCAGGCGGCTGAGCCGTTCTCCACCGGGCTCACGTAATGATATCCCTGCAGTTCAATACCGCCGCGGGCGAGTTGAACGGCCGTGGAGCCATCCTGATAACGCCAGGTTATTTCGAGGGCGTCCGCGCCTTTGGTCAACATCTGGGCGGCGGCTCCGAGGAACCACAGATTGCGGGATTTCCGGTTCACCGGAATCGTCGCGCTCTGATTTTTTGCCATGACGATGCAGGATTTGGAATTATTCTTCTCCGGGTTTACCAGCCGGAAGTCAATGCCGCTGAAATTCTGTAACGTTTCCGGGAATTCATCTTTCGGTTGTGGCAACTTCAGTACCGGGTCGATACCGGTGACGTTGACCGGGAAATAGCGCATGTCGTCGTCAGCCTGGCCGAACCAGCCGGGGACTTTATTCTCCGTCTGATGCCAGAAGCCGCGATTGGCCAGGGTCGAAATATCCAACTGGATATACTCGGGCAGGGCCTTGTCCAGTGCCACAATTGCTTGCTGGTTGCGCAGCACGGTGCCGATAAAACGGGCGACATACTGTTTCTGGCTGCTGACGAAATCTTTCCACAATAAATTGCAGACCACTACCTTACCGCGTTTCAGATTCCACACCGCCGCCGCCGAAGGCTCGAGCAGGGATTCTCCGCGACTGCCGCGGACCAGATAATTGGCCGCGGGGAGTTCTTTGGAGGTAAAAGGTTGAGTGGACTTCTGTACCCGGGCCTTGCTGTTGCGGTTGAAAATCTCAATTGTGTTTTTGACCCAATATAAGTCGGCATTGGCAATCCCGTCCAGTTCGGAAGCCATGGTGGAAACAAAACTCCATTCTTTGCTCGGTTCCAGCTGCAATTGATCTCCGGTCAACGCATTGGCCGCGGCGAGGTTTTCCGGTGTCAGTTCGTTGATGATCAGCGTGCCGCCGGAATCCAGACATTTTTTCATGGCGCTGATTTCGTCTTCCGACCACGCATAGGAACCGTCCGCCAGCATCAGCGAGGAGGTTTTGCCGCTGTCCGCGTTGACTTCCAACTGCTTGAGAGCATTGGCCAGCGCGCCGTTCCGGTCGACTGAAATATTGATTGTCCGGATCGGTTTGTGGGGAATATTGGCAAATTCTCGAATCAGCTCGCCCAGCACGAAGCCGGCCGCCGGTTCTTCCCGCAGTTGCGACACCGCCGGCAACTGGCAGATCAGGAAGTTCCCGTACCCGCGGTAAAGCCGGAGAATGGCCGCCCGGCCCTGACCGGAACCGCAGTCGGCACTGATATCATAATTTCCCGAGGCCGGCTTGGGAATGGCGCTGTGAACGCTGAGGTTTTTCGCGCCCCAGAGCTTCAAGTCGCTGCTGGTGATATTTTTCATGACCGGATCGTGTGGAGCCCGGACAAAGGCGAAAGCCGCTTGGCCCTGTTTATCGCATCGTATCGGCTTCCAGCCATCTGGATTCAACTCGAAAATCAAAACATTTATGCCGTTCTTTACGGCCTGGTCCAATAATTTGCCGTCTTCCGGACGGATCTGCGATTCATAAAATACCAGATTGGCGGGCTTTGCCGCCAGGGCCTGGGCCAGCGATTTGTATCTGCCGAGGTCGAATTTGAATGATGATGGGATTTTCTGTTCGGGGTCGTACAGCGCGGTTCCGGCGGGCGCGTTGATTTCGGTCAATGTCGGATAAATCGAGAAATCGATGGTTTTTTCCGCCAATACCCGGCCATTTTCGCCGGTCAGGGTTCCCTGCCAACGGAGGGCGGTTTTCTGTTTTACGACCGGCATTGGCAGACTCAATGAATAGTCGAAGCGCTTGCCCGGTTCCAGATTCAATCGCTCTTCTTTCCGGGATACGATATTGCCGCCGTCTTTCAATAAAGAGGTGAAGGTGGCTTTTTCGGCCTTGAAGGTCTGGTTGTAAAAATAAGCCGGGGTCGTGAATTCACCACCCCCGAATGCCGTGGTGTTGTGCTTGCGGAGCGCGATATGGAAATCGGGCATCAATTGACCGAGCTTATATAGCTCGTTGCCGGCTGTAGTGGGCGCGGTGGCCCACGGGTTCCAGACCGCGACTTCGGAGAAATAATAACCGTCGACCAGCATGAAATAGGCGTCATACCAGGCTTTGGTGATGCCGTCGTGGTAATAATCGTAGGCGGCGTTTCCTGCGTACCAGGCCATGCCGTGGGGTGGCGCCAGGCAATACGGCGGATGCATGTCTTCACTCAGCATCAGCGGCTTGGATTTGTCCCAGATAATGCCTTGCCACGGGCGCAGTTTTTCTTCGAGCCAATATACGCTGTTCGGCAGCATGCAATGGGCTTTGACGGGCTGCCAGGCGTAGTGGAAGCTCAAGGTCGGAGCGGGGCCGGGTTTACCGGGGCCGCCGCCCAGCGAACCGTCGCCGGAAGCGGTCCAGATACGCGTGGGATCGAGATTTTCAACCAGTTTGCCGAGCTGCATCATCTTCTCGTCGGCCTTCAGTTTTTCCGCGGCTGTTCCCTTCATGTAAAATCCGGCGAATTCATTGGAGATGCACCAGTAAATGACCGATGGATTATTGCGGTAGGCTTTGACCATGTCCCGGAGGTGTTGTTCGGCATTGGGCCAGTATTTTTCCGATACTGTGTTGGCGCGCGGTTCGTTGATGCCGGATTCGGGCGACAATAGAAATCCACAGCGGTCCGCCTCGCGAATCGCCCGCAGATTAGCGCTGCTGTGGAGCCGCCCCCCGTTTATGCCATAGCTTTTCTGCAGTTCGTATTGGTTGCGCAAACCGTTTTCGGCCGCGGTCAGCGGCCAGTAGATGATCGGGGACGAACGTCGGTGCATGAACGGTACGCCGTTCAGGACCAGTTGATGTCCTTCCACTGCGATTTCCCGGAATCCGAATTCCTGGATATAGGCGTCGGTTCCCGGAATGCTCAGTTCCAGTTTGTACAAGTGCGGATCATGCGGCCACCACAAACGCGGCTTCGCCCAGGCTTTTTCCAGCATCACCGTTTTCTCCGATTCCGCCGAAATCGTGATATCATTCAAATCCGTGCTCCATTCATCGCCGATTTTGCCGGAGAGCGATACAGTTTGAGCTGATTTCGTGGCGTTGATCAAGGTTATTTCCGCTTGCAATACCGGATTGTCCCGCCCTGCGTTGCGCGGCTTGACGAAGATATCGCCGATATGAATTCGGTTCATGATTTCCAGGTGAATCGGGTAGGGGATTCCCGCATACAGTGGATAATACCAATTCCAGCCTTGCGGCCAGTCCTGGAGCAGATTTTCAACGGTTTTCGGTCCATGAATTTCCACGATCAACTCGTTGGCACCCTCTTTGACGCATTTTGAAATATCGATCATAAACGGAAAGAAACCGCCTTCGTGTTCGCCCGCCGGTTTGCCGTTTACCTGGACCACCGCCCGGTGGTTGGCTCGTTCGAACATCAGCTGGTAAAGTTTGTCCGGCTGGACTTGGTCCAGCTCAAACGAGGTCTTGAATAAAACGCTGTCTTTGCCCGCGCCCGCCATGATCTGGGTGTGATGGTCCGGGACCAGAACCGGTTGCCAGTTTGCGGATTGCCCCTCTTTTTTGACCGCGTACGACCAGATGCCGGACAGATCTCTCGCCTGTCGCGGCGAGGTCACATGGTCCAGAATCGCGGTGAAAGGCGTTTGGCCATGACTGCCTTTGACCGCCCCGGAAATCTCGTCGTTTTTATCGTAACCGGCAAAGAGAATATCATCCACCGCCGTCGGCCCGTCAATCCGGAAACCGATACCGTTCCACTGCTGAAACTGGAATAGCGAGGCCGGAAATTTCACCTGCCGCAATACCGCGTCCATTTGGAACTCGCCGGCCTCCGAAAGCTTATAGGCGGTGCTGACCAGAATATCATCACCGGCCTTCTCGAAAATTACCCGATAAGTATTCCAGTGCCCGGTATTGAATGAAGTTATTCCGGTATAATTCTGATCTTTGAAAGCCAAATCCATTTTGCCGTTGATTCGAACGGAGAAACGTTCTTTGCCGGCGTATTTGCCGAGAGCTCCGATCTCAACGCGGGGATTACCGCGTCCTTTGAATTCCAGCATAAAAATATTTTTCGCCAGGATTTCCTTCATTTCCTCTTTCGGAAAATGCCGGAAAACCCGACGGTCGCCGCTGCCGGCTCCCTGCATAAATTTGTTGCCGTTCTCCTCGGCAATAATCGCGCTGGGATGTGCGCCGTAGGCTTGCTCCTTCCACTCGGTACCGCTGGGAAATGAAGCGGCATCATAGCTGTTGAAATCATCGACAATGGCCGCACTTAAGGTTCCGGTTATAAAGCACAGTAAAAAGGCAAAATATTTATGCATAGGATACGCTCCGATTACGGAAGTTTGAAGCTGAACCAGCTATTCTCTTTGAAATCCTGGTAGCGGCACGCTTCGACATGCCCGTCAAACATGGCGGTATTCGCATAGCCGCGGTTGACCGTCGAAAAATATGTACCTGGATAAACGGAATGATCGTCGAACTGGGAATTGTGCCGTAGGGTCGGAGTATGAAATGCTGCTCCGGTAGTCGTATGCGTGATTGCGGAACTGGTCCCGCCGGAGGCATCTTTGCCGCGTTCTGAAAAGTAAAATTTGGATGACGGGCTTTTAATTGCTGAAGTTTTGATATGGCCGACTCCACGCCGCCCGACGTTGCCGTTGATACCGTAACTGGACCAGTTTGCATAAAGATAAGTGGATTTGGCGACGTAGTTTTTGTAAAAGGAACTCGACGGGCAGGAAAGGACTTTGGCTTTTTCATTGGCGTAGCCGTTGGTGAAATAAAACTTTTCATTCAACGGTCTTCCGGCAATCTGATTCCAGATCAGGAATGTCCAGGCTACATTGCGGAGAGTGCTGTATTGAGTTTGAGTGGATTCCCACGGCAATGTGTAATCCTCATAATCATTGCTGTAGAATACGGCGGCAGAGACGATATTTTTCAAGTTGTTCACGCACTGCGCCGAATACGCCTTTTCGCGGGCTTTGCCCAGTGCCGGCAGCAGCAAGGCCGACAGGATTGCTATGATCGCGATTACGACCAGGAGTTCAATAAGTGTAAAATTTATTCCTCGTTTCTTCATTCTGATTCTCCTTATACTATGGAAATAATTTTGGAAATTCTTTTTTCTGATCCATTAACACCGCTGTTTCTTCAATACCGATTTTGCCGTCAATGTACAATTCAATGATCGTGCTGAGCGCTGAAATTACCTCTTTTTTGAACAATTTATCTTTCAAAATAATCAAATCATCATTACTGGGAAAAAACGCATTCCACTCACCGGTCCGGTTCCAGTAATGTTCTGCCGGGTAGACATCTTTGACTACGGACAGAGCCCCTCGCTTTCCGCAGAAATCCAGTTGGAAATCCCTTGAAGTCATGATTTTCATCAATTCCCAGATACGCTTGCGCTCTACAGGCACCAAATCTTCGCGAAAACTGGCTTCCAATTGGTTTAATCCATAAACACAGCATTTCCTGCCGTCGGACATCTCGTAGGGGATTATATCCAATTCCGCCACTCGAATATCGGGATATTCCGGGCTATTATTCTGGGTCGTTATCCATGGGCCTATTCCCAGCACCAGGGGAGTTCTGTTGTGGAAAAATTCCGTCCAGCCCGGACGCTCATCTTCAAAGATCGCGAGTTCCTTCAATATCTCCAGAAAATATTTCCCTTCGCGAGTATTGAAAAAAGGAGCGTTCCCGTTGAATTTTTCCTCGGAAAAACCGCAAATGGCACACAGCAGATTGATAAACCCGTTTAGCAGATAAAGATGTTTCCGCTCCCAGTGACACGCCAGCGGCATGATATTCGATTGACGGCATTTTTCAAGATATTCCGGCCACCAGCCAAAACCATTTTTTATTTTTCCGGGATCGAAACCGATCTGTTTCATCAATTTTCGGTTGACCCCAAGCTGATTCGATTCGGAGTAAAAGGGTAGGGCATAATCGAAATTTATGTCGTCGGGAACATTTAACGTAGCCAGATGCTTTTTGAAATCAGAGAATTTGCTCAAGTCGGACGGCTGCGGATAATCCTCCCGGTTGTCGCCGTGGCGCAGAATCGAAATAATGGCCGGATAGTTTTTCTTGATCTCCTTGCTGTCGTTAATGCTCTTGATTTCACCCCAGGCGTGAATGTCCAGGTCCAGATAAAGCTCGGTATTGGCCAGGTGTTTATTCAGGAGCAGACGCATATTTTGTGGCGAAATATCACTGCCGGCAATATTCAGGCGTACTTTCAAACGGTTGGTACCCGACAAAAAAGTACCGCGTTTGGAAGTTTCGACCATGCTTTCCTTCTGCAGCTTGTCCATGGCGGTATGCACCGAGACATAACTGGTCCCGAGAATCTCGGCCAGACTGCGCAACGGAGGCAGCCGGTCCCCGGGATGCAAACGCCCCCTGTCGATCTCGGTCTGAATGTATTTCCGTAATTGTGATGCAATACGCATAATCAAAAAATCTGTGATATAGTTTTTGTTAAGTTATTTCTTTAATAATTATATATCACGTGATCGCATTTGTCAATAACCCAAACTCCCAAAAAACAGAAAAACTTTCAATATACCAATTTTGCCTCTTTATTTATGTCATGTGCAAGTTTTTTTAGAATTGATAATTGATAATTGATAATTGATAATTAGAGAAGGACCTCGCCCCATTAAAAACTCAGGCTTGGCGCACACTGGTAGGGCGGTCTCTCCGAGGCCGCCGTTCACTTCGCATGATTTACCGGGTTGTCCGAAGGCAATAAGATATTCGACTCGAGGAGAACGGCGCCCCACCTTCAGGGGGTCAAACTATGGTATAGTTGCAATCCTCTCCTCGATTATCAATTATCAATTAAAAAAAGCTTGAACACTGCGTTTATTTTGTTTTTTTATTGATTCCGGGTATTGCAATATCTTAAATGGACTGTATAATTAAAGTATAACTAAACTAGTTAGCGTATCCGATTTGGAGCATATAATGGCGGTAAGAAACTTGAACGAGCGAATCACAATGAAAGACTTGGCCCGGATGGCGGAAGTATCCGTGCCGACGGTTTCGCAGGTTCTGAATAATAAAGAGAATTTCTGTTCATCGAAGAAACGCGAGGAAATCCTGGAGTTGGCCCGACAGCACAACTACCAGCCCAATATCGGCTATCGCATCATGACCGGCATGAAAACCAACATCGCCGCGATCATCTTTTCGCAGGAGCGTGTATCGCGTGACGAACACATCATGAATTTGTCGATTTCTTTGACTTGCGGACTGGAAAAACAAGGCTATGCGGTATATTCAGCGATTATGACTCCTGATATTGATGCCAATATGGCCAAAATCCGGGAATTGGAATCGCGCGGCTGCCACAGTTTTCTGCTGATTGGTCAACCGGTCGGATTCCGGGAGATCTCCGGGTATATTCTTAAAAGCGATCATAATTATATTGGTATGGGCTTCAGCAGTCTGCCGAATTCCGTTCAATTGGATGAAGGCGCGGCGATAGCCGGTTATATCAGATATTTCCAGGCAAACAATATTTTAAATTTCAAGCTGGTGGCTCCCGAAAGTTTCATCAAACATCGGCTTCGGCAGTCACCCGGCAATGAAGATCTGTTGAGGCTGCGGCAAAAATTTTCGTATATCGAGAAGGACGAATTTCCCCCGCATGATCCGCTTGGGCAACGTTTCCAGGTCGGTTATCAATGTGCGGAGGCGGAATACAGTGTCAATCCCGAAATCCAGGGTATGATCTTCATCTCCGATTATCATGCTCTCGGCGCAGCCAGTTTTTTCAGCAGCCGCGGCCTCAAACCCGGCAAGAATATCAGGATCTGCGGCATGTATAACACCACCGTACGCCGTTTCTCGGCTTATCCCATCATATCTTCAGACTTCGATATTCCTCGTTTGGCGGAGTTGATGTTGGAAAACCTGACCGAAAAGGAGCCGCCGAAAATTCGTGTTACCCCTCGTATCGTTATGGATAAAATTGTTCCAGGAGGTTCAAATGAATACTAAGAAAAAACAGAAAGTCAGAAAATTCACACTTATTGAGTTGTTGGTAGTGATCGCAATTATTGCGATATTGGCGGCAATGTTGCTGCCGGCGTTGCAACAAGCGCGCAACCGGGCGCGGGAAGCCAGTTGCGTCAATCGCTGCAAGCAGATTGCGATGGGGGTTTTCGTGTACGCCGATAGTTACGAAGGCTTCATGCCGCCGGGATATTCGCTGAATTACCCACACCGTTTTCTGACTACCGCCATTGCGAGTTACGGCTTCGGACGACTGGTCATTTACGGTTTTCTGCCCGGCGCAAAAGTGGTTGGTTCGGTCTCGGGAGCCAATTATTCTATCCTCAATTGTCCCGCCAGTAATATCACTCCCCCCATCGGCTACACCTCATATACCTGGTTCAACGGTTTTTCAGCCCGTGCGGCGAGTATCTGCCGGCTTCCCGTCGTGATTAAAAATAATCAGTTGTGGATGTTCGGCGATAACTGCGGCTCGATGATCGACATGGGCAGCAATACCAAACCCGTGTCCGACAATCACGACGGTGGCAATGCCAACTGGGCACGGCACGACGGCAGTGTCGTGAACGTATCCAAAGCGGAATTGACCGCGCGAACCAAGCTGACTCAGACTTTCAGAACCCCCAAAGAGGTCTCTCTATAAAAAAATTAATTATAACCATATATGGAGTTTAATAAAATGAAAAAATTCTGTTTGTTGATCCTGTTTTTATCGGCACTCGTTGTTTCCGGATGGGAAATCGTCCGGGATGGCGCGCCCAATGCCGTAATCGTACTGCCGTCCAATCCGCTTCCGGCGGAACAGTATGCCGCGGAGGAACTGCAATATATCATCCGGAAAGCCTCGGGAGCTGAATTGCCGCTGGTCAATGTCAAAGATGCTCCGGCCGGTCAAAAACAGATCATTCTCGGTCGGGCCGCCGTACTCGATCTCAAAGAATTGCCGACAGCCGGCTTCAAAATCAAAACCACGGATAATAGCTTGCTGTTGGCCGGTAAAGACACCGCTGGAGCGGTGGATAAACTGCGCACCGCCACCGGGACCCTGTATGCGGTTTATCAGTGGGCGGAGAGCAAGCTGGGGGTTCTCTGGATGTGGCCGGATGAGCTCGGTGAACATATTCCTGCTCAAAAAAGCATCGATTCCGGGGATTGTAACCTGACGGTTTCGCCCAAACTGCAATTCGCCTATACGCGTACATTCGACTGGAAATGGAACCGGCGTCTGCTGCGAGCCGACCTGTCGCGCTATATCAACTTTGCCGGTTGCTCCAGCCAGGGCCATGCCTTCGGCGACTGGCGCAAGCTCTACGGCAAGGAACATCCCGATTATTTTGAAATGAACGCCGCCGGTAACCGGATTAATGACCGTTACGCGGGAATGTGCGTTTCCAATCCGGCGCTTCATCAGCAGATTGTTGCCAACTGGCAGGCCGCCAAACGCCCTCATGCCGCTGTCAATGCCAAGGAAAATGATGCTCATGGCCGCTGTATGTGCGCCGGTTGTCTGGCGTGGGACGGAGAAGATGTCCGCTGGCCTACCGTTTACTACGATGCCTACCGCAATGTCGGCGAACGCTATGCCCGGTATTACAAAGCTGTCTGGGAGTTGGCCTCGAAAATCAACCCGGACGTGCAAGTCGGCGGTTATGCGTACATGAACTATGTTTATGCGCCGCGTCAGACCAAGCTCAACAAAAACATCGTTGTGGGGTTTGTCGATGACCTCCCGTTTCCCAGAACGCCGGAATACCAGAAATTGGTCAATACGGAAATCGAATTGTGGGGTAAATCCGGGGCCTCGCTCTATCTGCGCCCGAATTATCTCCTCAGCAGCTACGCCATGCCGGAAATTTTCTACCATCAATACGCCGATGAGTTCAAATTGGCCTACCGCAACGGCATGTTGGGGCTGGATGTCGACGGCCCCAATGGCTCCTGGGCAACCGTCGGACCGAATTTATACGTCATGTCGCGCCTGGTGATTGATCCCGAACAATCCGTCGATCAGTTGATGGATCAGTATTACAGCGGTTTCGGCCAAGCCGCCCCGGCGGTGAAAAAGTATTTCGAATACTGGGAAAACTATACCATGAGCCATGCTGCCGAGTTCAACCGCATTCACGAAACGGAGTCGCTCCGCAAGTGGTTTCTCTACGGATTCCATTACGCCACGCTGGCTCACCGTTTTTTCCCGGAAAAAGTATATGAACCGGCCAAGCCGCTGCTTGACGAAGCCGCCAAGCTCGCTGCCGGCGATCCGCTGGCGGAAAAACGGGTTGCCTTCCTGAAACAGGGTTTCGAGCATAGCATTCTCTGTTCCCGCACCTCTGCGGTTTTCGCCGATCCCGAAAGTACCAATCTGCAGTGTCAGCAAGCCGTAGCGCAGGTTAAGGAGTACCGCAAGGGCTTAATGCCGTGTGTAGCCAATGTCAAATATTTCGAAGGCAAACGCAAACTGGAAGATGTTGCCTGGGTACTGAAAGACGAAAGCCTCCGTGGAGCCATTGCCCTGCCGGAAAAATGGCAGGTCCAAACCGATCCGGGCATGAAAGGCCGTGAGGCCGAATATTTCCGTCCTGATTTCAATTCCAAAGACTGGCCGTTGCGCTCCACCTGGATGTTCCTGGATGATCAGGGTGAAACCCAATATCGCTTTGCCTGGTATCGTACTACGGTTAAGATTCCGGCAGACCGGGCCAAGTGGCGGGTAATTCTGCGGGTTGGCGCCATCGATGAATCCGGCTGGACCTGGGTCAACGGCAAACAGGTCGGCGAATTGGTTTACAATAGTGCCCTGGACCGTTACAGTTGGGAAAAACCCCAGGAATACGACATCACCGACGCTGTTAAATTCGGCGAAGACAACCAGATTACCGTACTGGTGGAAAATGCCTCAGGCAAAGGCGGACTGTGGAAACCGTCGTTCATCCGCTTCGAGCGGACCACCGATGGCGAAGCCACCGCGGTTAACTTTCCCGCCCGGCGTCCTTATGCTGAAAAAATCACCGAAAACGGTGTTGAGATCCTGAAAATGACCGGTCAACCCGAATCAAAAAACAACGCCTGGCTGACCTCGATAGTTCCCCTGCCTTATGAAAAAATCGGCAAAGAATTTTTCCGCCTGAGCGCCGACATCAAAACCCAAAACCTGGGCGGCGGTGAATTCTGGCTGGTCTTCCGCGAAATCAATGCCGATGAAAAAACTCTCACCTACGACGGATTTCAGATCAAAAACGATCATGACTGGAAAAATTACACCAGAGAAATCCGCCTCCGGGAAGGCGCGGTTAAGATTGCCCTCTACGCCGTAGCCAAAAATCTGGATAAAACCGGCGTGGCAATGGTCAAAAACGTAACCGTCGAGCGCTTGAATAAGTAGTTTAATTATTCGTTGGGTAGAACTTATCGATGCCGGACTTCAACTGCATGATACCGTCTATGGTCCGGGGACCGAGGCGGTAGAGTATGGACTCGTCGACGTCGGTAATGATATGCTGGTTTTTGAATGCGGATAAATTGCCCCAGCCGGAATTCTTCCGCAAATCCACCAATTTTCGCGGCGAGGCGCGGGGAATGATAATGATATCGGGAGCTTGAGTGGCGACCCATTCCAGCGAACAGGCGAAAAAGCCGCGCTCTTCCGCATCGCCGATATTGTCTCCACCGGCCAGGTTGATCATTTCGCTGATAAAACTTTTCTTACCGGCGGTAACAGGCGGAGTGTCGCTGATCAGTATGAGAACCTTGGGACGGTATTGGCGTTGTTTTCCGGTGGTGCGCAAGGCGTCAATTTGAGATTGGGTTCGGGAAATCAGGTCTTCGGCTTCTTTTTCGCAGTGGAGGATTTCGCCGAAAACGGTAATGATTTTCAAGTAATCATCCAGCGACTCATTGGCGAAAAACTGATACTTGATATTGTACTTGGCCAATTCTTTGAGAAAGGAGTCGACGCCGACTTTTTCGGAAATCACCAGAGTCGGTTTCAAGGCGATGAGGGGTTCGGGGTAAGGAATTCCGAATTTGCCGGCAATCGGCAGCTTCCGGGCTTCCGGAGGATAATCGCAGGATGAGCTCCTGCCGACAAGCTGTTTCTCCTGTCCGAGCTTGAATATGATCTCAGTCAGGTTCGGGCTGAGCGAAACAATCCGCTCCTGTCCAATCACTCCCCAGGACAACATCAACAGCAGACAACTTATTATATAGCGAAACATATGACCCCTGATAAAATAAAAATACTCCCGGAACAAAAAGTTCCGAGAGTAATCAGAACAAATTTCAGGCAGGATTATTTGCCGACCTTGGCTTTGTCCCAAGTGGCCTTGTTAACGAAGGCGGTCAAGTTACGGCCGTCTTTGGTCTGACCTTTGAAAGCATAGCGTTCATTGCCCTTCTGGCCATAAGTTACTTTTTCGGTTACTTCGGCGTCAACTTTCTTCTTGGCTTTTACGTCATAAAAACTGTGCTTCATTTTTCCCTCCTCGGGGTTTTAGGGTTAGAAACTAAATATATTATAACCGATTTTCTCAATATAACAACCCGGAAAAGTAATTTTTTCAGGTAAAAAATCATGATTTACAACAAATTCATGCTCGGGCATTTCATTAAGTGCCTGAAAATTAAGTAAATATACAAGATATAAAAAATTTCATTTTTTTTCAATTTCCCTGCTGGACCCACGCGGAAATGCCGACTTTTGGATGAATCAGGTTTGACAAAACATCGCCACGGAGTTATTTTTAGACTCCATCTTAAAATTCACGAGGTCGATATGCAATTGGAAATATGGAAAAATGGAGTCCGGGAATCGGCGGCGGCGATTGCTTCCGAATTTCAGGCAGTCACGGTATCCCCTTCGGGTGAAGGAATTATGGAGCTCAAGCTGAATATTCCGATTATCGATTTACAGGGCTATTGGTTTCCATTTAACCGTACTCCGACCATGAAATTGCATTGGGTGATCCAGACCGACAGTTCAGCTCAGCGGAACTTTCCTTATATCGCTTTTTTCAACAGTTCGCAGGAAAACCGCTGCTCGATCGGCCTCGACAATTTGACTGACGATACATCCATTATCGCCAAAATGAACCAGGAAACTTGCAATTACGAAATCACCGTCAAGGTTGCTGTAAGCGCTGAAACTCAGCCCTTTAAGGTGATTGTGAACCGCCGTCGGCAGTACTGGGTCAAGTGTCTGGAAGACTGGCGCGGCGAATTGGGGTTGCCCACGGTCAAGTATCCGGAAGGCGCCTGGGATCCGGTATTCTGCACCTGGTACGCGGTTCATGCCGCGGTGACCCAGGATTGGGTTGAAACTACCGCCGCCGAAGCCGCCAAGCTCGGATTCGGTACTTATATCATTGACGACGGCTGGTGTTTCGACGATATGAAGCGGGTTTCTCCGCAGACCATCGGTTCCTGGTATGAAATGATCGGCGACTGGCAGGTCTCCGCTCAAAAGTTCCCCGATTTCACCAACCATGTCAACAGAGTCCGGGCCATGGGCATGAAATATATGCTTTGGGTGACCCCGTTCTTGATCGGTGCCAAGAGCCAGTTCTACAAAGACTACGGCGAATGCGTCTTCGAAGGCTACAAAGAAGGTTGTTATACGCTCGATTCGGCCAAGGAAAAATCCGTCGCTCCCATGACCGAAAAACTGGCGGGACTGATGAAGCAATATCCGCTTGACGGCCTGAAAATTGACTTCCTTGATCATGTATTTCCCAATCTCGAAAAGCCGCGCGGCCGCGAAACCCGCAAATTCATCGCCGGTTTGAGCAAGGCCATCCGTCAGGTCAAGGCCGATGCGCTGATTGAATTCCGCCAGAACTACGATACCCCCGGAATGCTTGAGTTTGCCACTCAATTCCGGGCCGGCGACGTGCCTTTTGACTTTCTCGACAATTTTCAGCGGATGGCGCAAATCCGGATCAGCATCGGCGACGGCGCCCCGGTCCACGCGGACCCGGTCTACTGGCATCCGAACGAAACCCGCGAAAATATTTCGCGCCACATGATTGCCTCTCTGGTCGGTGTTCCCATGCTTTCCATGGACCTGACCCAGATCAGCAGCATGGGAAAACAGATTATTACCAACTGGTTGCATTTTTACCGCAAGCACTACCAAGCCTTCCGCCATGGCAAGTGGGAAATTTGTTTCAACGGCGCTTCCTGTGCCTGGGCGGCGGTCACCGGTGAAAAAGAACGGATCATCATTCTGAACGACCGTTTCCAACTGGGAGAAGCCATCGGAAGTTGCAAGCTGCCGCAATATATCCTGAACCTGACCGCCGACAAGCTGGAACACTCCGAAGCCAAGTGTTTCGACTGCCTCGGGCATGAGCTCAACTTCAAATCCGCGCCTTCCGGCGGTTACTTACTGGTGAACAGCACATATGGAGTTTAGGCCATGCATTGACCTGCATCAAGGCAAGGTCAAACAGATTGTCGGCTCGAGCCTGCGGGACGGAGCGCCCGAAGCGGTCGCGGAGAATTTCGTATCCGAGTACAGCCCGGCGCATTATGCCCGGTTGTACCGGAACGACGGTTTAAAGGGGGGCCATGTGATCATGCTTGGTCCCGGCAACGACGACGCGGCCCGGGAAGCCCTGCAGGCATGGTCCGGCGGGCTGCAGGTCGGCGGCGGCATCAATGCCGATAACGCCGCCGCCTGGCTCGAAGCCGGTGCGGACGGGGTGATTGTGACCTCATATGTGTTTCGGGACGGTCTCTTGGATTTTGAACGTCTCGAACAACTGGAAAAGGCCGTCGGGCGGGAACAGTTGATCCTTGATTTGAGCTGCCGGTTGCGGGACGGAAATTATTTTATCGTAACCGACCGCTGGCAGCGTTTTACCGATATTGAAGTCAACCGGGAAACCCTGCTGCGGCTCGCCGGATACTGCCGTGAATACTTGATTCATGCAGTGGATGTAGAGGGCAAGCAGGCCGGAATCGATGAAGATCTGATCGCTATAATGGCGGAACATTCGCCTATTCCGACGGTTTACGCCGGGGGGATTCGCTCGCTGGCGGATATTGAAACCATTCGCCGCGTGGGTCGGGAAAAAGTGTCTTTTACCGTGGGTTCGGCCCTGGATATATTCGGCGGAAAATTGAAATACAGTGATGTAGTAAGGAGCGCAAAATGAACAACTTGATGATTGAAGGCGGCAGTGCAATCAGCGGCGAGGTCAGGGTCGGCGGCAACAAAAACGCCGTTCTGCCGATGATCGCGGCCTGCCTCCTGACCGATGAAGAAGTAATTCTGAACAATGTTCCCAATATCGTCGACCTCCAGGTCATGCTGGAAATCGCCGCCGAGCTTGGTGTGGAAAGCAGTTTTTCCAACAATCGTTTGAAACTGCATGCCCGGGACATCAAAACCACCACGATTTCCCGGGAATCCTGCTCCCGGGTCCGGACTTCCATCCTGTTTGCCGGGCCGCTGGCGGTCCGGGCAGGCTCCGCCGAACTGTGGCCTCCCGGCGGCGACGTGATTGGTCGGCGGCGCCTCGACGGGCACTTTTACGGCCTGAACGCGCTCGGCATCGAGGTCGATTGCTTCGATACCTACAAATTTACTTGCAGCCGCCGTCCGCGCGGCCGCGAACTCTTTCTGGACGAGGCCAGCGTTACCGCGACCGAGCATATCATGACCGCCGCGGTCCTGGCCCAGGGCGAAACCATTATCCGCAATGCCGCCTCCGAGCCCCATGTTACCGACCTGGCCGAGCTCCTGAACGGCATGGGTGCGAAAATTTCCGGTCTGAACAGCAATACCCTGACCATTCAGGGGGTGGAAAAACTTCACGGCACCGAGCATACCGTGGTCAGCGACCACATCGAAGCCGGCAGTTTTCTGGCGATGGCGGCCGCCACCGGCGGCGACCTGCGAATCCATGGGATTACCCCGCGCCACTACTGGATGACCCGCCGCGTATTCGAACGGCTGGGCATCGAGATAAAACTGCAGGGCGGCACTATGGTCGTTCCGGGCGGACAACAGCCTCAGGTAAAATCCGACTTCGGCGGTTATACTCCGGTGATTTCCGACGGGCCGTGGCCTCAATATCCCTCGGATATGATGAGCTGTACCATCGTGGCGGCCACCCAGACCCAGGGCACGGTGATGTTTTTCGAGAAGATGTTCGAATCGCGCCTGTACTTCGTCGACCGTCTGATCAGCATGGGGGCAAACGCTATTGTCTGCGACCCGCACCGGGTGGTGATCACCGGCAAGACCCAGCTTCGCGCCCAGACTCTGGCCAGTCCGGATATCCGGGCCGGTATGGCGATGATCATCGCCGCCGTCTGTGCCCGTGGTACAAGCGAAATCAGCAACTGCCGCATGATCAGCCGCGGTTATGAAAATATCGCCGAAAAACTGACTGCCATCGGAGTCAAGCTTAAGGAATTTTAAATAAATTCCATTACGCCGTCGATGACAATGGCAACGCTCTCCTGTTTCAGGGAGATTCGCAGTTTTTCCGCGAGCTTGCGGATCTGCTTTTTTCCCTGTTCCAGTTGAGCGTCATTGCAGTACACAAAACAGATGACCGGTTTCTCAAAAACCGGGGTTCCGTTGCCGGAGATCCAGCATCCGCGAATTTCCTGAGCCGAAGAACCTCCGAAAAATTCCGCCAGTTCCCGCAGGGTCTGTTCCACCACCGCCTGATTGTCGAACTCCTGATTGATATTGACGGTGGACGGAACATAAATCTCAAGTTTGTGCCTGAGCTGGTCCGGGGTTACAGCGGCAATCACCGTCTGCTGCCGGTAAATGATGACTCCCTGAATTGTCAACGCCGAAATCACGGCGACAATACCGAGTATTTTGAGGATGTCAGAAGATTTTATTTTCATGGATTGGACAAGTGTAGTACCAGGATTGCCGCTCACCGCAATGGCAACGCAACGCCGGCTGTAAATTTTCGAACCATACATCAAAACCATTGGCACGGATGCTCCGGAGGTTTTCAACGGCCTGCCGGTGATGCGGTATGCCGTCATTTTCAAACGTCTTGAGAAACTCACACGGGAACTCATTGCATTCGGCACAACTGTCAATGCCTTTGGGCGACGCGCAGTCCTTGATTCGACAGGGGCCGCAGAGATTGCGCCCCTTGCATCCTTCACAGTCATAATCGGACAGATCGGGCCGGTCCTTTTTGAATTTGACGGGGAAATGTTCCAAATGCTTACAATCCTGCTCGCAGTACGCCGTTCTGACGGAACATTGCTCACAGTACAAACCGCAATAAGCCAGCATTTTCTTCTCAAACTGCATCACTTCACCTCCTGTGTCAAATCAGCTTGTTCACATTTTTGCGGAGAATATACGATCATTTGGTACGGCAAGCTCACAATATCAAATACCAGTGAAAACGGCAAATCAATGATTGCACTTATCGTATTGAGCGACCGGTCCAGCCAATGCGGCAAAAGATAATCTTCATGTTCCCAGCATTCTTTCATGAAGTGAAAGTCTCCCATCAATGCATTGCCACACAAATATTTCTGCGAACCTGAAACCTTCTTTTGATCGGCAATATACTCAGAGGAAGAACATCCGCCCAGTAGCAGCAGTGAACATATCAGCAAACAGACAGACAGCATACCTTTCATAATCCGGAATTCCATTTATTGACAGCTAAAATAGTGCGTATCGCGCAATAAACAAATGAAATATCCGGATTTTATGGTATATTGATTTCAAAGAGGAGGAATCATTATGCTTTTTGCCGATAAACCATTCAAGATAAGACAGCTTGAGATTAAGAACCGGATCGTGATGTCGCCCATGTGCCAGTATTCTTCTGTAAACGGTTACGCCAACGAGTGGCATTATACCCACTACACAACCCGGGCGGTAGGCGGCGCCGGGGCCATTATCCAGGAAGCTACCGCGGTTTTGCCGGAGGGACGGATTTCTTATGGAGATATGGGGCTCTGGGAGGACGGGCAGATTGCAAACTTGAAGAAAATTACCTCCTATGTTGCGAGTCGCGGAACTGTTCCCGGGATTCAGTTGGCGCACGCGGGGCGCAAGGCCAGTTGCGAGCTGCCATGGATCAATCGGGGTGCTCAGATCAAGGAAGGGCCGAACAGTTGGCAGACTTGTGCGCCTTCGCCTCTGCCTTTCGATCAAGACGATATTCCGCCCGTCGAAATGACCGGAGACGATATCAAGCGGACGGTCAAAGCATTCAGGGATTCCGCGGTCCGCGCGCTTGAGGCCGGGTTCAGGATCATCGAAATCCATGCGGCTCATGGTTATCTGATTAATGAATTCCTGTCGCCGTTGACCAATCTCCGGACGGACGAATACGGTGGCGGCTTTGAGAACCGCATCCGTTTTCTGCTTGAAATCGTCGATTCCGTTTCCGGTCTGATCGACGATCATCATTCATTGTGGGTAAGGATTTCCGCTACCGACTGGGCCGAAGGAGGATGGAATGTCGAGGATTCCGTGAAACTGGCGGCGGTACTGAAAACGCGGGGCGTCGACCTGGTGGACAACTCATCGGGCGGAGTGGTTCCTCACGTCAAAATACCGGTCGGGCCCTGTTATCAGGCTCATCTGGCCGAAAGAGTTCGCAAGGATGCTGGAATACTTACGGGAGCCGTCGGTTTGATTACCACTATGGAACAGGTCGAAGATTTACTGGCATCCGGCAAAAGCGACCTGGTATTGCTTGGCCGCGCGCTTCTCCGGGACCCGTATTTCGCGATGAACAATTTGAAACAGGTTGGAATAGACAATATACCTTCGCAATATAAACTCGCTTATCCCCGGTAAAGATGCCCATCTTTTTCCCTTGGATTTTTCTTTGCTGCTTGTAATTACGGTCAAAGAATTTATAGTAAGGGATAATATTTTATTTTAAGGAAAGGCATCGAAATATGGAAAGAAGAGTAGGAACAACCGTCAGAGGCATCCGTTGCCCGATTATTCGCGAAGGCGACAATCTGGCGGATATTGTTGTCGACAGCGTCCTGGCGGCCGCCAAAAGTGAAGGTTTTGAACTGCGCGATCGTGATGTCATAGCCATGACCGAGTCGATTGTGGCCAGGGCTCAGGGGAATTATGTACCGGTCAGCGCCATCGCGGCCGATGTCAAAAATAAGTTCGGAGGCGGAACTATCGGGGTGATTTTCCCGATTCTCTCGCGCAACCGTTTCGCTGTTTGCCTGAAAGGCATCGCCATGGGAGCCGATAAAATCGTGCTTATGCTGAGTTATCCCAGCGACGAAGTCGGCAATGAACTGGTCACGCTCGATCAATTGGACGAAGCCGGGGTCAATCCTTACAGCGACGTGCTTTCTCTGTCCGACTACCGCCGGCTTTTCGGTGAGAACAAACACGAATTCACCGGCATCGACTATGTGACGTATTATGGCGACATCATCCGTGAGGCTGGAGCCGAGGTTGAAATCGTTTTCGCCAACAATCCCCGGACAATTTTGAATTATACCAAAAATGTCTTGACCTGCGATATTCACAGCCGTGTCCGGACCAAGCGCATTCTGAAAGCCGCCGGAGTGGAAAAAATTTACGGTCTGGACGACATCCTGACCTCCTCCGTCGACGGCAGCGGATTCAATGAAGAATACGGCCTGCTGGGTTCCAATAAATCCACGGAAAACGCGGTCAAGCTGTTTCCGCGCGATTGTTTCGACCTGGTGGAAAAAGTCCGCGATAAGGTTATGGATAAAACCGGCAAATGCATCGAAGTCATGGTATACGGCGATGGCGCATTCAAGGATCCGCGCGGACGGATCTGGGAACTTGCCGACCCGGTGGTTTCCCCGGCCCATACTCAAGGACTGTGCGGCACTCCGAATGAATTGAAGCTGAAATATCTCGCAGACAACGATTTCAAGGATCTTCACGGCGAAGCCCTCAAAGAAGCTATTTCACAGAAAATCAAGGATAAATCCGGCAACCTCGTCGGCAATATGGCCTCACAGGGAACCACTCCGCGCCAATTGACCGACCTGATCGGATCGTTGTGCGACCTGACCAGCGGTTCAGGCGACAAAGGCACTCCGGTGGTTTTGGTCCAGGGCTATTTCGACAACTACACGCACTGATATTAAGCGCTGCGCTGGTCTTTGTTGGGGCTGTTATTGGGACGGCTGTTCACTTGCTTGGCGTCCGCGTATATGAGATAATGTTCGCAGCAGAGCCGACCGTGAAAGGGCAGTTCCGGCAGCCAGACTTTGCGGTGCTCCCAAATATCGATCTCATGGGCTGCCAGGGGAGATTCCTGGCGGCCGCTTTCGAATTCGCGACGGAAACGCAATTTCATATCATGGATGGGGAGGCCCTCCAGGTCGAGAATCTGATTGCCCCCCAGAATTTCCAATCCGTACTTGGCCGAACGACGGCTGAAATCCGTATGGTCGAAAAGCACAAACGCGCTTGAGGTCATGCCGTCAATGTAATTCCAGGCCTGATCCAGAAAAGAAAATGTTTCATTCAGGCAGGTTTTGTCCGAGCCGGGCGCTCCGAAAATCATCATCAATAAATTGGAAATACCTTCGGCGGAAGCATTTTTGATCACTTCCAGCGAGGTATCGACCTTGGTTCCCTTGTTCATCAGATCGAGAAGTTTCTGCGAGCCGCTTTCCATGCCCCAACTGATCCAGCAGCATCCGGCCCGCGCCGCCTTGTTCAGCAGCGCCGGAGTGTATTCGCCGATGGTCCGGGCCATTACCTGGAAACGGCAGTCGAGTCCCAACGCCAGAATGGCATCGCTGAGTTCGTTGAGATAAACCGGATCCACATACTGGTCGACGATATAAAAGTGGCGGCAGCCCAAATCAGTTCTGCGTTCCAGCATCTCCTGAGCCACGGCTATGGCCGGACGCTGCCGGTGTCGGCCGAAGGAATTATTGTGGGAACAGAAGCGGCATCGGCGCCATTTACAGCCGCGGCATCCGTAAATGGGCAGGACCGGTACCGGGTTGAAGTAGCCGCCATTGGGTAGTTGACTGAAATCCGGCGCCGAAAGCCAGGAGAGATCGCCGGGGGCCACCGGATTGCCGGAAAAATTGATATTCCCATTGTCCCGGTAATAGCATCCGGGAATCTGCGCCGGGCTCCAACCGTGGAGAAGCGCCTCAAAAGGAATTTCGCCCTCTCCGGTCTGGATCAGATCGACAAAAGGCGCCGCTTCCAGCAATTCCACCGGCGACAGAGCGCTCATGGCGGCCCCGCCGATGACGATGCGGCTGTCGCAATGGAGTTCATTTACCAGGTATTTCGCCTGGGCCAGAATGAAGGGAAGCTGGTCCAGGTACATGGCGGAAAAAGCAATTACCTCCGGCGTATTCCGGGCAATTCGCCCGGCTTGCCGCGCCAACATGGCTGCAAGCTCACTCTCGAGTCCTTTTCCGGCGAGATAATGCCTGGCCTGCTGGGCCAGCTTGCCGATCAACTGTTTCCCTTCCGGCATATGGCCCCAATTTGCGGCATAAATTTGCTGATTCAGGAAAATATCCAGCGGACTATGGGAAAAATTACGCATGGCTCCCAGCCGGAAATCTGAATCGCAAAGATGATTCCACAGTTCAAGGTTGGCGTCAAAAAGATCAAGCGGAATATTTTGGCGTTTGGCTACTGCCGCCAGACAGGCAATACCCAGCGGCGTATAAGTCGGCCCGGTATAAGGAGAAAATACCAATATGATGCGCATAGTATTAACTACTGTTTATTAAGTGATTATCGAAATATAAGCTATTAATATACCACTGGATTTCTGTAAAATCCAATTATTTTTCCGGTTTTTAGATTCGATTTTCAGTGATTGATGAATCAAATTTATTTGCATAAATATCGATGTGTGTTATGATACTTGAACGGCAAAATATGGGTTCAGGATTATGAAATATGCGGTTTTAGGCAAAGGAATCAGCGGGCGCTCGGCAGCGGCGTTGATTGAAGTATTGGGTGGGGAAGTTCAATTTTTTACCGACGGCGAGAGCTACAATCCGCAGGATCTGAGTTCGTGCGGTATTGCGGTAGCCAGTCCCGGTTTCGGCCGGCGCTCGGCGCTTTATTGCGCGGTCGAAGACCTCGGAATCGAAATCATCAGCGAGCTGGAACTGGCGGCACGTCATTTTTCCGGCCGTTACCTGGCGATTACCGGAACCAACGGCAAGACCACGACCACGGAGTTGACCGTACATCTTTTGCTGGCGCTGGGAATCGACGCCGTGGCGGTCGGCAACATCGGCAACGGCTGGTGCGGATTGACCGCCGAGATATTGTCCGGCAAACAGGAAGCTCCGCTGGCGGTGGTCGAAGTCAGTTCTTTTCAACTTGAGCATGTCCGTGATTTTGCTCCGTTGGCGGCGGTGGTTCTCAATATCGCTTCGGATCATCTGGACCGCTATCACGGCAGTTTGGAGGAATATGCCGCCGTCAAGGGGCGGATTTTTACGAATACTTCCCCGGAACACCGTATTCTCGGGGCTTCACTGGTGGCAAATTCTCCCTATGAGGCAACCGGTAACCGGATAGCCTCGCCGGATGGCGATATGATCTGCCTCGGCGGTCGGGAAATTATGCACTTCGGCGATACCGCGATGAAGGGAGTTCATAACCTGGAAAACCTGATGGCGGCAATGGAACTGGTGCGATGCGCGGCCGGCGATGATTCGTTATTCACTCCTGAACTCGTCGCCGCAGCCAAGTCTTTTCTTCCCGGAGCTCATCGTCTGGAATTGGTGGCCGAGCGCAACGGCGTTTTATTCATCAACGATTCCAAGGCCACCAATCCGCATGCGGTGCTGGCCGCCCTGACAGCGACCGGCGGCCGGGTTCGCCTGCTGCTGGGCGGGCTGGACAAAGGCATGGACTACAATGAACTGTTGAGCGGATGCGGCAAAATCCGCAAAGCCTATATCATGGGGCAATGCCGCGATAAGATCTATGCCGCGATTCATGAACACTGCGACTGTCAGTGTTATGACAGTTTCGAGGCCGCGGTCAATGCCGCGATGAGCGACGCCCAACCCGGCGAAACGGTGTTGCTGTCTCCGGCCTGCGCCAGCATGGATATGTTCCGCGACTACCGCGAACGCGGCGAGCGCTTCCGCACAATCGTCAATTCCTGATTCAGTTCCAGAGTTTTGGGTGAAATTTTGTAGATTATTTGCTTACTGCATTATAGTTTTTTCTTTGTTCTCGTTGACGGCTGGACGGAAATGGGAATTGAATGAAAAAGGCTTGAAATATCGCATATATATGATATAATATAGACGTGTAATATAAAGGACGATGCTGTGAAGAAGAAGACATTTTTCCAAACGACGGAACTTAAAAAATTTCTCAAAACACAATCGGAAGATATCACAGACCAGTTTAGGTTTATTGTCGGACAGTTGGAAGAGAATGGTTTTCTGGTGGTTCCTTACGGCAAGAAATTGTCCGGCTATGAAAATCTTTTCGAAATCCGGATTGTGTCTGGTGGTAGTGTTCGGGTCTTCTATTGTTACCGGGATAATGACTTGGTGGTTGGTTTGTCCGGCTTTGTCAAAAAAACACAGCAGACACCAATGCACGAGATAAAAAAAGCATTGAAAATTATTAAATCACTGGAGGTGTAATATGGCTATAAACCCTGAAAAACTCGCGGAAATGCGGAAGAATTGGGAAGAATTTTCGGCGGAAGTTGAAGCGCGTCCCGGATATGCCGAAAGGAAAGCGAAATTCGACAAGGAATATGAAGTCGCCGTGGTGTTGCACAAAGCCCGCCAAAAGGCAAAAATATCCCAAAAAGAACTGGCGGAAAAGCTCCATACCACCCAATCGGCAATCAGCCGCTTGGAGAGCGGTAGCGCCAATATTACTTTGGGTAAATTGCAACAGTATGCCGAAGCCTGCGGTGGTCGGTTGGAAATAAAGGTCTCTTTCGCTCGTTAACTTTTAAGTCTTGATTCAGCGCCGGGGCTTTTTCGTTTTTTGGGAAAAAGTTTATCCACTGGCTCCGGCTTGGGAGCCAGTGGATGAGAGAGATTACTTTTCTTCTTGAAGGCGCGGGACCATGTGGAGGCACTTCTTCGGACAGGCTTCGACACAGGCGGCGCACAGGATGCAGCGGAAGCGCTCAAAGCGCCAGGACTGATCCGGTTTTTTGGTTACTTCAATGGCGTTCGCCGGGCATTTGCGGGCGCAGATGCCGCAGTAAATACACTTTTCTTCCTCAATGATCAGTTTGCCGCGTTCGCCGGGGGCCGGCGGGCGGACTTCATAAGGATAATTCCTGGTATAAGGCTTACTGAAGGTATTCCTTACAATATCTTTTAAGATGGTAAACATTTTCATGATTTAACGCTCCGTACAACTGACACAGGGATCGACCGACAGGATGATGACGCCGACATCCGGCAGAGTGCATCCTTTCAGCATGGCGAGCAGCGGTGACAAATTGGCGAATGTGGGGGTGCGTACCCGCAAGCGGTCCAGTTTGTCTTTGCCGCTGGACTTCAGATAATAAAGCACTTCGCCGCGGGGTTGTTCGGCGCGGATGACCACTTCGCCCGCGGGCGGATTGCCCTTGAACGGGGTCTTCAGTTCCGAATCCGGCAGACGGTCGAGCGCCATACGGACCAGTTCCATGGACTGAGTGAGTTCGCGGGCACGCACTTTGGTTCGTGCGTAGGAGTCGCCGTCGCTCTCGACTACCGGGCGGAAACCGAGTTCGCCATAGGCGCAGTAACCGGTCATGCGGTGGTCGGAGGAGATGCCGCTGCCGCGGGCCGTGGGCCCGACCGCACCATGTTCCTGAGCGGTAGTGGAATCCAGGACG
>JAVBRM010000069.1:0-15113 GCA_031548025.1 Victivallaceae bacterium | reverse complement strand
GCCTGCGGCATGGCTATGGCGGCCCAAAATACCGGAGCGAAACATCGCATTTTTTGCCTGGTCAGCGACGGCGACTGCAATGCCGGGAGTACTTGGGAAGCCATCATGCTGGCGCCCCAGCACGGCTGGGACAATCTGGTCATGATCGTGGACTACAACCGCCTCCAGGCTCTCGGCCGTTCGGAAGACATCATCAACCTGGAACCGTTCGACGAAAAATTGAAGTTGTTCGGCTGGGCGGTACGAACCGCCGACGGCCATGACTGCGCCGCCATCGAACAGGCGTTTTCCGGTCTCCCGGCTATTCCCGGCAAACCGACTGCGATCATCTTCCGAACCGTCAAAGGGCGCGACGTCGAATTCATGGAAAACAACTATCACTGGCATTACGGAGGCTTGACTGCCGAGCTGCTGGGAAAAGCACTTTGTGACGTGGAGGCAAAATTATGAGAAAAGCATTTAATCAGGAACTGCTCAAAATCGCACGGGAAAATTCCCGCGTTCATATGGTGCTGGCGGACATCGGCTACGGCGAAATCGAACCCTTCGCCGAGGCCTTTCCCAACCGTTTTATCAACTGCGGAGTGGCCGAACAGAATATGACCGGCGTCGCTTGCGGGTTGGCCCTGGAAGGCAATACCGCCGTCACCTACTCCATCGCCAATTTCCCCACACTCCGATGCCTGGAACAGATCCGCAACGATATCTGTTACCACAATGCCGATGTCAAGATCGTCATCATCGGCGGCGGCATGGCCTACGGACCGCTGGGGATCTCGCATCATTCGACCGAGGATTTCGCCATCATGCGGGCCTTGCCGAATATGGTAGTACTGGCTCCCTGCGACCTCCACGAAGCCCGCGCCGCCACTCATGCGATGATGCGCTACAATGGACCGGTCTACTACCGCTGCGGTTACAAAAACGAAAAAGATGTGCATTCCGGTCCGGTGGACTTCGAAATCGGACGCGCGCTGACAGTCCGCGACGGATACGCCGCTTCCATCATTTTTGCCGGCACGATTGGGCATGACGTAAAACTTGCCGCGGAACAACTTGCTCAAGAAGGAATCGACTGCCGGTTGATCAGCATGCATACCGTCAAACCCATCGACCGGGAAGCCATCTGCCGGGCGGCCCGTGAAACCGGCGCAATTATTACAGTTGAAGAACATAATCTATGCGGCGGCCTCGGCGGCGCGGTGGCCGAAGTGCTGATGGACGAGGGGTTCGGTGGAATTCCATTCAAACGGGTGGCGCTGCCGGACGAAAATGTTACCGCCATCGGCGACCAGCAGTGGCTTCGCACGTATTATCATATGGATGCGCCCGGCATTGCCGCCGCAGTACGGGAGGTGTTGAAAAAATGAAACGCTTGTCAGGAAAAATTGCACTTATCACCGGTGGCGGCGCCGGAATCGGCGCGGCTGCCGCCAAGCGCTTTGCCGCAGAGAGCGCAATCGTCATGTTGGCGGAAATTGACCTCGAAAGCGCAGAGAATACAGTGAAGGAAATCCGGGCGGCAGGCGGTATTGCCGACTATGTCCAGTGCGATGTTTCCCGAAGCGCCGACGTGCGCCGGGTTATCGATGAACTCGACTCCCGATACGGCAGGCTTGATATTCTTTACAACAACGCATCGGTTTATTGGACGGGCCGTGACGGCCGGATTGCCGATATCGAAGAAGACGATTGGGACCGGATTATCGCCATTAACCTGCGCAGTGTCTATCTTTTCTGCCGCTACGGTATTCCTCTGATGCAGAAAAACGGCGGCAGCATCATCAATACCGCTTCCAGCGCCGGTGTGATCGGCATTCCCGGCTGCGACGCCTACACCGCCACCAAAGGCGCCACCGTTCAACTGACCAAGTCGTTGGCAGTGGAATACGGCCCCCAGGGCATCCGCACCAACTGCATCGCCCCGGCTGCGATCATGACGCCGATGATGCGCCAAAGCAACCCGGAAAACTCAACCTTCGACGAAGAACGCTTCCTGAAATTACGTACTCCCTTGCGCCGCTACGGCACGCCGGAGGAAATCGCCGCGCTGGCATTATTTCTGGCGTCGGACGAATCCTCGTACCTGAATGGCGCAATCATCACCGCCGACGGCGGTATCACGATCAATGGCGATTTATCCAAAATATAGAATTCACGTAAAACCTTGATTTCATTCTGAACATGATAAAACCAATCAACTCAAACAACGGAGGAACGGAAATGAAAAGCACCGAACACGGTTTTACCATCATTGAACTCCTGGTGGTGATTGCCATCATCGCTATCCTGGCGGCCCTGTTGCTGCCTGTACTGAGCAAAGCCAGAGACAAGGCGAGAACCATACACTGTTTCAATAATTTCAAACAAATCGGCTTTGGGATAGCCGAATACACGAGCGACAACCAGGACTGGATCCTTCCCGCCTCTATCAAGGCAACCTCCGCTTATTGGGTCTTGCTGTTGACCGGTCGGCTCGCTCACAGCCCCACCAGGTATGGCAATCTTCAATTTGTCCCCAATAACAGTACCAAAGGCAATTTCACCTGTCCTTCTGAACCGATCAAATTCGGTAATTATTCCAGCGGCTTCTTTCAATATACGCATTATTCCTATAACGTCAATTTGTGCGGCATCATCAATAAGGCTGACAGCGGCGCACAGAGACGAAGTGTAATGCGGAAAGCTTCCATGGTCAAAAATCCATCCGCCGCCCTTTGCGCCGCCGACCAGGTCAGGCGCGACGATTATGCCATGTATTACTATTTCTCTCAGTCTTTCCGTCATGGGACTCGTGACTCAAGAACCGGCGCGAGCCTTACCAATATTCCCCCCAACGGCCGGGCCGCCGCGGTTTATTTCGACGGGCATGTCTCCGGCAACCGCGCCCAGGACCTTATTTTTCTCGGCAACAATTATTGGGGCCTGCAAAAAGGCTTCGATCCCGCCAGCGGAATTGATACGAATTAACCCATACCAAAAGAAGGTCATATGAAAACAATTCTTTCCTTAATTTTCTGTCTGTGTTGCTTCTGTCTGCCTGCCAATCAAATCGAACAGAGGCGCGACTTCCGCAAAATACTGGATAAAAAAGACACTGCAACCATCCGGAAACATTTGGGTGACCGGGATCCGCAGATCCGCATGGCCGCATTAAATTATCTTTATGAGCAGGATGCCGCCAATGCCGCCGGGGCGTTGAAAAAAGCCCTGCAGGATGAATATTCGCCGATCCGGATGATGGCCCTGAAAAGGCTCGGCCGCATGTCGGATCCGGAAATTACCGGACTGATCGAAAAAATGGCTCTGAATGATCCTGATAACGCCATCCGGCAGAGGGCCACCGGGCTCAGTTGGCCATTCAAGCGGGAAAACCGTTTGCTGCGCGACGATCCGAGCTGGGATTATGAGATTGTAACGGTGAAATCTTTTGCCATCCCCGAGGATAACTGGAAGTTTATCACCGATCCAAAATCGGAAGGACACCGGAAGGATTTTTATCAAGACAAATTCAATGACCAGAGTTGGAAACCGATCAAGGTTGGTCACTGGGAAGGCCAGGGCTGGCCGGATTACGACGGTTACGCCTGGTATCGAATCCACTTCAAAATGCCGGACAAAATCGAATCCAACGCGGTTGAACTGCATTTCGAATCGGTAGACGAAAGCGCCTGGGTATGGATGAACGGCGTTTATCTGGGCAAGCACGATATCGGTCTCGCGGGCTGGAACAAGCCCTTCCGCCTCGATACGACCAAGGAAATCAAGTGGGGGCAGGAAAACATCCTGACCGTCCGGGTGCTTGACCGGGCAGACGGCGGCGGCATCTGGAAACCGGTAAATGTGGATATTTTAAAATAAATTGGTGGCGATAATGAAAAAAAACTTGTTGATAATCTGTTGCATTATACTTGGCGGAGTGTTTGCCGACGAGGGCAAAATCATCGCGCAATGGGACTTCAAAACCGGCAAAACCGTATCGACGGACGGTAAGTTTGAGGGCACACTGCGCGGCACGGCCTCATTCGGTCCGAACGGTCTGGTATTGCCCGCTACTCCGGTCAATCAGGCCGGCGGTTTGGTAATGGGTGCCAATTATCCGGAACTCACCCCGCAGGGAGCTTTCCGGATGGAAGTCACTTTTCGCCCGGAGAAAAAAATCACAGCCGGCAAACCCACCGTCATGCTCTGGGACAGCAAGTATCTTGCAAGCCCGAAAAAAGATGACCAAAGCAAACGCTCCAACAGCGGCTTTGCCCTGGGTTTGCGGAAGAGCGGCAATAATTGGCGGGCAACGGCCTTTTTCGGCTACGGCACATCGTCGTTAAGTGTAACTTCAGCTCCCTTTCGCCTTGATTCGGCCAACTTCCATACCTTGATGATGGATTATGCGCCGACACGGGTCTTATTCATCCTCAATGGCGAACTCGTTTCCATAGTTCCACTCGATGCGTCCGGACCGCTGGCGACGGCGGTATTTCGTCCGGTGATCGGCGACCGCTACGCCGGCAATTACTGGGGATTCGAAGGCGAAATTACCGCGCTGACTCTATGGGAACTACCTATCAAAAAGCTGGAAGTAAAACCGGCCGGGCGTACCGGATTTGTACGCTTGGAGCCCAAACCGGCTTTGGCCATACAGATTTTCAACAATACCGGCAAGGAATTGAAAGCACAGCGAATCGAGTACCGGATCGCCGAATTTCCTTCGCTCAAACTGCCGGAAAATACGATTGATTTGCCGCCCGGCGGCAGCATGACAAGCGTCATGTTGAATTCATCCTTGAAGCCGGGTCAATATCACTTGGATGTCAAAGCGGCGGGCGAAACGGTAATGTTTGAATTTTTCATCGCTCCGGAGCGCGGCGATATTTACCCGGTGATGCTGTGGGGCAGCGGCGATTACCGGAAACTCCGGGACTTGGGATTCACACAGCAATTGATTTACCTGAGCCGAAGCAGACCCAACCCGGAGGATTCGGAAACGGTCAGGCGGGGAATGGCATTACTCGACAATCTGCTGGCGGCGGGGCTGTACGGTATGGATAATTTCAGTTCGCATCGCGAGTTGGCAAGGAATTACCCGCGGATCGGACGCGACGGCAAGCCTTATAACCGGGAAAATCTTGACGCTTCCAATCCGAAAGTACCGCCGATCCTGATCAATATCGCGGAAAAAACTTCCATCGCTTACGGAACACATCCGGCCTGGGCCGGAGCCCTGATCCATTCGGAAGTTCGCGACGGTTCTGCCCCTTCATTTAATGGACACTTCGAAAAAGAATATGAAAAATTCAGCGGAATCCCAATAGCCTCCGACATCAACGAATCGTGGCCGCCCGGCTATGAAATGATACCCGGTTTCCCGGTCAACCAGATTCTGCCGGACAACGATCCGCGCCTGAATTACTACCGGTGGTATTGGCGGACGGGCGACGGCTGGAATCCGCTGTTTGGCGCGGTCAGCAAGGCGCTGCATTCTCATATCGATCATCCTTTCTGGACCTTCCATGATCCTGCAGTCCGGGTGCCGCCGGTCTGGGGCGGCGGCGGTGAAGTCGACCGCATCAGCCAGTGGAGTTACACCAATCCCGAACCGTTGAAAGTCGGTCAGACCACCGATGAAATGCTCGCCATGGCGGCCGGGCGGCCGGGCCAGATGGTTATGAAAATGACCCAGGCTTTCTGGTACCGTAACCAGAGCGCTCCGCTCAATCAGAAAGTGACCAATCCTCCCAAATGGCTGGCCCGCGAGAAAACGGCCGCCTACATCAGTATTTCGCCGGATCACCTGCGGATTGCTTTATGGAGCATGATTTCGCGCAAGTTGGACGGGATCATGTACCATGGCTACAGCGGGCTGGTTGAACCAAAAGATCACCCTTGTCGTTATACCTGTCCTGAAACCGCGGATGCTTTAAAAGAGTTGACTTCGCAGGTCCTCGTACCGCTGGGGCCGGTCCTGAAACGTATTCCGGAACGGCAACCGCAAGTCGCCATTCTGGAGAGCTTCCCGTCCGCGATTTTCTCCCGCCGCCACTCCACACAAGGCTGGGGCCGTAATTGGTGGGCCGAGCTGCATCTGGCTCTGCAATGGGCACATTTCCAACCGGCGGTCATCTACGACGATCATATCGCCAACGGCATTTTGAAACAGGTGAAAGTGCTTTGCCTGCCGGGAGCCGAAGTGTTGACCGAATCGACGGTCAAGGCGATTCAGGATTTCCAGCGCGGCGGCGGGCTGGTGGTCGGCGACAATTTCCTCCTCCCGGGAATTATGCCGGACATTTCAGTGGAAGCCATTCCACGCAAATCCACCAATCCGGTGTGGACCAGGAAACAACTCCAGGCGCTCGGAACCTCGATCCGGAAACAGCTCGAACCTTATTATCAGGCTCCGTGCCAGGCGGATAGCCAGGATGCCGCCGTTCGCCTCCGTTCGTGGGAAAACGCCGACTACCTTTTCGTCATCAACGATAAACGCACCTTCGGCGATTACGTCGGTCAATGGGGCCGGATTCAGGAAAAAGGCCTGCCGCTTTCCACCACCGTCAGCGTCGGCCGCAAATCCGGCGCGGTCTACGATCTTACCGCCCGCAAAGCCGTCAAATTCGATTCAAACGGCATGAAAACGGACATCGCCTTGCAGCTCGGACCCGGCGAAGGCCGTTTGCTACTACTGCTGGAACACCCCATCAAACAGATCGCAATGAATGCTCCCGCCGAGGCGAAGCCCGGCCAGGTTTTCAACGTTGATATTGTGATTTCCGACAGCACCGGCAAGGACGTGCCGGCCCTCCTGCCGGTCGAAATAACTCTGCTTGACCCGCAAGGCCGACAAGCCCCCGGCAGCGATTATTTCTGCGCGGAAAACGGCAAACTCATCGTCCCCCTGACCGTGTCCCTGAACGATCAGACCGGCACTTGGAAGATCATCGCCAAGAGCCTCGCCGATTCCCAGACCGCAACCCGCGAAATCAAGGTCAATCCATAACTTCAGAGGAGCAGATCATGGAAATCGATAAATTGCGTCAACAGGAACTTAAAGAATCGGCGAAAAAATATGTGATTCCTCACTTCGCCCACAATGAGGAATTGTTCAACAATCCCAAAATCTTCACCCGCGGCGAAGGTTGTTATGTTTACGACATGGACGGCAAGCGCTACTTTGACTCCTTTGCCACTTTGCTGACCACGGTTTGCGGACACAACCGCCCGGAAGTTACCGAGGCGGTGCGGCGCCAGATGGAACTGCTGGAATTTTTCCCCAATTATGTCGACAGCTTCACCGTTCCCCTGGTAGAGCTTGCGGAAAAACTGGCCGTCATCATGCCCGGCGGTCTGGAGGTATCATTTTTCGTCAATTCCGGCTCGGAAGCCAATGAAACCGCCCTAAAAATGGCTCGTCAGTATCAGCGCCAGGTCGGCGAAAAACAACGCTATAAATTCATTTACCGCAAGGATTCCTACCATGCCACCACCCTGGGGGGAAGTTCCGTGACCGGTCTTCCATGGTTCCGCGAATATTTTGAGCCTTTGCTGCCCGGCTGCGTCGCCGTTTCGGCGGCCAGAAAACGCGACGTGCCGGCTTACATGACCGAAGACGCCTACTGCGCCCGGTTGCTCGCGGAATTGGAAAGCACAATCCGTTTCGAAGGAGTCGACCTGATTGCCGGAATGATCATGGACCCGCTGCCGGGCTCCAACAGCGGCTATCCCCTGCCCCCCGCCGGATATCTGGCCGGAGTGCGCGAGATATGCGACCGTTACGGAATCGTCCTGATTTTCGACGAAGTCCAAAGCGGTTTCGGCAAAACCGGGAAATGGTTCTTTTGTGAGCACGAAGAGATCTACCCCGATATTATGACCATCGGCAAAGGCTTTACCGGCGGATTCATTCCGCTGGGGGCGACGGTGACGACACAAAAAATCGCCTCGGTTTTCCGTCAGGGCGAAGGCAGCGAATTCCGCAGCGGCAGCACTTATGGAGGCCATACCGTCGCCTGTGCGGCAACGTTGGCCAATATCGACATCATTGAATCGGAAAATCTGTTGGAAAACGCCCGGAAGCAGGGTGAATTGCTCAATGCGATGTTATGCGGACTGGCCCGGGAATTTCCGGAAATTGTCGAAATCAGCGGACTCGGATTATTGCAGGCTTTTTATTTCGATTCCACCCTGCCGGACCTGGGGAAAAAATTGCGCGACTGGTGTTATGAACAAGGCATCATTTTACGGAATAACGGAAACATCGTGGTATTGGCGCCGTCGCTGATTGTAACGCAAGAAGAAATTACGACATTTGTTCAGACGCTAAAACAGGGGATGACGGAAATTTTGAGAAAATGAATTCGTATTATACCGATCATGTCGGCCTTTATCGCCGGAAATTACGCGATTTTTTGCCGCAAAAATTGTTCGATGCCCATATTCACATCGGCAGAAAGAGCGACATTCTGCGGGAATTTTCTCCACAACGCCAAAAAATCCCGCTTTGTACTTTTTCATCATTGAATCTGGAGGAGCTGGATTATTACCATCAACACCTCTTTTCAGGTAAAACAGTCGAAGGCGGCTTTGTGTTTCCGTTGCCGTTGCGGGAGGTTGACTGGAAGAACAGCAACCGTTACGTACAGCAATGCCTCCGGAGTCACCCCGCGTTCAAAGGATTTCTATGGAGCAATCCCGCCGACCAAGCGGCAAATGAAGCAATGTTCGGCGAAGCGGAAGAAAACGGTACTCCTTATTTCGGCATCAAGCCCTATTACGACTTGACGGGCAAAAGTAATTTTGACTGTACTCTGATGGAGGTCCTGCCGGAAGCCATGTTGAAATTTGCCGACCGGAAAAAACTCGCCGTCATGCTTCATACCACCGGCCGCGGAATCGGCGATGCGAAACTGCGCGAGGACTTGAAACGAATCCTGGACGGCTATCCGGAAATCCGTCTGATTCTGGCGCATATGGGACGTCATTTGTGCGTTGCCGATTTCACGGCATTTTTCGAAAGCGGACTGGCGTTTTATCCGCAACTGTACCTGGAAACCAGCTCCTCGAGCGAAGCGGAAATATACCGGATGGTTCTGCAGGAAGAACGGTTGCGCGGCAAACTGATTTTCGGAGCGGATTTGCCATACGGCTTGATCACCGGAGTGGAAGAATATACATCAACCGGCGGCGCGGTGTTCCGGACTCGCGACCGCTATACATGGTCGGAAAAATCATCATATGGGCATACGCACCTGACCTATAACACCTACCACACCATCGACGCCATCAAGCAAGGGGTCGAAAGTCTAAACCTGCCGGAAGAGGCCGACACAAAGCTGGTTGAAGATATTTTTCTGCGCAACGCACAAAAAATCTAAGAAAGACAAAAATTACAACTGTCCTTTTTGTCGTTTTCGTCATTTGATGGCCTCATTATTGCAGGCTGAAATCGTAATCCGCCAGCCATATATCGGGGTCTGCATATATCGGGGTCTGCTGCATATATCGGGGTCTCATATATCGGGGTCTGACCATAATAATTTCCTTGTTTTGAGCATAAATAATTGCTTATTATGCGATTTTATAGCCATTACAGACATTTTTTGCCCCATGAAAAATGGCCTGACCCCGATCTACTCACAAAACTTAAAAATCAGCATGGTCTGACCCCGATCTACTCCGAACTATCGGGAACGAGTACCAATATCGAAAATCTGACCCTGAATGGCCTGAAATTCCCGCTTAAAGCGTTTGAAAACAACTTGCAGCCCACCACCGCCAAGATTCTGGCGCAGGTAAATTTCCAGGGTCGGAATTATCCAGTGATGGCTGTCAACCGCTACGGCAAAGGGTTGGCTTGTTATTTCGGATGTTCTCTGCCGCAAACCGTCAGCAACTGGAGCGGCATGCGCTACAATGCTGTCAATTCGCAGAATCTGGAAATCATACTTCGGTTTTTCCAGACTCTCCTTGACCGGACCGGCATCATTCCGCCGGTTACCGCCGAGGATCTGCCTTCCACCACGATCGTCACCCGGCATAATGGGCCAATCCTGATTACCGGCATTATCCGTGACATTGCTCAAACCCGAAACCTGGACGCCGCAATCCGTCAGCGAGCTTTGAAATTCGACCGTCCATACCATGCATATGATGTGGTTAACGGCAAGTATCTTGGTTTCGGCCGGGAATTGAAACACGAATTCGGTCCATTCAGCCAAACCGTGCTGGCATTGTCCCCATATCAACCCGGAAAACCGGAAATTCAATTAATCAGAGATGACCGCAGTTATACAGCTTCCATACGGCTTCAGGCCGCAACGGAAAAATGGGCGGACCATATCTTCCAGGTTGAACTGAAAAGACCGGACGGAACAATCAATCCCGCTTATTCCGAAGTGGTATTCGGCAACGGTAATCAGGGAAAATACGAGTTCACTCTGCCGTTGAACAGTGCGCCTGGAAACTGGACATTGCTGGTAACGGACGTTCTAAGCGGCCAACAGCAAAGTATCACCATTCCCACCAAGTAGCCGGAGGAAATCGGCCAGTAAAGTTAGAAAACCAGGGTGGGGCTGCCTGGGGACAGGCAGCCCCACCCTTGATTTTCGCTGGCCCATTACTAGCCGGAGATATATTTTCAGTTTTTTTCTGAATTACTCTTGACAATTTGCCTAGACAGCTTGTATAATGCTATCATAAACCAAAAGGTTATCATGGCAGAGAATAAATACAACCATGTCTATCAGGATTTGCGGGGCCGCATCGACAACGGCGAACTCAAGGAGGGTGAACTGCTCTCCGAGGTCAAGCTGTCGAAGCATTACGGCGTAGCCCGGGAAACCTTGCGCCGTGCCACCGGCAAGCTGGTGGAGGACGGCCTGTTGGAGCGTTCCAACGGCAGCGGCAGCCGGGTTTGTCCGCGCAACAGCCGCCCATACCGTTTCCTGGTATTGGCCGAATTGAATGGTCCGACCACTCTTTCCTCAAATACTCTGATTCCGTTTCTGCAGAAACAGGCGGACGGCATGAGAGTTGAACTCCAGCTTTGCGATCTGGTCCAATTCTGTTGGCTCTCCCCGAAAAACGTCCGGGAAACGATTCGGAATATGAATATTTCCGGCATCTTCCTGCTGGCAAATCATTTCAACGGAAACGAACCGATTCTGGAACTGTTGAAAGGCCTGGAACTTCCGATCCTACTGGTATTCGGCACCATGTCGGACTATCAGTTGACCGGCTGGCCCGCCATCGGGTTGGATATCCGCCAGGGCTGGCGTACCGGTTTGGTCCATTTACAAGCGGCCGGTCATAGAAAAATCATTACCCTGACCACACCCGGCGATGACATCCGCGAATACACCCCGGCCGAATACAGCGAGCTCCTCCGCCGCCACGGCCTGGTGGACGATCCGCGCCTGATTATTCGCCTGAAATACGGCGAAGTCGATTTTGCCGAAAAACTCCGCCAGGAATTAAAGCCGCTGCTGGCCTCTGTTTCGCCGCCGACCGCGATCATGTGCCATTCCGATTTCTACGCCATGCCGACCTGCAATATTCTGCGCGACATGGGCTTGCGCGTTCCGGAAGACATGGCGGTAGTCGGTTTTATTTCCGGGCTGAACTGTAATTTCATGACCCCTTCACTGACTTCGGTAGAGGCTGATTTTGATGACTTGGCCCGTCAGAGCCTGATATTATTGCGCAGGGCCGAGCAATGGTTCAATCCGCAGCGTCCCGAACTGCGGCCGCAGTATCACTTCATCAAGTCACAAATCGTTATCCGGGAAAGTTCTCCTTTGCATTATCAAACCGTCAATACTCAAAAAGAGGTACGGCATGTTTATTCATAAGTACAAGTATTTCACCCTCATTGAACTCCTCGTGGTGATCGCGATCATCGCAATCCTCGCCGCCATGCTGTTGCCCGCGCTGAGCAAGGCCCGGGAAAAGGCGCGCAGCTCGCTGTGCCAGAGCAATTTAAAACAGATCGGCACAGGGTTCCAATTCTATATCGACGAAAATGACGGTTATTTCATTCCGCACAATGCCGCGCCATCCACCGGTGAATATCCCCGCTGGACTTCGATTCTGGTCAAACGCTATGACATCAGCGGCGGCGTTTTCGTCTGTTCAGGCCGTCCGGACCGGATCATATCCGGCGTAAGCGTTAACGGTCAATGGAAACAGGCCAAGAGATATACGGAGGGAGTAACCGCTAATTTCTGGGACTTACCCTGTTACGGTTACAACGCGTTTTTTCTGGCGCGTACCGACTGGAGCGTCAACAAGCTCCCGGCCAAGATATCCTCTGTCAAAACCCCTTCATTCACCCTGCTGGCTGCCGAATCTGTTTCTTCGGATCGTTTCACAGCCGGAAACGAATTTCAACGTCAGCGATTCGTATATCCACTCTACAACGCAGGTTATAATTGCGTGAAGCCGATTCATGAAAAAACTTGTCAGGTCGTCAAAGTGGATGGTCATGTCATGCCGGCAGTCAGCTCGGCAAAAATCGGAGAACCCGGCATCAAAGGATTGTATAGCGCCAGTGTACTGGGAGATCGTAACTCAAAAGCAAACCACTGGACTGTGGACTCCAATCCCTGGCCATAAAATAATCAACATCTTCATCGGGAAAAAATCATGAGAAAACTCATTATGTCTCTCTTGCTGGCTGGATTCGCAGCTTTCGCGGCGGAAACGGAACTGCTGAATAGCAACACCTGGCCGGAAAAAGGTTCTTCGTTTCCAGCCGACTGGGCCACTTTCAACTACAAAGGCGCCGTTGAAGTGACCTTGCAGCCGGAAAAAATCGCCCGCATCGCAAGCGAACAAACCGGTTCGGGCTACATCGGCAAACGCGTCAAACATGTCCTGCCAGTTGGAACCGTGGTGGAAGCCACCGGGCGCTATCGTACCGCCAATCTGGAAGTCGCCAAAGACGGCTTCATCCGCGTCAATGTCAATTTCAATGACAAGGGCGAACGCGCGGTCCGCCGTTCCATCGGGCTGAATCTGGAACCCTCCGATACCTGGAAACCCTTTTCCCGGAAACTGTTGCTGAACGTGCAATCGGAAGAGTTCTTCGCTTTTTATCAGTTGCACAAGGCCAAAGGTACCGTCGAATTCACCGACCTGAAAGTGACCGCCGCCTCCGGCGAACAGGGGGTTATCGGCAAAAATGCCCAAATAATCTGGAAAGAAGCTGAGACTTGCATGACCGGCGGCAGCCTGTCGGAGCATGGCCGCGACATCCCGGATTATTTTTCCGGCAAAGGCGGCTACTACCTGAACAGCGGTAAACTGACTTACCGTTTCAAAATCGAGTCGGAAATCGACCAGCAATCACTGCTCCCGGTTGAACGGAAATATTTCATCTGGGGACGCATGTACGGCTATCAGGACCACCCTCAAGTCAATGTATCGCTGAACCGCAAAGCCATCTATTCTTTTAAAACGGAAAGCCGGGAAAATACCGTTAACGGCAAGAGCGTCGGCGAGTATTACTGGCAGCGGCTCGGTACCTTCAGTTCCACCGGTGGCGCGACTGAACTGGTGCTGGAAAGCCCCGGGCGCATGTTTGTCGACGCGCTGCTTTTCACCGACGATTCGTCTTACGTGCCGGTCCGCTTCGAGGGACGCGATCAAAGCGATCCCAAACTCTTTGCCGACCTGAAACTGCCGGTCATGATCAACCCCGATTACCGGACCAACAGCGTCAGCCCCGACTGTGTTTCACCGATGACCTTCCTTTTCGTCACTCCCGAAAACCAGCCGGTCATCAAGCCCGGAACTTTCCGGGTACGGCTGCCCGCCGGGCTCAAGCTCCGTCAAGTCACCAGCCATTGGGCGGGGACCAACTGGAAATCCCGCCCCGTGATTCCGGAATTCCTCCGCTTTCAAACCACTCCGGAAGCCGACGGCACCCAACTCTGCCAAATCGATTTGACCTATATCTCCCTGAGCGTAACCTTGTTCCTGCAGGCGGAAGCCTCTCTCAAGGAACCGGCAGCCCTGGAATATTCCTTTGAAATGGTCGGCGGCAGCCAGCCTTGGGAAAAACTCCCTCTCCAAGTCGTTTCCATCCCCGAGACCACCGCTTTCAAAACGATCCGGATCGGACCCGGAGGACAGAATTTTCGCGGTTATTACACCGATTGCCCGGAGCTGCTCGACACCTGCCGCCGGGCCGGCGTCAACCTCCTGAATCCCTGGCACCTCTACCCCGGCCAATACCCCGAACTCTGGAAAATTTTCTCGGAACGGGCCGCCGAATACGATATCACGATTTACGGCGAATACTCGCCGCGCCTGAGCGCTCCCCCCGCGGATGAACGCGCCGTAAGGCTCGACGGCACCCCGGACCACAAACCGACGCTGCTGGTGCGTCCCGATTCCCCGTGGGTACGGGCGGACCTGGATAAAATTGCCGAAATGGCCCGCTATGTTGACAACATCGTCATCGACGACGAAAATACCAATGTCGCGGGCGACCGGATCGACTACCGTCCCGAGGTCCTGGCGGAATTCGCCAAATACCGCCAGGAAAACAACCTCCCTCCCCTGGCGGTCACGGTTATGGAAATGGTAAAAAACCAGAAGAACTACCCGAAAGAATACGCGCAATGGGTTGATTTCAAATGCGAAATGATGAGCCGCCACTACGCCCTTTATCTGGAAGCGGCTCGCCGTCACAATCCCCGCGCCCGGCTGATTCCGCAGATCACCAAAGACCGCACCCCCGATGAACTGCGGCGAAACAGCTTCTGGGATTACCGCAAGCTCCTCCGCTATACCGACCGGATCAGCCCGATGATCTATACCTATCAGGGAATCCGGGATTCGGCCCAGGTCGGCGATATCATCGCCAAGCACAACAACGAGGTTGGGCGCCCCATAACCGTGCCGACCCTGCTGGCGGAACACACCGGATTCGGCCAAGTGTTCCCGGCGGAAAAACCCATGTACAAATACCAGATTTGGGAATGCCTGATGGAGCGCGCCGATACGATTCTATTCTGGAACGCCTCCGGCTTCTTCAATCCGATCAACCTCCAGTACATCGCCGAAAGCATCCGGATTGCCGCGCCTTACGAAGAATTTTTCCTGAAAGGCACTCC
>JAVBRM010000250.1:0-2830 GCA_031548025.1 Victivallaceae bacterium | reverse complement strand
GCAGAAATCCAACGCCAATGTCATCGAAATGGATACCGACGGCATCTACTTCCAGCCCCCGGCGGGAGTCGAGCAGACCGGCGATTTCAAAAACCAGATCCAGAGCGTCCTGCCGGACGGTATCGAGGTGGAGCTGGACGCCACCTACCCGGCGATGTTCGGCTACAAAAGCAAAAATTACGCCCTGCTGACCCATCACGGCGAAGTAACCCTGGTGGGCGCCGCACTCAAATCCCGCGGCCTGGAACCGTTTCAGCGGGATTTCATCCATGAGGTCGTTTCGTTGCTGCTGCATGAAAAAGGCCACTTGATCGATGAATTGATCAACAGATACCGCTCCGCCATCGAAAAACGGGAATGGCCGCTGGAAAAATTCGCCAAAGGCGAGAACCTTGGCGATTCACTGGACGTATACAAGCGCAAATTAAGCTCCGGTACCGGCCGCCGCTCCGCCGCTTACGAACTGGCGATTGCTTCCGGCCGCGATTACCGGGCAGGCGATCAGGTGTCGTTTTACGTCATCGGCAACAAGAAAAAAGTATCGGTGGTGGAAAACAGCCGCCTGATTGCCGACGCCCCCAAAGAGCGCGACGAGAATATCCCGTACTATCTGGACAAACTCGACGAACTGGTCAATAAATTCAAAGAATTTATCCCGCCCAACCCGGCAGAAGATCTCTTCGGTGGCTTATAAACAAAAAAAGACCCCTGCAATGGTAGTGAGCCACGGCAGGGGTTGAATTGTTTATTCGCTTATTTTATAAGACTTTTGTGGATTTTGACCACGATTTTGCGGACCGGCTCGCTGGATTCGGCGGCGTTCACTCCGGGCATGTGGCCTTCTTCGGGGAAGAATATGGCAAAATTTCCGGGAACCATCGGCAACGGAACCGCGGTCTTCATGTTGCGTTCATAAAGACCGTAGTCTTTTTCTTTGTTGAACTTGCCATCTTTTTTCAGGCCGGCGATCGGGTTGTAGAAAATCGTCTCCTGCCCGCTGACCACAACCTGCACGTCAATGTATTCATGGTGGACTTCCACCATGGCGTCATGAAGCGCTTTGCTGTTGTAGCTCTGGACGTTGGCGTACAGCAGGTCACCGTCGATCACATGGCGACCGTCCTGTTCTTTGGCGGCGTCGAAGCCGGCGATGAAACTGAATACTTTTTTCCAAACCCGTTTATTGCCTGCGGCATAAGTGGGCCAATTGTTGATGTTGTCGTAAATCATTGATCTTTTATCTCCTTACCAACGAAGTTCCGAGGGTTGTGTCAATTCATCCAGCCTGGCTTGAATAATCGCCTGGGCGTTTTTGCTGCGGGTTTCATAGCGTTCGCGTTCAGCTTTGAGGCGGTTTTCCAGAAATTCGAGTTGACGCTTCTGTTCTTTGAGGTTGCGCTCGAATTCTTCTTCGGTCATTTTCCGGATTTCCGCATATGCTTTGTCTTTGTCGGCTTTGTCGGAACTGGTCTGGTAAGTTTTGACCAGTTCGTTAAGCTTGCTGTCGCGGGCGGTCTTTTCGGCATTGTACTGTTTGACCAGCTTGGCCATCTTTTTCTCAAATTCCTCCGGGTCGGTACGCTGGAGTTCGCGCAGTTCGGAGCGGACCTTGGGGTCCATCCAAGCGAAAAACTCGCGGGGTTGACGGCGGGATTTGTCGCCGCGCCCACCACCCTGTCCCTGGGAGGAGTGCGGCGATGACGAAGGCGGCGGCGGTTCGTCGCCGGCCATCAAGGCACAGCCAAACAACAGCACGGCTGTCAGCAACAATAATTTTCTCATAAGATCACCTCATAATAATTTAAACTGTCAAGCACGTTATCCAAGCTCAATTCGCCCGTGGAACTGACGGCGGTTTTGGCTTGGTAGGAATTACTTTCAATGTCGAGCCGCAACTCCTGCAGCGCGGTCGCCGTCGGTTGCCAATCCCAATGCGCCGCTGTCCGCGGCGTAGTCAGAGAATTGTGATTGACACTTCCCGTATCGTAGACAAAAGGAAAGAGAAAGCCCAGGCAAACCACAGCCGCCAGCGCGACATACCGTGCCACATGGCGAACCAGGAACCAATGTTGAGCTTTGCGGCGGACTTTACCGGCCTGTGACAAAACCGCCTGGTCCAGAGCGGCGGGCACTTCCGGATAAATCCGCGGAATCTTGCTGAGTTCATCCCATGAATTGCGGAGCTCCCGGCAGGAAGCGCATTCACAATTCAGGAAATCCCCGGATTTGTTTTGACACTTTTCGTTTTTCATGATTTCCAAACCTTATTTAATATCGGATAACAGTTCTCTTAATTTCTTAACCGCGTACTGCATTCTCGCCAGCACCGTGTTGATGGAACAATCCTGAATCCTGGCGATCTCCTTGAAACTGATCTCTTCCTGCCGCAGCATGAAAACTTCACGCTGTTCCGGCGCCAACTGGTCCATCGCCCGGTCCAGGGCCTGCGCGATTTCGCGGCGGACCATATCGCCTTCCGGCTTTTCCTTGCCCAGCGGCATCCTGAACTCCTCGAGACCGTCGATCTCCAGATGCTCGGAACGGCGCTTGCGGCTGCGGAAATAATCAATCGCCAAGTTATGGGCGATCCGAAACAGCCAGGCCTGAAACCGGTCCGAAGGACGGTATCCCGGCAATTTCTGCATCACCTTGATCCAGGTCTTCTGGAAAATATCATCGGCCTCCGCATGGGATTCCGGCAGCATTTTCATCAGATAACCGTACAACTGATTCTTATAGCGGTTGTAAAGCAACCCGAAGTCCTGGTCGTCCCCGGCCAGAAAGCCGTCTATCAGTTCCTGATCGGATCTTTCCATTTCTTCCTGATTCA
>JAVBRM010000009.1:0-13303 GCA_031548025.1 Victivallaceae bacterium | reverse complement strand
GCCTGGATGATTATGTCGAGGAATTGCAGGCGAAAAAGCTCGACGCGGTAATTGCTCCCAACGATACTCACGCGGCATGCTTGGCCCGGACGCTGCTGCAGCGCGGAATCCGTATTCCAGATGATGTGGCGCTAATTGGGCACGACAATGAGGATTTTACCGCCTTTTATTTTCCTTCTATCTCGACGATCGACCAGAAGCCGGAACTGGTCGGAAAGCTGATGTTCGAGTTGCTGATGAAGCAGATCGCCGGTGAATATCCGGTTCAAAGTCATATGATCGATACGGAATTAGTGGTACGTGAATCAAGTTTCAAACCCAAGGAGTGAGCAGAATGAAAAAGGAGATAAATTTTACACTTATTGAATTGTTGGTAGTTATTGCTATTATAGCGATACTTGCGGCTATGCTGTTGCCGGCATTGAACAAGGCCAGGAAAACAGCCAGGGCTTCCCAATGTCTGAATAACCAGAAACAGCACATTTTTTCGATCCAGAGCTATGTCGATGATTATCAGGGATGGGGTTGTTATGGGGTTAATGTCAGCAATTACCTGCCGACTGCGAGCATCGATGGCGGATATGGTGAATATCTGAACAACAAAGATAAGTATAAAAATCCCAAGGTTATTTACTGTCCGGAGGGGCGGCGTTCATGGAAAGACGGGGAGGCCGCCAGTGACGTCACCAATCCTGGCGTGATGCCGAATTTCAGTTATGGCGGCAACGGTTTTTATATTGCTGCCAGCGGAACGCCGTTGAAGTTTGCGGCGATCAAAAAGCCGTCTGTGCGTGGAATGTCTTTTGAGATCGGCAAGCCGTACTCGGGTCTCGTGATCGCCGATCAACGTCAATATGGCAGTGGCAAATTTGATGCGGGTAGATTGCCCTTCCGGCATAACCGAAAGGATAATATTGCATTTGTCGATGGGCATGTTGCGGCTTGGGATTATTACGAGGTCCCGAATCTGTTGAACTATGGGACCGCTACCAATAATTGGGCTTACCGGACTTATGACAAGCTGGAAATGTTTGCCGATCACATTGATATACCATAAAACGCAGAAAGGATCGAACTGATGAAATATCTTGCATGGTGTTTAGCTTTTATCACGGCGGGCCTGATGGCGGCCGAAACCGACAACCGGATGATCAACCCCTCTTTTGAACAGGGAAAGGAGGGCTGGAACATCCACGGCGGGCAGATCGATGAAGCTGTATCGCGGGGAGGGGCCGGCAAAAGTCTGCGGCTGGACCGTCCCGAGGCGAATATGAAAGGGCAGGCGATTGCCAGTCAGAAGATCGTGTTGGACCAGAAGGAGCCGGCGGCGTTTGTCTACGGCTGCTCCAGCAAAGCGGAAGGCTTGCTCGCTGACGCCGCGCCGTCGCACAGTCTTTACGGCATCGAACTCCAGGTGCGGTTTCAGGACGATTCGGTCAAATGGATTTCGGCGCAAAAGAAATTTTCCTCCGGTACGCATGACTGGGAATCCATCGAGGATACCTATACTCCGCCACGGGCGATTAAAGAGGTTACCTTTTACTGTCGGCTCCGCAGCCAGGGAAAGGTCTGGTTCGATGATTTTTTCTTGCAGTCAACCCGGGAGAGTAACAGTATGAATCTGACCGGTTGTTCCATTCAGGAGAATGGGGGGGAGATTATTCTGGAAAACGATTTTGTCCGCCTGGTTTTCGAGCCCGCCCGCGGCGGCACCTGCCAGAGTTTCACGGTCAAAAGCAACGGCCGTCAATACACCGGGGAAAAACACCCGAATTCCCGGATGTTCACCGACCGTTTTAAGATTCAAGGCAATTGCTACAACCGGATTTATACAGCGGAAATATTGAAAAATTCACCGAACGAAGTCGAACTTCAGTTGATGGTGTCGGCTCCCGATGGATATCAGTTTCTCGATTTGAGTAAAACGATCCGGCTGACCAAATATTCGAGCGCGGTGGAGGTGAACTATCAGTATCTGAACCGGGCCGAGTCGATGGCGGATTTGTTTTTGGAGCCGTATTTTCGCAATGGCTGGAATCTGCAGAAATCGCCTGAACAGCGTTATTGGCTTCCTACCTCCAAAGGGACCAAAAACTATGTGAATCAAGGCGGCGATACTCATCTGAATGATGTTGTGGCCGGCTGGGTCGGAAGTGGTGACGGCAAGGGGGCTGGAATGGTTTGCGAATTCGATTATTCCCGGCTGGCTTCGATGTATTTCTGGCTGGGCGGCCAGGACAATACTACCGCCGAATGGCTGTTTGCTCCGATCAAGATCGCTGCCGGTAAAACTTTTGCCACGCAACTGGTATTTTATCCGGTTTCCGGGCTGAAAAACATCGAAAATGCCGAGAACGGCATTGCATCCGCCGTGGTTCAGGAAGGGGAAAGACTTCAAATCGATTTTGTTTCCGCGCGTTCTTATATGTTGAAATGCCAAGTGGTAATGTTGCACAAAGACGGCTCGAAAACCACCGAAACCAAACACTTACAGTTTCAACCGGAGTTGAAGATTTCAATGCCGCTTACCGTGGATCCGGCAAAACTCAATTCGATTCAATATTCGCTGTTCAGCGGCGATAATATGGTATTCGAAACAGAGCATCATTTCGGCAGCGATTATCTCGTCAAGCCGAAACAGGCCAAGGCGAAGCCGGCGGAAATCGTCCCGTTTTCGCTTGAGCTTTCCACCGAAGTCGTGACGCCTCATACCAAATGGGCCAAGCCGTACAGCGGCGGCAAGCCTCGGGCGCTGATCATTGGCGACATTCGCAATGCGCGGGAAATTGTCGAGTTGGCCCAGCGTATGGACCTCGAATACCGGACAATCCGGATTTCATTAAATCCCAATGTCTGCGCCTGGTCCATGTGTGACCGCTACGGTGCGTTTTCGATTGCCGATGCCAATTTGAGCTTGAAGGAGGAGTTGAAAACCCGTTTTGACGTGATTGTCGTCAGCGGTAGGCTCTGGAAGCATTTTGAACCCGCCAATACGACTGCCATTCTTGAACAATTGAATAAAGGGAGCGGTTTGATCCTGATTCAGCCGTCCGAATTGCCGAAGGAGATTGCAGTCGGCAAAGAAACCGATCAGACCTATATCACCCGCAACCTACCGCTGGAATTGGTGCCGCACCAAATCCGTCCCGCCAAGGCTCCGATTGTGGCCGCCGGGGAAAATGACCGGTATCGTAGCGTGATTCTGAACTACTATGCGGAGGAAGGATTGACGCCGATTATTCCGTACGGCACGCCGGAACCGCCGCATCGTTATCAGGATTATTCATTGTCTTTGCTGGGGAGGTCATTGCTCTGGGCTGCGAAAAAAGATTCGCCGGTCGCGCTCGAAAATTTGAAGATCGACCCGCAGGGGATTTCCTTTCATATAAAAGGAAGCGAAGATTGGTCCGGAGCTTCCGCGCATGTCATTCTGTCAAATCCGGTGCTGGGATACCGCATGGAAAAGGATGTGAAATTGACCGGCAATCCGCCGTTTGCGATTCCGCTGCCCGGGGAAGTTTTACCCGGCGATAATATTTGTGACGTCATCGTTTCCGGGCCGAAAGGCGTTTGGGATTGGGGCTCGGTAGAGGTTGCCGTCCCGAAAACTACCTCGCTGACCGCCTTGAAACTTGAAAGAGACGTCGTCAAGCCGGGCGAAGAGATTCGTGGTTCCGTCCGCTGCTCCGGCATGACCAATCATCGGGTGGTGATGGAACTTTCCGATGGTTTTGACCGGGTAATTGACCGGATGGAGAAAGCGGCCGGCGGCGAGGTCGATTTTGCCCTGAAAGTGATGGAACCCGCAACCGGAAAACTTTTTGTCACAGCCAAACTTTATGAAGGCGAAAAATTGATCGATTTGAAGCAGGACGAAGTTTTGACGCCGCGCCGTCCTGAGGCGGATTCCCTGCCGTTTGCGGTAGGGATGGGGCGGTATCGCTACAATGTACGCCGTTACCTCAATCCATATGAATTTGCCGGCTACCGTGAGGCCGGCGCCAATGAACTCCGTTATTGGATATCCAGCAGCGACGCGACTTTCAAAGAGCATTTGCGCTACGGCTTTCCGTGTGATTTCCCGCTGGTGTCGCACCATCTCTGGAAATTCAATGAAGAATTTGCGGAGCCTTATGCAAAGACCAAGGATAAGCGTTATCTTCAGCGGAAACCCTGCCTCAATGACCCGGAATTTCTGACGAAATACCGCAAGGATATCAAAGAAAGACTTGAGCGGTTGTCCAAGTATTCACCGGTGAGCTACGACGTAGGCGACGAAAACTCACTGACCAAATGGGGTATTTCATTTGATTTCTGTTTTGCCGAACCCACCCTCAAAGCATTCCGGGAATGGTTGAAAAAGAATTATGGGGACTTGAGCGCCTTGAACAATGAGTGGGGAACAAAGTTTGTCAACTGGGATGAAGTGACTCCGGATACCACTTTGGAGATCAAGGAACGCGCCGCTTCGAGCCGTTGCTACGCCGCCTGGGCGGATCACCGGCGCTTCATGGAATTGACCTTTTGCGGGGCGATTCAGACGGTTAAGGATGTGATGAAGGAAAATGGGCAGGATTTGCCGCTGGATATGTCCGGAACCCAGCCGCCGAACGGCTACACCGGCATGGATATGTGGCTGATCAGCAAAAGCATTGATATGCCGGCGGCCTACGATACCGACAACCTGGCCGAGATTATCCGCTCCTTCGGGCGTCCGCTGATCAAACCGTGGTATGGGTACGGCAACGAGGGCAAACGGGTGACCTGCCGGGTATGGTTCGATGCGTTCCGTTTCAAAAACTACGGCATATCGTATTATACCGACAACAATCTGCTCTATCCGGATTATACCCTGCCGCGCCAGGTCCGGGACTTGCTGCGCGACATTCACGATCTTCGCGAGGGCGGAGCCGCTTTGCTGAAAAATCTGGATGATACGCCGGAGGTGTTGATTCATTATTCTCAGCATTCGGTTCATGCCGCGGTCATTGAAAACCGCTATGCGGATTTTCTCGCCGCCCGTGCCTTGTGGTGTAAATTGCTTGATGACATGAATATCCATTACCGGTTTGTCGCCTACGAAGAAATCGAAAACGGCGAGCTCGAGCGCAATAAAGCGAAAATCCTGATCCTGCCGCATTCGTTCGCCATGTCCGGCAAAGAAGCGGATGCGATCCGCCGTTTCGTCCAGAACGGCGGGCTGTTGGTCGGAGATCGCCATGCCGGGATTATGAATGAACACTGTACCTTGCTGGCAAAAGGAATGCTTGATGATGTTTTCGGATTGCCGCAGCCGGATCAGGACGGAAGCGTCAACAGCGAATTTGCCATCGGTGACGCGAAGATTCTGGCGGCCGCCGGCAAAGTTACCGGGCCAAATCCTCAACTGGCTGACAGCGCGATTTTTGTGAATAAAGTCGGGCAGGGGAAAGCGGTCTTTATGAATCATCACTGGCCGCAATACCTGAACCTGCGGCTGATGGCCGGCAAAAACGCCGGAGCCAATGCTTATCGTCATTTGATTGGGCAGATTTTCAAGCCGTTTCGCACCGCCGGAGACGTGAGTTTCCCGGAGGGTGACTTGACCTATACCCGGACCTTTGTCTATGATGAAGGACGTTTTATCGGGATGGTTCGGGAATTCGACGCTCCGGGCAGTGATTCAACGATTGATGTGGAACTGACGCGTCCCGCTTTCGTCTATGATCTGCGCAAAAAATCGGCTCTCGGTAAATGCCAACGTTTCCAGGCCAAACTGGCCAACTCCGAAGCCGCGTTTTACGCCGCCTTACCTTATGAGATTGAAAATATCAAGCTCACCGGATCGCAAACGGTCAAGCCGGGTGAAAAAGCGGAATTCACTGTGTCAATCGTGAAGAAAGGCGACGGAGTTTGCGGCCACCCCTTCAAAGTGGAAGTGTTCGACGCTTCCGGCCAATATGTCCGCCTGTACTCCAAAACGGTATATGGTCAGGACGGAAACGCGACCGTCAACTTCAGAACCGCCCTGAACGATCCGGCCGGTCAATGGCGGATCAAAGCAACCGATTTCATCTCCGGCAAATCCGCCGAAACCACCTTTCAGATTCCCCGATAGTCTCTTGCGAATCCTGTCCGACCTTTCCGACAAGTCGGATTTGTCGGATTTTTTTTGTGACAGATTTGTTCAATTAATCTCGAAGTGAAGCTTACTCGGAGCGCAGGACTTCGATGACGTTCTGGTTGGCGGCTTTCCAGGCGGGGTAGGTACCGAAGACGATACCGACAAACGAGGAGATCAACAGCGACAGCAGGATACTCCACATACTGCAGTGAGTCGGCATGCCGGTGTAATAGGTGATGGCCGAGGAAATCCCCAGACCTAGCGCAATCCCCATCAGGCCGCCGAGGGTAGTGAGAAACACCGTCTCGATCAGAAACTGGCCGAGAATGTCGCCTTTCAAAGCGCCGAGGGCGCGGCGGGTACCGATTTCCTTGCGGCGTTCGAAAACGCTCGCCAGCATGATGTTCATAATGCCGATACCGCCGACGATCAGCGAGATTCCGGCGATGGAGGCCATGACGATGGTAAAGATATTCTGGGTCTGTTCCTGCTGGAGCAAGAGGTCGTAGGGAACGATACTTCCCCAGTCTTTGATTTTATGGGTTTTGCCGAGGTAGGCGGCGATTCGCTTGGAAGTATCGTCGATATGCATGGTGTCGAGAACTTTGACGATAAAAACGTCGAAGTCGATGATCTGGATGCGATTACGTCCGCCTTCCATGATCGTGGCATAGTTCGAGTAGAGGATATCCGAAGTGGTCGACGGAATGATGATCAGGTCATTTGGGCTGCCGACGCCGGGATACTGAGTTCCCAGATTGTTTTCGATCTGGCCGATGATCTTGAAATACTGATTTTCCACTTTCAGAACCCGGCCCATGACATTGGTTTCGCCGAGGCTGAACAGCCGTCTTTTGGCGGAGGTGCCGATTACGCAGACATTCAGCGAGTTTTTGAAATCGGTAGGTGAAAACCAGCGTCCTTTTACGATGAAAGACGCCGATTCATCGAGAAATTCCCGGCTGGCTCCGACCAGTTTCGAGTCGACCCGGAGCAGACCTTTGGTGACTTTTTTCCGGGAATCGCGGACAATGGTGATCGAGGTGACATTATCCATCTGGCGGATGTGTTTATAATCGGCGGCATTCAGCCCGTATATTTCCATGGAGCTGATATTGGACGAACCTTCGCTGGTTCCGGCGAGGGGCGGTTTCTGGGAATAAATGATGATCTTGTCAATCCCCATCGCTTCGATCTGGGCTAGGGCCTGGCGTTTGGCGCCCTCGGAAATTCCCAGCATGGCGATCACGCTTCCGACCCCGAAAATCACCCCGAGCGACGTCAGCAGCGAACGCATTTTGTGCAGCAGCAGATTGTGAAACGACAGGCGGAAAAGATCGCTTACCAGCATCAGGAATCGCCCTCCCGTTCAGGAGTGTTCTGAGCAACCGTAATCGGATTGCCGTGCCGGTCGACCACTTGGCCGTCGCGCAGGCGGATCACCCGGTGAAAGGTGTCTTCCAGATTGGGATTGTGGGTGACCATGACAATCGTCATCTTGGTGGTTTGATTCAATTCATGAAAAAATTCCATGACTTGATCGCTGGTCTTCTCGTCGAGGTTCCCCGTCGGTTCGTCCGCCAGCAGAAACGACGGATGGTTGCTGAGAGCGCGGGCTACGGCGATACGCTGGCACTCTCCCCCGGAAAGTTCGTTGGGACGGTGTTTCAGGCGATGGCCGAGCCGGACTCTTTCGCCGAGCTCGCGGGCCCGTTCGCGGCGTTCGCGGCGGGGCATGTTGCCATATACCATCGGCACTTCAATATTCTGCTCCACGGTCAAGTGCGGAAACAGGTTGAACGACTGGAAAATAAACCCGATTTTCCGGTTGCGGATAATAGCCAGCTCACTGTCGGAAAAGCTCTGGACTTCCTGATTGTCCAGGTAATATTTGCCGGAGCTGGGGTTGTCCAGCAGGCCCAGAATATTGAGCAGAGTCGATTTCCCGGAACCGGAAGTCCCCATGATGCCGACGAATTCGCCGGGCCAGACCGCCAGGTTTACCCCTTTCAGGACCGGGACGTCAAGCGCGGCCAGATGATAGGTCTTGCGAATATCATCCAGTTTGACTACTGCTTCTTGGGTGGAATGGTCCATCTCAGGATTCATCCTGTCCTTTTTTCTGATAGGGGCGGTACAAATAAACTTCATCGCCTTCCAACAAACCTTGGGTAATCTGGACGAAATTGTCGTTGGATTCACCGATTTTGACTTCGATTTCCTGAGGCGCGCCGAAGGTTTTCTTGTAAACAATAAATTTGTCCTTGTCTTCGAAAACCGCTTCCACCGGAATGAAAAGAGCATCCCGGATCGTCTTGGTGACGATGTTGACCTGGACACTCATGCCGCTGACCAGCTGTTGGTCCTGATGAGAGAGCTCGACCACGGTTTTGTAAATTTTGGGCGAATTCCGGTCCCAGAAGCTCTGGTTTACCGGGAGGGTATCGATTTTGCGGATCCGCCCTGGAATTTTCAGCGTATTGATGGATTCAGGGGTGATGATAACCCGGTCGCCTTCATTGACCTTGGAACGCAATTGTTCGGCCAGGTCGAAATCCACAACCAGGTTGTTCATGTCCGGAATGGTCATCATGATGCGGTTTTTGGTTACATCCATGCCGAGCTTGACTTCAACGTTGCTCCAGCGTGAATCCGGGTCGCCGTAAATCACCACGCCATCCACGGGAGCTTCCAGGTGCATTTGCTCAAGATACTGCTGGTGGCGCTCGAGACGGGTACTGGCATTGCGCAGATTGCGGCGGATGTTCGAGATCTGGCGGCGCTTCTGGATCAACTGCGAAGAGGTGGAAATTTTGGTTTTCTCATTATTCAGCAGGGCTTGTGCCAGGGCGTTTTCCAACGTGGTAACTTTCTGGGGGTTGGAATAACGCTTGAACAGGGTCAGATCGCGCTGGGCGTTATTCAGATTGTTTTGCTGGGTATCGATATCGCTTTGTAATTTTTTCAGTTCTGTGGCGTTGGTGGCCTGTTCGGTCTGGTCGCCGGTTGAACTGTTGACCGCGGTTTTTTTCGTTTTGTAAGCGGCCTCGGCAGTGCCCAAAGCGATGTTGGTGTTTTCTACCGACAGCTCAAGTTTGTCGCGTTCTTTGCTTTTTTCCAGGCGGCGATATTTTCGCAAATCGTTTTCGGCATTGACGACCCGGTCATGAGCTTCCTTGATGCTGGCGCGGTTGGTGCTCAGCTGGATTTTCTCTTCTTCAATCGCTACCGACAGCTCTTTTTCATGGTTTTCCACTTGCATTTTCAGGTCGTCGATACGGTCGATCAGGTCTTCTGTTTCGAACTTGGCCAGGACGTCGCCCTTCTTTACCTGGGTGTTTTCATCGATTACCCACATCAGTTTGGTATTGAAAGACGCCTGCAGCGAAAGTTTGTATTTTTTCTGGGCATTGACCGAGCCGGACTGGAGCGAACCGATTACCAATTCGCCTTTTTTCAGGGTGAAAATGCGGTCCGGCACCTTGCTGTCGCTTTTGCCATCCTGGGTCATTTGCTTGCGGCGATAATGCGTATATCCGGCGTAGGAACCGTATCCAATACCGATAATTACCAGCAGAATAATAATTTTAACAATGAGTCGGCGATTTACTTTCATAATTGAAAAATCCTATCTGAGGGAATTTTTCTTTTCGAGAAATTCTTCTTTTACCTGTTCGAGCGTACTTTTGTTGACGTCCAAATCGGCCGGGAACAATTCCTTGGAATCCATGACACTTTGACCGAGGTCACGTATTTCCTGAGCTTGCTTGCCGACGTCGTAGAGAACGACCGGGGAGTCGGCGGCGGCGGTCAGAATGTTTATCCGCAGGAAAAATATCAGCTGAACCAGTTCCCTGCTGCGGTTCTTGGAGGTGAAAAGATCACCGAGGTAAGGCAGGTCGGAGAGGAATGGAACCCGCTCTTCATTCAGAGTTTCTTTGTCGGAGTAAAGCCCCCCCATCATGATTACCTGGCCGTCGGTCATATTCAAAGTGGTGTCGATTTTGCGGATTGACATGCTGGGAACTTCGTAGGTGGTCGTTCCGGTCTGGATTCGGGTATAGCTGGTGATGTTGGATACCTGCGGCGAAACAGTCAGAGTTACCGCGTCCTGATTGATGAATTTCGGGTTGATTTCCAGAATTACCCCGACCTGTTTGTATTTGGTTGTGCTGCTGACCCCGCCGGTGTTCGACAAGCTTTCCTGGATCGGAACCTCCTGACCGGTGGTGATGGTGGCGACGGCGTTGCGTGATACCACCACGTTGGGAGCGGAAAGAATCTTGGCGCGTTGGCCATGCATCAGCCACTGCAATGTTACTTGGAAGTTTTTATTGTCGCCGACATAGGGAAACCAGTCAAGGGCGAGACCGCCGTCTGTTTTGGATTGTCCCTGAATGGAGGTGTCGATGCCGGCGGATGAATCCAGGTCTTTGGTGGTGCCGAGGTTGCCTTGAGTCGTGTCGTGCCGGTTCATTTGAAAATTCAGATTGCGTTGCATGCCATCGCCGATATTGACTTCGACGACTTTGGCTTCCACCAGAATCTGGGGAGCTTCGATATCGAGAGCCATCATCAGATTGGCTAATTCTTCCATTTTGTCGGTACGGTCATGGACCACGATCACGTTTTGCTCGGGGGAGCGTTCGACGATTCCCTGGCTGGAAATCGCGCTTTCGACGGAGTTGACCATCTCTTTGGTAGCTTCGACATAGCGGAAGCGATAAACCAGGGTGGAATACCCGTCGAGTCCGGGAATAATCCGGTAATAAGGTTTGGCCGGATTGCGTTTCTGCTTTTCTTCCAAGGCGATCGGGGAGGGGGTTAGAAGAGATTGAAGTTGTTGTACCAGAATACTATGTTGAGCCGGAGTTACCGCAGCCGATTCGGTTTCCGGCGGGTTGGCCACCACCGTAGCTTCGGGAGCTTGGGCCTGAATGATAATATTGATTGCCAACAGGAGGACGATCACGCACATTTTTTTCTGTAAGATAGAAGACATCTCTGGCAGCCTCAGGTTCATTTTAAAAAATAATATTTACACTGTAATAATAAATGAGAAAAAGATATACGTTGATTGCTTTTTTTTCAACACTTTTTCAATAAAAAATTGAGGTTTTTTTCAATTATGCTATATTAAAAATCTAAATAATCGTCATATGAGGTGAATAATGACGGATAACGTCAAAGAAAAGAAAAATCTGGCAATTATCGGACTGGGATTGCTGGGAGCTTCGCTGGGCATGACTTTGCGGGGTGGAAATTACCGGCGAATCGGCTGGTCCCGGCGTCCGGAAGTCAGACAGTGGGCTATTGAACACGATGTAATTGATGAAACTGACGACAACGTGGAAGATGTTTTAAATAAAGCGGATATCACGATATTGTGTTTGCCGATACCGGAAATCATGAACTTTATTGTCAAATATGCCGACTGTTGGCACCAGGGGGCAATTGTGACGGATATCGGAAGCGTCAAACAGGTCATCGTGGAATGCGGCGAGACGCATTTGAAGCCGAGGGGAGTGCATTTTATCGGCAGTCACCCTATGGCTGGAACCGAGAAGAGCGGTCCGGAAGCGGCCTTTCCGTCACTTTATGACAATGCCGAAGCATTCGTCACTTTTACCGGCTCTTCCGATCCGGAAGCTCTGGAAGCCGTGATCGAATTATGGCGGAGCATCAAAGTCCGAACCGTCAAAATCGTGGCGCGGGATCATGATGTTCTGGTGGCCCACACCAGTCATGTGTTGCATGTGGTCGCGTTGGCATTGGCTCAGGCGGTCCTGGATTGCCCGAACGAAGAAGAAAAGATGTTGCGTTTCTCCGGTTGCGCCACCGGGTTCCGGGATACTTCGCGGATTGCTTCGTCGTCGCCGCGCATGTGGCGCGAGATCATCGAAAACAATCAGGACGCGGCGTTGGAGACCATCCGGTCTTTCGAAAAACGCTGGCAGCACCTGCGGGATATCATCGAAAAGAAAGACTTTGACCAGTTCGAACGCGAGTTTGCCCACGGCAAGGAGTTGCGCGACGAATGGGTGGAATACAAAAAGAACAAGAAATAGAGGTTTACATGCTGGCTATCGATCTGGAAAACGTTAACGTCCGGTTGGACGGCAATCATATTTTAAAGAACCTGACCTGGCAGGTCCCGGAGGGCGAACACAATTTCATCCTGGGGGCCAATGGCGCCGGCAAGACCACTCTGGTCAAAACAATGATGGGATTCGTCTGGCCGATTTTCGGCGCCAAAGTCCGGATCATGGGACACACCTATGGTCAGACCAATTTGATCGAACTGCGCCGGGATATTGCCTGGGTGTCGCCTTTCATGCAGCAATACACCGCCACCGGAGACTGGACCGCTCTGGACATCGTCCTGACCGGCATAGATGGTACACTGGGGCTCTTTCGCAAAGTCTCCGAGGAAGAGCGCGAACACGCTCTGGCTGCCATGCGGGCGCTCTACTGTGAGCACATCGCCGCCCGGCGGATACCGCTGCTGTCCTCCGGCGAGCAAATCAAAGTGCTGATCTGCCGGGCCCTGATGACCCGTCCCAAACTGATGATTATGGACGAAGCCTGTGTGCACCTGGATATGAAAGGACGTGAATACCTGCTGGACACCATCGGCCAATTTGCGAAAGCTCCCGACGCGCCGACCATCATTTTCATTACCCAGCGGATCGAAGATATCCTACCGGATTTCACCCGCGGCATCATTCTGAAACACGGCCAGATCATCGGTTGTGGCCCTCGCGAGGAATTGATCACGGAAGAAAACCTGAAAACGGCCTTCGAAATGGATATCAAACTCCAGAAAAGCCGCTCCGGCCGCTACTGGCCGGTAATTGACTGAGGCAATATGGAAGCCAAGCGTGATCACTTACCGCCTATGACAAAGCGGGCTCTTGAACTTGCGGCAAGTATGAAAAAACTTCCCGCAGATTGGGATTACCGTAAAGAGCTGACGGATATTTGGGAGAAAAATATGGTGTCAAATGAGGAAAATATTCTTAGACACCAATATTCATTATGCTCAAAACTGTCGGACATGTCGCTTAAGCGCTAGCCAAAAATGATTTGACAAATTAAAAATCTGAAATATATTATCCTAAAATTCAAAAAGGGATGGAAATCATGGAATGGGATGAATATTTTTCAGATTGGGAGTATATCTTATCATTGTTGCCGTCG
>JAVBRM010000034.1:0-70098 GCA_031548025.1 Victivallaceae bacterium | reverse complement strand
CTTTAGCTTTGTTATCTTCCATGGTACAGAGGTATCCTTTTCAAATTGTCAAATAGTCACTAAGTCAATCAGGAATCGAATGATCAGGTCAACAACGGCAACGAACGATGAGAGGATGGCAATCGACACGAGGACCAACAGAGTGGATTCGAACAATTCCCCCTTCTGCGGCCATGTACATTTATGCAATTCGCTGTAAGTATCGTGAAAGAATTGCCGGATCTTTCCCATTATGCTGACACTCATTGTTCGCCTCTGATAAAATTATAAATTAAAATTTTGCTGAATTAAAAACTGGCAGGAGCGGAGAGACTCGAACTCTCGACCTGCGGTTTTGGAGACCGCTGCTCTAGCCAACTGAGCTACACTCCTGCGAAAAAAACTCAGCGCGTTTCTTTATGAACCGTATGCTTGCGCTCGAATTTGCAATACTTTTTCTTCTCAAGCCGTTCCGGAGTATTGCGCTTTTCCTTCTTGGAAGTGTAATTGCGCTGTTTGCACTCCGTGCATTCTAAGATGATGATTTCACGCGCCATAATAATACCTGTTTAGTTTTGATAATTATCCCGGACAACCTTCAGCGATTGTCCGGGATATTCATTTTCCATTACCTTGATTAGGCAACAATATCCGATACACGACCGGAAGCAACGGTACGACCGCCTTCACGGATAGCGAAACGGAGACCTTTTTCCATCGCGATGGGGTGGATCAATTCCACGCTGATCGCGGTGTTGTCACCAGGCATAACCATTTCAACGCCTTCGGGCAGAGTAATGATACCGGTGATATCAGTTGTCCGGAAGTAGAACTGCGGACGATAATTGGTGAAGAACGGAGTATGACGGCCGCCTTCTTCCTTGCTCAGCACATAGATTTCGCCGGCGAACTTGGTGTGCGGAGTGATTGAACCGGGCTTGGCCAGAACCTGACCGCGTTCCACGTCGTCTTTCTTGGCGCCGCGGAGGAGGCAACCGACGTTATCGCCGGCACGACCTTCGTCGAGCAGCTTGCGGAACATTTCAACACCGGTAACGGTGGTCTTGATGGTCGGACGGATGCCGATGATCTCGACTTCTTCACCAACCTTGACAATACCGCGTTCGACACGACCGGTAACCACAGTGCCGCGACCTTCAATAGAGAAGACGTCTTCGATCGGCATCAGGAAGGGCATATCAGTGGCACGGACCGGTTCCGGAATGTAGCTGTCAACAGCATCCATGAGATCGAGAATGCATTTGCAATCGGGGCTCGCCGGATTACCTTCGGCTTCAACAGCCTTCAGAGCGGAACCCTTGATGATCGGAATGTCATCGCCGGGGAAGTCATAGCTGCTGAGCAGTTCGCGGACTTCCATTTCGACGAGTTCGAGCAGTTCCGGGTCATCGAGCTGGTCAACCTTGTTCAGGAAAACGACGATGGCGGGAACGCCTACCTGGCGGGCCAGGAGAACGTGTTCGCGAGTCTGGGCCATCGGGCCGTCAGTCGCAGCGATAACGAGGATAGCACCGTCCATCTGGGCAGCGCCGGTGATCATATTCTTAACATAGTCAGCGTGCCCGGGGCAGTCTACGTGAGCGTAGTGACGGTTGGCACTCTGATATTCAACGTGGGAAGTGTTGATGGTGATACCACGTTCACGTTCTTCCGGAGCGTTGTCAATTTCGGCATAGTCGCGTACTTCACCGCCGTTCTGCTTGGCCATAGTCATGGTAATAGCTGCAGTCAAGGTGGTTTTGCCATGGTCAACGTGACCGATAGTACCTACGTTCACGTGCGGCTTGTTTCTTTCGAATTTCTCTTTAGCCATTTTCTAGTTTCCTCCTGGTCAATTAACCTTTAGAGCGATTTATGTTTTATGATTATTGGTTGAGCCAAATCTTAAAGTCAAAATGGAGCCCACATCCGGACTTGAACCGGAGACCTCATCCTTACCAAGGATGTGCTCTACCGACTGAGCTATGTGGGCACACAAAAATCCACGAACTGATAATTTAGCATGAATTTCATCCAATGTCAAGCTATCAATCCAATATAATTTGATCAAACATGGTGCTCGAGGGGGGACTTGAACCCCCACGGACGAATCCACATGCACCTCAAGCATGCGCGTCTGCCAATTCCGCCACCCGAGCACGAGTGATACAAACAGACCTATAAAATAATTCCTGAATTCTGAATTTCAAATCGCAATATCATTTTTTTTCGGTTTTTTTTGAACTTTTCATCCGATTTCCAATTAAAATCATTGAAAATCCGATTTCCCGGCCTATAATTCATTAAAGCAAGGGGGGCAGCATGGCCGAAGAAATCAAGGTGAATATTTGTCCAGCCTGCGGGCAGGAGCGCGACAACATCAAGTTATATGAACTGGAATCGGTTATTTTCCTGGGCGGTGGCATGATATCCAAATCGATTCGGGTAGCAGGATGCCGGGACTGCGTCAGGCCGATGCTGACCAAGCACATATGGAAACAGTTGCTGCCCAGCAATATACTCTGGCCTTTCCTGGTTTTGCCGACCTTTATTTACCGCTACCGCGACAGCGGCAAACCCGGCCACTCCCCCAAATGGGTGGAACTCGTGCATAGCCTGAACGCCCAGGCCGTGCTCGAAGAACAGGACAAAGCCGAAAGAGAAAAACTGCAAATCGCTTCGAGCTACATAAACCGGCATCCCGGCGGTACGGTTTACCAATGTACCGGCGGCGGTTTTGGCTCAAAAACCCTGCTGTTGGCCGCCGCCTGGGCGGTGATCGGGATTCCCCTGCTCAGTTTCGCCTATGCCGCCGCCGAGTTTTATTGTCCGGAAATGACCTTCAAGGTATGCGTTATTCCTCTGTTGTTTGTAGCGCTGCATGGGTATGTTCTCTGGCTGATTGCCAAACACGGCAATTGCCGCGATGAACTCGGATTGAGGTTCGTGGCGATTCTCCTGGGCGCCTGGAGTTTTTATTTATCGTGGATTTTCTGGATTTTCATCGTTTCCGGCTACCAAATGCTGACCGCGGACCCGGCGGCAATCTGGCGAACAATCGTATACCTGGCCCAGGAACAATTCTGGCAGGGCGACCACGGTCCGAAATCAACGCTTGAACACACCATCGTCTGGTCGCTCGAGGCGATTATCTTCATTGCCGTGCCGGCCGGAGTGGTATGGAACTATGTTCGCAAGCATCCTTTCTGCGAATCCTGCCTGAAAAAACTGGAAACCTTCGCGGTCATGCGGCAGCGCGAACTGCCCCAGAACATGTCTGAATTCAAATCGAAGTTACGGATGGGGGATTTGAGCGAGCTCGCCGCCCTGCCCCCGCGGCAATCATCCAAATATCTGGCCGCGGAGATAAAACAGTGCCCGGATTGCAAAAACGATTTCGTCCTTCTGCTGACTTCCTGTGCGGATATGGCTCATTACAACAATGTTCATACCACAAAACACTGGGTAATACCGCCGCTCTATTGCGATCCTCAAGAGATCAACAAAATCATCAAGTAGCTCAGTTGACGAAATTCTGCGGCTTGCCGTTACTGGGAGCTTCTTCCGGCGGAATCGGTTCTTCGACCACTTCCACCTCGACATCGGCGAATTTTTTCACGAACTCAGCCATCAGCTTATTGTTCTGCCGCTGCTCGAACAAGGTTTCCAGCGAAGCGCTGTTAATTTTCTTTAAAATGGTTGCCAGATTTTCCATATTGGCATCCATCTTCTTTTCCATTTTCTTGAAATCAACATAAAATTTAGCAAAACGGGCAATCCCCAGAATAACGATAATCCAAGTAAAAACACCACCGATGATCAGAGTAATATTGAATTCCATAAGTAAACCTCAATTAATAGATTTACCTATTTTAGCCGAAAAACACGCAAAAGTCAACTTTTTTCGATAAAAAACCATAAAATATCCTCAAATTAGAGTTTAGAGTTGAGAGTTGAGATGAGGGAAGGCTAATCGTCTCCCAATAACTAAACTCTAAACTCTAAACTCTAAAAATAAAAGATTTTTCGATCCCCCTATTGACAAAATCCCGGTCTCGCCGTATAATATACTAAACTAGTTTTCTAAACAGGAATATTCAATGCTGACATTGGCTAAAATTGCACAAGAGACCGGAGTATGCAAGTCAACCGTTTCATTTGTTTTGAACGGCAAGGCCAAGCAAAACCATATCAGCGACGCGACTGTTCGGAAAATCCAGGAGTATTGCCGCAAGGTCAATTATCTGCCGAATATCCACGCCGTCCGGATGGGCAAGAAAATCGTCAACAACATCATGGTTTTGCTCAACACCCAGGACGGTATCAGCCCGAAAAACAGCTTCACCGACTACAACGTGGCGCAAATCGTGGGCGGAATCGCCCAGGAAGCGGAAAAAGTCGACTACACCTTTTCAATCCGCATCTTCAATCAGTCTCTTGACGGCAGCCGGATATTCAACAGTTTCCGGAACCGTGAAATCGACGGTCTGATCTACTACGGAATGACCATACCGCAGACATGGCTGGATACTTTCAAGGCGGAAAAGCGCAAAGTCGTCGGCATCGGAATCGAACCCATAGATGGAATTTCAACGGTCAATATCAACAATCGCGAAATTTCACGGAATCTGACGAAAAAACTGCTCGCCGCCGGGCATCGCGATTTTCTCTACCTGGCGGGAACCGAAAGCAGTTTTCCGGGTCAGGAACGTTTTGCCGGATTTCTATCCGCCTTGAAGGAGTATAAACTCACCTTTCCTGAGGAGAAATGTCTTTACGGCGGTTTTAGCGAGGAACTCGCGGCAAAAGCCGTCCTGGAATATTTGCGCGAAAGGCCCCAATACCCGGATGCAATCATCTGTGCGAACGACAGAATGGCAATCGGAGTCATTTCTACCCTGAAAACTCTGCGCGTGGAGATCCCCCGTCAAATTGCCGTCGCCGGCGGAGATAATATCGAAACGGCGCGCTATCTGACCCCGTCGCTCACCACGTTCAACAACCTATCCGAGGAATTAGGTCAACAGGCATTCAAGCAGCTTTTGCGTACCATCAACGGAGAAATCACAGAAGACCACATCATTCTCCAATCAAGACTTATCCAGGGAGAATCGGCATGAATTTTTCATCAACACATACTAAACTAGTTTTGTATATATCTAAACCATAGGAGCATATTATGTACTTACGTTCCAGAAAATTCACATTGATCGAACTCCTGGTCGTGATCGCGATCATCGCAATTCTCGCATCCATGCTGCTTCCCGCTCTCAACAAAGCAAGAGCAAAAGGTTACAGTACGAAGTGCAAAAGCAATCTGCGCCAGTTGGGACAAGCTTATATCGCATATGCGGAGGAACAGAATAACGGGCGATTAGTCAGCGCCAATTCAGTGACCGGTACGCCGCCCGGTTGGTCTACAGACGGATACTTGTGGGTTTTTCTGGTAACGAGCCGATATGTCGATGCCCCCACTTATTTGAATTTTACCGGAAGCTATTCATATTGGAATGGCTTAAAACATCGAAATACCATTTTCGACTGTCCTGCTCGGATTGACCGTGACGATCAGTTTAAAAGCGGCGACAGAATTGTGATCGGCACCAGCTTCGGGGGCGTCGCCAATCTTCAATACGACAAAATCATGCAGATTTCCCGGATAACCAAACCGGCCTCCCGGTGGTTGCTGTTCGATGCTCGTATTGGCGCCGGAGGCCATTGCCCGCCTGTATATTTCCACACCGGCAATATCACCAATCCGAACAACCAGGATTGGCGGCACGACAATTCGATCAATGCGGTTTTTGTTGACGGGCACGTGGAAAATGTCCCTCGCAGCCTCAACGGCAATACTTTCAAGGTACAGTTGTCGCAAGATTAAGCGGTTCAAAAGTCTTCATAGAATACCCAAAAAACAAAAGGAGAAAAAATGAAATTTTGGTTGCTGATGATGTTATTAGCGGGCAGCGTACTCTCCGCTGCGGAACTGAAGCCGGAAACAAGTCCGGTCAATTTGACAGGCGGAAACATAAACTTAACCGCCTATACAACCGGGAATACCATCTTGCGTTCAAAGACTCAATCATGGTTCAATGTATTTCTGGGCGTGCATTGGAGCTACGCTCAATTTAATGAAGATACTTCTCGCGCAGTTTACCGCTATGGCGACGGAGTTCGCATTACCGGCAAAATTCTCAATGTCGATTATGTCGAGGATATCACACTTCAGGATAATACGGCTGAAATTAAATATTCCGTCATCTGGAATGCCGACAATCCCTTCGGTCAAACCCGTCAATGGGAAATCTGGCCGGTGATTACTCAACCGCTGTCGGAACAGTTCAAGGAGTGCCGCTATGCGCTGACGACCGCTTCCGGACTCAAGACCGAGGGCCGCTATGGTGATCCGATCCCGAAATTGAAAGATGTGACTTCGTTTACATTGTTCAATGCCGGCGGCTTCGATGTGACGCTGCTTTTTGAAGGCCCGACGGAACTGATGGACCGACGCGGTGAAGAAAAACCGGCCGGTGTCTGGTTTTTCCAGCCGGTACGCAATGCCGCCGGACAGCCTCCGGTCCGGGCCGGTGAACGCGGTGAAGTGAAATTCCAATTCCAGGCCGGTCCCGCCGGAACCGCCGTTGTCCCCACTGCCACCCCCGCCGCTGCAAAAGCGGCAGATTCGTCTCCAGCCTCCGACGGCATCAATCATCTCTGGAATCCTGGGTTCGAACGTGAAACCAATCCCGGTTATGCTGACGGCTGGGGGCCGTTTTATCACAATTGGCCAGGCTGGGGCGAAGTTTCCAACCTGATGGATTGGTCGACCTTCATCGCGGTAGACAAATATAAGGCATTTGAAGGAAAAAATTCCCTGCGGATGATTTTACCGGAACGCATGACGGAACTGACTTGCCAGCATCCGTACATCCGCACCATGCCGGGCAACACCGACGCCGTCTGGTCGGTGTACGCTCAAAGCGATGCCCCGGACGGAGGAACTTTCACCTTGGCTATCCGCCCCATGTACTCCGGCGACGCCTGGACCCGGAAAACCTTCACCGTCGGTCCGGAATGGACCCGTTTCGAGCTTCCCTTCCGCACCCCAAAAAGCGAGCGTTTTCAACCCTGGATTACCCTGAACCGCGGGATGGTCCGGTTTGACGCCATGCAAATTGAAAGTGGAACCCGGGCCACCGCGTATCGCGATCCGATGCAAAGTCGCAAAGCGGCTTCCCTGGCCGCCGCGAAACGCGATGTTCCGGAATTCCGCATTCCCATGCTCTCCCGTGAACCGGTACTGGAAAAACTGCTGGACGATCCGATTTGGCGGGAAGCCGTGAAACTCGACCGTTTTTACGTGATCCACACCAAAACCCCGGTAAAAAACAATGAAACTATTGTTTTCGCCGGGATTCACGGTTCAACCCTGTACCTCGCCGCCGAATGCAAGGGAAAAAACCGGCCTCCGCTCCAAAAAGAACGCGACAGCTTCGTTTGGACCGACGATTCGCTGGAATTGTTCCTCGACCCCGGAGCGCCGGAATTGCTGACCGCCAGCGACGCGGTTCACTCTTATTACCATATTGTAGTCAATGCTCTTGGAACCATTTACGATATTTATCACGGAGCGGAACTGAAGCTGTTCGACGGTAAAATCCGTACCCATTCTTCCCGGACGGAATCCGACTGGAAAGTTATTCTGGCCCTCGATCTTGCCGCTTTGCCGTATTCTCCCGTCACCGCCAATTGGCGCCTCAACCTCGCCCGCGAAGATCACACCAACAACCAATATTCGTCATTGATGCCTGACGTGGCAAAATTTCATGATTATTCCGCGTTTCCCCGGGTCTCGATTCCGGAACCGGTCATCGAAAAACTGAACCGTTTTGCCATCCGCAAGCTGGAAGCGTCAAATGGAAAAGTCTTCTTGAACATAGCTTCCGAGAAAGCCGAAAAAGCCCGGATTTCCTGCGTCGCCGGAAGCCGTGAAGTCGCCCTGCAAGCCGGCCCCAACAAGGTGGAATTCGCGATGGCTGAAATTCCTGCCAATCTGAAAACCACTGTCGAAGTCGCCGCTGCCGATGGTGCGAAAACCGTCCGGGATTTCGAAGTCATCACTACCGGAGAACAGTATTTCCGGCGCAATTTTTATACCGATGAGAAAGAAGCGGAAATCATTTGGGGTGGTCAGCCGCTTCCTCCCTCCGGCGCCGAAGCGAAAATCGGCTCAACCAGCGTCATCCTGACCGTTCGCGACGGCCGGGTATTCACCGACATCGCCAAGATTCCGGAGGGAAATCACACCTTCGTCTACGGTTCGCTGTCACTGCCGTTTCAAAAACTTCCACCGGTAAAGGGAGAGGTGAAGATTGACCGTCTGTCCTGTATGATGCTGGTGGATGGAGAACCTTTCATCATGTACGGGCCCTGGAATCTTCCGTTTGGCCCCATGACGCAATACCTTTCGCTTGACTACACGCTTCCGACGTTAAAGAAACTCGGTGCGAATGTCGTCGCGGTCGGCATTCCCGAGGGGCGCTCCGATTCCAACACCTGGGCTCTTAAAAACAAGCTCTGGGATATCGAGGCCTATCGCAAAATACTCGACCGCTGCCATGAACTTGGACTCAAAGTGTACCTGGAATGTTCAAGCGGTTATAAAATCGACAAAGATTACCGCAAAATTCTTCCTCTCGAAAAATTGGTACCCGAACTCCGCGACCATCCGGCTCTCCTGATGTGGTACATTGCCGACGAGCCGGAAAAGGTACACGCTCCCGAAGTCTGGCGGCGTTATCATCTGGTGAAAAAATTGGACCCTCATCATCCGGTAATGGTCGATACCACGTCGCACGGATTGGCTTCACGGGTCATTACCGATCCGGTCACCGGGAAAAACGCCTGCGATGTTCTTTCCATTACTTATTACCCGGTCGGTTGTTCGATGTACGCCGATCCGGAAGGACCGATGGGGAATACTTCGATTGCGTTCCGCGACGCATTTCAATTGATCCGGGCCAATCATGGCGTCATGATTCACGCGGCCCAAGCCTATGGTTACGGCGTGGACTTCTGGTACCGCACTCCAACTCCCGATGAACTGGAATTTCTGATTTATATGCCGCTTATTTATGGTAATCGCGGCTGGGGCTGGTTCGGCGGACGCGCGCCCTGCCGCGCCACCGACGATCGAATCTGGGAGCTCGGCGCCGAGCTCAAGCGTCTCGCCCCGGTACTGGGAGTTGAAGGCGCCGGCGAGGTCCTGACTTCCGGCAGCGTGATCGGTATTCTCCGGAAATACGAAGACGCATGGTATCTCATCACCGTGAACACCTCGGAAAAACCGGAAAACGTAACCTTCCAACTCGGCGGCGAGCTCCCGGCGGATTGCGATAAGGCCGAAGTAATGTTCGAAAATCGCGCTTTAAAGTTGTCGAAAGGCACCATCACGGATGCGTACAAAGCCTACGGACGCCACGTATACCGCATCCCGGCTCCTCCGCAAACAAAAACACTTTCCCGTACAGAAAATAAAATGCAGAAAAAATTATTGCTGATCGGAGACTCCATACGCGAAGGGTATCAGAAAGAGGTCATTCGAATCCTCGGCGATGAATGGAAGGTCTCGTATCCGAATGAAAATGCGCGTTTCGCAAAATATACGTTCAACAATCTCAAAGATTGGCTGCCGCAAGGCGAAACATTCGACGTGATTCATTGGAACAACGGACTCTGGGACAGCGCAATCGTCTATCCCGAAGACGGAATGTTCACCCCCACCGATGAATATCTCCGCTATATGAGGTTGACCCTGCGTGAGCTGAGGAAACATTCCCCCCGGGTAATCTTCGCTACAACGACGCCGGTCCGGGAGGGGAGCATAAACCAGAAGCTTGAATTCGTTCAGGCTTTGAACAAAACAATTCTTCCGGTCATGGCGGAGGAAAAGGTCACGGTCAACGACCTGTATTCACTCGTCATGGAGCAGGGCCTCGAACGCATGATCAGCAATGACCGCATCCATCTTTCCGCCTACGGCAAAGAGGTCTGCGGCAAAGCCGTGGCCGAAGCGGTAAAAAACGCAATCAAAGAAACAAAATAACATTTCAAACGACTATTTATAAGGTTTAAAATGATTTTAGCTGATTTACTGCCGGTACCGGCTTCGGTAAATATTACCGGGGAAACTCTCGAACTGAATAAAACGGGCGCTCTTCAAGCCGAGGCCGGTACTGATTTCATCGTTGCCAATATTCAAGAGATTTTTAAAACATTCGGGCTCAAACCCAATATAAAACTCGAGCTTGCCTCGCAACGCGGGGCGGAGGCTTGGGAAATCATCATCGATCCCGCCCGGATTACATTATCGGGCGGAGACCGGGCCGGTTTGTTTTATGGTGCGGGAGCCCTGAAACAGTTATTGGCGCTTGCCTGTGCCAGAGGGGTCAAAAAAGCGCAAATTCCGTGCGGCGTTATTTCGGACGCGCCGCGATTTCACCGTCGCGGATTCATGCTTGACAGCGCCCGCCATTTTCAACCGGTCGCCCGCATCAAAGAAGTCATCCGCCTGATGGCGGAAATGCGCCTGAACCACTTTCATTGGCATCTTACCGATGATCAGGCATGGCGTTATCAATCGGACTGTGCGCCCAAATTAACCGACGCTTCCACCGAATTTTACAGCAAGGATGAATTACGCGAAATAACAGCATATGCGGCAGAGCATTTCATCACAATTACTCCCGAAATCGAAATGCCGGGACACTCCCATGGAATTCTCACTCATTACCCGGAGCTGGGCTGCGATCCTTCCAAGCCGGGTTCGATGTTCTGCCTCGGCTCTGCGAAAACCAAACAATTTCTGCAGATGCTGATTTTGGAACTTATCGAGATTTTCCCGAATTCGCCGACCATTCACCTGGGCGGAGACGAAGCTTCAACCGCGCCCTGGGAGGCCTGTTCACGCTGTCAGGCAGCAATGAAAGAACTCTCGTTGACGAATGTCCGGGAACTGGAAAGCGTTTTCATGAGGGATATGTGCGGCTTTGTCCTGGAGCAAAAGCGTACGCCGATAGTCTGGTCGACTCATTCGGTGATGCAACCTGAAGTCATTGTGCAGATATGGCGTTCGCTTCATGAGCTTGAGTCGACTTATCGCCATGGCAATCAAATCGTTAATTCCGTAGATTGCAATTATTATCTCGATTATCCCGCTGACGGCTCCGATTTCAAGTACAATTGGATGCTGACGCTGCCGGAAGAGGCGGTATATCTGGCGGAACCATATTTTCACCAGGAGCAACTGGTAGGCTCAAAACTACTCGGCCCCGAAGCATGCCTGTGGACGGAAATCGTGCCTGAATGGCGGGTTATGTCCAAGCTTAAAGATCGCCTCTTCGCCTTTGCCGAAACCGCTTGGAGCCTTACAGAAAAACGGGAATGGCATGATTATTCGCGCCGGAAATCGTGTCTTCGCAATGCCGGCTACTTTGAACTTATTTAGCTTAAAACTAAACTGTCATTTTTGTCATTTTTGTCATTTTCGTCTTTTGACTTTTGGCGGCCTTGCCCTACAGTATGATATGGAGAATATGACAATGAATTTTCTGGAATTGGCGAAAAAACGTTTGAGCTGTCGGGATTATCTGGATAAGCCGGTGCCGAGTGAGGCTTTGGCGTACTGTCTGGAGGCGGCGAGGCTGGCGCCTTCGGCTTGCAATCAGCAGCCGTGGCGCTTTATTATAGTTGAAGATCCTGAACTGCGCGGCAAGCTCAGCAAAGAAGCCTTGCTGCCGGGCCTTCCGATGCCGTGGGTGGCTTCCGCACCGGTGATCGCGGTACTGTGCGCTAAGAAAAAAATCGGAATCCACGGCATCGCGCCGATGGTTTCCGGGATACATTATCACCTGATCGACCTCGGAATCGCCGGAGAACACTTTATTCTGGCCGCCGCCGAACAGGAGCTTGGAACTTGCTGGATCGGCTGGTTCAAAGCCAAAGCAGTCCGCAAAATATTGGATCTGCCGAAGTCACTCGAACCCGTATCGCTGATAACCCTGGGTTACCCGGCCTCCCCGATGACGGAAAGAGCCCGCCTGACTCTTTCCGAGATGTCAGAATTCCGGTAGTTTCAATCTTTGGTGGGTGGGGCGTTCTCCGCAGAGCGCCCTCATTGCTACCCTGATAATTATTCCAAATAAAAAGCAATTTGACATTTAATTGGAATTAGAAGAAATATTACAATCAATTTACGCAACCCCGCCACTATTCGCGCAAATTGAGAGTATTCAAGGCTGCTGGGCTTTCATTGTCCCTTGGCAAAATGTTCGAGTACCAGTTGGGCGATAAAGCGATTGCCCTCTTCGGTGAGGTGAACTCCGTCGCTGCAGAAGAGAGCGTTCTTAGCGGGTTGGTAGTCGCGGGTTTTCGTGTAGATGTTCAGATAGCCCAGTTTCAGTTCCGGGGAGATTCTCCGCAGCATGGCGTCGAATTTTTCCATTTCCTCCGGATTGCCGAACAGCGAAGCTTTAGGATTCTTTTCCCGCCGGGCCAGCCCGATTTCATAGACGGAAGACGTGGGGCTGATCAGGAGAATCGGGGCATCGCTGTTTGCCCGGATGATTTCGATGACTTTCCGGTAGCCTTGCTCCTGGGCCTCAGGGGTTACATAGGGTTGCTGGGCTGCATTCAGCTTGGTATCGTTGTGACCGAGGAGAATGCAGATCAGGTCATATTTTTCAGCCCAAAGCTGATTATACATTACCTGGCGGTGCGCCGGTTTGCCGCCGTTCATGCCGTTAAGCCGGTCGAGCATGCGGGTAATGAAGTCGCCGCCGACTCCGGCGTTACGGAAGGACGCTTTGCCGGGATTGTATTTATTCAGGAAATAATTGACTTTGTCGGTGTAATTGTGACCGCGTTCGAAGTCGGTCAGGCTGTCGCCAAGATAAAGAATATGCAGGGGTTTGCTCAGTTTGATATTGGCGGCGGCGGCATCGAGTTTTTCGAACTGATCAACGGGAGCTTTATCGATGAATACCTCGACGGAAACCCCTGCGTCCTTGACCGCTGCCAGTTCTTTGTCGTTGGTCTGGGCTGTGGAGATAACTGCATTGTCGACTTTTTTGCCATCCCGGGTAAATTCAAAGGTGATCGGCGGGACTTCGGCACCCTCCGGAATTACCAGATGGGATGGAACAGCTTTCAGCTCCGCGCCTGGCTTGAAGATTGCTGTCAGCAAAGTGTCGTCGAGTTGCGCGACGCTTCCTTCGCCGCGGATTTCGATGGCCAGGTTGAGCTTCAGCGCGGCCGGATCGTCAATTGAGAAATCGAAAACGATCTGCTGGTATTCAGCAGACAGGGGAGTGGCTTTTTTCTGCCATTGATATTTGTCCGACTTGGAGGGGTAGGTAATTGCTCCGAGAATGATTTCGCCGTTGCCTTTGGCATAGACGCTGAAACGGAAACTTTTGCCCCACAGCTGGGGCAGTGTTAAAATCTGAGTACAGCGGGCTTGTGATTTGCCGGCGGCGGTTTTCAATTCTCCGTAACCTTTGCCGCTTTTGGCCATGGACGCGTCCGAAAGGATCATGAAAGAACCCCCGTTGCTGGTTGTCAGTTGCCATTTGCCCTGGGTTTCGAAACCGGGGTTGGCGAGATAGTTTTGCGCTGCGGCTCCGGCAGCAGTACAGAGGCCGAGTAGTAACAAGAAGATTTTTTGTAAAGTAGACATTAGTTTCCATCTCAATTGAATTTATTGAACAGCCTGCTGTTGAAGCAGGTGGAGTTCCAGCGGTTGAAGGGTAGTTTCGGCAGGGAATGGCTTCCCGTCAATCAGGTCGAGCCAGGTATGGCCGCCCGGAATTTTGATCGTCATCGGAGTTTTTCGCAGATTGAGCAAATAAAGCAGGGTTTTGCCGTCCGGGGTTTTGGCGCTCCGGTATTCCAGGCCGAAAGTGCTGTCGCCGGAAGCGGTTTCAACTTCAACAAGAGGTTTCCGGTTGAGCTCTTTCAGGAGTTTGCCGTATTGGGCAAAACAGCTTTCCGGCGTATCCCGTTCCAGGAAAATGAAACCCTTTCGGACGGCATCCCTCTGAGAAATTTTTTGCCCGTACTCGTTCATGGATAACGACTCCTTGCCGAGGCAAATGACTTTTCCGCCTTGTCCGGCAAAAGAAGCGATCTTCGCAAATACGTCATCAGTCACGTATTGGGCGTTCGGCACTACCAGGATTTGATAATCCTGCAATTTCCCATCCAAGACCAGGCGATCGCTGACAAAGCGGACCGGGAAACCGCTGAAATAGCATCCTTCGTATGCGGTAATAAGCCAATCCGGGTAATCCTTGCGGGCGTATGACGGCATAGTATAGAGAATGGCCGCGGGAGATTTGACTGAACGGAATGGGGCGATTTCCGGCGCAAGCCGCCGCAGGTCCAGTGCCGCTTTGGCAGTCATATAAAACGCGTCGGCACGGCGGAAAGTCAACTCTCCCCAAGATGAATCCCAGGTCTGGTCCAGTACGAAAATCGACGTGGCGTTCCGCCCGTGGAATGCAGGCAGTATGGCTCCCACATAGTGGTATTCCGGCGGCGGAATCACCGTGGTATTGCCAATGCTGACAATATATTCTTCGTTATTGGCGCATGGACGGTCTGGATACAGCGAACGGGCAAGGTCGGTCAAGAGGAGGGACCGTCCGCTGAAATTCATGGCGTATTGCTTGTGGACAAAGCCGATACCGGCATCGAATCCGGGAATATCGTATGGCCCCCAATGGTGGTCATAATCGCCGCCGATGGTCAACGTGTCGTAAGGGCGGAAATTCAATTCGGAAAAATGGGTACTCAGCGGCAATCCGGAGAATTTGCGCAATGCTTGATTGTAATCCTGGATCGCCCGGCTCTGCATTTCGGTCATGCACCGGAATTGTTCAAATTTCAGCGAAATGCTTGCCTGAACGGTTTTTTCGCTGATTTCCTCAAAAGAACCGCAGGAAGTTCCCATGGCCCGGTTCATGGCTTCCGGGGAACCGTATTTTTTTCGGAGATAGTCCCGGAAAGTCGTAGTCCTGTGTTCTGCCAGAGTGATACCGGTGAGATCGGTATTGATGACCGGGGGAAGAGTGCCGGTTTCTTCATGCGCCACCAGGTAAACCAGCGACGGATCATTCCGTTCCAACTCCGGCCAGGCTTTGCGGGCAGCCACAGACTCTCCCGAACTGTACAGATAAGGTTTTCGGATGCGGTTGCCCGTTTCACGGCGGTTGTAAAAAAGCCCCAGGCGCCCGGCCATTTCAATCAGTTCGCGCCGCCGCTCGGCATCCGTCACATTAAACAGATTGAAGAAATTCAGGCCGGCGGCGGCCAGATCTTCCACATCTTCATCTCTTCCGCGGGTACGGAGCATCCATGAGTTGGCACCGATGAAGAAAATTTCCTGTCCATTCAGTTTGAAGCCGCCGTCGGCGATAACCGGGCGTACGCCTTTGGGCGCAGGCGGAACCGTGAAGAATTTTTCCTTGCCGGCCAGGATGGCGTCCGCCTGGCTAAGCCCATCTTCTGTCATCTGATGCAGAAAAGTCAGATTCCGGTACATTCTGATTGCGGTTTGTTTGTAGCGCTTCTCCGCGGCATCTCCTTTGGCTTGGCAAACCATGCGGGTTTTATTCAGGAGAAAACGGGAAACCGCAGTACGGCTGACCAGATAGGACGGTTCCCCGGACGCTTTGCGGATTGCGTCAATTTTCCGGTTGAGAGTCTGGCTTTTCTTTTCCAGATTATCCACGCTTTCCAACAGGAAAGAACGGGTGACCAGGGTAACCGGATAAGTCTTGGTATAATGTTGCTCTCCATCGCGGAGCAGATATACCGAGGCGGTCTGATTTCCCGGAGTAAGTTCTTGGCGGGGGATTTTCCATTGAAACGAATTGAAGCCGGCTTTGAGTGCCTGGCGCTTTAACGCTTTACCGTTCAGATTGACTTCCAGTTCGGCCGGCAGATCGTCAGCGGACAGGAAAACAAAGGAGCCAAAAGACAATTCCTCATCGGCAACCAGAATGGAATCGGGGAAGAGCAGTTCCGGGGCCGGTTCCCGCTGGTTGGCAAAAAGCGCCTGTTCCATTCCGGAAAAATAGAGTTTCTGATAAAGGCCAGGGTCTTTTCCACCCGCGATGCCGTCGGTGATCCCCATCCAATGTTTACCGCCGTCCAACACCACCACATTGAAGCCAATTTTACCATGTTTCAGCTCAAAAGGTTTGAGGAAACTCCAGGGAATGGCCATTTCGCATTCATATCCGCCGGGAATAATACGGCAGGCGGTTTTGACCACCTCGGAAATATCGTCACGTACCAGATTTTTATCGGGGTGGTTCCACGCGCAGACGGTTACCGGTTGAGTCGGCGCCACACCGATCAGGATGAGATTTTCGGAAAGCCTTTCTTCACAAAGCGGGTCAAACGCAATCTGAATGCAGTCGCCGCTCCAGATACTGTTGCCCGTGGCTGTCTGGAGCACTTCATCATCGAGAACTTTTATTCTCAAATAGAGGTTGTCGGCGTCAAATGCACTCCAGGTCTGGAAACTTAAAGTCTGCGGGCCGCGCCAGGTATTGGCCTCCACCGGACGGTAATCGGTAACCTTATTGCGCTCAACCAACAGCGGAATTTCACCCCATTGGAAACTGCCGATCGCCGGCGGCTTTGGAGCGGTTACCGCCTTCATGCCCAGGCTGGGAAGTTCTGGAGCGGCCTGGGTAAGGTCCGGAAGCATTTTCCGGAATGCCAGCAATTTTTCCGCTTCTTCTTCCGTTCCGGCAAAACCAAAGACCATTTTCAAACCGACCGTATCACCTTTGTCCAGCCGGACCGGCTTATATTCATTGGGCGATCCGATAGCGACAAAACCTTTGGAGGGGGTTCTGATGCTGATGGGCGCGACCAACATGGACTTTCCCTTCTTCTCCGCCAGGACAAAACGGGCCGTTTTGGGGCCGACTTTTATCGGTTTCCAGTCTTTCTCCTCATAAGGCACTGTTTCTTTTCCTTCAGGACGGTAAGATTCGAACTCAGAACCGAATTGACTGGTTAAGCGCCTGATGATGAAATTATCACTCTCTCCGACCACTTGGGCATCTACTGCCACTCCGGAAATACCGGCAAGAAAACGAAAATCCACCACCAGCTTGGCGTCAGGATGAATCTCTTTCAGTTGATCAACTGGCGAAAGAGCATATTCCGCCCGGATATGCTTCAACTCGGCGGTATCGCTCAGCACAGTCAGGCTGCTTTGTTTGCCATTGGGCAGCAGGGAGACAGGTGTCTTGGTGCTTTCCGGCATCGGTGTTTGAGTAACGACCTGAATGACTAGCGAATTGGTTTCGGAATCACCGACTTGCAGGAAACGGCAGGCCGTCCATTTCGGCAAAGGATTTTTTCGAATCGTGTAATTACTGCCGGCGCAGGAAACCTGGATGTCATTATCTTTCCGACTCAGGGAGAAATCTTCTGCGCCCGACAATCCGGCAGTCTGGGCCAGCAGGAGAAAAACGGCGACAATGCAGGTGAAAACTGAAATTTTCATTTTGATTTTTCTTCCTCTGTTTTTAACTTGATCATAAAAAACTTCATCAATTGCTGTATTTCCTTGCCGAGTGCCACAACGCAGCGCCGAACTTGCGCCATAAATCCGGTGTCAATACCATCTCACGGGTATTGGCATACGGGATTTCGACCGAGGCGCACAAGGGGTTCCACGGCCGCTCGTTGCCCCAGCGGCTGAAGTTCTTGCCGGCTGCCTGATTGGCTTTTGTGTTCCACGCCGTACCGAACAGGATGTTATCCGAGGAGTGATAAGGAACGCTGTGTTTCGATTCCACTTCCAGAATTCCGGCGAAGCGGTCGATTCTCTTCATGACATCCTCCGACTCGGCGCCGACAATGTAAATCGTATCGTCGCGCAGCCATGGGCAATGTATGTCCAGAATAACTCCCGGTTTCTCGCGCTCGACCAGCTCCATGATTGCCTTTGTCTCGGGACAAAGCGGAACGTCGTTATAATCACGGTTGTGGTCGTACGGCCTGCGGTTTTTGCCTTGGTCACCGTTTTCCACACCGTCTTTGTCGACGAATGGTACCACCAGCAGCCTGAAATCCTGTTTCGGGTCTTCCTGAGCCGCTTTGATCAATCCTTCCAGTACGTAGTTGGCCGCCATCTCGCAACAGTGGCGCCGCGCGGAAAGAAAATACGTATATTTCCCGCCGCTGCCGTGGGTAAACAGTTCCACCGAACGTCCCTGGCGGCTTTTACAAAGCTCGGTTACCGGCAATTTGAGCTCTTCCCAGTTTTTTTGCAAATAGGGAATTCCAAAGCAGAAACGCACTTTGCGTACCTTGCCGTTATGGACATAGCGGAACCCCTCGGCATCTTCAAGCCGTCCGCCGCCCCAGTTCCACGTTTCGCCGCCGTCGAGGCTGACTGCGGGGCCCTGCGGACCGATCGCAGATATGTTGAACGTAAATTCATATTCGCCCGGCGCATCGAATTCCGTTTCGAAATACCAGTAAAACCATTTGGTCGAGGTATCGCGCAGATCCGGCGACAATTCAATTTTTCTGCCGTCAATCTTCCGGACCAGAATGTTGGCGCCGGGAAAATCGGCGTTGATTTTTGGGTTCATGATAATTCCTTTGTAAGTTTCTTCAACAGCGATCGGCATATCATAAGGACGCTTGATTACGGATAAATATTAACATCGGCATACGCTTCCTGGACGTACATTCCTTTGTCAGTGTACCAGGAACGGAATTTGAGTTCGCGAAGCTGCCCCACATTAGCGGCGCCTGCATGTCCGTCGAAAAACGCCACATTGGCCCGGTCGGAATGACGCAGCATGACTGCGGTAGCGGGGGCACTACCGAAACGCGCCACATAGTAAGACGCTTTGAGAGTGGCCTTGGCTGAGTCGAAGAAAAGTGTCATCTGACTGGGCGAAACGGTAGGATCGTTGACTCCGTGGTGTTTCATCGCATCAATATAAGCGCCTTGGCGCTTGCGGGTTTCCAAGTTCAGCGAAAGTCCGTCATTGCCGCGGTGAATTCCATAAACATCGTAACGGAGATAATTGGTCGATCCCGGGGTGTAGCTGAGAGTTTTGACCGACGGACAGCGCACGAACCCGGCACCGATGGGCAAGTATTTATAACGGTAAAACATCATCGACCAGGTCAAGTCCGGTTCGTACCCCATAGAGGTGGGCGCTTGCCACATGATGGAATTACCGTCGTAATCACTCGCATACAGTATATTCAGGCTCATCACTTGTTTCAGGTTGCTGGTACACTGTGCCGCATGTGCTTTGCTGCGGGCCTGGCTGAGTGCCGGCAGCAGCATGGCCGCCAATATTGCAATAATCGTTATGACTACGAGTAATTCGATAAGTGTAAAAATTTTTCCGCCCGTTTTTATTGTATGCATATCCAGTCTCCTTATTGTTGATGATTTATTTCCGAGGTGGCGCAATAGTGCCATTGTCCAGGAAACGATATTCTGTGTAATGTACTCCGCCGGTCGGCTCGCCGTTGCGGATCTGCCGCGCCAGTTCCTTGACGCAGTTAGCCCCTTCATCCCAGGCCGAGGAAAACACCGTGCTGATCTTGAAGTGAGGCACAAACCATTCCGGCTTGCCGCTGTTGAATACCAGGCTGAGATCTTCCGGAATCCGAATACCCGCGTTCACCAGTGCCATGTAGATATCGAAACTGATCACATTGCCGAATGGCACCAGCATGGCCGTATAATTTTTGGCGACCTCGGCAATTTCGGCGGATTTTTCCTGCAACGGTTTCAGGGCGCCTTGAATGGACCACGGTACTTCGAAAAAACCAAAATCACTGAATGGCAATTCGTATTCCAGGTAAAGACGCCTTACCAGGTTTTCATAATTCTTGAAATTCACCGCCATGATCCGGGTATGCCCAAGATTGAGAAATTTACGCAGGACGACTTCATGTTTATCCTCCTGCGGCAGGTAGCACTCGAAAAAGTGGTGTCGTCCCTGATTCTTGCTCACCAGCTGGTTCCCCATAAATATACAAGGCAGATCCGTTTGGGCCAGCATTTTCAGGATTCCATCCGTCACGTTTCCGCCGACCAGATATCCGGCGGGCTCCGCTTGCGGATGCAATTCGGCCAGCGAGGTTATGGCGTCCGCTTCGCCATTCGCGGGGATTGTTTGCGTGGTCAGTAAGATGTTCTCATGCCGTGCCTGATCCAGGCTGCCCGCCACGAAATCCATATAATTCGGGTCCTTCAGGTTTTCCAGCCCCAGCAGCATCACCGCCGGAGTCCAGCGGTTGGCCGACGACGACGGTTGGGCTTCCGGCAATACCAGAGAACGTTTATTCCGGTTGGGCTGGCGGTCAAGCAACTTTTCACCCTGAAGCAATTTCAGCGCCGTGCGGACGGTTGTTCTGGTACAATGATAACGCTCCGCCAGGTCGCGTTCGCTGGGAAGCTTGGGCTCGTGCTGAAAGTCCTCGCAAATCTGACTGGCGATCTCTTTGTATAGAAAATTTGTCGGTTGTACCAATTGGTCGTGCATGACTATACCATATTTTACTTGTTATGATATATTATAGCCAAAATACTTAAAAAATCAACACCAAAATGCCGAACGATATGAATTTTTTTAATAAAAATAAAACCAAAACATACCAAAATCAAGAAAAATGCATACCAAATGACAATTTACCGGAATAGGACATTACTGAACCGAAGTCCCGCTATTGAAATACTCGAAACGCCAGACTCCGCCGGTATCCCTGGAAACACGGTACGAATAATCATGATACCGCCCCATAGCGAACGCAACCAGGCCGGCGCCGACGCGGAATGAATTGGTCATTTGATTTCATCCGATATCATCTTATTACAAGAGGACGTTGTCGATCAGGCGGGTGGTGCCGAAATAAACGGCTACCGCCACCAGGACTTGGCGGGTGGTGTCGGTTGCTTCGTTCAAGGTGTCGGCGTCCAGAATTTCCACGTAGTCGACTTTGCCGCCGGCACCGGCAAGCTGCTGACGAATATATTCGGCATCCAGATTTTCGCGTTTCAGAGACAAAAGAGTCCGGGAAATTGTCAGGGCGCGGTTGCGTTCATCCGGCGAGAGATAACGGTTGCGTGAGCTCAGAGCTAAACCGTCTTTTTCCCTGACCAGAGGAGCAACAATGATCTCAATTGGGAAATTGAGGTCGCGAACCATCCGGCGAATGACCAGGGCCTGCTGGGCGTCTTTCTGGCCGAAAACGGCGACATCCGGCAGAACCGCGTTGAAAAGTTTGGCGACTACCGTGGTAACGCCGCGAAAGTGAGTCGGCCGGCTTTTGCCGCAAAGGCCGCCGGTCAGGCTTTCCTCGATCACCCAGGTACTGTGTCCCGGAGAATACATATCCGACGGCTCCGGGGCAAATATCACCTTGGCGCCGCGCTGTTCGCACAAGGCGCAGTCGCGTTCGAAATCACGGGGATACTTTGCCAGGTCTTCATTGGGTCCGAATTGGGTGGGGTTGACGAAAATCGTCACCACCACCATGTCCGCTTTTCGCCTGGCCTGATCGATCAGGCTCAAATGGCCTTCATGCAGATACCCCATGGTCGGCACCACGCCGATACGTTGTCCGTTTCGGCGCGCCGCCAGGGCACAGTCCTGCATCTCTTTGATTGTGCGAATGATCTGCATTTTCTCAACTCAGACTTCGACCATCCAGCCGTGACGGTCGGCGATTTCGCCGTATTGGATGCCGGTCATTTCGTCATAAAGCTTCTTGAGGACCGGACCGATGCTTTCGGTATTATATTTATAAACGGTTTCACCGTCGTAAATACGCCCGACCGGGGTAATCACCACCGCGGTACCGCAGGCGCCGACTTCAGCAAAACTCGGCAATTCGTCTTTGGCGATCCGGCGATGGTCGACATGGATTCCCATATCTTTCGCCAGCTGCATCAGGGACTTGTTGGTAATGCTGGGCAGAATGGAGCTGGACTTGGGAGTCACATAAGCCCCGTCCTTGATCCCGATAAAGTTGCTGGTGCCGAATTCGTCGATGTACTTGTGTTCGAGCGGATCGGTGAACAGCGGAATCGGGCAATTATTATTTTTGGCGATTTTGGCAGGCAGAAGACTGGCTCCATAATTACCGGCACACTTAATGGTTCCGGTACCGAGAGCCGCCGCCCGGTCGAAATCGGTAATCATCCAGGCGTCGACCGGCTTGATCCCGCCTTTATAATAGGGGCCGACCGGCATAACCATGATAATCAATTCGTATTCACTGCTGGGAGCGACGCCGATCGTCGGAGCGCTGCCGAAAGCCACCGGACGGATATACATGGAACCGCCGGTACCGTAGGGCGGAACATAGTCGATATTGTCGCGGACGACGGCTTTCATGGCTTCGACATAAGCATCTTCCGGAAATTCCGGCATCATCAATTGTTTCAGCGTACGGTTCATGCGACGCGCATTTTCAACGGGCCGGAAAATACGGACCTTGCCGTCTTTGCCCATAAAAGCCTTCTGTCCTTCGAAACAAGCCTGTCCGTAATGCAACGCCTGGGCGGCAATCGACAAAGTGATATTATAATCGTTGTGCATCCGCGCTTCGCCCCATTTGCCGTCTTTGTAGGTGAAGCGGATGTTGGAACGGGTAGGGTAAAACTCAAAACCTAGTTTAGACCATTCGATGTTCATAAAATAAATTCCTGTTTATATGAAAGTTGAAAAATTATGACAAACACGGGCTAATATAGCTTTGCAATTCAATTAATCAATGTTAAGTTATATATTATAAAAGCAAAACAGAAGGATTTTTAATCATGAAATTTTCCGGAATTATTTTAAGTTTGGCCCTGATGGTATCATTGGGTTTGGCAATGACCGGTTGCGACAGCACCGAACCGGCCGAAATGGGCAAAGTGCAAGCCCCGGTTGACGGTGATCCGCGCGGCGGAAATCTTGGCGACCCCGATCTCCGTGTTGTCGGTGACGAATATGGTGGCGTTGACGGTCGTGGTATTGATGGCCGTGGCGGTCGCGGCGGTCGCGGCGGCGCCAACACTGCCGACGGAGCCAACGGCGGCAAACCCACAGGATGGCAGGATGGAGCCGACAAAATGGGCCATCGGCCCGGTGAATTCAGCCCGGTTCCCGGTCTGCATTTTGAACCCATCTACTTTGAATATGACCGCTCCGACCTCCGTGCCAGCGAAATGGACAAGCTCCAGAAGGTAGCTGATTTCCTGCGTTCGCGTCCTGAGCTCGGCTTGATCATCGAAGGCCATTGCGACGACCGCGGCAGCGAAGAATACAACCGCGCCCTCGGTGAACGCCGTGCCATCTCCCTGCGTAACCAGCTGGTCAAGATGGGTGTGCCGGATGAAAACATGAAGACCATCAGCTATGGCAAGGACCGTCCGGCAGTACAAGGCAATTCCGCCGAAGCCCGTGCCAAGAACCGTCGCGGCGAGACTATACCTGCAAAAATGCAGTAATTCTCCGGATATTTTAAAGCTCGAAAACCCGGGGAATATCCCGGGTTTTTTGCTTTAGACACTTGAAAAAACAGTTATCCTGTAGTATGTTGGAGTGAATTTTTTTACTCATAAAAATCAATGTAATAATCATATAAACTCTTAACCCAAAAGGTAGAATAAAGAAAATGAGCAAAATCCATGCTGAACATGTGTTCACCTCGGAATCCGTTTCTGAAGGACATCCCGACAAGGTTTGCGATCAGATATCGGATGCCATTCTTGACGCCTGTCTGAAAGATGATCCGGAAAGCAGAGTCGCGTGCGAAACGTTGGCTACTACCGATTTAATAGTAATCTCCGGCGAAATAACCACCAAATCTCAAGTCAACTGGGATAAAATCGCCCGTGAAGTGATCACTGATATCGGCTATGTCGACAATTCCGTCGGATTTTCCGCAGAAAACTGCAAAGTCATGATTTGCGTCCATCAGCAGTCCCCGGATATTTCCCAGGGCGTGACCCGTCAGCCCGAGCATGCTTCGTTGCAAGGCGCCGGTGACCAGGGCATGATGTTCGGCTACGCTTGTACCGACACCGAAGAACTGATGCCGGCCACGATTATGTTTTCGCACCGGATCGTTCAGGAACTGGCCCGCCGTCGTCATGCGGAACCCCAAAAATACTCGTATCTGCGCCCGGACTCAAAAAGCCAGGTTTCCATTCTTTACCACCAGGGCAAGCCGGTACGCGTGGAAAATATCGTGGTTTCCCATCAGCACACTCCCGATATGAAAATCGAAGATCTGACCGTTCTGGTCAAGGAAGTGGTGGCTCAGGTTATTCCCGCCAAATTCCTCCATGACGGCATCAAATACTATATCAATCCGACCGGCAGATTCGAGATCGGCGGCCCCCATGGCGACACCGGCCTTACCGGCCGCAAAATCATTGTCGACACTTACGGCGGCGTAGGCTCGCACGGTGGTGGAGCGTTTTCCGGCAAAGACCCGTCCAAGGTCGACCGTTCGGCGGCTTATATGAGCCGTTACATCGCCAAAAACATCGTCGCGGCCGGTCTGGCCGAGAAATGCGAAGTCCAGGTCGCTTATGCTATCGGGATTGCCGATCCCCTGAGCATCAATGTTGACACTTACGGTACCGGCAAACTGGAAAACGACGGCGATCTGGAGAAAATCATCCGCTCGATTTTCAGCCTCCGTCCGGCGGACATTATCAGAAGCATGGACTTGAAAAATCCGGCGAAAAACGGCTGGTCTTACCGTGACACCGCGGCTTACGGTCATTTCGGGCGCAATATTTTCCCTTGGGAAAAGACCGACAAGATCGCCGAACTGCAGAAAGAAGCCGGCAAGTTCTCACAAACTAAATGAACAATCAATACATTCTCGGTACGGGTTCACCGTTAGTTGACCTGTTGATTCAGGTGGACTACTCTTTTCTGGAACAGATCAAAGCGGAAAAGGGCGGTGCGACGGTAGTTAACGAAGCCGAGATGAACGCAATCCTCCGGGCCGCGGGGCAACCCGCCATGGCTCCCGGAGGTTCTGCCTGCAACACGGTTTTCGGCTTGGCCGGGCTCGGCATGCCAACTGCGATATTCGGCAAAATCGGACATGACAAGGAAGGCGAATTTTTCCGCCAAAGCCTGATGAGCAAAGGCGGACGGGGCGATCTGTTCCGTTATTCCGCCAATACGCCCACCGGGCGATGCCTTTCGCTGGTTACCCCGGACAGTGACCGTACCATGCGGGCGTGCTTCGGAGCTTCCGCCGAAATCCAGGCGAATGAACTTCAACTCGAAGACCTGAAAAATATCCGCCATGTTCACATGGAGGGCTACCAATTGTATTTCCCGGGAATCGTGGAAAGAATCGTCGAAGTAGCCAAAGCGGCCGGATGCACTATCAGCATCGATCTCTCGGCATTTGAAGTAGTCAGAATCTGCAACGAACGCCTGTGGAAAGTCCTGCCATGTTTCGACGTGGTGTTTGCCAATGAGTTCGAAGCCGCCGAACTGCTGGGTCCCGGTACTCCGGAAGAACTGGTCGAGCGCCTCGGGAAATATGTCCCGGTCGCTTGCGTCATGCTCGGCAAAAAAGGCTCGATCGTCAAATCGTCGACGGGCATCGACAAAGTTTCAGCCAATCTGGTCGAACCGGTCGACACGACCGGGGCCGGTGATTTGTGGGCATGCGGATTTTTATACGGCTACCTGAATAACTACAGTGCCCGGGAATCCGCCTGGTTCGGCTCCCTGGTATCTTCCGAAATCGTCCAGGTGATCGGAGCACAGATTCCGGATGACCGCTGGGCGTCAATCAAACAAAAGATGGGGATATAAGTCATGAATTATAAAGTAAAAGATATCGGCTTGGCCGATTTTGGCCGCAAAGAAATTGAAATCGCCGAAAAAGAAATGCCCGGCCTGATGGCCACCCGCCACAAATACGGCCCGGCAAAGCCCCTGCAAGGGATCAAAATCATGGGCAGCCTCCATATGACGATCCAGACCGCGGTTTTGATTGAAACCTTGCGGGCTTTGGGCGCGGATGTCCGCTGGGCGTCGTGCAATATTTTCTCCACCCAGGATCATGCGGCGGCGGCCATCGCGGCGGCCGGCGTTCCGGTTTTCGCCTGGAAGGGTGAAACTCTGGAAGAATACTGGGATTGCACACTGCAAGCCATGATTTGGCCCGACGGCAGCGGCCCGGACCAGATTATCGACGACGGCGGCGACGCCACTTTGCTGGTTCACCGCGGCTGCAAGGCCGAAATCAATCCGGCCATTCTCGATGAACCGACCGATGTCTACGAACTCCAGGTCATCAACAACCTGTTGAAGCGCGTATTGCGGGAAAGCCCCGGCTGCTGGCAGAAAATAGCCAAGAAAATCAAAGGCGTGTCGGAAGAAACCACCACCGGAGTCCACCGGCTCCAGCAGATGGACGCCTCGGGCGAATTGCTGTTTCAGGCCATCAACGTCAATGACTCGGTGACCAAAAGCAAATTCGACAATATTTACGGCTGCCGCCACTCTCTGACCGACGGGATCAAACGCGCCCTCGACGTCCTGATCTCCGGCAAAACCGCCATGATCTGCGGCTATGGCGACGTCGGCAAAGGTTCGGCCGAAGCCATGCGCAACGAACGCGCCCGGGTTCTGGTTGCCGAAATCGACCCGATCTGCGCGCTCCAGGCCTGTATGGCGGGATTCAAGGTCACCACGGTGGAAAAGGCCCTGCCCGACGCCGATATTTACGTCACCACCACCGGTAACTGCAATATCATTACCGCCGACCACATGAGCCGGATGAAAGACCAGGCGATCGTCTGCAACATCGGCCATTTCGACAACGAAATTCAGGTGAGCAAGCTGGAAAAATGGCCCGGCATCGTCAAAGAGGAGATCAAGGATTTCCATTGCCCGGTACACCGCTACATATTCCCGGACGGCCACTGCATTTACCTGCTGGCCGAAGGTCGCCTGGTCAACCTGGGTTGTGCCACCGGTCATCCGAGCTTCGTGATGTCCTGCAGCTTCACCAACCAGACTCTGGCGCAGATCGACATCGCGTGCAATCCCGGACGGAACATCGGGGTTTACTGCCTGCCGAAGCACCTGGACGAAGAAGTGGCGCGGCTCCATCTGGAAAAACTGGGCGCCGAACTGACGATGTTGACCCGGGAACAGGCCGATTACATCGGCGTCAAGCCGGAAGGCCCCTATAAGCCGGATCATTATCGCTATTGAATTTGAAAATTTATCATTTTCATGCTAAATTACAGACCGGTGTTTGAAAACATTTAATTAAGGAATAACGGATGAACGCTATTTTTGCATTTTCCGGACAGGGAGCCCAGGCTGTCGGCATGGGACGGGATTTATACGAAGCCGGCGCCGCTGCCAAAGCAATATTCGACCAGGCCGACCGGATTCTCGGCTGGCAGGTCAGCGAAGTATGTTTTACCGACGCGGAAAGCCGCCTGGCAAGATCTCTTTATTGTCAGCCGGCCATTTATACCATGAGCTGCGCCGCCGTGGAAGCATGGCGCGAAAAACACCCGGAATCCCAGCCGCTGTGCTGCGCCGGGCTGAGCTTGGGTGAATACGGCGCGCTTTACGCCGCCGGAGCCTTCACTTTCGAGGATGGCCTGAAGCTGGTCGCCAAGCGTGCCGAGCTGATGGATGAAGCCTGTGCCAAAACCACCGGCGGCATGGCCAGCGTTCTGGGCGGCGACGCCGAGATCATCAAGGCGGTTTGCGCCGAATGCGATATCGACGTGGCCAACTACAACAGCCCCGGCCAGATCGTCATCAGCGGCGAAAAGTCCAAGGTCGAACAGGCCGTCGCCATGCTCAAGGAAAAAGGCATGCGCAAGGTCATTCCGCTGAACGTCGCCGGAGCCTATCACTCACGGTTGATGAAAGAAGCCGGTATCGCCCTGCGTCAAGTTCTGGAAAAAACCAACATCAATATGCCGAAAGTACCGGTTTACCACAACTACACCGGGCAGCCGGCCAAAGATCTGGCCGAACTCATCGATAACCTCGAAAAACAGGTTGCGGGCAGCGTCCGTTGGGTCGAATGCGTCCAGAACATGGTACAAGCCGGAGCCGATACCATGATCGAATTCGGCCCGGGCAACGTTCTGACCGGTCTGCTCAAGCGTACCGACGCCAACGTCGCCGCGAAGAATGTCAATAATGTCGAAGGTCTTAACCAATAAAAATAGAAGGAATATACATAATGGGATCTCTGCAAGGAAAAGTAGCTCTGGTTACCGGCGGCGCACGCGGTATCGGCAAATCGATTTGTGAACGTCTCGCCGCGGAAGGCGCTTCGCTGGCTATCGTCGACATCATGCTCGACGTGGCCGAAGCCACCGTCAATGAGTTCAAGGCCAAAGGCGTGGACGCGATCGCCGTCGCCGCCAACGTTGCCAAAATGGACGAAGCCGCCCGCGCCATCGAAGAAACCGTCGCCAAGTTCGGCCGTCTCGACATCCTGGTCAACAACGCCGGTATCACCCGCGACAACCTGATCATGCGCATGACCGAAGCCGAATGGGATTCGGTAATCGCCGTCAACCTGAAAGGCACTTTCAACTGTATCAAGGCGGCTGTCCGCCCGATGATGAAGAACCGCTACGGCAAGATCGTCAACCTCGCTTCCGTGGTCGGACGCATGGGCAACGCCGGACAGGCCAACTACGTCGCCAGCAAAGCCGGCGTCATCGGCCTGACCAAAACCGTCGCCAAAGAATTCGGTTCCCGCAACATTACCGCCAACGCGGTGGCTCCCGGCTATATCATCACCGATATGACCAAGGATCTCTCCGACGCGGCCAAGAGCGCCTTCATGGACATCATTCCGATGAAGCGCGGCGGCAATCCGGAAGACGTGGCCAACGTCGTGTATTTCCTCTGCTCTCCCGATTCGGACTATGTCAGCGGACAGGTCATCGGCGTCGACGGCGGCATGTACATGTAATTTGCGGCTATAATCAGCCGGCATTTCAATTGCGGAATGCCGGCTTTTTAATTTTGCAGTGAATTTCATCAATTTTTCTCGATTTCATTTTGTAATTTTCATTAATGTTCTTATATTTATAAAAAACGTATATCGTGACGAGGGGTAAAACCTTTTTAATTTATCGGAGGATCACATGAAATTGAAAATTGCGGCATTAATGACCGGCAGCTTGTGCCTGCAAGCTCTTTTATTGAGCTCAGGTTGCACCAACCATAATACTTTAGCTCCACGCGGTTACATTCCGGCGGCCGACATCCCGCCAGGCACCGAAACAGCGCAGCAACCACAACAGCAACAGCAACAGCAACTTGCGCCAACCCAGCAACAACCTCAGCAATCCCAGCCCATGGAAGTGGAAGAAATATCGGTTCCGTCCAAGTCTGCCTACACTCCTCCGCAGGAAACTATGCATCGCCAGCCCGAGCGTCCGGTAGTGGCGGCTCCGGAAAAATACGTGGTCAAAAAGGGTGACACCCTGAGCCAGATCGGCCAACAGTACGGAGTCGGAGCTGCCGCTTTGGCTTCCTACAACAACCTGGATATCAAGAAACCGATCCGGATCGGTCAGACCATTGTCATCCCGCCGCCCGGAACCGTCATCAGCATTCCCCGCAAAACCCAGACTGCCGCTACCAGTCAGAAGGCGACCAAAACCACCAAAGCCGCTTCCACTCAAGCAGCCGCAAAAACCTCTGCCGCGGCTTCCGCTACCGGCATGGCTGACGGCTACTATCTCGTGAAGAAAGGCGATTCGGTGTCCAAGATTGCCGCTAACTACAAGGTCAAACGCGCCGACTTGATGAAGGCCAACAATATCAATGAGAACACCATTCTCAAAATCGGCCAGAAGTTGGTCATTCCCGGCAAGAGCCCCGCGACCGCCCAAGCGGTAGCCGCGACCAAAAAGCCCGCGACCGGCACTGCCGCTACCACTGCCGCAGCGGCCCCGCGGAAAACCACCGCTCCGGCTCCGGTTGCCACCCAGATGACCCCGACTCCCACTCCGACTCCCTCGACTTCTTCGGCCACGGCCGACGATATCCTCGGCGATCTGCGTGACCCGGTAGCGGCTCCGGTTACTCCGACTCCGACTCCGACTCCGACTCCGGCTCCGACGACTTCAACTCCGGCAGCCACGACCGCTGCTCCGGTCTCCGCCGCTCCGATAGCCCCCACGGCTCCCGCGAGCTCGCTCTTGCCGCAGAAGACCTCGATCGAAGCCCCCAGTGATACCACGCTGGAAAACATCGCCGCCGCTTACGGCACCACTGTCGACGATCTCAAGAAACTCAATCCGGATCTCAAGGACAGCAAAGTTATTCAGGCCGGCCGCGTTATTTTCATCCCGTTGGCTCCCTGACCGAAACACCTTTACCATACAGCTCAAAGGGATCCCCCTTTGAGCTTTTTTTATTATTATGATCAATGAAATTGGAATTATTTTCGCGGCGGGCGGTTCAAGCAACCGCTACGGACGCAATAAACTGTTTGAACCGGTGAACGGCGAACCGCTGTTTATCCGGACGATTCGCAATTTCCGCGACGTCTGCCGCCCGGAACATGCGGTTCTGGTGGTCCCCAAATCCCTGTCCGGCGAGTATGCCGACGCTCTGAAAAAATACCTGCCGGATTATCCGTTACAACTGACCCACGGCGGCATGGAGCGCAGTGACTCGGTACGGAATGGCTTGAAGGCTTTGCCGCAGGATGTCGCTTATGTGGCCGTCCATGACGCCGCCAGGCCCCAGGCGGGCCGAAAACTGCTCCAGGAGTGCCTGGAAGCGGCACGGCAGCACGGCGGAGCCGTTCCCGGCAAACCGGTCACCGATACCATCAAAAGGGTTGATAACGGCAATATGGTGACCGCTACAGTTGACCGCAGCACGTTATGGCGGGTAGAAACGCCGCAAGTATTCCGGCGCGATTTATTGGAAGACGCCTATCGGCGGGCGGAAAAAAATTTCACCGACGATGCCGCCGTCATGGAAAACGCCGGCTATCCGGTGAAAATGGTTTATAATCCGGACAGCAACATCAAGGTTACTTATCAGCAGGACCTTGCAATATTAACTCTACCTGTTGATTGATTTCACGTAATCTCTCTACTGTGATTTCGCCGGGAATATGAAGCTCCAGGTTACAGGACCCCTTATAACCGTTGGCATACAGTTCGGCCATTACTTCCCGCAGCGGAATAATCCCCTCCCCCGGAATCAGGTGTTCCTCGCGGATGCCGTGATTGTCCGAGACATGGATGTTGGCGATCAGCCCCCGGGCATTGCGGCAAACCTGCAGGATATTTTCATGCAGATTGGAGTGATTGATATCGACGGTCATTTGGATCATCGGATCATTGAACGAGCGGACGAATTCGGCCACTTCGGCGCTGTCCGCATAACGCTCGTTCACTTCCGGTTTATACGGAACGGTTTCGACGGCGATAATCATGCCGGTATCGGCGGCGGCCAGGGCTTCAATCGCCTTTCTGAATCGGATGCCGTAGGCCGGATCGTTGAAACGGTTCAAGTAGTGTACGACATACGGACACGGAAATGCCGCGCAATCCCTCATTCTGGCGATTTCCGTAGCGATAGCGACCTTAAACTCCGCCGGATCCGGGGAAACCGCTCCGTTTCCCAGCGTACCGTGAATCGAGTGAACTTTGATCCCCGTAGCCTTGATCCGGTCGGCCCGGCGCGCGATGTCCCACTGTTTGCGGGAAATTTCGATACGATCTACCCCGCTCGCCAAGATCATTTCAATCCATTTGATTAAATCGTCCTGATTTTGTTCCGGTCCGAAACAGGTGGTACTCCAGCATAATTGATTGGTCATGATTCTATTATTCCTTGATTAAAAAGTTAGCCATATTCGGCGATACGCCCCGCCGGTAACTGATCCGCCATTGTTCCTCGCGGAAAAAGTCCGCTGATCTCTCGCCGTCGATAGCCGACTGGCGGCGCAGAATCTCGCTCCGGATCGGAATATGGGTATGATACAAACCGTTTTCGTATTCCCTGACCAGCAGCCAGGAACAACCGTACTGGCAGGTCTGCGGCAGATGGACCTGATGCAGCTTGTTCAACGATATTTTCGACGGAACATTCTGATGCCCGGCGTAGATGATCGAAGTCCGGTGCGACAAACGTTCAAGCAGTGCGGACGCGGTTGCATTGAAGTTCCTGATACCGTGCGCTTTATTGCCATGACACAGGGCCGGATTGGGCAGAATATGCATATGGGTTACCAACAACAGAAGCCGGTTGTCGTAAACCATGGATTCGATCGCGTGCAGATCCTCGTCGGTAATCTCGCCTCCGGCAGTGTCCAGTGCCTTGACCCGGTAACGGTGGTCGGCAAATTCGCTCGGGAACTTGTCCCCGACATACTGCATCCAACGGTCCCGGCGCGGAGTTATGTCATGGTCGCCGGGCGCGGCAATCACCGGCACCCCGGCACTATTGAGGATCGAAGCGAGAACTTCATATTCTCCGACCGAGGCTTTGTTGGTCAGGTCACCGCCGATCAGAATGAATTCGGCCTTGTAGTTGCCCACGCAATCCTCGATCACATCCCGCAGGATGGAGGCCGATTCGACAAACAGCCGCCCCTTGCGGTTCTCGGTGAATTCCGAGATATGCGGATCGGAAAGCACCGCGTAACACCCCTTGAGATTCCCCTGCGGCGCCGGCAAAGTGTGGAATTCCGACTGCTCGGAACCGTCGGGAAAGATAACGGTAACCCGGTACTGGCAATCCGGCAGCAAATCTCCGACGGTCATGCGCAGAATCCCGGCCGGTTCCGACGAGATCAGGTCGATATTGTCGCCGCCGCCATGCAGATTGACCTTGATATAATCAAAGCCGTGATGATAAATTCCCAAGGTTACTTTATTCCAGTCAAAACCGATTACTTCAACATCATTTTTCATATACGATTGCTTTTTTTGTTATTTTACGTCGTGTGCAAGTTTTTCGGTGACTCTCCCGAGGTAGGGCGGTCTGTCCCTAGTACATTGTAAATCTTCATTTGTCGGGCTTGCGATAGAGATTTTTGATTTGAATTGCAATTTTGCAAATCCGCCGATAGCAAGCTATCGAAGGACTTTGCGAGGTTGCAAGACAAGCAAAAAAATCCGAGCAAAGCGATAAATCAAGTTTTACAATGTACTAGACCGCCGTTCACTTGGGCTTGTCTACCGTTGTTACCCAAAGGCGACAGGATATTCGGCCCGAGGAGAACGGCTGCCTGGGGACAGGCAGCCCCACCTTGGGGCAGCCACCGGAAAACTTGCACATGGCGTTTATTAAGGATAATGTAATTCCACTAATTCATTGTTCAAATGTTTTCAAAGTTATATTGCCAATATCCGGTTTGTCAATATAAATTTCACAGGGGATACCCTGAAAACCAAAGGTTTGAGTACCTCTGCCCCAGGAATCCAGACTCCAGACGGTATCACGGTCCGAAAACGGATTGGCGCATTCGATGAAAAACTTAGCGTTTTCTTTCCCATCGTCATGACTATCGGCCGCCGGAGTACCGCCGGCAAGTTTTCCGTCCGGGTAATAGACTCTCAGATGGCTGCTGCCGGACATAAATCCAGCTTGCCAGATTTTAAATGTTCTGGTTTTTCGGGGAACAATAAAATGATATCTTGACAGGAGTTGCGGCGACCCGATTCCGATACCGGCTTGCCCAAACAGCGCGGATGCGAGATAATCCGGGTCCGGAATCAACGTCCATACCGCTTCCTGGTCGTCGCTGATTTTTATGGTGAAAATATCGTTGATCGCCCCCTTGACTTTGTATTCCCGGATGTAGTTTTGTTTCGATTCGATGGTGTCGCGATGGACGAGATTGCCATTGGGGCCGATGATTTCCACGAACTTTTCCACTTTCTCGCCGGGCATACCGCCATAGCGAATACGCTCGAGGCGCAGAACGGCTTCCGTCCGGGTAAGCCGGGCATTGAAAGATCGGACCGAAGGAAGACGGACGCGGAAAGTGCTTTGACGGTGTTTCAGTATATCGGAAATAACCTCGGCTTCCGTGTAGGTGAACTTATCGCCGTGCTGTTCCGTCCAAACGTTCATTTGCTCAAGCCAATAGTCCAGGTCATAGGTGCTGTTGGCAAACTCTTTGGCTTCCGTCTGCAGACCGAGAAAAAGCAGCCCGCGCATGGCATTGAAGGAACATTCCTGAAAACGTCTGTCACCGCTCAAGTTCGCGGCATACATGACCGGTGTACCGGATAAACAGTTGAGTTGTACCGAGATATGAAGTCCATACATCATACCGATAGGCTTGCTCCGATAATCCATGTCATACCACCAGCCGTAGAAATCGCGCTGGAATCCTTTTATCAGCCATTCAGCGGTGGCGAGCAAGGACTTTTTGGCTTCTTCACGCTGGGAAAGACGATGATACTGCGCCATTGCCTCCATCACCAACCCCACCTGAAAAACCGTATTACCGGTATGTTCTTTTTCTTTGTATTTTGCATATATCCGCCCGACGCGCCTGTCCCATGCGCCGCCGCGGTCAAACGATTGCTCCTTGATGATCAAATCGGCAATCATATCGGCGGCTTGGCGGTGTTCGGCATCGCCGGTGGTTTCGTAAATATGGCAGGCGGCCTTGAGCGACCAGCCTCCGTCGCGGATGTACAAGGACAATTTTTTGAAGTTCGGTGCGAACGCAAAACGAATGTGGTCACCCAATTCCTGAATGGCGTCAAAGGCCCGGGTGTCGCCGCCGGCAAGAAACGCCAGCCCCATGCCGCGAGCCCAGACATGGCCGCCGCCGGCATCGGCGTGAGTGTCATAAAGATAAGAGCAGTCCAGTTGTTTCGGCGCCATCCAGAGCCCGGTATGCCCAATGGAGTGCTGCAGATTGGCGCCGACATAGTAGGGGTCGGGGTAGGCGTGGCAAATGTCCACGTCGGCCTGGTGGCGCGCAGCAACCAGCGCCCAACGGTAGTAATCCCGGTTGCCGGTGCGGTAAAACGCCGCGAATAAAGAAGCGGGCCAGTCATATTCATTGTTGTTCCAGTTCACCTTGCCGCGCTCCCCCCAGGCGTCGCCATAATTGAAATAACCGTATTCGCGCTGTTTTTCGCGCCGCTCCAAAGTGTCGTTCCAGGTATTCTGATATATCGTGTCCCACACGGCGAAAACGGAAGCATTGGCGCCGCCGATACCGGGAATAACACCGCTTTTCGCCAGGTAGGTAGACGGCAGGACCGCGACTACCGGAGACTGGAGCTCGGCCTTCAATATTTCCGGTTTGCCGCCGCCAAAGTCAAAATCGATCCGCTCGGTAAACGACATCCCCCATTTGGAACGGTGTTTACCGGCCCGGAACGGAAACCGGTGATACCATGGCAGGTCATCGCCGAAACCCGGTTCGAGGAACGGCAGCAACTCGATGCGTACGCCATTGGGGAAAACAGTGTGCGCTTTTGGAAACCGCTGCCAGAAATCACGAACGCCGAAAACCACGTTTCCGGCCGAACCGATTCCGTCAAGACGTTTTTCAATAATTTTACCGTCCGCCATTTGAGCGCGCCGGTCGTTCATTTGAAAGGAGCGCTCGCCGTTTTCCAACGGAGTGTCAGCCGCCCGGTAATCCAGATAAAGCGCGGTAACATCGGTAAACTCGTGTTTGACTGCGGTGTTGATGTGAGTGAATTCAATGCCGACTTTTGGGGAACCGGCCTGGAAACGGAGCCGGGCGGTGTAACTCAAACCGCTGTCGCCGGAATAAGTGCCATCCACCCGGACAGTAGTAAATAATGCGCCGTTTTCTTCAATTGTCACACGTTTGACCACTCCTGCTTCCGATGTTCGGTTGCCGCCCTGTTCGTCAACCAGTATCATCCCGGCTCCAAAACCGCCAAGCGCCTTGCCGTCCGCTTTTAAATTTTCCAACAATTTGAAATGCTTCACGTTGATCTGCGTGCTCAACCTCCCGGTATCAATGGTCCAGATATCGCCGTTTCTGAGGATCTTCACTCCGCCTTCGGAAGCGGTTCGGGATACCCGTTCTCCGAGTTCCAGCTTAATGGATTTCTTTTCTCCGCTCTTCATTACGACAGAAAAACGGAGCTGAACCCATTTCAAGGAACCGTCATTCCAGCGCGCAGCGACCGTACTTTGCATTGGAATTTCGCTCGCGCCGTCCAGCAAACGCAGGCGGTTCGTGGCAAAAATCGCTCCTTCCGGCAGAGGGAGGCCGAATTGAACGACACAAATCCGCGAGACGCCGCTTTCTTCCAGCAATTCGATATTTACCTCCTCATACGGTAATTTGCCGCGATGTTCAGCCGTGAAGCTGTCGCGCAATTCCGCAATCGGCGTCGGACGGTGCGGCGTTACCGGTTTGTCCGCCTTTGCCAAAACTGTTTCGGCGCTCAACCCTTTATTGCTCAAACTTTGCATGAAAAGTTTCCGTCCTTTGCCCGCATCGACCGTTTCGCCATCCGACACAGCGCCGGCAAGAGCAAGACACATGATGGCGGCCAGGCTTAAAAATAATGATTTCATGGTATTCCTCATGGTTTGGTGACGCCGTCCATATAATACGGAAGTTGTGAATGAATGGTCTTGCTCCTGGCGCTGCTGTAAATGCCGTTGGTGAATTTCGCCCTGTCCACATGCCCGTCTCCCAACAGGAAGTTTGCGGCGCCGCTGTGCCTCGCGTGCAGTTCTCCGGCCTTCTCGGCACCGGGATTGTATGCAATATCGGTGACAGTGCTGACGCCGTTGCTTGTCGTACGCCAATGTCCTTCCAGAATATCGAGAGAAGCCACGACATCAGCCGTAAAGAACATTCGTGACGGATGACGGAAAATCGTGATTTTATTCCCCTGATTGGAATCGGCGACACCGCCGTTGAGCTCTTTGGCAATACCGCTCATCCTGCAGCCCACATAAGTGTAATTGTAACCGTAGCCGCAACGCGGTACCCCGTTGCCTGATCCAAGACGGGGTTGGATATCATTGTTCCACATATCGTTTTTATCGTAATAGCTGTCTTGACGGATGATTCTACTCGGCAACGAAGGACAAACGAAACTGCCCTTCGCAATATAACCGCCAACCAACAGCAGATTATTCCATAACCCCATATAGTTTGCGCTGTACATCGGCAGCCATTCTTCGGAATCTTGCAGGTAAGAGTGAAACGCCAGTCCGATTTGTTTCTGCTGGCTGACACAGAAAGCGGAACGGGATTTTTCTCTGGCGGTATTGAGCGCCGGCAGCAGCATTGCCGCAAGTATCGCAATAATCGCAATGACTACCAACAGCTCGATAAGTGTGAAATTTTGTCGCCTTTCGGCACTTTCCGGGTAATGTTCTTTTTCCATATATAGTCTCCTTAACTGTTCTTTGTTTTCGGCGGACAACTCTTATGCGCGTTGATCTGATAAGGCGCTTCAAGATTCGGCACTTCTTTACCGAACCACTGGTCGGCGTTATAAAGCAGCTCCGCGGACTTTTTGCCGATATACGGAAAACACGGGTCGAGATTGGCCAGCGCCGGCTGAAGCAATTCGCCGCCGTGCAGGTAACCGTAGCTGAAAACCGCTATGTCCCGGGGAATTTTGATGCCGTGTTCGAAACAATAGTTGTAAAGCTGGACCGCGTACATGTCCGAACCACAGATGATGACTTCCATCCGTTGAAAATCCTGCATGAAATCATCCAGAGTATTTCGAAATGTTTCCGGTGCGGCGGGATCGTAAAAACACAGCGAATTCGGCTCGACCGCAAGCCCGAAACTGTGCATGATTTCCACATGCTGCTCGATCGTGCCGCACCGCAAAGTACGCATACCGTTGGTAAGTTTGCCGATAATGCCGATCTTCCGGTACCCGGAATCATGAAGGAATTTGATAACCTCCCGCCACGCCTGCGCCTGATTCAAATACAAGGTACAAAATCCGGTGGTCTCCGCATCGAAACTGCTGCCGCGCGGAATTACCACCGGCAGATTGAGTTCATGCAGCCGCCGCACACTCAATTCATTGCCTATCAAATTGGAGTTAAAAAACAACACTCCGCCGTAGTTGCGCTCCCGCAGGGTTTTCACGATATCGACCGAAGCCGGAGAACAAAACAGTTCATAATCCAGGTAATCGACTTCCACCTCCAACCGGCGGCACTCCGCTTCAAAAGGCAATATCATTCGGATCGCCACATGATTTGGATTGCTGGAACAGAGCATCAGAAATTTTTTCTGCACAGCCTGCGGAGATACGAAAACTCCCCGCCGCGGCTCACGCTGTATCAATCTGTTTCGCTCGAGGATATTCAAAGCCGAAACAATGACCCGCAAACTGACCTCATAGGAGTCCGCCAGGTTGCGAACCCGGTCGAGGCGGCTTTCCGGCGGCAATTTTCCGCTGCGGATATCCGCTTCGATCAACTTAGCCACCCGACTCGACTGACTATCCGTTCCCTGTGCCAAACTTTGCATAGATTAATTCTGTTTCCTTCTGTTACATATATTATAATCACCCAACAGTCCCAAGTCAAGAGGCTTTCAGAAAAAAGTCCGCAAAAAAATTCCGCCCAGGCAATCGGCCACTGAAAATTTTTTAACCACGGAAACCACGGAAATTCACGGAAGGGGAGAAATATTTTTCCACTCCTTACCACCTGGACATTGTCGAAGCAGCAAAGCTCTGGAAATGGGGTCGAGGGGAAAACCTGGAGCTGTCCAGGTTTACCCCCGGTCAATATTGTTGAACAGAATCTTCGCAGCGGGCCGTGCCCGCCGCAGGAGCGCGAGGAGTGCGCAACCCTCGCATCCCATTCCGTGGTGTCCGTGAATTCCGTGGTTTCAAAAAAAGTTAAGTTTTTGCATCAAATCGTGCATTCCGAATTATATTTTCTCAGAATTTGAGCACAACAGGAAAATAAAAAGTGCTCATCGCGACATCAAATCGCCAATTTTTACATCAACATGTGGAGATTGGCCATGGAGATACCGCTCAGGGTCGCTCCGGTAATGCCGAGAAAGCCTTGGTCGGTGCCGCACAGGAAAAGCCCTTCCACCGAGGTTCTGCCCGAACGCAATTTATCCGGCGAGCCGTAGATGGCGCCGTGGATGTGCCCGGTGTAACGTTCGATCGTCCGGGGAGTAAAGGCATCGGTGAAATTCGCCAGGCTCAGATCAATGCCGGTAAGTTCGGAAGTCATGGTGCCGACCTGGCTTACGGCTTCGGCTTTGCGCCCGGCGCAAGTATTGTAATCGGCCAACACTGTCGTCCGGACCATGGGAGACGGTGCGAAATCGCCGGGTTCCAGCTTGAAATTGTGCGGGAAACAGATTACGCCGCTGTTTAAATCGACGATATCCGCCGGACGCCGGTAAGCCAGACGTTCGGAATTGCAGAAAAAGATGATCGTTTCATCGTGCCCAGGCAGCGAATCGAAAGCCGCCAGGAGCTCGAAAAACGCCAGATTGCCGGGCCGTGCGGAGGAAGGAATCCCGGCCAGGGCTTCGGTTTCAGGCCAGCCGGCCGACGACAGGATGCGGTTGGCCAGGAGCTCCCGCCCATCGGAGGTAATCACCCCTTCGGCGCGGTTGTTACGGACAATAATCCGGTCCACACCGCAGTTCAGGCACAGCTCGCCTCCGGATTCAGCAAAGCGCCCGCAGAGGATATCCAGCCACGCCTTGATGCCGCCGCCGGGACGGAAAAAGCCCTGCTTGTAAATGCTTTTGTACATAATGGCGAATTGCGAAAAATCCATATCGTCCTCGACCGCGCTGCCGTAATAAAACAGCGGGCACAGCAGCATATCGGTCAAAAGCGGGTCGTTGATGAACCGCCCCAGTTGCCGCCGGGCGGAGGTAAAGGCACTGGCGAGATTGACCTCGTCAAAGGTTTCCACATAGGCGTCGAGCCGCTTGAAATTGTCGATTTCCGCCGGAAAATTTTCCGCGATCGATGCCAGGAAACGCTCAAAACCGTTATCGAAAACCAGAGTCTTCTCCGGAAAACGGATCATGGAATAATGCTGTTCGCGAGCTTGAAGCTGATCAAGGGGAATCCGCAACTGGCGCAGCAGTTTCATCAGCGGCAGGCCTTTGGCATCGCCGCGCCGGGCGTAATTGGTCATGGCGTGGAGCCCGGTTTCGAGCAGCATACTGCTCCGGGAATACCACGAATTCAGGCCCCCGGCCCGCGAATGCCGTTCGAGGATGCATACTTTCTGCCCGTAGTGGGCCAGCCGGATTCCGGCGGCCAGTCCGGACATACCGGCGCCGATGATGATTGAGTCATATCTTTCCATAGATTTCAAATATCGGCGAGCGGTTTGTCGAGGTTATTTTCGCTTAAGGTCCGGTCTACCCGGTCCATGTATCCGACGGCGGATTCATAAGTCGGAGAAATTCGCCGGGGTACGTAATCCTTGCCGGTACTTCCAACCATTTTCAAGATGCCGAAGGTGGTAAACTTATCCGTGGGAATCGCCGGGTAATAGTATTCATTTTCCAGCGAACGTACCAGAACCCCGGCGTCTTCCAGGCGGTAAAGGGCGTCGCGTACCAGTCGGACCGGAATATTGGTCGTCGTAGAAATCATCTCATCGGACAAGCCGATATTTTTTTCCCTGAAATTCAGGGCGATAGCCGCGCAGGCGGCCAACATGACCCGGACCCGAGCCATCGGGCTGAGCTCCTGGGCCAACGGTTCGAACTCGCGTTCCGGTGAAGTCTGAACGGCACAGGATACTTCCGCGCCGAACAAAACCAGCAGCCAACTGAACTGCAGCCAGATCAGAAACAGCGGCAGCGCCGAAAAACTACCGTAAATCGTATTGTATTTAGTCAGATAAATCTGCAACGCGAAATACCCCTGCTGCAGAAACTGAAACGCGGTTCCGGCCAGGATCCCGGCGACCAGCGCGGCACGCCAGCGAACCTTGGTATTGGGCATGACTTTATAGAGGAAAGGAAACAGAATCCACAGGATGACAAACGGCAGCATCCGGGCGATAAACTCCACCAGCGGAGCGCTTAGAAATTCAGGAAGCACCCGCGTCGACATATTTACCAACTGACCCTGAACAAAAGTCGTAAGGCTGCTGGCCGAAAGAATCAGGATGGGGCAAATCAGCGCCAGCGAGAGATAATCGCTGAATTTGCGGAAAAGCGTCCGGTGGGTTTTCACGCCCCAGATCGAATTAAACGCCTTTTCGATATTGCCGAGCATCTTGATGACCGCCCAGAACAACAGAACCACCCCGACCCCCGCGATCATGCCGCCCTTGGTCGATTCCAGCAGGTTGTCCGAATATTCAAACACATAATCCAGGATATATGAGTAGTCGGCAAATTTCTCGTACATCGCATCTTCCAGGATTACATCCAGGCCGAATCCCTTGGCTATGCCGAATGCCATCGCGGTCACCGGCACCAGGGCAAAAATCGAGAAATAAGTCAGCGCCGAAGCCCACAACCGGCATTTATTTTCCCTGAACCCATGCACCGCCATAACGATAATACGCAGTATGCCCAGCCATGAATAACGGGCCTCGGACATATCGCCCTTGCTGTATCCCCAGATATCTTCCAACAATATTTTACGATACTTTTCCATATCAAATCATACTCCATAATGATAATCTATATAAATTACCACCTGAACCCTCAAATGACAACTAATATTTCCGGTAATATTGGAAAATCGCCTCCGCATCGTTCCAATCCGAAACATAACGCGGCATTCCCTTGACGCTGATACGGCTGTCATGGTTCGGCAGAGACGGCCAGTAAGGCGAAAGCTCGTCGATATTGTTGTTGTCCCGCGCATCGGAGGCGAGCTGGTATTTGGTCCACCATTCGGCGGCTTTTTCCTTGTTGACCTTCGTCCCGATTCCCTGATAATAGCAATTGCCGAGCTCGAGCATAGCCTCAACCGAACCGCTTTCGGCGGCAACCGTCAAGGGCTCGACGGCCCGCTCCGGCTCGGCCCTCAGCAGCGGCTCCGCTCCACGCAACCGCAAAATACCGAACAAATACATCGCTTCGACATTACCGGCCTTGGCGGCCAGCGAAGCGGCATTCAGCGCCTCCGTCCCCTGCCCCCGCTCCAAACAGCGGTAGGCATAGGCCAGCGCCCCCGGAGGATACCCGGCAGCCTGTTTGTAATAATCAAAAGCGGTATTGTGGTTTTTACCGCTGACTCCAATCCCTTTCTGATAACATTCGGCAATTTCGAGCTTAGCCTCCGGCAGATTGGCCTTGACCAGCAAACTGAATGCTTGCTTCACATCGCGCTTCGTTCCGATTCCGTTCAACAGGCACAAGCCGGCCCGGTAGCAATCCCCGGGGCTTTTCCCTTGACCCCAGAGCACAAACGCTTGGTTGAACTGCCGGTTAAAGTACATCTGGCTGCCCGGATCCGGTTGCTCGCCGAAAGCTCCGCTGATCAGCCGGGCATGGATATTGCCCCGGGCTTCCAGGTTGCGGATGATTTTTTCCGCCTCGGCTACATTTTTCTCGACGCCGTGCCCGTTATAATAACAGCATGCCAACTGGATCATGCCATTCTCCGCCCCCAACTCGGCCGCCCGCTGATACAGCTTGAATGCCTCCCCATAATCACGCGTAACTCCGCGCCCATAAAAATAACAATCGCCCAAACCGACGATACCGGGAACAAAATCCCGCTTCGCGGTGGCTTCGCAGCGCCGTGCGAACTCATCGGCCGGCAAGTTGGCTTCCAGCAGCATCGCCTTCGGGTGACCGCGCAGAGCCGCTTCCGTATATCCGCCGCTGATTCCGGCATCCGGCATGATTCCTCTCCTGACACGCCAGGCATTCAGGTAAAACGCATTCGCATGTCCCTGAACGATCGCCGGGCTCAGCAACTCCAGGAAACTGTTTACTCCCAGCCCCGGGTCGAACTGTCGCCGCCCGCTGCACTGCAGCAAAGCCGCCATAAATGCCGCGTCGTCATAATAATTGTGCGCGGCCCGGCGGAAATAATCATACGCCTTGTCGTCGTTCTGCGGCACTCCCCGGCCGTACATGTAACATATGCCCGCGTAATACTGCGCAAATATATGGTCGTCGCGCGCGGCCTTTTCAAACATTTTCGCCGCCAGGACATAATCCTTCGCCGCGCCATGCGTCCCCTCATAATAGCACAAAGCGGCCCAGAATTCGTTCTCGGTTTTATGCATTCTCCGGTCGTTCAAATAATCGTCGACATGAAAACGGGGATACTGAAACTCCCGGGTCTGGTAATCGGTCAGCCCATAATGAACCCGGAAATCCATAACCTCAACATCCGGCACCCGGTAAAACGAGCGCCCAACCGAAACGAAAGGACTTTGCACAAATCCATAGAAGTTGGGATAAAATGCGATCTTTTTCCGGTAAATCACCTTGTAATCGTCGATATTGAAAGAGATAACATCATTGGCTATATCCAGCGTGATCTTGACGTCGTAAGTCTTGTAAAAACGCAACGGCATGGCGGCCGGGCCGTAAACCAGTTCGCTGCGGTTGTTCCCGAACGGCGCAAAGTCAAATTCGAAATTCCACGAATTGGAGAAATCGCGGTCGTTAACCGTAATTCTCTGCTTACGCGGAATCCCGGTCACGGTATAAAAAGATATCATCCGGCCCGGATTGTAAATCGGCATGATATTTCGAACAGAAGTGGAATTACTGGTGATTCTCCAGTCGTTCAGCCGGGGCTTTACCGGCCAAATCCGGTATTTATAACTGAAAGTCATGATCTTATTGCGGCGCAACTCTTTCTGGCTGACTTCCGCCAGCAGAAATTTCGGATCACTGGAATTGATGCCACCGATGGAGATCCGGATTCCCGCCCAGCTTTGCCAGACCTGAACCCCTTCCATAATATTCATACCGAATTCAAAATCGGTGGATTTAGCAGTCAGCGCACAGCACGCGGTCAACACCAGAACAGCAAGAATACTTTTCATGATTATCCTCCGTATTGCAACAAAGAATAACACCGCGAACCCAGATTTTCAAATCCCGCTTTTCAATTCATGCAAAAAATGCTCCGGAATCGAGCCTGGTATTGATGGAAAACGACTCCTCTCGATCCTCATATGGCTTGACCGCCGCGAACAAACGTATCTGGTCGCGGCAGAAGGTTATCTGCGGCCGTTCCACCCGGAAAAACTCCGCACCGGAGCCGCCCTCATAAACAAAATTCCGCGTCAAAGCCACTCCGAGCTGCCGCCAGTTCCGCCCTTCATCCGTCGATTCAAATAGAATCAACGATTTGGGCTCCGGCGAATAATTGGTCGCATTGTCCTTGATCAGGCAAAAAAGCCTGCCGGAACGGGTAAAGACAAAAGGGTCCTCGCCGGGGAAAAATGCCTTTTCCACATGAAAAAGGTTATCTGCAAAAATTTCAAACGGTCCCATCGGATTGTCGGCTACGGCTCCGCCATGGAAAACCGGACCGTAGAACGGCGCCGGGCGGTCAGCCGCAACCCACTTATAGATCATGAGATAACGCCCGGAGTCCAACCGGCAGACGCTCGGATTGGAAGCCATGACCGCTCCCGGATGCTCGATCACCGGCAGTTCCGCGCGGATCATGGTTCCGCCCGGTGTTTCCGAATATGCCGCGCCGATACGCTGATGATTGCGATGGTCCCACCAATCGCCGCTATCGCTGAAATTGCCGGTATAATATAGATAATAACGCCCATCGAAACATTGGATGGTCGGATTGTGAGTTACATCGCGGTCGAAACTGCCCGCCCGTCCCGATCCCGGCAGGATTGTCCCCTTGAACTGATAGTGATCGTCCGGTGTTTCCGCCCGGGCATAGCCGATCACGGAATGTGTGACCCAGGCGTCAAAGCCGTATTTTTCAGGCCAAAACGAAAAATAAAGGTGGCATGCCCCTTGTTCATCCTGAACCATCGAACCACACCAGACCTGATAGCCGGGCATAGCAAACATTGAATTTCCGCCAAGCGGACGAGCTTGAAAAATAACCGACATTTCAATTCACCTGCATTTTTTTATTGTTTTTAATTATACACTATAGCCGCTGGAATGACAATACACCGGATTTGATATTTTGTATCCGGAATAAACATTCAGCCTTGACAGATGGTTTTTTCACGATATATTCCCCACATCATGAAAACCCGATTCCATGTTCCGCACATCCAGATACTGCAATGCCGTTACTGCCTGGTCCAATGGCCGCGGGAATGGCCACGCGATGCCTCATTCAAGGCGGATTTCTGGCGGATTTACTACCACCCGGAAAGCGATGTCGCACTCCGTGGTCACAGCGGACAAGTGGTAATTCCAGCCGGGCGCCTGGCCCTGATTCCGCCGCAAAGCAATTATGTGTCGGATATGACAAACGGTTTCCGGCAGTTTTATATCCATTTCATCAGTTCCCGGCCCTACGCCGATTATCCGCCGGGCATATACATCATGCCGTGCGAAATGCCGGAATCCATGATGATCGGCGAGCTGATGGCATTGCTCGAAGATTCTCCCGAGGTCCTGCCGGTAACCGCCGGGATGCGGATCATGTCCCTGATTTTGCGGCTCCTGCTGAAACTGCCGGAACACAGCGGAGCGCCGATCAGCCGGGCGGCGGAGGAGACCAGGCTGTATATCGATAAAAACTTTCAGCGGAATTTGAGCAACACCGAACTTGCACGCCGCGTAGGGATGGCCACCAATTCCTTTGCCCGCCTGTTTCGCGGGGAAATGGGCATGACCGTCCAGCATTACATCCGGCAACAGCGAACCAGACAAGCGGCGCTGCTGCTGCGATACTCCACTCATTCCCTGTCCGAAATCGCCGAAATGTGCGGTTTCGGTAACCGTTACTATTTCACCCGGGTATTCACCGCCGACAAAGGCCTTCCCCCGGCCGAATTCCGCAGGCAGGCCAAAATCCAATTCTGATTGATGACCCCGTCAAAAGTCGAGTCAAAGGACAATGACTTCCTATGCGACCACCGCGAATTTACTTTCCATGTCGGTTTCGATACGAGCGTTCAGGTCGGTCCAGTTCGACGCATTGGCGCCGGCCCAATAACCCACGCCGCCCCAGCCGCTCACCAGCTCGCGCAACAACAGGTCTTCCTTGCCGTCGCCATTGTAGTCGCCCACCGCCGCCACTTCCCATTGCGAGGCGTCGAGCGCGCCCACCCAACGTTGATTGGAGGCTTTCCCATCTTCCCAGGCGTACATAAAACCGGTCGATTTCTGCCACATGATGATATCATCGACGCCATCCCCCTGGAAGTCGCCGATCGCCGCCACTGTCCAGTCGTTGTCCAGCGAACCGAGGTAAGCTTGGCTCCAATTCCAGGTATCGAATGTCGAGTCCTCGTTATGCCACAGGAAATAAGCGTTTTCATCGGTCTTCTTGACCAGGATATCGCTCTTCCCGTCGGCATTACCAAAATACCCGGCACCGATCACCTGTTGGACATTGCTCGCCATATTGTCCACATGCCACACATCGTGGTAAGCGGCCGCATCGGACACAATCCCAAATGATCCGTTTTCATCATAGATAATCACGTCATCAAGCCCGTTGTTGTCGAAGTCGGCCAACGCCAGAGTCTGGAAATTGCCATCCACATGGCACAGCGAAACATACCCGTAATCTCCCCGGCCAAGATCTGTCCAAGCCGCGAAAGTATTACCATTCCCATTGTCCAGCAAACTCCCGTCTTGCTCAACATCCGCCGAGAACCGCCCGACTCCGACCACTTTCCACATCGCGGCCTCGCTACTACCCCACTCCCAGATTCCCGTCCAAGCCGGCGCGGCCTGACCGTCGGTCGCCACATACCCGACCTTCCCCCCCGCCGCATCCCACGCCACAATCTGCGAATAACCGTTCGCCAACAGGTTCGTGTTTGGAAAAGTCACGATGGACAGTACTAAAGTTTGATGATTGTCGAGAGTCAGACTATAGGTTTTTCCTTTGTCGGTTAGACCAGTTTCGTTTAACAGCAACACTCCAAGAGAGGTTTCGCCAACAGTCAGCATGATACCTGAAGCAAAGGAAGCCGCATTACCCGCCAGACGGTAACTGCCCGCCGACTGATCCGCATTTACCGTGATCGAATAATACGCTCCAGAGATGTTTCCTATATCAGAGACCATCACAATATCCGTAGTTTGCCGTTCGTTCACCGCAAATGTGATTGCCGCTCCTGTGGCGAAAATCGCGCCTAAAACGCTCATCGTTCCTCCAATGACAGTCATTCCGACAAGACTTATTCCAGCTTCGGCAATCATTGAACCACCCGAATGAATCACTGTATCATTTGCCGTACCACCGGAGGAAACAAACTGCTTACCTCCTGAATTGATTATGCTGCTGATGGCCGCTCCTGTAGCGGAAACAATCTGGCTACCGCCGTAATTGATGGTGGTACTGGTGGCTGAGCCGCCAATAAGATCCTGAATACCGGCAGAATTGATGATGGTACCGGAGCCCCTTCCATTGCCGTAAATATACTGCCGGCCACCAGTCAATACAGTATTTTCGACCTTCCCGTTGTAAATATTCTGAATGCCTCCGGAACCGATTATAGTATTACGGGCTATTCCATTGGAAATAATCTGGGAGCCTCCGTAACTAATCGTGGTATAGTCGGCCGTACCTGTGTATGAGTTATTGCCGGTAACAATCTGGATGCTGGCGGAGTTAATGATGGTACTGGTTACTGTTCCGCCGTTAATTTTCTGGACCGCACCGAAATTGATTGTGGTACTGTTGGTTGCGCCGCCGATAGAAACAGTCTGACTACCACCCAAGTTGATTATTGTACTATTGGCTATGCCGTTACTGTAAATTTCCTGATGGCCGCCGGAATTGATGGTTGTGCCAGCAACAGTTCCGTTAGTGGCCTGAGAGCCAGAATTGATCACTGTATTGACAGCCATACCGCCGCTGGAAACATACTGCAAGCCTCCGGAGCTGATTATGGTACTGGTAGCCGTACCACCAACATATTGGGAGCCGCCAGAACTGATTACGGTACTGGTAGCCGTACCCCCGTTGTCGACATACAGACAGCCTCCATAGCTGATTGTGGTGCTGTTGGCTACTCCGCCACTGAAAATTTGCAGCGTATTGCCGGAATTTAGCAGGAAATTACAAGCGACTCCATTGCTCAGATAAAAGCTTCCACTTTCGTGGGTTCCAGTTATTTGGGTCTGGCTATCGCCTCCATAGACAGTAGCATTGATCGCCCCGCTGTAATTTTTAAGAACATCGAGAGCAACTCCGCCGCTGGAAACGTGCAGATAGCCTCCGGAACCGATAATGATACTGCTGGCGATTCCGCCGCTGGATATATACTGGTTCCCGCTGGTAGTAATGGTGGTACTGTTAGCGACTCCACCACTGGAAACATACTGATTGCCGCTGGAAGTAATGGTGGTGTTATTGACCACTCCGCCACTGGAAACATACTGATTGCCGCTGGAAGTAATGGTGGTGCTATTGACAGTTCCGCCACTGGAAACATACTGATTGCCGCTGGAAGCAATGGTGGTGCTGTTAGCAACTCCGCCGTTAAGAACATACATGGAATCGCCATTCAGGGCAATTCCGGTACTGGTGACGCCTGAGCTTACATAATAAGTTGCCATCTCAACACTCCTTCTATCTTAAAAGTATTTTTTGCAAGTTTTTATTCGCACTAAAAAAGCAATATATTACATAGATAAATTACCGGAATCATGCGAAATCTTAGACCGATTTCTCGGGAAAACGTATTTTTTTTGATTTTTTCAGATCAGGCGCCTCCTAAAATTCTCGGACTAGTCGAACCTGTCGAAGGATTTCAAATAATGCCCCAAACTCGTGATATCTATTTGGGGCTCAGTCGAGTTTGATTTTTTCGATGATTTTGCGGGCGGCTTCGGAACGGGCTTCGTTGTCGGCGTAGGGTTGCTGACGCCAGTTCCAGCGGAAACCGTCTTCCACGCCGCGGGGAACTACGTGGAGATGAGCGTGCGTGACCACTTGCCCGGCACAAGCGCCGTCGGCCAGGTGCAGATTGAAGCCTTCGTAGTCCATCGCGCGCTTGAGCGCCACGCCGATACGGCTGCCGACCCGGAACATTCTCCCGGCCACGTCTTCGGGTATGCTGGAGCTGCCGACGTGATGTTCCTTGGGGATTACCAGAGTATGCCCCTGATTGATCGGGCCGATATCGAGAAAAGCGTAAACTTTGTCGTCTTCATAAATCTTGGTGGAAGGAATTTCACCCTTGATGATTTTACAGAAAATACAGTCGTCCATTATGAACCTCCAAATTATTGAATATTGTATTGTTTGATTTTGCGGATCAACGTGCGGCGGCTGATGCCGAGCTTTTCGGCGGCGTGGGTCCGGTTGTCGCCGCACTCGCGCAGCGCCGCCATGATCAGGATTTTTTCATTGCTGTCCAGGTCCAGGGACTCCGGTTTGACGGTCAGGGATGTTGATAAATCCAGGCGATTCCGGATATGGGTGGGTACGTTTTCCAGCTCCAGCACCGGCCCGCGCGAAAGCACCACCATTTGCTCGACGCAATTGCGCAGTTCGCGGATATTGCCCGGCCAATTGTAGGCGGTCAGGATGTTCAAGGCGGCATCGGAAATACCTTCGACCTTTTTGCCGTTGAATTCGGCGAATTCATCCATGAAACGTTTGACCAGGATCGGGATGTCTTCCTGCCGGTCGCGCAGCGGCGGCATATGGATTGAGATCACGTCCAGCCGGTAAAACAGATCTTCCCGGAATTTGCCCGCATCGACCAATTGCCGCAAATCGCGGTTGGTCGCGGATATCAGCCGGGTATCGGTAAAAATAGGCTCCTCGCCGCCGACCCGTTCAAAAGTCCGGGTTTCAAGAACTCGGAGCAGTTTCACCTGAACCATCTGGTCGATTTCCCCGATTTCATCAAGAAACAATGTCCCGCCGTCGGCCAGCTCGAAACGTCCTTTTTTCTGGTCGATCGCCCCGGTAAACGAGCCTTTTTCATGGCCGAAAAGTTCGCTTTCCAGCAGGTTCGCCGGCAGCGCCGCGCAGTTAACCGGGATAAAAGAGCCGGGGCGCTCGCTGAGTTTGTGGATCGCCCGTGCGATCACTTCTTTGCCGGTACCGCTCTCGCCGGAGATCATAATGGTGGAGCGGGTTTTGGCGATCTGACTGACCATATTCATGATTTCACGCATCTGCGGCGATTTGGCGACGATGTTGTCGAGCTCAAAATCGGAGCTCAGGCGCTTTTTCAACCGCTGGTTTTCCGCCTTCAACCCCTGGGTTTCGAGCGTTTTGGCAATCATGTGGTCAAGCTGTTCGAGATTGACCGGCTTGGTCACGAAATCGGTGGCGCCGCGCTTGATCGCCGCGATGGCGTTTTCCACCGAGCCGTAAGCCGTGAAAACGATACAGGCCGGCGGCGGGGTTTTCTTGATCGCGGCGTCGATGACATCCATGCCGCCCGCGCCCGGCATATTCAGGTCGGTCAGGATCAGGTCGTAATTATTGCGCTGGAGCAGATTTACCGCGCGCTCGCCGTCTTCGGCCAGGGTTACCTGATATTTGCGGCGGAAATAACGCTCCAGGGCCTCCCGGGTATGACGCTCGTCATCGGCAATCAGAATCGTTTTTTTCGTTTCTTCACTCATGTTTTTCCTCCTCAACCCTCCCACATTTGAGCAAACTCATGGATATCATCCACGCTCCCGCGCGGAATCTCCAATACAATCAGCGGCACACCGGCCTTGCGGCAGTTCCGGACAAAACGCGGCAGATCCATGCCGTTCGGTGTACGCAACGGCTGATGCCCGTCGTCGAAATTGCGCCGCGGCGTCGCCTGATTGTATATCGACGCATGCAAATGAACCATCTTCACCCTGCCCGAAGCCAGAAACATCTCCGTCTCGGCGTGAAAATCGCGCCCCAGGTAGAAACACGAGGCCCAGAGATGGCCGGTATCCAGGCAAAGCGGGTGCTCCAAGTACAACGCATCGCGCGACAACATATTCGCCGAGCCGAAACTCGGGAAATCATTCTCTATACAAATCGTCAACTCCGGGTAATTTTTCCGCAACGCGGCCAGCCGCTCCTTGACCCGTTCCCGCCGGGTGAAGAACTCCGGCAGATTGGTGAAATCGCCGTTCTTGGTCGACTCCGGTTCGTCAGCCAGTTCCGGGCGGAAACCGACGCTCATGGCTTTCACGTAGGACAATTCACGGTTGAAAGCCGGGGTCGCCAGATCGGTCATCCGGAATCCGTGAAAAACCCCATAAGTCATACCGTGGCGCCGCATGATTTCAACACTGCGGGCCAACTCCTCCATGGCGATACTTTCGTCTTCCGCCGCCAGGTTGATATTGTAACGCGCCAGCAGCGGCAGATGGGCGGACAGCGGAACCCCATACGAGGCACAGCGTCCGATCTCGTTCGCCGGGGCTGAGTTGTGCAATTGAATACCAAGTTCAAATCCGTATGAATCACTGGCTTCCACACATTGGCGGCATAATTCGACTCCATTCTCCTCCGTGAACGGATTGGAGCAGAAATGGAGCATCAATTTATTATTCATTATCCTCAAGTTCTCCTGTTTTGGCCGGCTGCGGCAGGACATGGAGCCTGCGGCCGAGGCGCGGGAAGCGCAACAGCACCGAAGTCCCCTTGCCCTCCCCGGTCTGCAATGAAATCGTCGCGCCGTGTTCCCGTATTACCCGCTCGATAATCATCATACCGATTCCCGAGCCGTTGGTTTTGGTGGTGTGAAACGGCTGAAAAAGCCGCCCGAGCTGGTCGGCACTGATGCCATGTCCGGTATCCGCAAATTCCAAAGTCAAATAATCGGTATCGTAAGCACCGTTAATCTCCAGACTGCCGCCCTCGGGCATCGCCTGAATCGCGTTTTTGATGATGTTGTAAAAAGCCTGCTTCAACTGGGCGGCGTCACCCAGGATCGGCGGCAGAATTTCCGGATGGACAAAATTCACCGCGATACTGCGGTTCTCGATCTCCTCGCGCATGAAATTTATCGTTTCGATCAGCAGCGAACAGATATCGACCCGTTCCAGCTTGGGCTTCCCCGGACGAATGGCGTGGAGAAACTGATTGATGATATTGTCCAGCCGTTCGACTTCGCCGCGGGCGACCTTGATCATCTCCGCCGCCTCCTGCCGGTTGAAACTATCGTCGTTCAAATCCTGTTGGAGCAACTGCAGATTCAAGTAAAGGCTGTTCAACGGGTTGCCGATTTCGTGGGCGACTTCCGCCGCCAACATCGAAACCGCGCGGTCGGTTTCAGCCTCCAACTCCTGCATGGTGCGTTTGCGCGACTCGGTAATGTCCCGCAGGATCACGGTCGCCATTCCTTCCTCCGCGCCGTGCGGCATCAAATAAAAATTGACATAACGGTGTACCGGGTATAGTATCTCGACTTCCTGACTCGAAAGCCGAACCCATTCATCCTCATCCAGTTCCATAATTCGCCGCCAGTTGACATTTTTCAGGAACTGGGACAGGCGGATTTTTTCCAGGTCTTCGGGCAACCCGAGAATTTCGGCGGCAGCCTGGTTATGATAAATGATATGCAGATTCCGGTCGATTACCAGTATGCCCTCCTGCATGGCATCCAGCAGAGTATCCAGAAACCCTTTCTCGTGATACAGTTTCAAGAGAAAGGATTGCAAGTTATTGGCATCCAGCGAATCCATCCGCTGAATCAGACGGTCGATAAATTTTTGTTTAGCCATCACTCTTCTCCATCATTCATATGAGACAAAATGACACACTATCGCAAAAATTCAAGTCCGGAGTGCTGATTTTAATTAAAAATTAGTCGGACCCGTCGGACAAGTCGGACATGTCGGACCGGTCCGATTTTTGAACTCTGCCTTCGGGTCAGCGGCGTCCGCCGCCGAAGTGACCGCCACCGCCAAAATGGCCGCCGCCACCATGGAAACCGCCGCCACCGCCGCCACTGAAACCGCTGAACGCCCGGCGGAAACCGCCGTATTGCTCAACCGTATGGGTAGGAGTCTGATATGTCCGGGTGGGCCTGTCAGGCTTGGGTTCGGGTTTCGGACCAGGACCTGGGTGCGGGCTCGGCCCGGGGCCAGGATGAGGTCCGGGACCAGGATGCGGACCGGGACCAGGACCAGGGCCGGGATGTGGGCCAGGGCCAGGACCGGGTCCCGGAGGCGGGCCGGGCGGGTTCGGATGGTCGTTCCACCACCACCAGACCGGCGCATAAAACGAACCGATAAAGTAACAACCGCCGCCGTAATCATAATCGTCGACATAATGATAGACGACGTCATCGGTAACGGTCGGGGTGGTCTGCGTAGCCTGGGCCGCAGTGGTTGTCGCGGTATCGGCAGCCGCCGTCGTAGCGGCCGCCGCGACATCAGCCTGGTCAGGAGCCTTCTGATCGGCCCCCTTGTCCGGGTGGGTCGCCGAGTATTCGCTGTAAATATTCAAATAATAATTCGCCAACTTGACCGCCTGATCCGGATTATCGGAAAAAACCGGAATCGTTTTGCCCTTGTAATTGGTTTTGAGGCCGGTCGGATAGATGAAGCCGCTCCAATTGCTGTCCACCGGCAAACTTGCGGTATCGATTTGAATCAGAGAATCGGAAATGGGGCTGCCGGACTCTACTTTTATCACCTGGACCACACAACCCGAACGGGTCGCCGCCACCGGCTTAAGCTCCGCCGAACGGCGCTTGGCATAGACGGCGTAACGCAGGTCCTGCGGCTTGATTTTGATATCCTCACCGGCGAATTTGGCCTTGATCTCACTGGCGATCCGCGCCAGACGGTCTTTTTCCGTCTCCACGATATTGCTCATGTCCTTATCCTGGTGCGGCTTGACTTTTGCATCAAAATCTTCAGCGTTTTTCTGATTGTAGTTGTATTTTTTCCGAATGTCCTCCGGGAGATTGTTGAAAGGAATCCCCTTCAGGACATAGATTCCGTCCTTATTGACATAGCCGATATCGATCCCATTCGGCAATACCGATTCGACGATCGCGTCCTGATATACCTGTCCGTCGAGGGTTTTGATGGTTGTGGTTTTCTGTTCATTCTGCGCCATACAGACCATCGCCGCAAATGCCATGGTAAACAATAATTTTTTCATAAAGCTCCTCCCGGTGTCAACCTTTGATATAATTAATCATCAATCCGCCAAATTACAAAGAAATTTATGAGAAAAAATACAGCAAGTAACTATTCCTACTTTTAATTATGGCGATTTTGCCACAATTAAGATCAGGATTATTCACACACTCCCAAAAAATCTTGCAGTAGAACGGCCTTAAGTCCGACTGGTCGCTTAGGCGCTAGCCATTTAAAAAGTAAGGAGTCTCCCGAGGTGGGGTGCCGTTCACTTCGACTTTCCTATCAGTTTCGCCTTCGGAACACAGGATATTTGGCCCGATGAGAACGGCTGCCTGCGGAGAGGCAGCCCCACCTTGGCTTGCTCCGAGCCGATGGCTAGCGCTTAAGGGATCTGTCGGACCTGTCGGACTGGCCAGACTGGATTCTCCGGTTAACGCAGGACTATGACCGCAATCGCCACTGTAATTAGAATGACCGCCAGCAGGATGAGATAATGGATAATGTTTTGTTTTCTGCTGACTGGGGTGGTATCCATGGGACTGATTCCGAGAGCAAGCGCAAGAATAGCCAGAAGGCCGATGACGGCCCAGGCAAAAATATTGTCTTTACTCATTTTCATGGCATTTCATCTTGTTTCTGCGCGGTCCGGATTTTCTTTAATCTACTCTTTGTTCTTAATTATACATGTTTTCAGTGTCCAATCAACACCAAGGCGATAAAAATCAGGAAAATAAACGATTATGCCATTGACAATTACATCGATGTAATTATAATAATTATACACGATATGAAGGAATAGAATTATGAGTGAAATCACTTGGTCTTTGATGCATCCGACTTCGCTGGATGTAAAATATATGCGGCGGGTTGTGGATAAATCCGCGGAATATGACGTCGACAGTTTCGAGATCTGCGGAGCGTTCGCCAGTCCCCTGGGAGGCATGAATGGGCTATTGCTGTTGGAGCCGTATCCCACCGCTCACCGCCTGGCGGACAAAGATGCGATCATGAAAAATCGCGAAACTCTGCGGAATATCGTCGATCTGGCGCACGGAGCGGGAAAAAAGCTCTATTACTGGCATCGCGAAATTATGATCCCGGTCGGAGTACTCGACGACGCGCCGGAAATGATGGACCGGAACGGCGAATTCGATCTGCTTGGAGACTGTTTCCAGAACTTTCTGCGTTATAAACTGGCCGAAACATTCAGAGTCGTACCGGAGCTGGATGGCCTGGTCCTGACCTTGACCGAGGCGGATTTCTCGGTTATCCACAACTCGTCGCCGGAACAGTATCCGCCTCACCGGGTGGTCGCCGAAATCGTCCGGATATTCGCCGAAGAACACCGGAAACGCGGCAAGCGTTTCATCTTGCGTTCATTCGGGTCGATCGCGGAGGATTACGAGGATATCCTGGCCGGAGCGACCATCGCCGCTCAAGAGTACAATTTCGATATCGAAACAAAAATCACGCCGTATGATTTCGTGCCGTTCCTCTCCTGCAATCCGTTTTTGCGGAAGCTACCCAATACCGAGCTCAATGCCGAATGCGATTCCCTGGGGGAATTTCTTGGCGCCGGTTATCTGCCCGCGGCCAATCTGGATAATATCGAGCGTTATGTCCGCGAAGGCCGGAGCCGTGAGGTCAGCCGTTATGCGATCAGGTTGGACCGCATCGGCAATTCGATTTTCGATTCGCACGAGATCAATCTGTACGGTTACCATCGCCTGATCCGGGACCCGCAGGTTACCGCGGAAGACATCTGGCGGGAATGGGCCGCCCGGCACTGGCCGGAGTGCCCCGCCGAAATGATCGAGCTGGGCAAAGCCGGGCTTGAATGCGTGAAAAAAATCAACTACGTCCATAGAAATGTCATATTCCACAAATTTCCGGTTTTGGCTGAGTTCAAATGGATCAAGGCGGGAGGAATTTTCGGCGTATTTCCCAATGACGTCCCGCTGAAATACCTCGCCGGAATCTGGTCTATCCAATCCGGCGACCAAAGCCCCGGCCGGGAAGCGATCCGGCGCGAAAAGGATCAGGCGCTGGCTATGGCTCACGAGGGACTCCGGAAAGTTCAGGAATTGCGCCCCAAATTGGGCGATGCCGAATATCGGAAAACGGAACGGGTCTGGAGGCACGCGGTGATCGCCGCTACCGCCATCCGCGCTTTCGTTTATGGTATCTGCGCGTATTTCGACGACATGGGAAAGCATCTTCAAACCCCGCATGCACTGGCCGCCGCCATTGACAACGCCGACCAGGCCATCGTGCCCCTGATGCGGGACCCGAACGGCGGACTGCCGACAATGGCGAGCTGCTGCGACGGAGCCCCCTGCCCCGGCGACGACCTCGACCGCGTTTACCTGAAACCGCTGCATCACCTTTGTCATGAACTGCTGAATGAATACCAGGCGGAATGGACCCTGCGAAACCAGACCAGCCAACAAAAAGATATCGTGGACAGCGTGTTCCCGGGCACGATTACCGACGACTGGCGGGTTTACCGCTACATGCATGCATGTCATGCCGAGTTGAGCAACGGAGTCCCGGCCCGATACGCCGGCAATACGGTTTTTCCAAATGGCTTCATCGAAGTAGTTTTGAAAAACGAGGGCGGCGGTATCCTTGAAATTCAGGCGATACCCGGCTCAAGCCAAGAATGCAAGTTAACCGTAAATGGAGTTTCGACAATCCAAAGCTTTGATAATACCGGTCGCTGTTCGCCGGCCTGTCCGCAAGCAAAGGAGGTAACTGTCCGGATTGAAAAATACGGCAGGGAATATCCAGCCATCAGCCGGATCGCCCTGCTGAAATCCTGATTACATATTATCGAGTAGGCGGGTGAAGGCGGCGACGGCTTCTTTCAGGGGGCCGGGGCCGCTGAGGCAGAACCAGCCGTTGAAATTGTGGCAGCGGAGGATGGAAATCAGTTCCTTGATTTCGGCATTGCCCTGCGCCAGGCCGGCGGGGGAGCCGTCCCAGGTGCAATCCACGATATCGAGCTGGTCCATCAGCTTGATGAAGCGACCGAGCCGGTAGGATACCAGAAACGGTTTTTCACCGGCCATGACGAAGTTCGCCGGATTGAAACAGGATGCGGCACTACGTTCCCGCAGATAATCCGCCGCAACCGTTCCGGTTTGAATGGAATTGAAAAAAGCACATTCCAGCCCGGCTTCGGCGGCTTGTTTGAGAAGTTCATCCGCGCCAATCGGAATCACCAGGCGGCCGATTCCGGCCTCGCGGGCAGCGGTAACGGTATGGGCCGCGTTATCGGCAATCCAAGGTACGCGCAGGGCGCTTACTTCGCAACCGGCTTCGCGTACTTCCTCGACCACGGCGGCCAGCTTGTCCGGCGGCATGGCGGCGCAGGCTTTGCCTTGCAGATAATCCAGTTCCAGATAACGGATACCGGCGGCTTTGAGATTTTCCAGTATTTCCGGCAGATAACGCCCGGCCAGCCGCGAGGACGCACTGAGTTTAAATGATTCACCGGCCATGCGGTCGGCGAAAATCATGGCGCGTTGTTTGACGCAATCAGCACAGGCCGGGTTGCCGCAAAGAACGAAAGCGGGGTTGCTCCGGCCGATTTTCAGGCTGATATCAAAGAGATCCTGCGATTTGATCAGCCGGACTTCGGCATTGCCGAGGCGTTCGGTCCGGATGACTCCAGACTCGCGGAAATATCTATCCAGTCCGATAAAATCGCGGTGCGGCCCCGGATAATATTTCCAGGTTTTGGTAACGGTTTCGCCCTCGGGGGTAACAAAAGTCCGGGTAGAGTCGGCCAAATAAGGCAGTTCCAGCAAGGCTTCCACGCTGTGTAAAGTCGTATTGCGATCCTGGTCCACCCCCAGCAAACAGATATAGCCGCCGAGCTCCGCCAGGCGGGTAAAAGGAGTGTCTTTGCCATGAACGGTAGCGGCCTGCCAATGATCGCGGCACAGTTCCGCCGCTTTCGGCCCCAGCGCCGCCAGGGTACCGACCGGACAGGGACTGATGACCGCGCCTTCGCGTTTTTTCAAGGTTTCGGTGAGTATGCCCAACGCGCCGAAAACCGGAACCAGCAAGGTGCCGTCAGCCCCGAGGACTTCGAGAAAAGCATCGATCACCGCATCCGGGCCGCCTTCCACCCGCCCCAAGCTGATCAGTGAACTGTGAAGCAATACCGCATCGCCGTTTTTCAGGCCCAAATTTCGCAATCCGGCAACAATTTTTTTCTTATTCATGATTAAATTCCCATCGGTTAAAATTCAGCTATGGCGCGGCAAGGTATCTGGGTCAGACCAGGCACCGGCGGAAACAATACCGTCAGCTTCACTTCCGGGGCGGTCAAAGCCGCCAGGTTCACCGGTTCGCAGAGCGTGGAAACGCCGTGTTGGAAAAGTTTCAGGAACACCCCGTGCAAAGCCACACTCTCAAAAATATCCGAAACCAGGAATTTACAGCCGCAGCCGATGATCCAGTCCAGCGCGCTGTGATCCAGAAATACAGAGCGAAGACGGATGTCATGGGGATTTTTCCTGCCGAGGGCATTGATGATGATGGCCGGAGTGTCGGGGCGACCGCCCCAGGAGCGTTCCAATTCTTCGCCGGATACGCCGCCGCTGCCGTCGGCGCGGTCCAGATGAATCACCGCCGCCGGAATGCGGTAAAGACGCTCTATCGGAAAGTTGGCGGCAGTCATGCCGTCGTCGGTTTCTTTGATGTGCCCCGGAAAATCGATATAAGTCCCCATCATGGAACCGGTGGTGTACTGGTAGACCACCCCGGTATAACGGGTATCTTCCGATTGCAGATCACGCTCAATGGTCTGAACGGCAAATGTTTCATCGCCGACATATTCACGACTTATATCTATAACCGGCATTGGCATCTCCTGTTTTCCGTAATATAGTGCATTCTCCATACACATCAATACCGAAAACAAGAGATTTGCCGAGTTTAATAATACACTAATGCATCATTAAACAATCTGCCACGAATAGGTTCCGAGCAGCGGCGAACTGATTTCGATGGTATCGCCGATTTCCAGCGCGCCGATACCTTCCGGAGTACCGGTATAAATCAGGTCGCCGGGCAGCAGTTTCCAATATTTGGCCAGGTCCAGAATGATCACCGGAATCGGAAAAATCATCCGGGAAGTGTTACCCTGCTGCCGGACCTGCCCGTTGACCTTGCATCCGAACTCCAGGTTATCCAGCGCGATATTGCTGCCATAAGGGAAAAAGTTGCCGATCGGGGCGCTGAAGTCGAACCCCTTGCATTTTTCCCACGGCAGCGACTTGGCGATCAATCCGCTCTGGACGTCGCGCAAGGTCAGGTCCAACCCGATGGCGAGCGCGTCGACATATTCCAGCGCCTCTTTTTCGTTGGTTGGAATGCCTTCTTTGCCGATCCGGACGACGACTTCCACCTCATGATGCAGCTTTTTGCTGTTCCGTGGATACGGTATATAGGATTGTTCCGCGGGGACCAGCGAGGTCGGCGGTTTGCTGAAAATCACCGGGGAATCCGGTACCGCGTCGCTCAGTTCACGGATATGGGCATGATAATTGCGCCCTACACAAAAAATTCTTTCGGTTTTCATGATATCAGACTCCTGATTTTAGGTTCAAGGGATTCGGCCATACGGTAAAATCCGAGGTCAGTCGGATGCACCCCGTCGACCATGCATTCGTAATAATCCTGGCCCAACAGATTGTGACCGTCGGCAAAGTGAATATTGGCGTCGCCTTCGCGGCGGCGGCGGGCGACTTCATTGAGTTGAATCCAGTAATTTTCAGTCCGTTCGGACACGTCGATTTCCTTGGCGAACCGGATCCGGGTCAAAACCAGAATCGGCATGACCGGATGATCGCGCCGGAGGATGTCGATGAATTTTGGCAGCCGTTCGGCGAAAACCGGTGATTCGCTGCAATTGGCGTCGCAGTCGATAATAAACAACGCGGGGTCGGCGATTTCGGTCAGGATCTCCGCCAGTTCACTTTCGCAGCGACCGTTGCCGGAAAATCCGTAGTTGAAGAATTCCCGGTTCAGTTTGCGACTGAGAATGTTGGTAAAGAGCATCCCCGGCCGCGAAGCGCATCCGCCCTGGGTGATCGAAGTACCGTAAATTACCACCGGACGGGAATCGGCAAACGGACGCGGCGGTTCGATTACCGCTCCTTCATTCACGCCGATTTCAACTTTATTTACTCCGCCGTACAGCGGAAAATTCAAAACGAAATCCCGCATGGCGGCATCTTCCACATTCATCATTTCGACACTATTGGCCGTGCTGTCCAAATCGGGACGGGCCATGCCGCGAAAAAACCGCTCCTTGCCCGGTTCTCCGATATACAGGTCGAAACAATTCTTGCCGGTATCCGGCATATGGTCCATGCGCCCGGTTTGCTTCAATTCAAAACGCACGGTCATTCTCGTACAGTCGGAACGGAAGCGCACCTGAACGCCGGTGGAACACTCGGCTATAGCGTCCACAGCTTCGGTAATCCGCCATTTGGACTGACGCGGCAGCCGGCGGTAGATTTCATCCTGTCCATACCAATACAAACCGCAAAGCCGGAACGGCGCTTCCGCCGGATCGTACCAGACCAGGCCGTTTTCATCGGCGATTTTCGCCCGCATATTTTCATCGAGGCGAGAAATATCCTGCTTAACCATTGGCCACCTCCTTGCGCAACAGATTCAAAACCGGCAGATACAGAGCCTCGGCCATCCGGTAAAACCCGAGGTCGTTCGGATGCACCCCGTCCATTGTACATTCGTCGAAATCATCCTGCAACAGATCCGCGCCGTCCATGAAGCGGATATTCAGGTCGCCGGCCTTCCGGAGCTCGCTGACCAGCATCATTTGCATGACCCGGTTCTGTTCGTCTTTGGCTTGGGCGATACAGGGATGAGCTACCCGCTGATAATTAATTTTCGAAACCACCAGGATCGGCATGACCGGGTGTTTTTCCCGCAATATCCGGATAAACTCCGGCAGCCTGGCGGCAAAGGTATCCGGGTCGGCGCAATTGGCCTCGCAGTCAATGATAAACAAGGCCGGATCGGCGATTTCCGCGAGAATACGCGCCATATCCGCTTCGCATCTGCCGTTGCCGGAAAATCCGAGATTCAGGAATTCCGTATTCAGCTTGCGGCTGAGGATATTGGAATAAGCCATGCCCGGGCGCGAGGCGCACCCGCCCTGGGTGATCGAAGTACCATACACCACCACCGGATTCTCCCGCTCGAACGGCCGCGGCGGCTCGATGACCGCGCCCTCATCCACTCCGACTTCCAGGCTTTTCAAACCGTTGTACAACGGCATATTGAGCACGAAATCCTGCATCGCGCCACTCGGAACATCGAATAACAGATATTTATAGACGCCTTCAAATTCGGAGCGCCTCACCACTCCCCAGAACCGCTCTTGGCCCGGCGCTCCCAGATACAGATCCAGACCGCTCATGCCGGTATCCGGCATATGATGCATCCGACCGTCAAAATGCGACTCATAACGCACGAATATGCGCTTGCTGTCGGTCCGGAAACGCACCTGCCCTCCGGCAGTGTAATTGGCGAGAATTTCCACTCCCGGCGAAACCGGCCAATCCAGCTTGACCGGCAGCCGCCGGTAAACCTTATCCCTTCCGTACCAATAGAATCCGCAAAGCCGAAACGGCTTCGACGCCGGATCATGCCAGGCAATGCCGTCGGCATCGACTTCTTTAATACTCATATACTTATCAAACTTGGCGTAATCAGTCATCAGTAACAACTCCTGTGCTGTTCAGTCCGATAATGTACTCACCTACCGCGGCATAATCAATTCTTTAAGAAACAATTATTCGAGAAATCGACACGCTTCATCCAATAGCCTGTTTTTGATATGTTTTCAAAATAGATATTTAATAGATATTTATTATATGTTTAATAAATAATTAAATTTGAACAAAATAATAATTAAATATTGACAAAACAGGAATTATCCATATAATTATCTCAGAAAGTTTGATCGCAGCAAAAAATTATCATAAGGAGTCAGATAAATGAACAATCATCCAGACGGAAATAAAGGCGCAATCCGCGAAACAAAGCCGCCAAGGCTTCTTTGCGCGCATTCCCTCCAATTTACCTTGATTGAACTCCTGGTAGTGATCGCGATCATCGCCATCCTGGCGGCAATGTTCTTACCGGCTCTGAATAAAACCAGAAACAAAGCCAGGCAGATTTATTGCACAAATACCTTGAATCAAATGGAAAAAGCCACTGCCCTGTATGAATCCGATTATGACGGTTGGAGTGTTGGCAACAATGCCGACGGCAGTTGGGGAGGTAACACCAATTATCACTGGATGTGGCAATTAAAAGGCTATATGGGGATGTCCACCCCGACTACTGATTCCAACATGTGGCCGGTGAAGTACGCCTGTCCGGCCAATAGTCTGCTGCAATCGAATCTCGTGACAAAAGGCAACCTTTCCATTCGTTATTCTTACGGAGTGAATCATGATTCCTGGCCATCAGCCACAACAGCCTGGCCCGCGCTGAAAATTTCACAAATCCGGCGGGCTTCCGATAAAATACGCTACATGGATTCCAATCAGCGTTATGTAGATTATTCTAAAGCCGAAAGCCCGGCTTATTGGATGATTAATGGGGAAGTCGCGGGTACGGCACAGGTATGTTATCGCCACTCGCCATACAGCAATATGTCTCACTGGGACGGGCATGTCGCACCGCGAAAATATCAGGAAATATGGGGTTCCAGTACTCTCAGAACCAGATTCTGGACGGAAACCGCTCTTTAAATATCAGAGGATAAATTATGAAATTGTTCAAGTTCCTGTCACTGTTCGCTATTGCCATATCCGTGGCAACCGTGAACGCCGGCGAATATCGCCGTGAGGTCAAGCAGCTCAACCTTCGCGGCTATGGCACAGTATCCATGATCGGGGAAAGCGACGGCAAAATAAGCCTGTCGCAATTTATCTGCGAATCGCCGGATAAAGCCCGTATCGTCTCCTCAAAATATTTGGCCGACCTGTTGGCATTCGGCCCGGTAAAGAAAAATTCCGATGGTGTTCTCGAAATCCGCCACGGCGGATGGTGGAAACTCGGTTTACAAGGCAACAAAGTCATGATTCTGTCCGTACCCGATCAAGATTCTTTTGAGGAGGCTTTCCGTAAATATGACGCCAACAAATGGGAAAGTGTCCCGGAACACGCATACCCGGCTTACCTCGATAATTTCGACAATGCGGCCCTGGCAATCCGGTGCTGGCCCCAATCCCGTACCGAAGAACAGATTGAATACATCAAAAGAAATCCCTTTGTCCTCACCATCCACCACCAGGATATGGGTTGCTCCTATGCTCCGGGCATATTGGACAATGCCGGGCCGCGCAATTCCATCAAGCAGGCCAAAGAGGCCGGCAAATCTTTCCGCAACCTGCTCTGGACTTCCACCGGCAAAGACACCTGGTATAGTTGGCTGAACCTGCCGACTACGGAATACGAGGCTTCCATTCCGGGATTTCTCGGACTGAATTATCGCGAAGAAAACGGTTACTACAGCACCCAGGTGGCCTCGGAATGGCTTGACCGCATGCAAATGGCCGCGCTCGAACAATTGATGAACAATTGGAAGGACGACACCTCTCTGCTTGGCTGGATGGAGCCCCACGGCGAGTTCAGATTATTCACGGATCGACGTCCTCCAGATGCTGAAAAAGGTTATCGCGAATATCTGCGTGAAATCAAAAAATATGATCTGAACAGTCTGTCAGCCGCCTGGGAAATCAGCATTGACAATTGGAATAAAATACCGTTCCCGGAGCCGGCCTTTTTTGAGGGTCGGCGCGGAAATTATATCGACTTGGACAACATTCCGTGGAAATGGTATAACGATACTTTTGCGAACGGTCAGAAATCCGCTTTTATGGCCGATAATTTCGATGATGCCGGATGGACCTCCGCCATGCGCACCGACAAACGTCTCCTGGCATATACCTTCAACAAAGATGTTCCTGCCGCAGCCAAAGAAAAAAACTCCAGCCTCTGGACCCGGTTCAATTATGATATTCCGGCTGAATTTCTGAAATCGGGTTCTCCGATAATTCTTCATATGCATCCCTACAGCAGCGGCCCGAAAGAATTTCAGAATCTCTCGATATGGGTCAACGGCCAGAAAGCAGGCGGCGAACTGCGCGATAAAAACTTGCCGCAATGCAATGAACACAGCGAAATCGACGTCACTGAATATCTTAAATCCGGTCAAAACAGCTTCACGATCCATCATGCCGGGGGTCGCATTTCCTACCGCGTATACCTGAGTCAGATTAAAGGAGAAAGTTTTCCTTACTCCCAACGCGGACTCAATCAGCAATATCTCGATTGGATCGATTATCTCCGCCATGGAAAATTCCAGACTCTGAAGAAATATCTCAGTGCCATGCGGGCAATAGATCCGGTCCGCCCCATCCGGGTCATGACCCCCAAACAATGGCAGTCGGATGCCTTGGACCTGTTCGAGCAGTTCGGAGCTTATCCGCAGTTGACCGGCGAAGGCGGCTACTACCGTCCTTATAATTACAGCGGCTATACGACTTTGAGGAACCGCTACAGTTCCAGCGAGCCCGGCGGTTTCGCCAAAGACGCTTTTTCTTCCCAGCGTCTGTTTGCTTACATCCTCTGGGAAAGCCAAATGAATCATGACTATGTCTTTGACTTCAACCGTGACTTCTGGAAATATCCGGAAGTCGTAAAATGGTGGGAAGATCACAAGGCATTACTGCAAACGGTCGGCAAAACCGATTTTATTTCCAACGGTCTTGGAGTTCTCCGTGATCTCGACCAGGACCAGCGTTATGCCAACAGGCTGATCTGGAACTGGGATCTTTCCCGGGGGGCGCTTCCGGCGCTGGGGCTGGCCCCGGTATTGATAGATGGTCAAGATTTGATCAAAGGCTATGCCAACGGCCGGGTAAAGGTCATGATCGACTGCGCCACCGCGGTGATGGATGATAAACTCCTTAAAGCTCTTAAATCGTTTGTTTCGCAAGGTGGAATATTCATCGCTCAACACCACACCGGGCAACATACCCCGGAAAAACGCGACGCCTGGCCCTTGGCGAAAGCACTCGGTTTGAAAATAAATTCCGTAGATGGCATCAAGCCAATACATTTCACCGAAACTCAAGACTTGTTCCCCAGCCTGAAAGGGAAAAAACTCAGCGGCCGGGGAATGGCTATCGACCATTACGGCACCAGCTCCTCCGGGCAGATTGCCATCAAGGGAGAAGCGAAAGCCGTCGCGCTATGGGACGACAATTCCATGGCGATTGCCGAACTCCCCTATGGAAAGGGTAAATTCATCATTCTCGGGTCGCCGTTTTATGTGGGCATCAGAGACGAAAACGGCAGTTGGATGAACGAAGATCAACGCTCTTTGCTGTTGAAAGAATTGCTCGTTTCCTGTGGAATTGAAGCAACAACCAACTCATCCAACTCCCAAGTATGGTTTGAAAAACGAGCCAGCAAAAATGGCCTGTATGATGTCTACATGGCCGGAGCCATCGGTCTGCGGGGTAAAGAAAAGCTGTCGTTGACTGATAAGTTGAACAGCACACTTTCCGCCCAACAGGTTTCCTCACCGGCTGTTGAAGTCAGCGAAGAAGCGATGCCGGATTTGAAGGTTAAGTTCAAGGATGGGATCGCTGACTTCGGAAAATTGGAATTCACGCCGTTTCAAGTCAGGGAATTTGCCGTTATCCGCGATCATGCCGGAGTAGACGGGCCAGCCCACTGGTTGCAAACTCAGGAACACGGTTGGTATCGGCTCACCGGCAAACCGGAATATGACCGGGCAAAAACTCAAGCCGTAACTCAGGAATTTACAAACCGGATCAAAGAAGCGGCCATTGATCTCTCCACCGGCTGGCATATCAAACTGGACTCGCCGGGTTCTGACTGGCAGAAGGCTCCGTTTCAAAGTTGGCCCATCGCTAATATGGGATCATGGTACGAACAAGGCTTTCCGGCAGCAACCAGCCTGGTGCATTACCGCAAGCAAGTACAGGTACCTTCCAACTGGCTCGACAGCAAATCCCGGATATATCTTGAGTTTAACGGTCACTTCGTATCCGGAGGGGTCCAGGGGCCCTGCAAATTATATTTGAATGGACAAAATATGCTCTCAAAACCAAGCCGAAGATTCCGGGTTCTCATCCCTGAAAAAGATTTGAAGCGGGGAACGCTCGATCTCGCCTTCGAGGTGGGAGCCAATAAGAGCAATCAAAATTACAGCGGTCCGGTCGGCGCCATGTTTCTGCGAAAAATCCCGGTTCCCACCGAGGTTATAGAGCTTAACGGGGAATGGACCGAGTGCAAATCACTGCTCAACGAATCCGGAAATATCAGCATTCCATTCAAAGGGAAAATATTCGGAATCTCCCGTGAATTTGAAATTCCGCAATCATGGCAAGGAAAGATCATCCGCCTGGTCATCGAGGAAAACAACAGCAACAATATGAACAGTGAGCTGAATACCTCGATCATCAATACAACGGGTTATTTCAGGGAGAACTCATTTCTTTCTCCGGGCATCCGAATGGACCGTTATCTGATTCCCGGCAAACGCAACCGGCTTGCCATCTACAAAGATCTTACCCGCGGCGCCATTGACACCAAACCGATAAACATCAACATCCAGAACATAAAGCTTGAGGCCTATTGATGCTCAATATAAACAGTATTGCGGAACGCCGCGAGCGTTTTTACCGGAAGGTCCGCGAAGCCATACCATCCGTAGTAAATCCAGACGGTTCAGGAAAAATACCGCAATTCAATCCGCCGTGGCGCGAGGTCCTCTGGATCGCTCCCGCGCTGTATCGCGGCACCCGGGCGGATATCGCATTGGCTAACCGAATGATCGGACGCTATTTCATATCCGGCGAAGAACATTCACCCGGCAAGGTTTTCAATATTTTTATTTCGACTCTCTCCGTCGGGCTGTTGACTGAATACGGTCCTCTGCTCGACGAAGCGGCGCGTAAAGTTCTCACCTGGCATACAGAACAAGTCTTCAAGACCTACGCTGGAGGTGGACAGCCGGACTTAAAATTCCACGGATGCAATGACAATATGCCGATGATGGCGACCAAAGGGTTGATTCTCGGCGGTCAACTTCTCGACAATGAGCACGCCTATCAGCAAGGCATCTGGAACTTGCATGAATTCCGGCGGTTGCTTTCACGTTCCGCCTGGGCAAGCGAATTCAATTCGTCGACCTACTCGCCGATCACCATTGCCAATCTGGCGCAAATTGCCGGAAACGTCAAAGATCCCGCCGTCAAAACACTGGCACGGCAATGCGAAGCGAGATTGTGGACGGAACTGCTGCTACATTTCCATCCCGCCACCAAACGCTCCGGAGGGCCGAATTGCCGTTCATACGCTGTAGACCTGGCCGGACATCCGCATTCGCTACAGGCGTTGTTGTGGTTGATCTTCGGCGAAGAAATATCCGGACATGATATCATCAACAGCTTTTTCGCCGATACCCCTGATCCGATGCAAGTGGTCCATTTCCATGGTAATTTCATGCAGAATATTGCTGAAATGACTGATTTTTTCAGCCCGGAATTCGAAGTCCCGCCGCATCTTGCGGAACTGGCGGTCAAACGCAACTACCCGGCTCTTACCCGGGGGCGCGCCGAAAGCATGATCCGCTACAGCGGCATGGCCGGTGAATATCACACCCAAAGTTACATGGAGGAAGAGTTTTCACTGGGAACGGTCGATACCCCTTTGTGCAACGGTGATCAGACGACGCAATTTTATGCCACTTATAAATTGCATCCAAAGGTTCGGGATTATCGCGATTCAGCCAGTATTTTTTCCCGATTTTTCACCTCGGAACTCAATATGAGCACCTTAAAAAAATCCGAAGATGGTAACTTCGCCAGTGACCACAATACCCCCGCCAACGGCTGGCATTATGTTCTCCAGCACCAGAATATTGCGGCCGTACTCTCGCTCGCGGAATTGAAAATTGCTCCGCTGACCACTACCAAGCTCGAGCTCGATGTGATTTTTCCGGCTCATTACGGACGCATTCTCTCGTCGATAATCGGCAACGGGGTCAGGCAAAAAGGCGCTGTCGGCGAATCTACCGAAGTAATGCCGGTTTCGGTGGAAGCCGGAGAAGTTTTTATTCATATTCAGCCTCTGATGCCGACCGATTATCCGCGCCGTGCCGCCGTCCGGTTCATTAGCGAAGAGCGCTATGAACGACTCGCTCTGATCAACTACGAAGGGCCGGAACGGACATTCCATAGAGAAGAACTGTCATACATGCAGAACGGTTTTGTTTTCAGTATTGACGCAAAGCGCAAATGGAGTTCCCTGGAGAAGTTTCACCATCATTACAGCGATTCGCTGATTACCGATTACACACTTTCACGGCACCGTTTTTTCCGTTATATCCGGCACGATGTTTCATTCGAAGCCTGCTATACGCCAGAGGAATTCGGAGTACAGACCGCGGCGATCAACGGACGCAATATCGCCAAACCGCTTTTCGAAACCAATCAACTCCAAGTATCCGAACTGCCGTTCATGACCGGAGAAGTGGCGGAAAATATACCGTTTTTCGCCTGGGGAGACAGTCTGGCCAGAGATTATTGTCCGAACCAACCCTGGCTGATCGGAGCACGCGGCATTCACGGAGAAATCCCCTACAGCAGGCGGACTTGTCACAAGGCCGTTGATCGGTGAATATAGGTGGAATTGATCAGCCTGCCGTTGGAGATCCGGAGGCTCTCCTCCGGATTTTTGATGTAGCATTTCAGCAAGTAAAATGCCTCAGCGGCAAATTCGTCGGCATTGAAATCAAACGTACTGATTTTATATTTCCGGCAGTCGATTTCATTGTCATAGCCGATTAATTGAACCCGCGGCAGCGATAATTTCAATTCAGTCAGCGCATCGAGAACACCGATTGCGTATTCGTCGTTGGCCGCCAGGATCATGGTCTCTTTCCCGTCGCGCAACTCTTCGAGTACCGATATAATGGCGTTATAACCGCAGTACCGGCGTTCTTCCAGAGTCAATAGATCAGACTTCGGAATATCCATCGTTAACCGCGTAAACTTCACCGAATATTCCCGGCAGAACAATTCAACCGCATGACTGCGGGAATCACTCCAGCCACGGTCGTTTTCATGCGTAACATAAAAAATATTCCGCGTACTTTTGCAGCTCTTTTCCAGTTTTTCGTAAAGAGCCCTCTCATTGTTCATGCAGACAAAATCCGTTCCGCGCGGGAAACAGTGTTTGTGATCCTCAAAATGACTCATGGAGCGAAACAAGATAACCGGTTTGATATCATGCCCCAGCAAAAGCAAGCTCAATTTCCCGATATCAATTTCCCGGTTGTAGTGAATCACCGCGGCATTGATCTTCTGCCTCATCAACTCCGTGACAAGCTTATTTTCTCCTTCCCTGTATTCCGATCCGCGCATGTCATACATCAGGAGAGTCGAACCATGCATACTGAGTACTTTCTCCAGCGCGGACGAAACATTCCACGGCAGATAACCGTAATCCCGCTCTCTGGATTCCGTATTGCTCACAAAGATAAAGGCAAATTGACGATCCTGCAGCAAATCCGTATCGGCAACCGCCGGACCGGATAACCGCCGGCGGATTATTTTGCTGCCGCGATTGCGCACCGTTTTAATCATGCCGATATTGCGGAGCTCCTGCAGGGCGCGCCTGACGCTCTCACGACTGACATGGAGCTGCTTCTCCATCACATATTCATAAGGAAGATATTCGACATGATCCGGCAAAGCGGCTATGTAATCCATAAGC
>JAVBRM010000063.1:0-14118 GCA_031548025.1 Victivallaceae bacterium | reverse complement strand
TTTTTAGATTTTAGCTTATTTGCGATGCTGAATGACGTTTTGTGGAACAAGGCGCTACTGAAGTAGCGACTTTTCCGCAAGGCGACAGTCAGTTCGCAAGAAGCAAAATATAATAGCAATTTGATTTTTATTTGGAATTAGCATTGAAATTTACTGACAACACGATTTTATTGGGATTGCGGGAAATCTGGTAAGGCGATGATTTCCGCCCAGACGATTTCTCCCGGAATCTGCGGCGGGACAAATTCTATCGCATTGAATGTTTCATGCAGAATTTGCGGGGGGATCCGCCAAACCAGCGAAGAGGCGGCGTCCGGCGGCAATTCCAGACTCTCCAATTCCGGGCAGGTCGCGGCATCTAGAATCCTGGTGTTTATGCGGACCGGCATGTCCTGTAATTCGCGGATTTCCACCTCGCGCGAAAATCCCAGCCGCAGAAAATAGCGGGTTTTCGAATTGATCCGGCCGACAGGAATACGCAATGTGATATTCTGCTCGAACCGGGTAAAATCGACCCCGATTTTGTGTTGAATCAACGGCCGGGGGAGGGTTGTACGCAATGAATCACCAGGAATTACGGTTACCTGGAAAGTCACGGCATAACGACGAACCGTCCGATCCAGCGATTCCGGTGAATCGATGTGCGACAACATGTATTTCAACAGCTCCGGGTTATCGCTTTCCCGGTAACATTCATTGAAGAGATAAACGCCATCCACGCCGCAGCTCCACGCCGCCGAGGCCCCGCCATACAGAAACTCATAGCCGAAAGCTCTGTCGCTGGGATGTGAGGATGCGTTGGCCGAAATATAGAGATTCAAATGCGTATTTTCCGGCAGCATGCCCCGCCAGAGTTTTACCGGCGGATCATAGCCGCCATTGCCGAGAAACGAGGAGAGATCCACCATGTCAGCCATTCCTTCCCGCGCCCATGCGGCGACGTCAAATCCGAAATTCAAACAGATCTGCGGGTCGGGTGGCACCCGGTGGGCGAGTTTGATTCGATGCCCGACGCGCTTCTCCGCCCGGTCCGCCAATTCCCGGACCCGCCGGACAAAATCGGTCAGAACCTCCCAGGATTCCCGCTCGCTGCCCGGAGTTAAAATCATCCCCCAGCGCAGCCAGTCCAGCTCAAATCCGTCCATATCGAAACGCTCGAAAATTTCCTCTACCAGCGCCAGGTGATGCGCCCTGACCTCCGGTAAATTGTAATTAAACGCATATTCCCAACTGCGTTCCCGGCGGTACGGCGCGCGGTGCCACTCGGTTTTTTCCTGCCAGAGTTTCGAGGGCCATGTACCCATAAAATGGGTATTTCCCGGCGTCAAAAACTCCTGCAGCCCGTGACAATCATTCATGCGCATGGTCAACCACCCCTCGATACCATGATGGCGGCACCGGTCAAGCCACACCGAAAAATGATCGATGCCGCGTTCGCTCAACAACCGCAGATTGGTGATCAGCGGATCGTCTCCGTTGATGTCCCTGAACCGTTCCCAGACATTGCTGTCGTACAACGCCCGTTGAACATTGGTGCAAAAAAGAATTCCCTTGACCGTACCGGGTGCGGCATAAAAATCAACCAGCCTTTCCAGCCCCTCGCGCGTCATGTCGGAGGCGGGATGATGTCCGTAGAAATGGTGGTTGTCCTGATTGAAATAGATTGTTTTCATAGCGAAAATATCCTTTTTTAGAATTGTCTTATATAATTATAATATCCGGCGAAAGCCGATAATGCAATCTTTTATTTGATTAATTTTCACCATTTTTCACTTTTTAAATATTGACAAACATTATAGCTGGTGTTAATATATAAAAAAGAGGCAAAAATCATGAGAATATTTTCATTACTGGCAATTTTCTTCGTGGCGGCGACACTATGTGCCCAAAGAGTAATCAATTGGGAAGAACTCAACTTCCTCAGGCCGGGTGTCGGCTACGACATGTCCGACAAAGTTTATGCAGCCAATGAACCGGTTATGGAGGATGGCGGCATTCGTTTGATGTCGGGCGGCGAAGATTCCGGCGAGGTCGCGGTAAATATCGTGCCGTCTGGCGAAGAATGGGCCGAAGGTAAAGAATTCACCGGCATTGCCCGGAGCAGTGAAATAACTCATCCCCAAGGTGGAATGCTGGTCGGGGCGTTTGAGGCCAAAGGCTCCGGCAAACTGATGGTGAAGCCGGCGGATTCGGGACCAATCACGACATTCGAGCTGGCCCCGGAATACCGTCGTTATATTCTGCCGGGCGTCAATTTTCCCAAAAACCAACCCGGAACGGTAAAATTCGAGTTCAACACCGATGGTTCCGCCAATGTCCGCCGCCTTCAAGTCGAGCAATCTACCTCGAGTATGCGCCCGGCTTGCGCCGCCTGGATTCCTCCCGGTGAACAACGGCGCTACGAAGAATTGGTCGTTCCGCCCATTCTGCAACAATTACTGTCCGATCATAATTTTACGCTGAGTTTTAAATTCAAAGTTACCGTTCCGTGCAACAGCAATGTGATTTTCGAGCAGACGGTGCGCGGCAGATGGTGGCCGAACCTTCAACTGTCTGCCAATGCTCATCAGTTCTTGTTGAAAACCTTCGATACCGCCATCGGCAAAGAACGCACCGTAAAAACCAGCGTCAAGTTCAAGGCAAATACGATCTATGAAGCGAAGATCACTCGGCAGGGCGGCAAAGCGGAAGTCTGGATTGACGGACAATCCGCCGGAGTCATCGAGAACCTCGAAACCCCGGCCATCAAAACCATGAAAATCGGTGGCGGCGGCCCCGGTTGTTCTTTGAACGGTATCTTGTATCGGGTAACGGCGGACAGTCTGCCTTCGGCGGCCTCCGTGGAAGTGATTCCGGCATCTTATATCCGCCACCTTGCGCGCAGTCGCGGCGCCTCGATCTACCGGTTCAAACTGGTCAATCACAGTCGGGAGGAACAGCAAAATTTGACCTTGAAATGGCAGGTCGACAATCTGGTTTTTCTCCGCAAAAATCTGGAGATCCCCGCTGGATCAAGCATTATCGCTGAACAGAAAATCATGCTGCCGTTGCCGCCCGGAAATTACCGCCAGAACCTGATTTTGAGCAACGGCGATAAAATCCTTCATCGACTTGAACTCCCGGTCACGGTAACCCCTGCGCCGGAACCGTTGGAAAATCTGCAGATTTCGCCTTGGTTTCAATTTGTTCCGGGCAAAGGGTTCACGATGGGGCATGCTCCGACCTGCGGCGAGGCAATGGCCGCGGGCTTGCATTATGGACCGTTTCAGTGGCGCTACAGAGGTTTTCCGCGCGGTTACCACCCGGAAGATCTCATCATATCGCCCCGTAAATCACCGATTTTCGCGGATTTCATTTACAGTGATTACATGCGGGAGCAGAGGGCGAAAGTTATCGCCTCTGAAGTTGCTTCCCTGGCATTTTACCCGGCTCTGAGTCATGTGGATGTGAACAACGAAATCAATTGGAATTCCCAATTGAATCTGTCGGCGCCGGTACTCGAAGCCGCCAAAAAAGATTTTGGCCTCGATCTTTCGCCGTGGCTCGTTCCATCCAAAGCAGAGATGGTACTCCCCGTCGGCAGGCTTACCCTGAAAAACGGCCTGTGCCCGGTGCCGGAAAATAAAATCATTCCGGATAACGATCCTTTTTATAACTGGCATCGCACCTATAAAAACACCACCGGCAATACCGCATCCGAGCACAATCAGTACATGATGCGTGCCATCAAGGCCGAACGCGCCGACATTCAAACCGTTTTCGCACCGATTTTGCGCCAGTCTCCATTGCGGACCTATGGCGAGCCGTTGGATATCGCCCAGAACTGGTGCTACACGTTCGGACTCGGAGTAGTGGCAGTACAGGAACGGCTCACGGGCATGACTCGTGGGCGCGACCATATGAAAAGTTCTTCCTTTCCGGCATTTCTGACCCGCGATGTCGGAGAGAAAATCAAGTCCCGCCCTACGGCGGATATTTTTCGCGCTTCCACCTGGGCTTCATTGCTGCGTCCATCGTCCATGCTCGCCTTTTTCCAGGCGGCGGAAATGTTCAAAGAAAAAACTCCCGCCGGACTGGATTCCGCCGTGGAAAAATTTCTGAAAGAGGAATTGCGTCCATTCGGAGCGCTAATTCCGCAATGGCAAAACCGTCCACGTCGGGTCGCAGTGTATTTCTCGTTTGCCAACCAGCTCTTCAGCGGTGTCCGCTGGCCGCAGGACTATCCGCCCGAAGTCGAAGCCCTGGTTACTGCCGGGACCCCATTCGACATTCTTTATGACGATGATTTTCTGGAAAACCCCGCGATTCTGCATCAGTATCGCCTGCTGGTTGTGCCAGACATGCAGTTTGCACTGCAATGCGCGGCCTCCGCCATTGAAGATTTTTCGCAACAGCCCGGCCGCATTCTCATTTCAAATCCCCAACTGCTTCCCAAAGCAATTGCCATGCCGTCCGCCACGGCCGGCGACACTGCTGCGCAGTTGCAGAAAATCACCGGGGAATTGAACCGCAAGTATGGCGATGATCCGGCCAAACCGGCCTATGCCGAAGCCATGGAAGAAGCGCTGGCGGAACTCGGCAGAACCGCACCGGATAATTGGATGCGGGAAAAGGTCGCCGCCATCAAACCGGAGGCGTTTTCCCGCTTTGCATCATCCTACCTGAATATTCTGAGCCTGGATCAGTGCAATTTCCTGGGGATTGTCAACGATTTGCGGACCCGCCAATACTGGAAAATTCCGGAACAGGGCGTTCCGCAATCCGGCTCCATCGAATTTTCTTCCGGGCTCGGTAAATACGCCTATGATCTGATGACCTCAAAACCGCTGGAGATCATTCCGATGGAAAAAGACTACGGCAAGCTTCATTTTCTGTTGCCCGGCGGCGAAGCGAAAATCATTCTTCTTTCTCCAACTCCGGCCGGTAAACTCACCGGCACGGTATCAGAACAGAACGGAGTAATCCGCTGTACCGCAAATCTGGGCGGAAAAATCAGTGTTCCGGCCTTCGTCACAGTTGAAAACGCCCCCGATTATTCCGGTTCAGCACTTTTCCGAAACGGCGAACTGGTTTACGAATTCCCCGCTGAACAATCCATCCGGGAAATAATCATAAAAGAACTCGCCACCGGGCAAACCATCAGACTGGAAGTGAAATGATTATTTATCACCGTTTTTCACTTTTTGTATTGACAAATGCTTCGTCCGGATGTAAACTATAGATAAGGAACTATGGAAATGACCAGGCAGATAGACAGTATACGCAGCCGCATTACCCAATATGTGCGGAGCCAGATCAACGAAAAGAAGTGGGCGCCCGGCTATGTTATTCCGAATACGGCCGAACTGGCGGCCATGTTTGGCACTCAACTGTCGAACGCGCATCGCGCGCTGCTGCCGCTTTTGAAGGAGGGTCTAATCAGCCGGAAAACCGGTTGTGGGACCATCGTCAACCAGCCGGAGGAAATCAAGACCGTGGCGGTGAGTATTTTCCGGGAAAAGAAACGCGGTATCAGCGCGTTTCGCCGGAAATTGACCGACTGCGTCGTCGAGGAATTGCTGGCGCGCGGTATTGTTTCGAAGATCATTTATTTATCCGACAATACCAACGAAGTTATCGAAGAACTGAACGAATTTGAGGCCGCAGGCAAGATTCAAGGAGCGATTCTGGCGGTGCCGTGGGATGATATCGCCCGGGCCAATGACCGGCTGAAAATACCCTGCAGTTTTCTATCCCGGGTCAAATCCAGCACTTGTGTCAGTATCGACAGCAACAAATCATTTGAAAAACTGATGGCGCACCTGCAGGAAACCGGCCGGACCAAGCTGGCCTTCCTCGGAAGTATCATCCGCAAGGATTTCCTGAATCAGGACCACGATTCGCCATTGCTGCATGACCTGACCAGCCATTTGCGGATCGCCGAAAAGTATCATATTGATCTGCCGGAGCAATTTCTGATTTTGCCGGACAAATTGGAGCCCAATCCTTATGCGCGGGTCGAGTATGCTTATCAAGCGGTCAAACAACTGTTTTCCCGGAAAAACCATCCCAATGCCTTATATGTCAGTTCGGACGATCTGCTGCCGGGGGTAATTTTTGCTCTGCTGGAAAAAAATATCCGGGTTCCGAAGGATCTTGAGTTAATCTGCATGAAAAATAAAGAATTGTCGCAGTTTGCGCCGTTTCCGATCACCTATCTGGAACTGAGTATTCAGAAGCTGGCGTTGGCGCTGGTCGATCAATTGACCGGGCAAATGGAAGGAAAACGGGCAAGTAATATCACCATTGAAACCAAACTGATAATCAGAAAGGAGTTCGGGCAATCATGAATCATATTTATAATGATCGGAAAATTTTTACACTTATTGAACTTCTCGTAGTTATTGGAATCATCGCCATTCTAGCTGCGCTGTTGCTTCCGGCCTTGAACAAAGCCCGGGGCAAGGCCAGGACAATCACCTGCCTGAATAACAGCAAACAGTTGGGGGTCTATTCTGCCGCTTACGAATCCGACTATCAAGGCTACGTGCCGTGCTATGTCACCTTTGCGGATAGCGGGAGGTGGCAGGATAAGCTGGCTGAACTTTACCGGATAAATAAACCTCTTGCAACCGATGTGCAAGTGAAAGGTTCAACCGTTTTCAGATGTCCGGAAATGACCGATGATATTTTCTTCGGTACTCCGACCACCACCTATTTCAGAACCAGTTACGCGACGAATAACGCCATTACCGACAACAAAATCAGGAAATTCCGCCAGCCGACCCGAGTCGCCATGTGGCTGGAAAATGGCGGTGGGCACTCGGTTTATCCGAATAAAGCAACAGGTACTGAAAGTATTTATTTCAGGCACGGCGAACAAACCGCCGTCAATTTTGCCGACGGGCACTCAAACCTGTTGGAAAAACTCAAGGTACCATGCGCCGTTATCTACCCAACCATTATAGCCAACAACACCAACCGGGCGAGATCGACCTGGTTCTGGGACGACCAGTCGGCCGATACCGCGGTAGTCCTGGCCCTCGGACTTTAAGGAGTTTTTTGTATGAAAAAATATATTATTGGACTTATGTTTTTATCAATCGCCGGTTATGGCAATTATGTCCTGGTCGATAAAGAACAGGTAAATGCCGTAATTGTGATCGCTTCGAATCCCACGACTTCGGCGCAGTTGGCGGCTGTGGAACTTCGTGACGCGGTCCATAAAATCACCGGCCGGAATATCCCGGTCGTCAATCAGCCCGAAAAAGGCAAAATCAATATCTACATCGGCGCGAATTTTACCGAAGAACAATTCACCGAACAGGAATATCTGATTCGCCCTCTGCCTGACGGCATCCTGCTGGCCGGGTTGGACGCGCAGGATTTCAGAACGGTAATTTGCGAGCCGGATTTTCCGGAAAAACGGTGGAAAAACCTGCCGGACCATTGGGAGGAAAAGGGTACTCTCCACGCCGTATATGATTTGTTGGAAAATCATATGGGAGTCCGTTTTTTCAGCGCCAACAGCTACGGGACCCACTATCCCAAGAAGCAGACTCTTGAGCTGACCATAACAGAAGTCAGGCGCAAGCCTTTCATGCATTACCGCGATATGGCCGGAAATCCGGACAGTCAGCAGAATCGCACCGCGCATTTGCTCAAGAAAAATTCCGACGACGAGAAAAACTTTCTGGAGCTGGCTTTTGCTCCGGTCAGACAGCGCAACCCCGAAAATGACAAGGCGGTGAGTATTGCCGAAAGGAACCAGGCCAAACTGTTTCTGTTGCGCCGGAAATTCGGCGGTAAGGTGATGAAATGCAATCACTCGCTGATGCATTATTTTTCCATGTATCTTAATAAAGACAACAAAGATTTTGTCGAATACCATCCCGAATATTTCGCTCAGGGCTACGAGCTCGGACCGATGCAACTGTGCTTCACCAACCGGGAAGTAATCAATCTGGTCGCCCGGGAGGCGGAGCTCTATTTTTCCGGCAAACCGACCGGTAAATACCGCTGGGGCAAAGATAATTTTGCGGTTGTCCCCAACGATATCGGAGTTCAATGCCAGTGCCCGGAGTGTTTGAAACTGCAACAGAAAGGTACGGCATCCTCTGAACTGATTTTTCACTTTGTCAACGAAATCGCGAAAAAAGTCGGGCAGGCCAATCCGGACAAAACCGTCTCTTGTCTGGCCTATCAGGATTATGAGGAAATACCGAATATCGAGCTGAATCCGAATATCGCGGTTCATTACTGCTGGACGACCAATCGCGAACCCGCTTCCCGTCCGTTCTATCTGGTTCAGCAGGATCGCCTGGTCCGCTGGGCGGCCAAAAAACCGCCGCACGGCCTCTACCTCTGGCTCTACAATACATTTCCCAACGAGCGTACGGAAAAAATGGGCTGGAACTGTTTCCCCGGTTTTTTTGCCCGTCAGGCTGCCGCTCAATATAAATTGTTTGAAAAACTCGGCGTAAAAGGAATTTTCCATTGCGGCTGGGGTCAGGAACTGGAAAGCTATCTATCCTTGCGGATGATGGACGATCCGGGGCTTGACGCCGGGCGGTTGATCGGGGAATATTTCGAGCTGAATTTCGGTCCGGCCGCCGTTCCCATGCGGGACTTCTATGAATTGGCGGAAAATCTGTATCTGAGCGAAGAAAATACCGATGACCTGCCGGAAATTCACTGGGGGCGGCTCGGAACCCCCGCCAATATGGAAAAACTGCGGAATCATATCGAAAAAGCTCGGGAGTTGGCGACCGAGAGTCCATACCGGGAACGGGTCGAGCTCTGGAACCGGGGAATCTGGCTTCATATGCGAAAGGGCTATGAGCATTATCAGCAAATGACCGCGTCGCCCTGTCCGGAAATCAAAGTTCCCGCCATCGAAAACACCGGCAGTCTGGAAACCATGTCCTTCGACCGAGCAGCAGTGGTGGACCAATGGTACCGCATCAGTTCTGATGCTCCGGCTGTACGAAAAATTCAGGCCAAATTCCAACATGACGGAAAATTTCTTTATGCCGAATTTTCGGACTACTGCGATACCGCCAAATTGGCCGACCGACCACGAGTTTTCGCCGGCGATTGTTGGGAGTTGTTTATCTCCGGCAAACGCGGCGGCAACTATCGTCAACTGGCCTTCAACCCCTCCGGCGAAATCGTATTGCTGGCGCACGGCGAAATCAATTTTCGTAAAAATGTCGATTTGCCGGTACCGCCCGGAGCCCGGGCAATACGACTGGAATCCGGGGAACAACTTTTCCGCATGCGCTTGGCCATTCCATTAACAGGATTGCTTCCTGCGCCATATGAAAAAAGCAATGTTTTTTACCTGAATGCCATGCGCAGTGCCCGCCCGGGGATTGCCGGGACTCGGAACTGGACTTCCGTCATTTCCTCCATGGTCAGTTTTGCCACCATGCACGACCCGTTCAGAACCGCCAAGATAATTCTGCAGTAAATGCTCGATTCATCAGGCTAAAAACCGTCCGACGGGTCTGACAAGTCCGAAAAGTCCGAAAAGTCCGATTTCTTTCAAGGGCCCCGTCTTATAGTTTCTTGTGCTTGAATTGCACACAATTAAAAAATTATGTTCATTTAAAAAATATCGGCCCGGATGTATACTATACACACAAAGCCTATAACTGGAGGTTGGTATGGCTAAATACAAACACAACGATATTTCGTGGTGGCTCGATGCCCGTTTCGGTATGTTTATTCACTGGGGACTTTATTCGATGCCCGCCCGGCACGAATGGATTCGCAATTTTGAGAAAATTTCGAACGAAAATTATGAAAAATACTTCGAACTTTTCAACCCGGATCTTTTTAATCCGGTGGAATGGGCCCGTGCCGCCAAGGCCGCCGGAATGAAATATTTTGTCTTTACCGCCAAGCACCACGAAGGTTTCTGCATGTGGGACAGCCAATATACCGACTATAAAATCACCAACACGCCGTTCGGCCGCGACGCTTTGCGGGAAATTATCGACGCATTTCGCGCGGAAGGCCTGAAAGTCGGGCTTTATTATTCATTGATCGACTGGCATCACCCGGAGTTTACGGTGGACACGATCCATCCCCTCCGCGATGAAAAGGAAGAATTCGAAAAGAATGAAAAGCGCAATATGAAAAAGTATGCCGAATACATGCGCAATCAGGTCGGCGAACTGTTGACCAATTACGGAAAAATCGACGTCATCTGGTTCGATTTCTCCTATCCGAACCGCGAACACGGCAAGGGCTGCAAGGATTGGGAATCGGATAAGCTGGTCAAGATGATTCACAAGCTCCAGCCGGAGATCCTGATCAACGACCGTCTCGATCTGCCCGAATCCCGCGATTTCAAATCCCCCGAACAATATATTCCTACCAATGGCATTCGCGACGAAGACGGCAAATTGCTCGCCTGGGAAGGCTGCCAGACTTTTTCGGGCTCATGGGGCTATTTCCGCGATCAGACCACCTGGAAAAGCAACCGCATGTTGATCGAAATGCTGATCAAGCACGTCAGCCGTGGCGGCAATCTGCTGATGAACGTCGGTCCCACCGCCCGGGGATATTTCGATGAACGTGCTGTAAATGCCCTGCAGGGGTACGCTGATTGGATGAAATTTCACTCCCGTGCGATTTATGGTTGTACCATCGCCCCGGAAGAATATCCGGAACCGGAATACTGTCGCTATACATACAATCCGAAAACCCGCACACTGTATCTGCATTTATTGGTCTGGCCGTTCAAGTTTATCCACCTGCCGGGCCTTTCCGGCAAGATCAAGTATGCTCAACTGTTGAATGACGGCAGCGAAATTTTCTTCCGCGACGCCAAAACCGCTGTTCACATGAATGAGAGTTCGCCGGACGATGCGGTCAGTCTGGACTTGCCCCCGGTCAAGCCGAATGTGGAAGTCCCGGTAATCGAGATATTCCTCAAGCCATAATCGCCCGGCTGCCGCCAACATTCTGGGAAAGTTCGGTCAAAGCCCATACCAGGGCGTCCATACGGTCCGGGCTGTAGGCGGTAACCAGCGGATTATAGTTGCACATCTGGTCCTCCAGGTCGGGAAAAATCCCGACGTGGTGGACCTTTCCCAATTCATAGAGCGCGGTAATCGGCTCGGCCCGGACGATCTTGCCGCGGGTGGCGGTTATGCTCCGGCAGCTCATGACCGGATTGATATTGCGCAGATTGGCGGCAATCAGGTCGCCGCCGTTGTTGACCTCCGCCACTACCCGGTCGGCGTTCCAGCGGCGGTACTCCCGGTTGACGGCGGTCGCCCACTCCGCCGGGGTTCCTTTGAGCGAAGCATCGGAGAGAACATAATAGTGCCCATTGCCGTCGACGCCGGCACTGACGATGCCGGTTTCATCGGAGCCCGGCTTGGCGGTCACCGCCGGGTCCACTCCCACCACGATCCGTAGAAGTTCCGGCGGATTGACCGCCCGGTGCGGATCGATCATGGCGCGCTGCCACAGTGCCCCTGCCATGTCATCCAGCCATGAACCTTCCATAAAGCGTTGGCGCTGGCGTTCCGGCAACCCCGCCAGGGTTTCTTCGACATAACCCGGTGGGAGATTGGCTGAATTGCCCTGTGGATTCATCTGCATACAGACATAACGCTTGGGAAACTTCAACGGTGCTTTGTTCTGCGGCTCGTTTTTTTCGACGAAAAGTTGATAGCTCCAATGCGATTTGCCGCTCGGATTGCAGTCGAAAAATGCTTTATTCGGCACTTCCGTCCGTTGGGCCAGACGACTCATAGCCGTGGTTACCGCGTGGTAGCTGATCTCCGAACACTCGTTGAAATACACCGTGGCAAACTCTTTGCCGAGGATTTTATCCACCCGCTGATGGTCGTCCAATCCCCCCAGCCAGATTTCCGAACCGTTCGGCAGCCGGACAAACCAGTCGCTGCGGTTCAACTCATATTTCAGGCGCGGAAACGCCAGGCGCATTACCTTGGGCAGTGTGTCGTAGCCCACCGACTGTTTGACCGCGTTGAAACGGTAGCGCAGAATAACGTGGCGGCTGCCGGGGGCTTGCAGCGCCCGACAGACAATCGCATATACCAATACAAATGTCTTACCGGAACGCGAACCGCCGAACAAAAGAATGTTGGCGGCTTTGCTTTTTACCAGTTTGATAGCTTTGAGTTGGTCGGCGGTCTTGCGAAAAGTTAACTGCTGCATCGATAACATTCCAATTCGCCGGTGATATGGCGGCAGCTGCGGACATTTTTCAGATGATGGGATTCCCCCTTATATATAATAACGGTTCCGGGAATCGGTTCGCAGCGGGTTTTCACCAGAAAAGTCCGGTTCAGCGTCACCCGGTGTGCGGGTTCGACCTGAGTGGAGGTGTTCTCCGTGACAATTGCATGGCCGGTATATTCTCTATAGATAGTTACGCCATCGCTGGTTGATACTGGAATCTTAAGAGTGATTTTTTCAGTATAACGGTCATTGAACATGATCGATTTCCTCCAGTATCTTGCGGCGGACCGCCGGAGTGATCTTGTTGATTTTTTCCAACAGGACCACAGCGGAACGGGCGATTTCCTTCTTGAATTCCGGGCTCTGATGAATCTGTTCAAGTCCCAATAAGGCCTCGACCGAATTTTTTAGATCGGTTACCGCAAAATCGCGATTGTAAACGACTTCCGGGATTTCCGCACTGCGGTCCCAGCAGTGCATCAGCTCCCAGGCCAGCAGCTCCGTCTGTTCCAGAATATCGGCGCGGGTAACCAGGAACTGCTTTACGTTCTGATAATCCCAGGCTTTGGATTCGGCGGTTTGCTCCTGGCTGCTGTCCTTCTGTACCGCCAGGCCGATTACGTCGAAAAGTTCTTTTTTAAGATGAAGGTTTTCACTGCGGATGGCCTGGGTTTCAATTCCGGACGGCGAAATATAACGGCTGATGCCTTTTTCCTCGGTACTTTCCCAGATCGCGGCGGAGCGGGCCAGTACATGACTGAATTTCTGACCGTGAGGCTCGCCGTTTTCTCCGGCAACTGTCTGCCGGGCGCTCCGGGCAAATCCTTCGGAGATCACCAGAACACCGAACATCTGCTTGACGGCGTTCATCTGCGCTTCCGATTCGTTATTGAGAATAGCGTCGGAAATCCGCACCGCGTCCTCGAACCAATGGCTGGCGTCCATGCCGAAGCCGTCGGATTCGACACTGCGGATCAGCGGCACCCGCCCCAAACCGTGTGTGGCGCTGCTCTTCAGAAAAATATGCCCGGTGTCGCCGTTACGCTCAAAAAGATACCATTCGTCCCGGGTCCAAAGGCGGCGGCGACTGAAACGGACAGGAGGGAGGAAGGGATTTTCTGTGTAGGTTCCGTTTTCAGCCACCACCGCCCAGGACAGGGCGCCGTCGGGGGCATAGCACCAGTCCACCACCGTCAACGGCGAGAGGGTCATTGCGTATGGGCGTATCTTTTCGAGCTTTTTACGTTCGGGGTCGAGTTCTCCGGTAAATTCCGGCATATCCACCAGCAGCCAGGCCGCTCCATATACATTGAGCATGGTGGAAAACTGCCTCATTACTTCATTGGTCCGTAGTCCGCTCCGGGAAAAATCTTCCTCAAGTTCCGGTACGATGTTGCGGCGGCGCGGTTCTTCGGATAATACATACTGGGTAATCAGGCGGGCGATTTTGCGCGGATAATTAAAGTAATAAGCGCGGTGGCGGCGTTCGGCAAATTCCGGTTCCACTTCGGAGATATGCCGGATCAATGCGGTTTCAATAGAGTCGGCGCCGCCGGAATAAGCGGCCCGTGAACGCTCCCAGGTTTCCTTATGAAGTGAATAAAAAGGATTCTCCCTTTTCCATAAATAACTGTAATCGGTCATACTCGGCTCCTTGCATGTTAACTGTCTGCCAAGGGTAAAAACGTCAACTTTAAGCTCGAAAGTTGTTGTTTTTACCCTTTTCTCTCCGTGTCCCCCGGTGTCTCTCCGTGTTTCCCCGTGCGAAAAAGGGGTAAGCCCTCAGTGATTGGTGGGGTGGATCAATAGCTGAACCAGATCGATGGGTTGATTGTTTTGCGCCATTTTCAAAAGTGTTGTAAGAGTTTCGGCGGGAGGGAGGCCGTTGAGCGCGGCGGTGTGGAGGATGGTAGA
>JAVBRM010000079.1:0-81532 GCA_031548025.1 Victivallaceae bacterium | reverse complement strand
CCAGATACATGGCTCCGCCGTTGCCATAAGCGGTATTGTAATAGAATTCCACCACACTGTTCGCCTTGCCCATGGTGACATTGCCGGTATCCTTGGCATAAACGGCTCCGCCGTTCTGGCCAGCCGTGTTATAGCGGAGATCCACGTCAACATTGACGCCGCCGGTGTAGAACAGAATCGAAGCATTCGCGCTCTCGCCCTGATCGTCGCTGTCGATATACTTGGCATCGCCATAGAGACCGCTGAAGTAGAAGGCTCCGCCATTCTTCGAGGCAGTATTGTTGTATGCGTCGCCATAAGTGGAAACGATGGTCGTGGCTTCGCCGGAAGTTACATATCCCGGAGTATAGAACACGAACGAACCGTTGCCGTTACTACTTACATACAAGGCGCCGCCGGAGCCGTTCAATGCATGGTTATTGTAGAGATAAGTCGAATGCATTGACAACTGGGCTTCCATGCCGGCATACAAAGCGCCGCCGTCGTGGAGGGCGATGTTACCTTCGAAAGTTGCTCTTTCGAAATAGATGTCATACGCGGATTGCGCATAGAAAGCACCGCCCTGTATGGCCGAGTTATTCCGGAAGGTAACATATTCCATCGAGGAATCGGCGCCGGTGTTGACCATAAATACCGCACCGCCCTGATTGCCGGCGCTGTTGCTGACAAAGAGGTTCCGGAGCCGGTCGCGTTCTTCCTGAATTCCTTCCATGGTCAAATAACCGCCGCTCACATAAATCGCACCGCCATCGTTGAGGGCGCGGTTGCTGATGAAGCGGGAACCGTAGATGATTTTGTCAGTCGCATCGGAGGAGAGCTTGAATCCGGTGCTGTTGATATTCAACGCACCGTTGGCAAAGATCGCTCCGCCGTTGATTGCGGCAAAAGTCGTGAAGATGCTGGAATTGTTCAGAGTGACAGTTCCGGTCGCATAGATCGCGCCGCCGCTGGCAGTGGTAAATCCGTTCTGCATCATCACGTAATCGAAGGTTATCGATCCATTGGAGCTGTTCTGATCCAGGATCCGGCCACGGCTTCTGGCATCGATCAAAGCCATGGTATACAGAGTCGGAGTACCGTCGGACATCGTCTGGACGGTGATGTTGTAAGCACCGGAGGTAACCGCATTGTAACCGATGATTCTGGAGTTGACCAGTTCGATTACACTGCCGTCTCTGGCCGCGGCAATAGCCTGAGCCCATGAGCTGTAGGTATTGTCGCCGATTTTCGCCACGCCGCCGCCCCATTCATAAGCGCCGATGTCTTTCTTGACGGTCGAGCTGGGGGAGTTGACCAGATAACCGCGCTGGTCGACATCGCTGCCGGTACCTTTATCCATACCGATATTATCCTGCTTGGTGGCCAGAGTATAGGACCAGCCGCCGTTGTCGCGGAGAATACCGTCGGTAAAGATATAATCGCCGGTTTTGCCGTTGGCGATACCGATTTTCAGGACGTCGCCGGAGGTCTGTTTCAAGGTATAAGTATTTTTTTCCTTTTCCCAGAACATTTTGCCGAAGAAAATAGTTTTGTCCTTGATTTCGGTATTTTCGCGGGCGGCAATATTGTGACCGTTCTGGTACTCGACAATATTGGAGCTTTCCGCGGTAATCTTGGCATACTCGCCATTTTCAGCCACATAAGCGTAATAGTCATGCCCGGATTCATAAATCGAAAGCAATTTCGCATAATCCGAAGCATAGCCGGTGTCGGAGAAATCGGCCTTGACGATCAAATCCATACTGCGGTTACGGGCAAGAATGGTATTGGTAACACTGTCCAGGACGGAGTTGTTGCTGATACCGCCGCCATGACCGAAAGCATGGTTGAAGGATATCGTCGAATTGCTGATCGTGGTTTTGGCCGCGCTTTCACCCTTGGCAATCGAGATCGCTCCGCCGTCGCCGTAAGCCGTGTTGTTGGCCATGGTCACATTGTCAACACTGACAGTACCCTGGTTACCGATGGCGCCGCCATCTTTCACCGCCACGTTGCCGCTGATCAGCGATGACTTGATCGTGTATATGGGGTTGACGAGCTCCTTGATATTGTCGGCCCAGATCGCTCCGCCGGAACCGACCGCGATATTGTTGCTGAGAGTCGACTCGGTAATAGAGATGGCACCGCTGCCGGAATTGGCACTAAGAGCGCCATAGCTTCCATATCTGTAACCGATGGCACCGCCGTTTCCGGTAGTAAAGCCCTTGGTCATGGTTATCCGCTGAATGTTGAGGCTACCCATCATATAGAACTGCTTATCGCCATCCTGCGCCTTGGCGCCGACTACTGTGATAACCTGAGAACCATACGCGGCGTCAAGCACAGTCCCGCCCAGTTCCGATCCATAGAGATTGACCGTTCTGGCGGTCAAACTGCTCTCGATCACCGTAAAGAGTTGAATTTCGGCGCCGTTGACTCGGATTCGGGTATTGTTCAACTGAATGATGAGTTCGTTTTTGCCGGCGTTGGAATAAGCGATGTTCGAAATATCGGAGAGCGAAGATATACCCACCCAACCGGACAGGTCGGTGGTCTGGTTGGCCACCGTATCGTAATACTGGTAATAATAACCGATATAGCCATTGTACTCATAGGCGCCGACGTCGCGGGTTCCGTTCGCATCGTATCCGCGAGCGTCACTGGTTGTACCGCCGCTGACGCCGCCGTTGATGGCGTTATTTGTACGATTGACCTTCACGAGAATATAGGCTTGTTGCTCCTCATTCCATACCCAGGTATCGGTGGTCAGAATATTTCCCTGACTGTCGGTCAGATAATAATTCAGGGCCAAGGTCTTGACATAGCCGCCATGATCAATCATCATCTTGTCGGCAAAGTAATTGACATCACCGGTCACTACGATGTTGCCGTTTCCGGAGAACAGCGAGGCATTGTTAACCGTTGCCTGGACCAAGTTGTTGACCAAATATGCTTCTTTGGCAACAATGTTCACATCAGTAGTATTGACATTGTAGGCAAAGGTGTTATTGGTCAGCTTGATGATATTGCCGTTGAAATACAGTGCGCCGTCGGTAAAGGCGATGGTGGTGTTGTCCATTTCCAGATTGCCGCCGCTTACATAAATACCGCGTCCCTTGACGTCGAGGTTATTATTGTAAATCGACGAACCGGAAATAATCAGAGTACCGCCGGTGCTGGTAATCGCCCCGCCGTTGCCGACGAAGTTGTTATATCTTACGGTAGTACGTTCAAGGATCGTGGTCCCGCCATTGTTGTAGATGGCGCCCGCGGCCGAACCGCTGTTGCCGTAGAAATTGCCGCGGTCGACATAAAGCAGACCGCCCGTGCTGACCATTACCGCCGCCGCGCCGTTGGTGATACCTTGAACGGAAACGCGTTCCATAATCAGAGTACCGTTTTTGGCGACATTGATCGCGCCGGTAGTGGCTCCGCCCAGATTGAAATTAATCAATGTCAAGTCGTTGAACACCACCTGTCCGCCATTAATGGTAATGGTATAAGCTGAGGCCTTGCCGTCCAGGAAAGTCAGGCCGCTGTCGGCGCCGAGCAGATAAAGATTCTTGCTCAGGACGAGTGACGAATTCACGATAATTCTAGACCCGGCCAATTCGACCACGCTCCCGGAAGATGCTCCGCTGAGTTCACTCAGACTGTAGTAAACCTGACCGGTGGTCACGTTGCGGGCGATACCGCCCTTGTATTCGTAAGCCCCGAGGTCGCGTTTATCTTCATAAGTGAAATAACCGCGCTGGTCGGTTTCATACATACCGCTGACTTTGTTGAGCAGGTTCGTCTGAACCCAGCTATTTGTTCCGTCAATGGCCAGAACGTTAGTCCAGCCGCCTTCGTCGACCAATTCGCCGTCATTGGCGAACATGCCGTCAACCAAAGCTCCGACATAGTTACTGATATTGTTGTACACCGCGCCGGTCCCCTGACCGACACTATTGTCTCCATGAGTGATGATCGAACTTTCCAGATACAGACTGGTATTGCTGCCCAGGGCAATGGCGTAACCGCCGTTGAGATCGTTATAAGCCATGGTGATGTGCATGAAAGTCAAACCGCTCTTGCTGTTGATGGCGGCGACTTGCTCGCTTGTCAGCACAGTGCTGGTATAAGCGGCATTTTCCACGACCGAACCGCCGGTATTGTGGGCGAAAGTCGAGTTGTCGGCATAAACCAGACCGTAGTTATTATAAATCGCGCTACCACCCTTACTCGCATCATTGTAAGCGAAAAGCGAACGGTAAATCTGAATTCCACCCTGAGTCAGAGTGTAGGTCGGAGTTTCCGTGCTGGAATCAACCGTAACCACGGAGTTATTGTAGATCGCGCCGCCGTAGGTGGCACTGTTATTGGTAAAGGTTGAATCGGTGATCAGGACTCCGCCGTTTTCGGCATTGTAAAGAGCTCCGCCATAGATACCTTTGTTGTCATTGAAGGTTACCCGGACCAGTTCCAGACTTTCTTCGTTGTAGATCGCGCCGCCGCCGTTGACGTTGGCATAACCGTCGGCGGTTTGGATATGGGTCGCATCGCCGCCGGTGAGAGTCAGGCCGATGATCTTGACATAAATGTCGGCATCCGGACTGACAATCGCGAAAATACGCTGACCGGATTTGCCGTCGGCAAGCCCGACGCCCTGTTCCTGGTAGATCGTAATTCCATAACGGTCCATGCTGCCGATAATCAGATTATCGCTGATTCTCAGCTCGCCATAATTCAAATGGACTTCATTCACTTCGAAAGTAATATTCTGGAGACCTGTCGTCATATTCGAATATTCAACGGCGAAACGCAAGGTACCGACCTGGCTCAACCGATCCTTGCTCGGATCGTAATAGTAACCGTAGTCACCGGTCTGGGTAACAACCAGCGGATCGAGTCCGGAACCGGCGAGCAGATCGTCGACGTTAACCGTACCGAACATGTAGTTGCCTTCGCCGGTAAGCTGCATATAACCGGAAATGGCATACCAATTTTCGACCCATTCCCAACCGTTTTCGAGCGTTTCTTTGTACAACGCCTTGAAATAGTCATTGTATCTTTCACCGGCGGCATTGGTCGCGGTTACGTTGAATGAAAGCTCATTGGCGCTATCGTAGTCGATGGCAAATATTTGCTTGATGAAGGTTTCATCGGCACTCGAAGCATCTTGTACATGAATGCTGATATCCTGTTCGACTGCGCCGTTGGTGAATTCCATCTTGTTCCAATAGCTGCTTCCGGTATTGCCGCTGCCCGCGGTGATACTGTATTTTTCATTTGCATTGAGCGTAATCACCACCCGGCCGCCGGTCACCTCGGTATCCTCGACATCGTTGAAGATGAAATACTGACCATCGGCGCCGAAGTTGCCGATTATTGAAGAACCGCTCAAGAAGTACAAATCCTGAGACTGGATCAACAAGGCGGCGCCGTTAGCAAAGGTGAACTGGTTCTTTACGGATGTAACCTTATCATTTGCCAGCAGCTTGTCACTGTTGGATATCTGCAGGTTATAATATTCCAGATTATTGACCGTCTGGCTGAAGTCATCTCCTTCGCCGTCGAAATGCATGGTGCCGTTGCCGGCAAAGAACGTGGCCTCATCGGCGAAAGTCAGATTGCCGGCCAGGCGCAATTCCGCGGTGCTGACGACCTTGGTATACGGATCGTCGGCAAAACTCAGATACCCCGGATTTCCGATGGATTCGATTCCGCCAATCACCAGATCGCCGTTGATATCGCCAATCGCATTGTTCAACAGGATCAGACTGCCAACGGTCAGAGTGCCGTCGTATTGCTTGGTGTTGTTGTCGGGGTTACCTTCATCACCGCTGTCCAGTACCAGAACGACATTGCTGTAGTCCCAATTATTCTGCAAGACCTGATGCAGATCGCCGCCATAAGTAATCATTGCGCCGTCATCCCAACCGACCTGTACTCCGCTCTTGATCACGTGATACAGGTTGTCTTCGCTGTCGTCAGAACCGGCAAAATAGAGATTGCCGTTGGCTTCGATATGAATACTGACCACATAATTTGACGGCAAACCTTCGACGGTATTATGCAAGATCTGGTCAGTCCAGAAAGTCGATCCTGCCTTGATTCTTACGTCGGTAAAAACCCGTCCATAAGGATTATCGGCGGAATCTTCATTCATGGCCCATTTTTTGACGCCATTGCCGCTGGTCTGCAGATGCATATAATTCAGGGCAATGATCTGCTGCTCACGATCACCGGAATATACGACCGTGCTGGTACTTCCCAGAGTAACCATATCAATATAGGTGCCGCCGCCGAATTTATAATTGCCGTTCTCATCCTTGCCCACGTCCAGAACGCCGTCGACATACAGCCAGGTTGCATTGCTGGCGTCGTCATCATAAGTAACATATTGCATGATCAGGGTATCGGCATAGATATTGCCATTGACGCCGCTGCCGTCGTCAACCACTTTCAAAGTCGCGTTGTTGGTCAAGGTCAGGACACCGTTAACCGACAGATTACCGGTGATTTCGGCTTCAATGGTGTTTTCCATAGCCACGCTGTCGATCAACAGATCATTCAGCACAATAACATCTCCGGAGCCCTTGCGGGTACCGTTGTTGATGAATTGCAGATTATAATAAGTGACCCCGGTAACTTCCTGGGTGCCACCCTTGGCGTTGTTGTAAACGATGGTGCTGTACCCAGCGGCCATGTCGACGACGACAAAGTCGCCGTCAAGATAAACTTTGCCGGTACCGGTGGCGTCGCCGCCATTTTGTTTTTCCTGGGCGTTGGCATAGAAACTCAGGATATTGCCGACATGCAAACTGCCGACATTGTCAGCCACATCGGCGACTCCCTGAATACTCAGTTCGAGCTCGCCGAATATGGTCAGATCATTGGTTACGGACAATGTATTGGCAAACATGGTTCCGTCCAGAGCTCCGGTCTCGGCAATTTTGTTACCGCCGCTCAAGATCAAGTTATAATAATTGAGAACATTACCGGAAGTGCTGACCGTGGTAACCACTTGATCAGCGCCGGTATTGCTGAAAATAACCGTTCCCGTGCCGGCCACGATATTATCCTGGATCACCAGTTTACCGGTACCTTCCTGCTGATTGGATCCCTTCATTTCAAAGGTACCGTCGACACGCTCGCCGATATACTGCTTGCTGGTGTCATCGGAGAGAACCAGCCGGTTTACCGAAAGCGTATTACCGCTGTAAGACTTGGTCCCTTCCCCGATTATCACCAGATTGTAATAATTGGCGTTGAGAATAGCCTGATCGCCGTCATAGGTGTATTTGACCGTATTGATCGTACCGGAACTGCTGCTGATGCTCAATCCGCTGAGATCGGCGATATCCAGCACCAGGGTCGAATTGCTCCCCTGCTCGATCGCGACTCTGGAAGCAGAACTGGTACTACGCAGGGTTCCTTCTCCAGACAGGATAACGGTACCGCCATTGACTAAAGAGCTTTCGTAAATGGTCAGAGCGCCGTAAATTTCCAGCACGCCGGAGGCTTCTACACTGATATTGAGCGTTGCCACCGCACCGGCTTCAATCGTCAATATGCCGTACTTGCCGGCTTCGCCACCCTTGACCCGGACCGATGAACCGGAATCGACCGTCCAGCCGACTTCCTGATCCTCGTATTTGACACCTTCCCGAACAACCGCATTGTCATCATCAATGACGAATTCATAATCGGCATAGAGGAAAGTTTTCTTATCATATCGGGTTTCCGGTTTGCCTTTTTCCAAGTACCAGTTATCGACATTATTGGCATCATTATTATCTCCAGCCACAAAGAAATAGACTTTGTTGTTGCTCTGATAAGCTCCGACATAAACATAGATACCTTCCTCCGGATTCGGAGTCGGCCGGTCGACACCGCGCTGGTCGGTTTCCACCTCATAAACGCCGCTGTTATCGGCCAGGTTCTGAGATTTGCTGACCTTCAAGGCCACATACACGGTATAGGTCTGCCCGCCGTTGTTGGCCAGATTTTCAATCAGCGCATATTCGTCCAACTCGGCCTGATTGCTTACGAACAGCGACTTATCGCCAAATGAAACATTTGTCTTATTGGTTACGCCGACCAGGTTGTTATTGGAATTGCTGAAGCTGATGCTATTTCCACCATAATAATCGTTGAAAGCGCCGCCCACTGATCCTTTCCAGTTCTGAGCCAGGATACTGTTGTTCATCTGGAACGAACCGTAGGTCTGGAAGATACCGCCGCCTTCGTTGAACGCCACGTTGTTTGCGATGGTCACAAAGTTCAGGTAAATACTGTTTTGGTTCAGCATAAAGATACCGCCACCGATATTCGACGCCCAGTTATTCGACACGGTACTGTTGGTCATGCTCAAGTCACCGTTGTCGATAAAGATACCGGCGCCGCGCTGAGCATGGAAAACACCGTCACTATTGCTGAGCTGGCCGACCGCCACCTTATCCATGGTGAGGGAAGTGCCGCTGAAGTAAATGCCGCCGCCGTCGCCCTTGGTCGCTTTACTATTGACAACCTGGCTTTCGGTAATCTCGGCAATGCGGCCTGCCAGATAAAGCGCGCCTCCGTGCCCATCGGTAGCCGTCGCTCCGTCAATACGGGTATTGCTGATGATAATAGTCGGCGAGTTGGCGGTATAAATCGCTCCGCCTGATTTGGCGCTGGTTACAGCAATCGACGAATTGAGGATCGTCAGGTCGCCCGCTTCGATATAAATCGCTCCGCCGGAACCGTTCGCACCGGCATGACTGATATTGATATTGACATTTTTCATGTACAATGTATCGGTCGAATAGATCGAACCGCCAGAGCCGGAGGTCTGGCTGTTTTCGATATTCATGTTGTACAGCGTCAATTCGCCGTTCACATAAATGGCGCCGCCGTTGCCGGAACCGGCATTGGTGTTGCGGATATCGAAACCGCTCATGGTTACATGGACGGCATGACCGGTCGGAACGTCCGAATCGGCATTGTCGATCTTGAACGCCCGGGACTTGCCGAGAGCATCGACCATCAACCGCAGATCCTTACCGTTTTCGCCAACCGCGGTAACAGTTATACTGTTGAAGATTTGCAGATCGCCGGCGCCTGCCGCCAGCACGAAGGTTTCACTGCCTTCAATGATATTGATGATAACCTCTGCTCCCTGGTCAGCCAGATACAGGGCATTGCGCAAGTTATGCATCCAGCCCTGGCGGCCGATATTCAGTCTGCCGCTCTCTTTATCAAAATAGTATTCATAGTCATAATTGATACCGCCAGTACCTAAAGCCTGGTCGACCTGCGAACTGTCGGCAACCACATAAGTCAACATTTCGTAAGCACCGATCGTGCTCCGGACCTGATTGGTACCGGCACTCAGATTGCGCTGGTCAAAAGCATCGGAGACATAATTGCCGTTGCCGATGGCGATACTGCCGGAACCGAGTCGATAGTTTTTGGTCATGCCGCCGTTGTACTTCAAGTCGTCATTGCCGGCCATGTTGAGCTGATCCACGAAACCGACGTCGTCGGTACCGTAACGGTTATCGACATATCCGGAATCAACCGTGAAGGCCGTTTCAAAAGCCGGCTTGTTGCGCCAGCCGATGATGTTGTTGCCGCCATGAATGGTTCCGCCATTATAATAGATGTCCTTACGTTGCGGAGAGGGCAGATCTTCGGTATAGTTCTCGGCAATGATATTATTGGTCATCGTCACATTGCCGGAATTGATTACCACCGCGTAACCGGACGCCATACCGGATTCAAAAATCGACACGGAGTTATAAGCAATCGTGTTACCATTCAGAATCACAGTGCCACCATTAATCGACATCGCGGCAGCGTCAAGTCCGGTGACGATACCCGCACTCTTGAGAATATCATTCTTGGTGATTGTCGACGCTTCAATAAGCGTAAAACTGGCTTGATCTGAATACCATCCGTTTTTAAAGACCGTAGCGCCTTCAGCAATATACAGACCACCGCCAATACCTGTCGAAGGCCTACTGGAACGCGGATCAGTCGGAGCCAGACCGAATCCTTCAGCAATATTGCCGATGATTGCGGAACGGTAAATCTCCATTCTGCCATTGTTGAAAATACCGCCGCCCCAGCCGGAATCTTCAGTTTTGAGAATATCCACTGCCTGAGCGAGGTTGTTTTCAATGGTCGAATCATAGATATAAAGATCCGAATCCGCGGCGTTGTAAATACCGCCGCCATATCCTTGGTAGTCACCTGTAACGATTGCATTCTTATTTGTGGCAACCGAATCCTTGACCACGACGTTATGCAGAGTCAGAACGCCTTGATTGTAAATACCGCCGCCCAAGCCATAGTAGGAATTTTGGGTTATAGCGACGGCGCTGTCTTTGTATCCGGTAATCGTCAGGTTGTTGAAACCGGCGACCGCGGTATTGCGCCAATTCAAGTCATAATAATGTTTTTCATTCACACGGGTACGATCTTCATCATAAGCGATGAAGAAAGCCCGGTCCTGTATCCCGGTCGTATCCTTGGAGTTGATTTCCACCCGGCGGGCATCATCCTGAGCCATGAAGGTATTGTCGGCCTGGAAATTGCTCCAACCCGCATAACCGTCGACCATGCCGATTACCACATCCTTGTGAATTTCGATCTGGCCGGCGGTCAAGGTAAATTTCGCGCCGGTTTCACTGTAGATCACGGCGTCGGCAATCTTGACATAACGGTCGGCGTCGATGATGAAGCGACCGCTGGAGTTGGTGGAATCCGCCACACTGAACTCACTCAAGGTATTGCTGTCGATACCGTATTCCAGCATGTCCGGATCAAGAGTCAAGTCCACGATGGAATAATTGTCGATCCAGAAGATAGCTTCACGCAAAGTAATTCCAGCCTGATCGATGGTATTGCTGCTGTTTCCAGTCAATGCCGCATCGATATTATGCCAGGTGCTGCCTTCCGGCTGGACATACCAATCCGCGTTCAAATCATTATCTTCGGTAGTCGTGACAATCATATAGAAGTTCGCTTCAAACGAACCCATACTCGTCCGAATGCCGCCGATCTTATTCATGATCTTGCTCGCTTCATCATCCGTCAAGTCGACTATGATGGTGTTATTGTCCTTTACCGTGACCTTTTCCCAGGCGCCCGCCACCTCCTCGGTAGCTGCGCGATAGCGATAGAAGACATAAGCCACGTCAACTGCGACCGCATCCAGTTGGAACGCGGTGCCGGCAGCAGTTTTCAGCGTGCCGCCATATACGTTGTTGACATAAACGTCCCACTTACCGGTATTGCCGTTGAATTTATAAACCACGCCGTCAAGCCCGGTGATCTGATACCCTTCTATCTCCGTCTTGGAGACAAAATCAATCTGCTGGCTGTCACGAACCACCTGGTACATACGACCGAAGCCGTTGGCGTCGACTTCATAATAATAGAAGGTTTCAACCACGGAAATCCCGGTCCGCAGATTGCCGCGCTGATCGTAAATGACCGTTTCATCCACTTTACCCGCGGCGGTTTCCACGCCGTTTACCAGATAATGAATCGCGATACTGTCGCGTGCTTCCAGAGCCAGCGAACGGCTCAGGGAGTTGCCGTGATAGTCCATCTCATTGGCGAGATAGAGGTTGTCCTGAATGAAGAAGTTCGTAGCGTCATCATTTCCGACGATATTGCCGTTGTCATAAAGGACCGCCCCTTCCTGGCCGCCGGCAGAATTCCAGCGATAGGCTTCAATAGTTTTCGCAGTACCACTGACCAAATCAGCTGCGCCGGTGTAGGCGTCGAAACGGTAGAATACGTTATTGTTGCTCTGAACTACAATCACGCCGTCAGCCAGAATCACCGGAGCCACGGTGTCGTTTTCTTCATAGAAGATACTGTTGGAAACGGTCAAATTACCTGAACCGTAATACAGCGCGGACGCGGTACCGTTACCCAGAGTAATATTATCGTACACATGGATAAGCTTCTGGTTGTTGTAACCGAAAGTGACGAAATTCAGCTTCAACCCGGCATCGCCGGTCAATTGCACCACATAGAGCGCATTGCTGAAGTTTTCGCCGAAGGTAACGTTATAGAAATAAGCCGAAACAGCGTCTTTAATATAAACGCCGGCGCCGTCCTTGGCATAGTTGGCGTCAAAGCCGGAGTTCCAAATCGTGATAACCGCATCCGGAGCATCAATATAAATGGCTCCGCCGACGATACTCTCGTACCAGAAACCGCCATAGAGGTTATTGAATCTAAAGTCGTAATAACCGGTATGATTGTTATAAGCATCCAAATCGACAATATCGATGATCTGGTTGTTATAAATCCAGAGATCGCCATTGTCCGGATTCGGCGCACGGCTGATAATATAGATACCGCCGCCCTCGCCATTGACGATTTCATCTTCAGAATTGATCTCGCCCTTGGTCGTATTATTGCCCAATTCGACGTCGCGGATCGAGATGTACTCGATATTTTCCAGGTACATCGCACCGCCATGGACGCCGGCGTCGTTAGCGATAAACGCGACATTACCCGGGGTCGGCTCATTTTCGAAGGCTTCGTAGTCCATATTGAAGAAAACATTCTTCACATTGGTGAAATAGATCGCGCCGCCGGAGCCTTCCTTTTTTTCTCCGTTCCAGAAATTACCGCGGTCGGTACTGTTATAGCTGAAGGTGGTATTCTGCCTGATGTCGATCCGCAGAGCATTTTCCACATAAATCGCTCCGCCATCAACAGCATGGTTATCATAGAAATATCCCTGGTCATGAATGTTGATCGTCGTCAGGTTGGGATCGCCATTGACATAAATGGCTCCGCCCCTTCCCTGATGCGCGAAGTTGCCGGTAAACTCAACCTGCCACGGCAGACTTTCAGCATGAATTTCCAAACTGGTCGGGCTGTTTTCCAGATAAACGGCGCCGCCGTCGCCACTCCAGGAGTGGTTATCATCGAACCAGGTATATTTCTTCAAGCTGGCAGTACTGGAGTAGAACACGGTATTACGAAGTCCGGAACCGTAGATGGCTCCGCCGTTGATAAAGGCCATATTGGTTTTCAGGAACACGTCCGTCAACTTCAAGTCGCCGGTAGCCTGCCAGATCGCGCCGCCGCTTACGGTGGCGCCGTTATTCAGAAACGCGCTGTTGGTAAACGCTACGGACCCTTGGTTGGCTTCGACATAAACCGCGCCGCCCAAGGTTGAAGCTTTATTTCCGCTGAAATATACGTCACTGCCGTCAAGCGAAGCATTGGAAAGGAAAATCGCACCGCCCTGACGAGCCTGGTTGGACAGGAAAAACACCGCTTTCCCCGCATCCGGTGTACCACGGCCACTGGCGCCGGTAATGGTGATATTTCCGGCGGCATAAATGGCGCCGCCCATGGAACCGGCATGGTTATAGGCAAAAGTACTGTCAAGATACGTCCGGTTACCGCTGTTCTTAATGGTCATGGACTTGGTGGTATAGATGGCACCGCCCGACAACTGGGCAAACGAACTGCCGCCGCTGACATTGACCAGGTTCAGCACCCCGGTACTGACAATCAAACCGCCGCTGCCGCCCATATTGTGCCGTGAAAACTCGCCGGAACTCATGGTCAAGCCATTGTACATATAGGTATCGCTGAGTGAAAACGTATGACCCGACGAGTTGTCGAAGACACGGCCGAAGTGTCCGGCGTCGATGAAGAGCAGACTGCCGCGTTCACGGACATCGCCCTCCGAAGCATCGACATTAATCGTAATATTCTTGGTGATATTGACGTTGCGGTCTTTTGCACGTACCGCGCTTGCTGTCAGAATGCCGTCGGTTGACGCCGCAATCGCTTCCTGGATACTGTTGAAGTACTGGAGCCCCCTGGAAGTCATGGTGCTGATATAGGTACCCCCGGCTTCATACGCACCGATATCGCGCCACTGGTTGTTCACACCATAGCCGCGCTGATCTTTCTTGGTTGCATCCAGATTCTCATTATCCTTGGCGAAGCTGTTCTGGCTCAGCATGATCGTGCCGCTCCAGCCGCCATTGTCAATCGTCAGACCGGTCTGGAAGAAGTCATGATCAAAGACACGATAGTAATCATCTACATCAAAATAGTTATATATATAAGGCACCGTGCCGTTAAATTTCGCGAAATAGTATTTATCAACACTGTCTACATGATAACGATAGCCATTCTGGTTCTCAATTACATTATAGCCTCCATAAGTCATAGGGGCATAAGTTTGTGTATATGGGGTATTGATTACGTAGAGCATAACATAAGCGTAATAATCATAACCGCCGATACGGTAGTCCTCTGTAAGCGCACTTGAGCGGTTTTTTACCAGCAGTGAATACTGCATCCGGGTAATTCCACCTTTGCTATAGATACCGCCGCCGTCTCCGCCGGCAGTATTAAAGGCTATGGTAGAATAATCAATGTCCAGATCATACGTCTTCGCACCCGCACCACCAGTAACCAACTCCAGATAGATAGCTCCGCCATTGCCGACCGCAATATTTTCCGACAGTGTTGAGTTTGAAATCACCACTGACTGGACAGCGGAAATCGCTCCGCCGTTACCCAGGGAAATATTATTGGTCAGAGTGGAATTATTAATTGTTATGATAAAAGCACCAATTGTTTCCAATCTGGAATTAACATATACTGCACCGCCTTCTTCCCAAGCCAGGTTATTGGTCAGAGTACAATCGACAAACAGGATCTCACCCACATCTCCTGTGCCCGAAGCACTATCCCCGTACACGGTTCTCATCTCATACTTGGCCACCGAACCTCTGCGGGCGACCGCATCCGTGAAAGTGATCCGGTCAAGCGTTAAAGTGCCCATTACGTGATTACCCGTCGCATTAACAGAGCCGGCGGCAGTAAACAAATACCCCTGCTTGCCGCCGCTGATCACGGTTCCGCCTTCCGCATGTCCATAGATATTGACGTCAAGCGCCCGTCTTACAGCAGGGGTTCCGGTCAGAGTCCACAAACTTATGTGAATGTCATTCAACTGGATCCGGCTGTTCACCAAGACAATCGCCAGATCGCCAACCAAGATATTTTGAGTCGCAATCTGGGCAATCCGGGTAACCTGCGCTGTCTCATACAACCCTTCTTCAATTGCTTTGCCCCCGATTTCATAATAAGCGGTACCCCAGTATCCCTGGTACTCAAAAGCACCGATGTCACGCGTCGTATTGATCATGTATCCGCGGGCGTCCGTTTCCGGCGCGCCGGAATTGGTGCCGTTATTCCACTTAAGCTCACCAGTATACACAATTTTACCATCTACCAATATTGTTTTGAGGGTAGTAGCAAAGACCTCGGACAGCGCCAGAGTTCTCACCCAGCCGCCGTTATCGAACAGCAAGCCTTTTTCAAAGACGGCAGTACCTTCAAGACTCTCACCATCATCGACGAATGAATTGAAGATGAATGAGGCGGTACCGGCGCTTTTGTCGAAATTGGCCAGTTCGCCATGATACCCGGTGTTATAAACCACCAGGCCGTTCGACATATTGAAATCGCCGCCGTTCATGTATATACCGAATCCGCCGGTATTGTATGCCACCGTCACGTTGGTCAAAGACCAGTTTCCGGAGCCCGTACCATATAAACCGCTCCCGCTGGTAGCGGAATACGCGGTAACCTGGTTGAAAGCCACCGTCATATTGGACGCGGTGAAACGGGTATTTTCCAGATACAAACCGGCGCCATTGGCGGCCTTGTTGTAATCAATTGTCGAATTGGCAATCGTGACAATGCTTTGAGTGGGATTATTGGCGCTGAACAAACCGCCGCCAAGCTTGCCGGCGGAGTTCTGGGTGATTGTCGTGGTCGTCATGTCGATCATGCCGCCCTTGGCATTGTAGATCGCGCCGCCGTTGTAGGTCGCGGTGTTTTCGGCGAAGGTGCCGCGGATGATCACCACATTGCCGCCGTTGTTATACAACGCGCCGCCGTTAAGTGCCGTGCCGCCTTTCAAAGCCACCTGATTCAGGATCAGATTGGCGGAGTTCAAAATCAAACCGCCATTGGCGTCATCGCCAGTATAACCACTGACATTGCCGCCCAGCAAAGTCATCCCCTGAATGCAAACCATGATCGAGGTATTCGCACTCGGATTGGAAATATTGAACATCCGGTTGCTGTTTCCGGTATTATCCAATACGGTAACTCCCTCGCCCTGACCGGAAATTACCACATCCTTAGCCTTGATCGTTATTTCGCCGTCAATTTTAATGCGGGTATTCACCAACTGAATGGTATGTCCGGCCAAAGTCTGGGCGGCATCGATCGCCGCCTGAATGCTCGTATAATAATATTCGGTTTCCTGGTTCCAGGCGACATTGCCTTGATGCTCATAAGCACCGAAATAACGATACGAGACCGAATAGATACCATGCGCCAGGTAACCGCGAGCGTCAAACTTGTCCGCGCTGTAAACCGTACTGACCAGCCTGCTCAAAGCAGCATCGCTGATATCGCTTCTGAAAGCCAGAGTATCAACCCAGCCGCCATGGTCGCCGAAATCGGCGCCGCTCAAAGTGGTTGAACCGAACACGCTCGTCATGGTAAGACCGGTACTCTTATTGCTGTCAATATTCAGACTCGTGCCATTATCATTCTGCCACAGTGTATTGACCAGCTTGAAACCCGAGGTGATACTGGTGCCGTTGACGGTAGTGGTCTTGACCAGCATGAAATTGCCTTTTGCATCATAGATATTGTTGAAGCTGCCGGCATCGTTGTAGGCTACGGTCGCATTCTCCAGAGTGGTATTTCCATAATACGATACGATGTCATTTTTAAGTACCCATCTGTAATACGAACCATAGTTGGTAACGACCTCCTCCCGCACCCAGGCATCATACAGGGCTTCGGATATGATCAGGTTGTCCAAGGCAAAGCCGTCGTTATCGAGTACCGTCAGGTTATAACCATAGAAGTTACCGCCGTTGATGATCGCGGTTCCGGCCAGCTCATCGCTGTCGCCTTTAATGCCATGAATCGTACCGTTCCGGATTACAATCTTGGCCTCGACGTCATTGTAAATGGCACTGTTGGTCGCATCGAAAGAATCTTTTATCGTCAGGTTTTCAAGCACGATACTGCCGCCGTTGACAGTCGCCACAGGTCTGTAGAGATCAGTGTCGGCATACCGAGACCACCACCAGTACCAGTAGCGGGTGGGACTATAGACCGCGCGCTCATTGAAAATCGCGCTGCCTTCCGAGGCCCAGTTGTTGATCAGGAGAACCCGGTTGCCGTATATGCTGGCTCCAGACGCGTTGTAGATCGCGCCGCCGACAAAATCGGCATCGGTATTGCCGTGGCCCATTTCACTGATGACCACGTCGTCCATAGCCAACTGTCCGTAATTCAATATCCCGCCGCCGACGTTATCGGTCAGGGTCAGGCCGATCAATTCCAAGCCTACGCCTTCGCGAATCGTAATCATACGCTCGTTGTACAGGATCTTATCTCCATGGATCGTGATTTTATCACTGCCCCAGCCCTCAATCACCAGATCGTCGGTGATGACTATGCCTCTTCCGTTAAGGTGGATATCGCCGGCGGCATTGAAACCTTCCGCGAATACGATCTTCTGAGTTCCGTCTGTGGCATTGGCATATCCGATCGCAAAACGCAGCGAACCAATCTGATCCGTGGAATAATGTGTTCCGCTGGTGGTATAATAATCATTGTCTTTATTATTGACCACGATCAACGGATCCACACCACTCTTGGCCGGGACTATCTTGCCGGTATCCACCATTCCCATAACATAGGCGCTCGTGTTGATTCCGTCCAGTAAATAACGATCGCCATTACCGAACCAGTCAGTCATTTCGGCTTCATTGTACTTCAGAATTCGGAAGTAGCTGCTGTAACTATTTCCTTCCGCAGTCGAGTACTGCACATCGAACTGTACCCCACTCGTATTACTGAGGAAATAGAACGACTGATTGATCGCCTTGGAATCCAGCGGAGATAAGCCTCCGATCCGGAAAGTCACCGACGTATCGGTATCGGCTTCAAACAGCATCTCGTTCCATTCACTGGAGAAACTGGTCGTAGTATCGACAACCATATATGTACCAGTTCCGGCATAAATGGTTCTTACCTCATCCTCGGCCAAATGCAGAGTCAGTGAACCGGCGGAGGCGACGGCGTCGAAGGCGCTGTCAAAAATGAAGTACTGCGAATCCTTGCCGCTGTTTCCAACGAGAGCGCCGTTGAGAGTCAAATTACTCTTATAACCAATCACCAGCGCCGCATGGTTTTTAAAGGTGAAATCGCCATCCACGATGGTGTTCGCTTCTGTTTCCAGCGTATTGAGCGCGCTGTCAATCGTCAGATTCCAATAATTCAGGCCCAACACAGTCTGCGCCTCTTCGCCGTCATAAGTCATAGTTCCGTTAGCGGCAGAGAAAATACCTCCTATGCTCAGCGAACGGGCCAGTTGCAATTCTTCAGTACTGGCGAAGGCCAGATTGCCGGCGATACTCAGATTCGTATTGATATCTCCGATCACCGAACCTTCAGCCAGGAACATATTCTTAACAGACAACGCTGTCGTTGTTGTTGATCCGTTGAAGCTCTTGATGCCGCTTCCGGCCAGGCCCAGCGTAGCCTTGGAGTAATCATAGTCAGGGTTGATCAACTGATCTCCGGCGCCGCCATAGACGATAATCGAATCTTCCTCCAATACTACATTCGCCTTTTCAAGCAGAATCGCCTCATTTATCGTTGCCGGATCATCACTGCGCCCGTTGAGACGTAATACTCCAGTGGCATTGACCTGGATTTTGTTTATTGTATTATCCCCGGTGGCCGTCTCGGCAACCCGCTGCAGCAATACCGTATTGGCTTGGAAAGTTGCCGCCGCATCAACCAGCAATAAACCGGCCACACTGCCGCCATTCCAACTCTTTACTCCGCCATTGGCCGTGGTCAGGTTATTATAATTCAACTCGGTAATCGTCTGGTCACCCGCTCCGTCATAATAAACCGTACTGAGAGCGCCAAAACCATAAGTTCCGACCGTCAACGCGCCATGAAGATGAAGATCAACCGCAGTCTCCACGCTCATATCCAGCTTGCGGCCGACGGTGACGTCTCCATCCGCGGAAATGACGTCATTGGCAACCGCTCTCAACACGGAAGTACCTTGCATAGTCAAGTTACCGTCAACCGTGATATTTCCATTGATCGTAGCATCCACACTGCCGCTGGTCAACATATCATTGTCGACTGTGATACTGCCGTCGGAAGTACGGGTACCGGAACCGATAAACTGGAGATTATAATACTCGAGCCCCGCGACCTTCTGGTCTCCGTCAGTTCCCCGATTATAGACCACCGTCCCGGTACCGGCCTTCATATCGCCAAGGTTCAAGTCGCCATTCAAGGTCAAGGTACCGTTCGCGGTAAATATCAACTCACCGGCGGTGACATTGCCGCCTTCATCTACCCCGGCCCCGGAAACCGTTACCGAAGTACTGCCGATAATCCTCATGATATTCTCGACCTCAAGTGTTCCGGTCGCGGTCTTCGCCCCACCGGAAACATCCAGGTCGTAATAAACCACATCGAAGCCGTTTCCGGTCTCCGTCATAATCTCCTGATCATCGGTCCCATCATAAATCACCTTGCCGTTTCCATGAGTAAATTCATTACCGACCTCCAACGCGCTCCCTGACGCATCCACGCTCAGGACGCCGCTCGCGCTGAATATCAGGTCGTGACCGACGCGAACCTCTGTCGCATCCACCGTTACGCCATCATTGATCATCAGGTCATTACTCACCCACAGGGTATTGCGAACACTCTTGATCCCGTCGTTTTCCAAAATCAGATTGTAATACTCGGCGGCGCCTCCGTCGGCCAGAGAGGCCATCACGGTCTGATTGACGCCGTCATAAATCACCGTTCCTTCGCCGGCGACAAATGTCGTCGCCACCTTCAACGCCTCATTGGCTCCGGAAACCATCAGCACGCCGTTGCTGCCGTCGGTCGAGCTGCCGCTCTGCAGGAAAGTCAAAGAATCGACATCCACAGTCACCGCATCCACGGTCACATCCTCCTCAATCCGCAGATCACCGTTGGCCTTCAATGTGCCAACCGCATTCTTAGTCGAAACACTGCCGGAAGACGTCACCGTCGCAATCAAATTATTATAAATCAAAGTACCGCCCGCAACGGCAGTTGCGATTTTCTGATCGTCGTCACCATCATATACGACCGTCCCATTGCCGGCGTAGAATGACGTCGTCACCGACAATGGACTGTGGTCCACATCCCCGCCGGACAGCTTCAAAGTACCCTCGCTGTCACCAAAGTCGTCGTTGAAACTCACACTGGCGGCGCTCACGGAAATCGCATCCATCACCACATTGCCGATAGTCAGCAGATTCGTCACCGTCAAAGGATCACTGACGGTCTTTTCTCCGCTGCCGGTCACAGTCAGGTCATAATAGACCACCTCATCACCGGAGCCGGTCCTGGTCATGATATTCTGATCGTTGCCGTCATAAACCACCAGACTTGTTCCGATGGAGAATTCATTACCGACCGTCAAAGCATCGCCATCGCCGGAAACGCTCAAGACACTGCCGTTGCCGATACTGAGATCTTGGCCTACCGTCACATACACTGCATCCACAGTCACGCTGTTGCCGATGCTGAAATCATTCGCCACCGTAATATCCAGCGCAGTCAGTCTACCTCCGTCCTCAATCGTCAGATCCCAGCCTACGGTGACATTCTGAGCATCCACCGCTACGCCATCGGCAATCAGGAAATCATTGTCGACATACAAATCATCATCCGCGGTTTTCGTTCCGCCGACCGATACAATCAAATTATAGTAATTTACAGGATTATCATTTCCGGTGCGGGTCATGATATTCTGATCGTTACCGTCGTAGATCACCAAGCTGTGTCCGGCGTCAAAACTGTTTCCAACCGTCAAGGCATCGCCGTCGCCGGAAACACTCAAGACGCTGTCATCACCGAAGATCAGGCTATTCGCTACCGCCACGCTCAACGCGTCAACATTCACGTTATCGCCGATGCTGAAATCATGATCCACAATGATATTCAACGCAGTCAGTTCACTTTCATCACCAACCGTCAAGTCGTTGCCCGCAAAAATATCTTCACTGTTCACAATCACGCTCTGAGCGATGATGAAATCATGATCCACACTGATATTCAGTACATTCAGTTCACTTTCATCACCAACCGTCAAGTCATTGCCCACGGTGATATCATCGCTGTTCACGATCACGCTCTGAGCGATGCTGAAATCATGATCCACACTGATATTCAGCGCATTTAGAACACCATCGTCTTCAATCGTAAAATCATGGTTAACAGTGATATCCTGAGCGCTCACTGTCACCCCGGTTTCGATCAGGAAATCATTTAGTACACGCAGTTCATTTTCGGCCGTCTTCGTCGTACCGCTGCCCGATACCGTCAGGTTGTAGTATTCGACATTCCCGGTACCAGACATCGTCATGATTGTCTGATTGCCCGAACCGTCATAAATCACCATGCTCCGTCCAGCTTCGAACACGTTTCCGACCTTCAATGCCTCGTTATCACCGGAAACACTCAAGACACTGTCATCGCCGAATCTCAGATCATTATCCACCGTCACGTTCACCGCGTCCACGATCACATTATCGGCAATACTGAAATCATGATCCACTGTGATATTCGCGCCAATCAAAGCGCCATCGTTTTCAATCGTCAGGTCATTGCCCACGAAGACATCATTCGCCTGAGCGTCTACCGTTACTCCGGTCTCGATCAGGAAGTCATATCCAACATACAGTTCATTTTCGGCCGTCTTCGTCGTACCGTAGCCCGATACCGTCAGGTTATTATAATCGGCATGCAGCCCGGCTCCGGTCATCGTCATGATCGTCTGATCGACCAGACCGTCATAAACCACCAAGCTCATTCCGGCATCAAACAGGTTTCCGACCGTCAACGCATCGCCGGCCCCGGAAACGCTCAACACACTGTCCGCACCAAAGGTCAGATCATGCCCCACCGCCACGCTCACCGCGTCCACAGTCACATTATCGTCGATACTGAAGTCATAACCGACACTGATGTTCGCGCCTATCAAAACACCATCATTTTCAATCGTCAGATCATTACCCACGAAGACATCATTCGCCTGAGCGTCCACCGTTACTCCGGTTTCGATCTGGAAGTCATTTTCTACGTACAGCTTATTATCGGCCGTCTTCGTCGTGCCGCTGCCCGATACCGTCAGATTATAGTACTCGGCAGGCACGCCACCGGCCAAGGTCATGATTGTCTGGTCTACCAAACCGTCATAAACCACCAAACTGGTTCCGGCTTCAAAGATGTTACCAACCGTCAATGCGGCCCCTGCTCCATCCACGCTCAACACACTGTCCGCACCAAAGGTCAGATCATTGCCTGCCGCCACGCTCGCCGCATCCACATTCACATTATCGCCGATGCTGAAATCATTCGTTACGGTAATATCCAATGCGCTGATTGCGCTGTCATTTCCAACCGTCATGTCATTGCCGACGTTGATATTATCGCTGCTCACTGTTACGTTATCGGCGATGTAGAGGTCATTGTTCACATCGATACTTCCGGTGGTCAATTCACTGTATTCACCAACCGTCAAGTCGTTGCCCGCAAAAATATCTTCACTGTTCACAATCACACTCTGAGCGATGAGGAAATCATGATCCACGGTGATATTCAGGGCATTCAATGCACCATCATCCTCAATCGTAAAATCATGTTCAACAATGATATCTTGAGCGTCCACCGTTACTCCGGTTTCGATCAGGAAGTCATTTTCCACATGCAGCTCATTATCGGCCGTCTTCGTCGTGCCGCTGCCCGATACCGTCAGATTATAGTAATCGGCACGCCCGGCTCCGGTCATCGTCATGATCGTCTGGTCAACCAAACCGTCATAAACTACCAAACTTGTTCCGGCTCCAAAGATGTTTCCGACCGTCAACGCATTGCCGGCTCCGGAAACACTCAAGACACTGTCATCACCGAAGATCAGATCATTCGTCACCGCCACGCTCACCGCGTCAACATTCACGTTATCGCCGATGCTGAAATCACGGCCGACCTCAATTGCCCGAGCGTTCAAAATGCCATCATCAGCTATTGTCAAGTCCCTGACGACACTGATATCCAACGCGTTCACCGTTACGCCGTCATTGATCGTCAGATCATTTCCAACCGCTATATTGTCGAGAATACTCTTGATGCCGTCATTTTCCAAAATCAGGTTGAAATACTCTGCGTCAGCTCCGTTTACCGTAGACAGTACGGTCTGATCGACACCATCATAAATCACTGTCCCACTGCCAGCGTTGAAACTATTAATCACCGTCAGTACAATCCCGTCGCCAGACAACATCAAGATGCCATTACTGCCAGTTACACCATTGTTGAAGTTCAATGTATCCACAGTTACGGTTATTGCATCTACAGTAATATCGTCGTCTATGCGCATCACATCAGCTTCGATTGCGCTTTCGACCGTCTTGATTCCATTGCCGATGAAATTCACGATATTGAACTTACTGGCATCATTCAACGTACCGGATAGAGTCTGGCCTGTTGTGCTATTAAAATTGACCGTACCGGTTCCGGCATTAAAAAGACCGTTATTAGTCCAATCTCCGCCGACACTCAAGGTATTCGCTCCGGCGGTCAGAGTCGCCTCCGACCAGCTAATGAGCAAATCATTTGCCACTACAATATTGCCGTTCAACTCAACGTTTTCGCCGCTGACAATCACATTGTAATAAGCGTTGTCCGTATTGGTCCCCAGGACGTTTATTTTCTGCGCGGAAACATCGTTACTGCCGGTAAAATCAATCGTTCCAATACCAGCATCGAATCTAGTATTTACTGTCAACTGACCATCGATGGCCAGCGTGGTATTATCTGTATTGCTGAAAGTCAAAATGTTTGCAGTCAGGTTGCCGACTTTGGTCTTTGTACCGTCTCCTTCCAGAATCAGGGTCGAATAAACAGCGTTAAAGATATGCTGGCTACCATCGTAAATATAATGAACTTCATTTGTTGCCCCTACAGCCATATTAATGGCAAAACCGTCCCAGTTTCCACCGGAAGTGGTCTCTGTATCGAATACCAATATCCCACCCTGATTCTGGCGAATGGACAATCCGACGGCGCTGGCATTCGCACCGGTAAAAGTAATTGTTCCGCGGTTGCTGACCGTTCTGCCATGGGCTCCCAAAGCGGCATCGGTAACATTGATCGCACCACCCGAAGCAACGGAAATAATGGCCGTCGTATCAGCCAAAACCTCCAACACTCCATACCCCTGCACCTCGACAAAGCTGCCGGGGTTAACAAACCAGGCAGCATCCACGGTTGCGGTCACAGTGATACTCTCTCCAATAACAAAACGAAAGTCGGGTGAAACATCAAAATCGATAAAATCGGTATTGAATGATATATCTACCCCAAACTCATCTACCCAGTTGCCAAGACTATGAACTGAAAATACGCCTCCGGTATTATCATTTTCTCTGAAATAATAAACCACTTCACGCCGCTGATAAGCGCCGGCGGTAATGGTCATACCATTCGGAATATTACTTCTAAGCCTGCCGCGCTGGTCATCCGGAACAGTCGGATCGTAAGTTATATTACTCCAGGTCGTCAGGAAGCTGTTGCCTCCGACATATACGGTTAAAGTCTCTCCGCCATTGGCATCGGCGGTATATGCCAGACCCAATTCCTCGCCTGAAGAGTTTACAACTGTTCCGTTTTCCAGATGAACCTGCTCGGAGTTAATAGAACTACCACTACCGATGAAGGTACCATATATTGAACTGGTCAAAGAATAAGTCGCACCGGAAACCCCGACATAGTCGTTCATGGTGTACGTTCCGTTCGGATTGGTCTCCAACGGAGTGGTGTCGTCTCCAATCCAGTTCTGGGCGATAATACTGTTGGACGCATTAAGGGTAATACCAGCCCCGGTCTGATAAATACCGCCGCCGCCATTGCTGCCACCCGCGGCATTATTGGCCACGGTAACATAATTTAAATTAATATTACCATTGGTATAAATACCGCCGCCTTGCGAACTGGCTTTGTTATTGCTTAACGTGCTGTTAAGCATTGACAACGCAGAAGTGGACAGATATAAACCGCCGCCTGAGGCGGCACTATTGTTCACTATGCTTGAATAGTTTATTTGCAGATTACTGCTGTTGCTGTAAATTGCGCCGCCCAACTGATCGGCTGTGTTGCCTTCGAAATTAGAATAAGTTATTCTAACCGTCGACGGAATAGTCAGCAAATATAAAGCGCCGCCATACTGACCGGCATGGTTTTCGGAAAATTCGGTGTGGTCAATAGTCACCGAAATACTGGAACCGGCATGAATGGCTCCACCAAACAGATCAGCACTGTTGCCATAAATCCGATTTAACGACAAAGCCGTATTGGTGGTATAGGCCAACTCAAGAGAAGCCTGGCTTTCCATATAAATGGCTCCGCCGCTAATTCCAGCCTGACTATCGCCGATAGTAAAGTTAGTAAGAATAAGGTTCTCGCTGGAATAAATCGCGCCTCCGCTTCCGGTAGTAGCTCCGTTCAACAGATTGACATGGGAAATTGCAACATTGGCACGCGTCAGGATCCCATTGTCGATATTGAATATTCTCGATACACTTCCGGCGTCGATAGTCAAGAGACGGAACAGTCCGCTGTCCAGATCGAAGTAACCGCCATCAAAAGTAACAGTGGTATTGATTTTTATCTCTTCACCGCGCAATTTCACAATACCATCATTCAGCCAGTAATCAACATTGGGAGCAACGGTAATCACCGAGTATGCGTCAGCCCAGTAAAATGCTTGACGGAGAGTGGTGTCCGAACTCGCCCATCCCGGAGTATTTTCACCGAAATTCCATCCATCGTTAAATTCGCCGGTCGGATCCTGGTCAGAATTTACCGTAATCCCTTCGGTCAACATGGCGTAAGCGCCTCGATTATTTGCGGTATACACTCCGCCAATACGGGTATTGCGCCGTTGGTCCAACTGTAATCCATAATTGGGATTATCGATTGCAATTTGCTGACTTGCCAGGTCAAACGCGTTCAGATAGGCAATACTGCCATCCAACACCCGGTAAACCAATGTCATGCCGCCGTAATAGCTCATCGTATCGGTCAAATTCAAATTATAGACCACCCCGTCACGGGTACCGGATGGGTAATAATCGCCAAATAGGTTATTCGTTCCAAAACTGAAATCAATCCCCATTCCGATACGGTTATAATAACCGATGATATTATAATCATTTACATAGGATTCCGAACTTGCGGCAGTAACAGTGCTCGCGGTGTAAATGTCCCGCAAATAACTGACTGTAGGGCTGGTGATCAGATAGTTGTTGGCATATATCGTATTAGTGGTATCAAAAGTAGAAGTGCCTCTGATTGTGACCGCGGCAAAAGGATTGCTTTTGCTGCGTATACTCGTCACATCAGTATCCACAGTGAAACTGGCTATTTTCCCATTGCCATCAGGTGTCCAACCATCAAATTTATGCGCGTCGAGCCTGGTTTCGTTTTTAATGATCGTTGAATTATAAATTTCAACACTGCCTCCTGCGGAATAAATAGCTGCGCCCGCTCCAAAATTGCGACCATTATAGTCACCGCCGATAACCAGATAATTACCGGTATCAATCACGTTCTTAGTAATTGTGCTGTTCACAATTACAATACTGCCACTTGCCGCATTATAAATCCCCGCTCCCTTAAGAGCATTCTCTGTATATATCCACAAGGCCGAGCTCCCATTGGCAATCCCAAGATAGTTATCGGAAATTGTCGAACGAACCAATACCAATTCGCCGGCATTGTAAATAGCTCCCCCCAGCGCGGAAGCGTAGGTAGTATGATGATCCGCCGAGTTTGCCAACAAAATATAATTCCCGGTAAAAGTCGAATCATAAATCGCCAAATATGCCCCTAGCGCATTATAAATACCGCCGCCATTTCCATAATTTCCATAGCTACCGTAAGGACCATTTCCTGAAGTCGTGGAATCCTTGATTACAACGTTATTCAAAATCAGACTGCCGGCATTATAGATGGCCCCGCCATCATTTGCCGGCATATTTACTGCAGAAATCGGATAGTCCGGAGCTACGCCCTCAGTCAGAGTCAGGTTGTTAATTACAACATTAACCCCTGCAACAATATTGAAAATGCGGTTGCTTCCAGTTCCCTTCAGGGTTATACGCGTAGCAGAAGACTGTTGTGCGGCAGATGCGTCATTCTCAAAATATATCCGGTCACCGTTGCTATCCTCATAATACAAATAATCTGCTTCAAATTTAGCAATGGAACCGATAATAACATTCTTTTCGATTCTGATACCGTTAACTGATATGACATTATTGCCTTCCGTCAGCATGGCGGCGGCAAAATGAATATAGCGCTCGTTATCGAAACTGTTGCGGATCGGATCATCAGCGTCCTTTCCCTCATAAACACTGTAATCATAATCATCAATCCAGATGATTGCCTCCCTCAAAGTAATTCCACCGACTAAAGCGTCAATAATGGAATATGCCCCATTAGAAGAAGTAGTACTGGCGTTTGAAGTAACTGTCATGGAAAACATCGGCTCATAGGCGCCAATCGTAACCCGCTCATCAGCAAAGGTAATGTACGTTCTCAGTTTTGCTATTTCATCTGACCCAAGTTCCTTCCCGGCTTCGTTGACAACAACCAAGTTGCCGCCTCTATAATAGGCGTAATAAACCCTTCCTTTCGTATTCATGTCGTCCGGATTGCCCGGATCGATGACAATTTCCATTCCGGTACGGACATTGCCATGGATATCAGTGGGCACATCAACATAATTCAGATCGCCGCCACGGGTGATTTCATTATACACGTAACGATAAGCCAGACTGTTCCGGCTGTTGATCGCCACCGCCATGCGCCCCAAGGTAGAGGCATCAGGCGAAGCTGATAGACTGGCGCTGGTGAGCGCGGTTCGAATATACAGGTTGTCAGCTATCAATTTTGCAGTAATCGCATCGGTGCTGATAAAGTTTCCATGGGTACTCTCATAAATATTTGCAACAAGGCTGACAGTAGAACCATCCGGCCGGAATACTTTGACAGTGGCATCGGGACCAAAAGTATCACTAAACAAGTATTCTCCGCCATCGACATTATGAGTCCAATAATACGTAAAAATGTTGCTTATGACATTGCCAATCGTTATAAATTCACCGGCAACAGTATTGCTGGAGCCAAATTGCCATTTATCATAAAAAAGCGAATTGTAAATATTGAGGCTGTTGCGTGTTTCATCCGTCGTTCCTGTCCCGGCCAGATGGAATATATCCCACCGGGCAGTGGTAATGTTATACGAACTGGTTGTACCGTCATTACCGGCTGTGCTGACTGAACTTAAAGTCAAATTGCTGTTATTAAAATAGAAAGAAGATCCGGTAACCATCGAGTAACTGATTGCCGAAGTAAAACTTCTTAGCTTTGCATCGAATTGATCCATTACCAGATCGTTAATGGTATTGTCACTCATACTGGTGTTGGCAATGGTAATATTTGCATTTTCCGCATATATTGCGCTGCCTTCATGAGCTGTATTTCCACCAAAATCAAAATCTCTATCACCTATGAGCGGAACCTTAATACTTATTCTCCCGTTCAAGAGCATATTATTATTGATAATGGAAGTTGAAATGGTCAAATTCTGCAACGATGAATTTTCCACATACATAAAACCGCCGCCTTCAACCGCAAAGTTGGCAGCCGCCACTACCCCGGCTAAAGTTACCGCCCTATTATCCGCCAGGTACAAGGCACCGCCATTACCATGAAGCCCAGCCGCCCAAGCAGCATATTTCGCTAGCGCACCGAACGGATCTGCCGCTATGTCAACTGTCGGCGTATTCCAGTTTATGCTATTGCCGACAAATACCGTTAAGCTGATATCGATATTACCATTACCCTGGGCGAAAATAGCACCACCGTTACTGGCGGTGTTTTTAGAGAAAAGAGAATTATCGCTTATCGTTATATTTCCGGAATTATGGATATAAAGCGCTCCGCCTTCCGTGTAAATTGATGTACTTAACACATTGTCAGCGTCAATCGCAACCGCACTGTTGGAAGAAAAATCAACATCCGACACATTTACATTCCGGGCATTGATGATATAAGCAGCTCCGCCTTTTGCATCGCCTCCGGTCAAATCACTTGTCATAGCCGTATTCCCATTGACCACAGAGCTATACCGGGGAGAGATAAGATTAAATGAACCGTTATTTTTTCCGTCGAAATAAATACCACCGCCAAGCGCAGTTTCTCCCGCACCTGTTACCCTCGCTGTATTATTTCGAATGGTTAAGTTTTCCAATACCAAATTACTTGTAATAGCAGGGTTTTCATTGGAAACAAAATAAATGGCTCCACCACTGGCTGCGGTATTATTTACAAAATCAATACTAGCAGGCCTATACGATGGTGCTTTACCACTTCTTATTACATTCAAGTTTCCGGAATTATTAAAATAAATGGCTCCGCCATACCCGGCAAGGGCTGTGTTGAAGTTGACTTCTCCCCATTGTAAAGTAGAGGTATTCGGAGATCCGGCATCCACCCAGGCTTTATAAGCACTATATGTAAAAAAGATTCTCTCCAAAGCCTTACTAAAATCGATCGATACATCATCTGATCCGCCATTGACATACAGGGCTCCCCCATGGCCATTCATTGCGGTATTGTAACTCAATATCAGATTGGTCAGGGTCGTATCGCCGCTACTATCGACCAAAGCAATCGCACCACCGTTCGTGGTGGCCCGGTTATTGGTAAAAATCGATTCGGTAATATTGATTCCAAGGATTGAATAAATTGCGCCGCCAGTATCAGCAGAGTTACTGTCAAATTGGGTGTAGGTAACATTCAATAAGCCTTCATTAAAGATCGCCCCGCCAGAATGAGTCGATATGTTGCTATTAAAATAACTATAATAGCTAATCGCTGAATAGTCACCCGTCCCATTATGTCCGGTAATCGTCAACCGGCCGCGGTTATAGATAGCCCCGCCGTCAACAGCCTGATTGTTGGTAAAAGTAACCGCATCCAAGGTAACATTACCGTTATTAGTAATATAAATCGCTCCGCCAGAGCTATCCTCTGGAGCATAGATCACATTGCCGCCGGTAATCGTCATATTGCTCAAATAGACCTCTGAGCTGATATTGAAAGCACGGCTGTTTGGCGCACTCCGAATTGTCAGGTTAATCGGATTCTTCGTAAGGTCATCATATCCGAATGATCCATTGATCGTCACCGCTGAGCTTGAGCTAATGGCAATTTCACCTTGAGTCAGGACAATTGTATAATTAAGTGTATCAAAATTAGCGATATTGAAAATGATTTCAAATCCATCGCTAGAAGTATGACTATTGGCATATTCCAATGCCATGCGTAGAGTCATCTGCCCTGGCGGCAATCCGCCTTCATCGCCCGCGGTATTTACTACTATATTCTGCAGGCTGTAATTGTAGTCGACAAAACCGAATGCGCCGGTGGCTACCGCACCGACACTGTATTCGAGAATCCAGTCTCCACTGCCGCCGGTATTATTGGTGGAGGCGGCAATGTCGCAACCGGTAATTGCCGCCAGTGCCTGAATTAGTTCCTTACCGGCGTCATTGCCGGCAATATTACAACCATAAAGCAGGATGTCCCCGCCAGATACCATGGCGTCACCCCATGCCGCGATTTTATCGGCATTGGCTTCAACAAAAGCAGCATCTACGGTGTCGTTCCCCAAGCGGAAGAATCCTTCGTTACCATGGGAAATAATATGAATAGCCGAATAACCGGATTTTCCGGCCAGGTATTCGGAGATTTGACTGAGAGCATCGCCTGGCTCAAGAATCACGATTTCGGCATTGTCGCCGATTTGTTCCATGAGTGTTTCTTTGCCGAAGACGGAGGAGTTTATGAAAACAATGTTTTTGCCCGAGGAATCAAGCTCGAGGCTCGGAATATCGTTGATGTATTCAATATTGGTGGCCAGGGAAATACCTTCACTGTATACGGTCTGGCCGGAAGAGGAAAGTGAAAAGTTGCTGTCAAAAGTCGTGGTGTCGATCTGGAGGGAGGCTTGGGAACCGGAGGTATTGACTGAGGCTATTGCAGAACCGGTAACTGCGATATTTTCGGAAAAGCTGGAATTGTTGATGATTAATTCACCGCCATTGTTGAAAATGGCGCCGCCTTCGATTGCACTGTTCCCAATGAATTTACTACTCTCGATAACCAACTTACCCTCCACGTCGTTCCAGATCGCTCCGCCGCGCTGGGCGTCGGAGTTCTGGATGATTACGCCGTTCAGGTTCAAAGCTTCGTGGTTCTGGATTGCTCCACCTAGGACATTGTCCATATTGGCGCCGGATGCACCATAGATATTGAGGCCATTAACTTCAACATAAATCTGATTGGCGTCATCACCATCATTGATCACAAACAGAGATTCGGAAAGGGCCGCGCCGTTGATGGTCACGTTCAGGCCGCTGTAGTTGATGATGACGCTGTCGGTAATATAAAGTGACGAGCTGTCGATATCGATGACCGCGCCGTCGTCAAGCTGGAATTCGATGTGATCGAGGCCGATATTCTGGTTGGCCTGTTCGAGGGCCCAACGCAGCGAGCCTTCACCGGAGTCGGCGGTATTGACCACGTAATAAGTGTGGGGAGCGCGGTCGAGGTTATAGGCATAATCCAAGACTTCGCTGACGGATGAACTGTCATTTCCGAGGTCGTAATCGAACGACAACGCCATGTCGAGACCGGCGAATTCGTTGGTGATTTCGACGTCGGCGCCGGTGGCGGCCATCAGGTGGTCGAGGAAATCGCGGCCGGCTTCGGTCGAGGCCATGTCGCCGCCGTAAATATTGATCGCGGCGGATTCCTTCAGAGCGTTGCGCCACGAAACCAGTTCGTTGTTGAATTCGCGCAGGTCGTCGGCGGAAATGCTGTCGCCGTTGAAGTCCAGAGCTTCAGTCGAACCCGGGGCAAACAGGTGAATCGAATCATATTTGGCGCCGGAATCGTTCAGATAGTCGGTGATCTGCTGAATGGTATCCTGGGCGGGGTCGAGCAGGACGATCTCGACGTCCTTGCCGAGATTGTCGATGACCTTATCCAGGTTGTTGATATCGCTGGAGATAAACGCTACTTCGCGATTGGTGGTGGTGTCTTCGCTGAGCAAGTCCAGGGACTGGAGAAATTCGTCTTCGAAAAGAGTGTCGTCCAGCTGAACGCTGTCTTCGACATTGTTATCCAGGGCATTGGTGCTTTCGGCGGTATAGGAGCTGTTCCAGCCATTGTCAACAGTATAAGTACTGACATTGACCTGGCGGTCATAATCGCCGGAGAGCTGATCGGCGACGGCGGCATCGTTGGCGTCGCCGAATATTTCGATGGTGCCGCGGGTGCTGAGAGCGTCGTTGATGTTGTTCCAGAAATCGGAACCGACTTCGGCATTGAAGTTTTCGAGAGCATTTTCGGCGGCAGGATCGAACATGAAGCCGATGGAATCGGCCTGATGACCTTCGAGAGCAGAATTCAGGGCATCGAGCAATTGGGCAGAAGTAGTGGCATTGGGGTCAAAGGAGATAATGATACCGTATTCTTCGGCGGAGGATGCAAGGGCTTCCGCCTGATCGAGATCGGCCACAAAGAGGACTTTGATCTGGTTATTGGCTTCCAGAGTAGTCTGGACTGAAATATTGCCGGCGGCGCCGACTTCCAGATAAGCGTCAAGCGCGCTTGAGTCATCACCAGGCGCTCCGGCGTTTTCCGCCGCTTCCTGCTGATCGGGCTCCTGGACCTCCGCAATCTCCTGTTCGGCCTGTTTCTGCGCTTCAACGACGTCCGCGGCCGCGGCTCCGTCGAACAGTACTCTTTCTTCGAGTTGGAACATTGCTGCTGCTTCCAATTCGGGCGTTTCGATCACTTCCTGCGATGCTCTCTGCTTCTTCATCATTTTCTTGGCTCTCCTTGCTTTTTATACGCCAAAAACACAGCTCAAAAGTGCCCCCCTTTAAGCTGGTTCAGATTTTATACAATTTTCAATTGAAATTATAGTCTTCTTTGAACTTAAATACAAGTCCGATTCTATTTATTTTTCATAAAAATGCCATACTGGTTTTGACCCTCAGGACAAGTATTTGTTCGACAGGTTCCATGTTTTTTGAAAAAATTTTCAACTTTTTTTTACCGAAACCGGAACTTTATTCGCAATCCGTTCTTTTCATGTTAATTTAATACTAAAAGACTTATTCCCATGACAACCCGAATTTTCGATAAAATCGCCGCCGGCAGCGAACCCGACGACACTGAGTTGAAACAACTCCTGGCTTTGCATGAACCTCAAGATCTGCAGAAGCTCTATCAACTGGCTTATGAGATAAAAACCCGCCATGTCGGGAGAGTAGTCTATTTTCGCGGGCTGGTGGAGCTCAGCAATATTTGTACCAAAGACTGTTATTACTGCGGCATCCGCAAGGGCAACCATAATGTCAAACGTTTCATGCTCGCTCGCGAGGAAATCGTCACGGAAGCGCTGTGGGCGCTGGAAAACCGTTACGGCTCGGTCGTGTTGCAGAGCGGAGAGCGCAGCGATCCCGAATTCGCCGACTTCATCGAAGACGTCCTGAAAGAAATCAACCGCCGTTCCGACGGCAAACTCGGAATCACGTTGTCATTGGGCGAACAGCCGGAGGAAACTTACCGCCGCTGGTTCGAGGCCGGGGCGCAGCGCTATCTGCTGCGGGTCGAGGCCTCCGATCCCGAACTTTACCGGAAACTCCACCCGTCGGATCATTCGTACGAACAGCGGTTGGAGTGCCTGCGGGTGTTACAGAGAGTCGGTTACCAGACCGGTACCGGGGTCATGATCGGGTTGCCGTATCAGACGCTGGACAACCTGGTGCATGATCTGCGTTTTTTCCAGCGGATGGATATTGACATGATCGGCATGGGGCCGTATATCGTCCATCCGGATACGCCGTTGGCCGCGGCTGTGACCCGCCGCGAGAACCACCTGGAACTGGGTCTGAAGATGATCGCGTGCGCGCGTATATTATTAAAAGATGTGAATATCGCCGCCACCACAGCGCTTCAAGCGCTGGACCCGCGCGGACGCGAACTCGGATTATTGGCCGGGGCCAATGTCATGATGCCGAACATCACCGACACCCGCTACCGGGCCGGTTACCAGTTGTATCTCGACAAGCCGGGCATCAATGAAAATTCGGCGGAGTCCCGGGATGCCTTGGAGCGTTCGATCGCGGCGGTCGGCGAAACCATCGGCTATGAACAGTGGGGCAACCCGAAACACTTTTACAATAGAACTGAAAAACAGGAATAAATATATGCAATTAGTATCAGACAACATCAAAGACGCTTTGGGGAATTCTTCATTCATCCGCAAAATGTTCGAAACCGGTATCGAATTGAAGAAACAGTACGGCGCCGACAAAGTTTACGATTTCAGCCTCGGCAATCCTGACGCTCCGCCGCCGCCGGCCATCAATCCCGCGTTGTGCACCGTGGCGGAAAACTCGCAGGGCCCCTTCGCCTTCGGCTACATGCCCAACGCCGGTTATCCGGAAACCCGCGAAGCCATCGCCGGCAGCCTAAGCCGCGAACAGGGTCTCAAAGTTCCGGCCTCGCATGTGTTGGTGACCACCGGCGCCGCGGGGGCGATCAACGTGTTGTTCCGCGCGGTGCTCGAACAGGGCGACGAAGTCGTCTGTCCCGCGCCGTTTTTCATGGAATACCGTTTTTATGCCGGTAATTACGGCGGCGTGATCAAACCGGTCCAGAGCCGCGATTTCACTTTTGAATTGGATATCGACGGCATCGCCGCCGCCCTGACCCCGCGGACCAAGGCGATTCTGATCAATTCGCCCAACAACCCCACCGGCCAAATTTACAGCCGCGAAGAACTCTCCGCGCTGGCGGAAGTCATGCGCCGCCACATGGCCAAGACCGGCAAGGTGCTTTACCTGGTTTCGGACGAGCCCTACCGGGCGTTGAACTTCGACGGCACCGAAATTCCATCGTTGTTCGACCTTTACGAATATACGGTGATCGTCGGATCTTATTCCAAAACCCTGTCATTGGCGGGGGCGCGAATCGGTTATCTGGCGGTCTGCCCGGCCATGCCGGAGCCCATGGAGTTGATTAACGGCGTGATCATGACCAACCGGATTCTCGGTTTCGTCAATGCCCCGGCGATTGCCCAGAAAGTGCTGAACTGCGTCATCAACGAGCAAATCGACCTGAACATCTACCGTGAGCGCCGCGACGCCATGGCCAAAGTTCTCGACGAGGCCGGAATCAAGTACAATTTGCCTAAGGGTGCGCTCTATTTCTTCCCGCAATCCCCCCTGCCCGACGACGCCGAATTCGTCAAGGCCCTGCTGGCCGAACGAATCCTGGCGGTACCGGGCAAAGGTTTCGGGACTCCGGGTTATTTCCGGCTGGCGTTCTGCGTGCCCATGGCGAGCATCAAGAACTCCGCCCCCGGCTTCAAGAGCGTCATGGCAAATCTGAAGGGGTAAGGGGCTCAGGCAATTCCCTGAGATTCTTTTCCCGCTTTTTATTAAGATTGCCGGTGAAGATCATCAGGACGGTGAGCAGGACGAACAATGTGATCGCTCCTGCCACCAGTGCGTAATCTTCCAACTGCAGCATGAAATAAATCAGGGTATAAGCGAACAGCATCGCCGTGCCTTCAACCAGGGCTACCAACCGTTTGCGGAAGATCCCGAAGCAGTACCCGGCCACCAGCAGCGATACCGCCAAAGCCGAGATCGCATAGGAAGCGCCGAAGCTCATGTGTTCGCCCAAGGCCAGGAGCAATGCATAGAAAATGACGATCGCCAGCCCGATCAGAAAGTACTGGACCGGGTGAATCCAGACCCGCGCCAGCGCCTCGGCAAACAGAAATACCAGCATGATGAAGATAATGAACAGCACCGAATAGCGCACCGCCCGGGCAGTCTGCTGGTAGACGTTGGCCGGGACATAGAAGTCGACCCCGAAATCCGAGCCTTCGATACGGGCATCGTCATTCAGCCAGCTCTGGGGATAATTCCGGTTCATATCAGTGATCTGCCATTCGGCCTTGAAACCTTTTTCGTCGATTTCGCGGTTTTTCGGCAAAAATTCGCCCTGGAAGCTCGGGGCTTGCCATGGCGACCTGATCGAGAGCTGCGTATTGACTCCCAGCGGATAAAAATTAACGCCGCTGCTGCCGTTAAGGTCCAGGGTCATATTGAACGCGATTCCTCCTTTCAACGGTTCACTGCTGTGGTTGAGGGGGATTTTAAAACCGGTCCGGATCAACTTTCCGCCGGACGCGCCGGGCACCGGGCGCATCGGACGCCCGTCAAGCAACACCTCGGCCATCGTCAATCCTTTCATATCGCTGATGCCGACATAGACCGCGGCATCCTGAAAACGGATTTCACGGTTCGGCTGGATATACTGCGGCCACAAGTCATCTTCGAAACGCAGATTCCCCTGGAGCTGGAACTTGCTTCCGAACAATACAGCCTGGTAAATACCCCGGTAACGGATTTCCGGCTGCATGGAACCGTTGATAATCAGATTTTCCGGCAGAATCACAATGCTGTGGTTGATAACTTTTTCGTATTTGTTTTTGCCGTCCGACTCAAGACGTTTCTCAATGACCGGGACTACCAGATAAGGGCCGGTAATAATCTGCCGGCCGCCCCATTTAGCGGACATTTCGGCAATAGCCGTGTGCTTGGTGTTTTCTCTTTCGCTGATCAGGCGGTAAATCATGAAGGTTGGAATCTGCAAGATCAGGATCAACATCCCGATAAAGACGATTTTGAGGGTGACCGAACTCTTAACCTTCGCCGACAATGAACCCCACTTACTGTCAATCATTTTTTTCTCCTTGACAAGTATGGTTACCTTCCCCTCGCGACAGTGAGCCCCCTCAAATTCATCGCGTATCCCTACCATAATACCGCATTGTAAATTTTCAAATAAAATGATTGAAAATTTTTACTACATGACAGGAAAGTGACGGAAAAGTAACCGTCACTTTCCTCATTTATTGGTGGGTGTGAATTTGAATATTCGAATTGCCATGACGGAATTTTCTGAAGGGGTAAATTCAGGTCCCGTAATGATTTTATAATCAGAAAATATCCGAATGATATCCGATCCGTCCACGTTCTTGAAATGCTGCGAAAGAATCATGACAAAATCGCCCTTGACAGAATTTTTGAATGACTCCAAATCATTTTTATCACGGATATAAATCGCTCTTTCCGGCAGTTCTTCCGGCAGCCAGAATACATCGGTAACAGCAAGCGTAATGCCGGATTCGCGTATTTCATTGATCACCGCCTGCGAAAAATCTTTTTTCACTCCAAGAATCCGCACGGAATAAAGCTGTACGCCGGCCGAGATAAGCAGCAGCATGAAAATCATCACGCGTGCGTGAACACCGATGCGAAGACGCGTCAGGATAAAAAATACAAGTGGAAGAATTAAGGGAATTATAAACACATAATGCCGTGGGCCGAAAAAAATTCCGGCAGTTTTATAATTCAGGGCGAAGGCTATTCCAAATATACTTAATATACAAATAGATACAGCGAGCCGAACGGCCTTTTCACGGCAAATCCAAAGTTCTCTTAGATAGATCAGCGGCACAAATACAAACGGTACGGACGCGCATAATGACTGTACCGAGAGAGTTCCCATGACTGGATCAGGCTGTCTCAGCATAAATATGAAATTACCGATGGAAGCAAGGACGATAAATCCAAGAAATATATTGGAAATAAATGTCTTATGTTTTCCGTAAAATAAGGAAGGTACTGCCGCCAGATAGAAACACAGGGAAAAGATGACACTCCAGAGTAACGGTCCATAGCATTTGAATACGAAAAAATGGATTGAAATGAAACGTTCAAACAAAGTAAGCCCTGAATTTCCAAGAGAATTATATACCTTTGAATGGAGTCCGAAAACCGATCGGGTTATAATGTAATTACTGACAAATACTGCAATTACAATTATAATTAACGGGATAATGAAATACTTTATCTGGTGAAACTTAAGTCTTATTGCCATGAGAGATATAACTATTGCGAATCCGGCGATATACGTTTCCTCGCGAAGAAATAACGCGCAGAGAATAAGCAAAGCGGCAAAAGTCAGAAATTTGCTTACGCGAGTCTTGCAATACAAAATCAGGAAGAAAAAAATACAGGTCATTATCATTGAAAACAGATTTATTTCCAAAAGGATGGCCGAATAAAACAGCAGCGGTGTTGCGAATCCGGCGGCAAGAACACAGAATACGGCCGGACATTTTCCAGTACGGAATTTCATGGCAATAAAACCGCAGAAAAGCGCGCAAATCAATGCCGGAATAAAAGACAGCACAAGTCTAGCGGCAGCAATATTCCGGAACATGGACGCCAACAGCGGAAAGAACGGAGAATACGCCGATATGGTTTTACCGGAAGGAGTTTTCACGAAATACGGCGGCGGATAATAAGTAAGATCCGCGTTTTCAGGCATGGCAAGATGTGGTCTCCCCGTTTCAACCATGGCGTTCATCGTTATGACCCGGTTGCCTTCATCGCTGATCCATACTGAATCGTAAACCAAGAACTTGCCGGTAAGAAATACATAACATACGGCAAGCAGAATGAATGCCAGCGCAAAGTGATAGCTGGTCTTCATATTCAGAGTCCGGTGGGCACGTTGATGAATTCGGTTTCAATTCCGAACTGCTGCGCGAGCGAATTCATGACGCCGATAATTCCTCCATCCCCTTCCGACGACAATTTTTTATCCGGCATCTGGAAGATGGCGTGCGAGGTCATGGCTTTTTTGAGCGTTCCCTGAAATCCTGTTTTATATCCGCGATAATCGCCGAACGGCTTGATGTCATTCAATCCAATCATGTTATAGAGCAACTGCATTTTCTCCTCTTGACCACATTTCGACCCATCCGAAACGTTTAATTTAAAAATAGTCCTTGGGAGAAGGTTGTCAAGGGCCGAAATCACGAAAAAACAAAATTCTTGCGCCAACGATAAATCGGCCACTGAAAATTTTTTAACCACGGAAACCACAGAAATTCACGGAAGGGGAGAAATATTTTTTCACTCCTTATTCCAATTAATCACGGGATATGGCCCATGTCTTGCGAGGGGCTATGGCCGAATTTCTTCCGGTAGCAGTTGCAGAAATAATGAGAGCAATTCCAGCCGCAGAGCGCTGCGACTTCCTTGATCCGGTATTGATGGCGGCACAGGAGCTGACGGGCCATTTCCAGGCGGTAATTGACCAGGTATTCGCGCGGAGTACATTGCAGATGCACATGAAACAGGTGCTGGATGTAATTGGCGGAAAGCCCGACGGCTCCGGCAATTTCCGTCACACTCAAATTGCTCCGGCAATAATTGTCGTGGATGTAATTGCACATTTTGGAGATCACCTGATTTTTCATCGTGAAATTGCCCTGTTCGATAAAACCCGCCAGCGCGGAAAAAAGCAACCCAATGAGAAAGCGCAAATGTTCCAGATCACGGGATGTATTCAGAACCGCCAAGGTATTATTGATATCGACGCCGTAATGTTTCAATTCGTTTTTCACTGGAATTTCGAAAAAATCGGCACGTCCCCGCAGGTAATAAAAAGTATCCATATCCATTTTTATCGAAATATGAGCCTCCAACTCCGACAGATCCAACCCGTAGTGCACCGATCCGGCCGGGGTCAGGCGCAATTCCCGCAGGCAACTGTAGTCGGCTCGACCGTCCTCCGCATAGCCGAACAGCATTCGGACCTCGCAGATTCCATGGAAATGACGGCCGCGGTTGCGCTTCGGTTCGGACGAATTCCCGGAGATAACCATCTTGTCGATAAGATCAGGACTCATGAAAACCGGCAGAACCATTTTGAGTATTTCGGCTTCTTTTTTCATATAATCTTAAATTTTTACACTTTTTTCATTATTATTATACACTTTTTGAACTTTTTATCAAGTTAATTTATACATTATGGATTATAATAATGATAAACAATTATGGAGGATTCATGAAGCTGCTGTCAATAATCTTGTTTTTGATGTCAATAATTGTCAACGTCACCGGCGGCCCGGCAAAGATTCTTCTCGACGATCCTATTTATTACTCCAGATACGCCGGGGACACCGAAAGCGCGGCCCGCTACTTCAAGGCCCAAGGGTTCCGGGCCATGACCGCCGCCGAAATCCTCAAGTTCATGCGGGAGGGGGATGTCGCCGGTTCGGTAATTTTGAGTTTGAGCGATATTACGCCGAGCAGTTTGGCCATCCCATACGATCAGAGTTCGGCGTTGTATCAATATTGTAAAAACGGCGGGCGCTATGTGAGCCCGGCCGGTTCGACCCTGGTCTTCTTCATCGGGGAGGAAGATATTACGGAAACCAGATTCGGGTACACCAACAAGAAACAGGGCAGTTATGTATTTGACGTGTTCGGCCTCAAGACGGTTTACGGTTTGCGCGGCAAAGATCGGGTTCTCACCGCGGACGGCGAAAAATGGGGCTTGCAAGCTGACTTCAAGCAATGGACCCCATATCTGGACCTGGCCATACCGGTTCAGGAAATTACTTCGTTGGTCACCACCAAAAATGGCGAAGCCGCGTTGATATGGCAAAAAAACCTCAATGAAAATTATCCGTATTCCGGGCTGGTGGCAAGCTGTTTTCAGCTAAAAAACAATCTGCCGATGCTGGAAACGATCTACCGTCTGTGTCTTTTCAATGGCGAAAAAGTGGAAGTGCCGAAAGTCAACTATGCGCCTCAGCCCAAACCGGAGCCGCCGGTGGTATTGACGACGCGGGTCGGCGACATTCCCCGCTCGGTTTTCGAACGCGGCGAAAAAATCCCGGTCCAGGTAAAATTCAATATTCCATCCAAGCCGTACACGTTACAGGTATTCGACAAAAACCGGACGCAGGTCGCGGAAACCAATGGGGCCTTCATCGACACGTCGAAATTCGGTGAGGGCGAATATTTATTGAAATGCCTGACGGCGGAAAAGAAATTCCATGTCGTTTCTCCGCGCAAGCTCAATCCGTTTCCGTTCATGGTCTGGAAAAGTAGCCGTCCGCATCTGGTGCGCGAAACTTACGCGGCCAAATTCATCGCAGCTCAGTTGATGAACCAGAATGTCGACGACATCCATCAGATGACTGCGGGAAATGCTGAGCGTCTCGGCAATGTAATCGACAATGCGCTCCTGAATCACCAGCTCTTTTCAGTCCGCACTTCCGCCATCGGACATTTCACGGAAAACCCGGCGGAAAAGCTGGTTCTTTACGACGGCAAAGTTCACAGCCACGGCGTCAACCATGACGCGTTCAGCAGTCGCGCCGTTGTCGCCGATATAGCTAAATTCATGGATAAAATCTCCGCCCAGGTCGCAAGGGTCGATGCCGCCAATGCTCCGAATTTTTATCCGTTCATTATCGTCAACGACGACGGCAGCATGCTGGGCAACTTCGATTTCAATCCCCTGACCATGGAGGATTTCACCAAGAAAACAGGGTTAAAAAGAGCGGACCTGCCGCCGTTTGAGAAGCTGAAAATCGGCAATAACGTCTATCTGCCGCAAGTCGAGCCGGGCATCGTCCCATGGGAACATCCGTTTCTCCAATATTTCCGCTATCATTGCGGCAATTACAATCAAATCGCCGCCGCCAACGTCAAGGCGACCGGGGACAAGCTGACCGGCGATATCGGACTGATGAGCGGGCCGCTGTATGTCGGCAGGGGATTTTATCCGCCGCTGTCGCACTCGAACTACAATACGATCTGTTTTTACAATTACACCTTCTGGTATTCGGCCATGACTTTCAATATCGAAATCGCCAGGAGCGCGGGGCGCGCCAAGCCCCTGGGCGTGCTTGCCTCCGCCGCCTACATTCCGTGGGGCGAGGTTTATCAGCGGGGAATTCTCTACCGGATTCTGGCGGAAGCGCCGGACTTCGTCGGACTGTACCATCTGGACGACAGCAAGGCACATAGCCTGAAAGCCCAGGTGGATTCCACCTGGAGGGGAAGCCGCGAGGTAGCCGCCAATATCGCCGGCGCGGCGGAGTTGTTCAAGATGCAGAAGGTTTCCAAACGCCAGGGCGCGGTCTTTGTCGGACTGGCGCAGTTATGTTTCCAAATCGACCACAAAAATGCTTATCTTTATCACTTCTATTCGGCCTTGGAAAACTTCCGTCGGGCCGGTTCCGCTCTGGATGTCATCACGTCCGAAGAAGTCGTTGCCGGTAAGTTGAAAGACTACAAGGCGGTCTTTGTCAGCAATCATCAATGGCTGACCGACAAGGTCAAATCCGAGCTGGAAAAATATATCGCCGACGGCGGCAAAGTCGTGGTCGACGCCGCTACCACCGTTGAAATCCAGGGAGCCGAAAAGGCCGACGGCAATTTCGGTACGGGCTTGAACGATATCGGAACGAAACCACAGGTCATGCTGGCCCGGAAATATACGGAAAAATATCTCACCCCGGAGAAAATCATGCCGGTCGGAATTGATACCGCCGTCTTCGCCAATGAGTTGCCGGATGGAACTCCGCTGGTCTGGGTCCTGGACTGCGAGAGCAATGCCGAACGCAAAGCCTGTCAACTCGAGATGAACAAAGACTGGAATCATGGCGCTTACCGCTACCTGACTCAACTCATCACCGATAATCCGCTCAAAAAACATCAACTCAAACTGAACGGCGAATTCTTTGTTTACGATCTTTTCAGCCACCGGGAAATCAATCTCGAATTGGAATTGCCGCGCATGGGAGCGGCCGCGCTCTTGCTGCTGAAGGAGCGGATCGGTAAACTTACGATCAATACCGCCAAGCCCTCGATCCGGCGCGGCGAAACCGCAACCGTGAATATTCAATTGAAATCCAGCGGCACGGTCCCCGCGCAAATCAAGGTCGAACTGGATGGCCGCGAGCTGTGGGAATACGGCGGCAACCTGATTATTCGCGACGGAGCGGCACAATTCGAAATACCGGCAGCCGTCAACGCCCTCCCCGGACAATGGAAAATCACCGTAACCGAGCTTGCTTCCAACCAGGCAAGCCACTGTCAATTGGAGGTTTTATGAAAAAGAATTTCACCCTCATTGAACTCCTCGTGGTGATCGCGATCATCGCGATCCTGGCGGCAATGCTGCTGCCGGCTTTGAACAAAGCCCGGGAAAAAGCCCATGCGATTCAATGCGCCTCCAACCTCCGCCAATGCGCTTCCGGAGTATCCAACTATGCCGGAGACTTCGACGGTATGTCGCCGGGAATCCATACCGGCAGCCAGGTCTGGATAACCCCCTATTGCGGCACCACCACGGATAAGAAATCCTATATTCCGGCCTTCGCCTCGGGCGGGGCGTATTCCGCCGGAACCGCCGCAACCTGGCTGAATACTTACGCGGTTTACCGCAAACATGTCGGCGTCCTGGGCTGTCCCTCGGTGCGGACTCCCAAAACTTATGTCATCGACTACGCCATGAATATTTTCGTCCGGGAATACGCCGGCACGCCCTGCGACCTGACCAACACCGCGACTTATTACGGTTTCTGGAAGATCGAACGAGTTAAAAAACCTTCGGCGATGATTGTTTTCGGCGAACCCCGAAATCACTATTTTCTGGCTTATAACAATTATGCCGGCGACCAGGGCGCAATCTATCGGCATCAAGGAGACACCGTCATGAATACCGCTCATTTGGACGGCCATGTCTCCAGTTACACGGTAAAAACCCTTGAGTTGAGGCTCCCCGCCAACGAAAGGCCTTGACATGCTTAAACTGTTTGAGCACCAGAATTATTTTCATCCGGCAGTCGCGCCATGGCGGGATAAATTGCTGCTGACCATGCACCGGATTCACGGTGCGGATAATTTTTCCGCGCCGTGCTGGAGCATTTCCACAGACAACGGACAAAGTTGGAGCACTCCGGTGGAAATCGCGCCACTCAAAAATCAAAAATGCGCCGACTTCCGCCCGCTCAAACTGCCGGATACTGAACAAGTGGTCATCATGGGACTGGCTGACGGCCAAACCGTCTATTTGAGTTTTGACGGCGACTGGCACGAACCGCAAGTTCTGGAATCGCCCTTGGCCGATGATTTCCGGGGGGCCAATCTTCAATCAGCGCTTTTTTCCAATGGCGATTTGCTGATTCCGTTTTTCTTCCGGAACGGTAATGAGCGCTTTCAGGTCGTTACCCGGCGTTTCGGGTTTGACGGCAGGAAATTAACTCTCAAGGAAACCGGCAACATTCTGTCCCATAATGTCGGACGCGGATTCATCGAACCTTCGGTAGTCAACTTCCGGGATAATTTTTACCTGACGCTCCGCGCCGAGGATGGTTGCGCCTATTGGGCCGCCTCCCCTGACGGTCTGAACTGGCCTCAAGTGAATAAATGGATTTTCGACAACGGCGAAACTATAAACACCTCATCCACTCAACAGCATTGGCTGAAGAAAGACGGCAAACTGTTTCTGGTTTACACCCGGCAAACTCCGGAAAACCGCGACATTTTCCGCTGGCGCGCTCCGCTGTTCGCCGCGCAATTTTCAACAGAAAAATCCGCATTGCTCCAAGACACTGAAACCATCGTTTTCCCCATCGAACTATACCGGAACCGCCCTAACCTGATGGGAAATTTCCATGTCATGAACAACATCATCACCGACGCCGCCTGGTGGTATGAAGGCCCGGGAATTGATTCGCCGACCACAGTCTATCTGTATTACAATTGATCGTCGGATTCGGTTTATTCACTTTCCTCGATATCTCTGAAAAAATTGCGATGCCTATTGACAAACGGCAAAAAACTTGTATAATATAAATATGAACAACTATGCACAACAGATAAATACAGGTGTTTTGAAGGGGCGCGAGCGCCTCGAGGGAGATTTGCGGCGCCTGATCCAATCCGGGACGCAGGATTTCAGTAGGCCGATCAGTACGGAAACGGAGCTGGCCGATGCTTATAAGATCAGCCGTAACACGGTTCGCAAGGCTTTGCAAATTCTGACCAATGAAGGCTTGCTATACAAGCGTCATGGGTTGGGAACGTTTGTGGTTCAGCCGGAGGACCGTTCGCCGAAGCATGTGAGTCTGAACAAGATTCTGCTGGTTATTCCGGACTACGGAAGCAACCCCGCCGCCATGGGTTTGTTTGACCGGAAATTATTTGCCGGAGTAGCGGATTACGCTTTTCTGAATAATGTGCAGTTGGAGATCCGGGGATATACCGACAGCATGGCGAAACTTCTCGATCAATTCCGCAATTTGAAATTTGACGGCATCATCTGGGAACGGCCACTGGCAGAATACTATCCGGTAATCGAGGAATTGCATCATTATAAGGTGCCGCAGGTAACAATCAGCCGTCAAATCGCCGGGGTGCCGGTACTGTTTTTCGATTATGAAAGCGGCGTGCGGGATGTGGTACGTTTTCTTCGAGGGATCGGGCATCGCGAAATCGTTTTTATCGACCTCAATCGCCAGGAGCCGGTATTCACCAACCGTCGCCGGATATTCAAGGATGAACTGCGGAAAAGCGGCCTTGAAAATCCCGACCGCTATGTTTATGAAGGAGCATTTAAAAACCTGACCGAAGCCCAATTGGATGAAGTTTTCCGCGCCCATCCCGATTTGAGCGCGATATTCTTTTCGTCGGTGTTGACTGCGGAATTCTGGAAATACCTTCAGAAACGGAAATTCAAAATTCCCCGGGATTTTTCCCTGATTGCCCTGGGAGAAAACGATCATTCGATTGAGATCAAGGAATTGAGTTCGCTGTATGAACCGCGCCAACAGATCGGCCGGCGCGCGGCGGAACTGATCCGTTTGCAGAAAACGTATGGAAAAATCGCTGTAGAACCCGAATATCTGCGGGGGGAGCTGGTCATTCGCGGCAGTTGCCTTTCGCCGGGTCATATACTAGAAAAACAATTAATATAAGGATTATGGACATGAAACGAAACAAATTCACACTTATTGAGTTGCTCGTTGTTATTGCTATTATAGCAATACTTGCTGCTATGTTGCTGCCGGCGCTGAGCAAGGCCCGTGAAAAAGCGAAAAACATCAAATGCGTCAATAACTTGAAGCAGACAGGCTTCTATTGGAGCTCCTATGTCGCCGACAATAATGATGATTTACGGCCGGTTAATTGGACCGGCATCGGTTACTGGTACGCAGGTATTTATGAAATGTCCCCCTATAAGAAGACCCCTCTGACTACTCTTCCCGCCTTGCCTAAACAGACCTTTCTGACCTGTCCATCGAACGCCATGTACACCACCGGCAGCGGGCCCTATTGTTATGCCGTCGGTTATACCATGAATGTGGCCAATGGCATCCTGTCCGGCACCAGTTGGAAAATTAATTCCCCGAAATTGCGTCAAGTCCGAAATCCTTCGGGCAAAGTCATCCTGCACGATGGCGGGTCTACCACTTATTCCGGGTATCCCTCCATTTACAATTATTCGCAATGGGATGCTACAGATAAAGATAAAAGAGTGGGCCATGTCCATCAGGAATTCGGCAATTTCCTGTGGGCGGATGCGCATGTCGGCGCCTTAAAACGGGGCACCGTCGACTGGAACACTTTCAGATTGACCTTATAAACTGGAGAAAAATATGATTTTGCGTTTGATACTGTTACTGGGGCTGCCGTTATGGATGCCGGGAGCGGAAAATTTATTGAAAAATGAAAGTTTTGAAACCTTGAATTCCGCCGGCGATCTTGCCGAAAATTGGAGTCGCGGAGCATACCAGCAGGCGGAAGGAACCGTCCAGCCGGATACGGAAAATGTACGTCACGGTAAACAGTCACTGGTTATGCGCCAAGCCTCAGAAAAAGGCTGGCTCGGCTGCAGTCAAACTATTTTGTTGAAAGAGCCTTTGAAATCGTCCCGCAAAATAACCTGGTCGCTGGAAGTCTGTACGGACCGGCTGAAAAAGGGGCAATTGGTTATCACTGCCGGGACCAAGGAAAAACCGCAAAAGCAGTGGGTGTCCGCAATGACCTGGCAGGGAACAGCGGAGTGGAAAACCTTTTCCAAGGATCTGCTCATTGAACCCGGTGCGGACCGGATCACTTTTTCGATCCGCACCGCCGGTCCCGGTACTTTGTGGGCCGACAACTGTTCCGTGACGATGGGGGAAGACCCGGAGCTGCTCCTCAATGGCACTTTGAGCGGGGAAATTTTGCCAGACACCGGCTTGCCGGAGGGTTGGAAAATAAAAATGTATCAGGGGCTTGAGGCGGATGGCAACGCGACTATTGAAAAAGACGCTTATTTGGGCGGCAATGCGATCGGGTTGAAATGGCGCAGCGGCGCCCGCCGTTTCGGCGTGGAAGCGGATGTCCGGGAAATCGCTCCGGGAGCGGCGGTTTACAAAATATCGGCCGCGCTCAAAACGACGGATGACGCCAAGGCGTTATTCGGCGTTGGTCTGTTCGATGCGAAGGGCAACAAGCTCGATGAAATTTTCTCAAACCCGGTGACTTCCGCCGATTGGCGCACCGCCGATTTTGAATTTCACACCACCCCGGAGACGGCGGGCATCGAAATATATTGTTTGTCCGGCGAAACCGGGGCGGTATATTTCGCCAATGTCAGTTGCCGGAAATTGGATCGAGAAGCGGCCCGGGCCGCCCTGCCGCTGGCTGCCCGGCTGCAGCCGGTGGAGTGGAGCAAGGTTTGGAACGGCGGAAAAAATGAGTTCACCTCTTTCCTTGAAGCGCCGCTGCCGCTGTCGTTCCATTTCAAAGGGCGCAAAGACCAGTTGAAAGAAGCCGCCCTGGTGCTTGAAATACCGGCCGGATTGAAGCTGGAAGACGCCTTCTGCATGCATACGGGCAATTATGGCCGCGAGGTGCCGCGCGTGGAAAAAATCAAGCGCCCCGAAGGCGATTACAACCGTTATATTTTTGAGGATATCCGCCCGTTCAAGATTCTCCAGAACGAATACGGCTGGGCGCGAAAACTGATTGTGGTCATTGATTCGGTTGATAAAACGGAAAAATCGCACAAGGTATTCTGGTATCTCCGCAATGCCGGCCGCCAGGGCCCGGAAGAAACGTTTGACTTCAGGACGGCCTCGCTGCCGCCGGGAAAATTGCCGAAAGATTTCAAGATCATGCGCTGGGAAACGGATGATTTCCTCTATAGCAGTGATGAAGTGCTGCAGAAAGCGGCACAGATCCTCGAAAAAAGCGGCATGAACATGGCGCGGCGGCAGCCCGAAAATTTTCCGCGCGGCGCGGCAATCAACCGGATGCTCAATTCGAGGGGATGGACTTTTAAAATCGGCACCCCGGATTACCTGCATCCCCGCTTCTTTCCACGCGAATATCTGACCAGGCTTCAGGGCAAAGAAGAGCTCGCCGTCAAGGCGGACGGCAGTCCAAAAGCCGGGGATTTTTGCCCGGATTATTTCACCGACGATCCAGAATTCGGCAAAATGTTTCAGGAGTTCCTGCGGGATGTCATTCGGCGCTATGACATGCAACCCGGCGAAATGGTTTGCATGGACGTGGAGCCGTGGGGCACGATGGATTGGTGTTTCTGTGAACGGAGCCGCAAGAAATTCTCGGAAAAATTAAAATTGTCCCATGTCTTGAAAACCGCCGAAATCAAAGAAAAATATTCCCGGGAATGGATTGAGTTCCGCTGCGGGAATACCGCCAAAATTACCCGAATGCACCAGGAGGTGGTGAAACGGCATTTCCCGCAACTGATTCTGGCCGATTATGACTATGTAGCGAATTTCAAACGCAGTGATTACCGGAGCAATTTTTCGGGGGTGCCGAAGGATCCGGTCATGAATGAATCGTATTTCGATCTGCACATCGCCAGCTATTACCACTATATCGACAAAAAAGCCTTCGATATGATCCGCATGAATTCGCGGGCGCTGCAGAAAGGTTACATCCCGATGTGCGCCATCGACCAGGCGGGCGGCTATCTGACCGCGTCGGAAATCATCAACCCGGAACAAGCCCGGCTGATGCTGCTGGCGGCAGCCGTCAATGGCTGCGCCGGATTCGCCATTTACCCCGGACTTCATCTCGACGGCCAGTATCTGCGGAATTTCAGCCGGGGGATGAATGAAATCGCCATCCTGGAAGAATATTTCAAGCTCGGCAAACAGGATGTCAAGGAAGTATCGGTCACGGTGCGCCCATACCAGATCCGGAAAACCGCCAACGGTGAATTGCGCTTTCCGCATTGGAATGATCACGCGGCGTTTGCCGCTATCCCCAAGGGAGCTGAACGTCTGGTCGCGGTATTCAATTACCACCCGAAAAACATCATGTTTGCCGATATAAACGCGGATTTGCCCAAAGGGAATTATGCTGTTTTCAACCCGGTCAATCAAACCGAGTATCTGCCGGAATCCGGGCGCCGCTCCTGGAGTGAAACCGAGCTGAAGAACGGTATTTTGATAAAAGTCGCTCCACGGGACGCCGGTTTCGTGCTGATTGCTCCCGCCGCCCCGAACGGCGCGGCAAAGCCGGGGAGTACGCAATCGGATCTTGAGAATGAATTCAAACAGGAAGCGGATAAATTCGCCGGAGCCGGCGCGTTCAATGCGGTTCGTTCCGGTGATTTAAGCATTGAACTAGCCGACTCAAACCGGGACGGTACACCGGAACTTGAGCTGGCCTCACCGAAACAGAAGCTTCGTATCGATTATGCCCGCTCGGGAGCTGTGATCAACTGGGAAGTTCAGGGAAAGACCATCGATAACATAAGTTTCCTGAACGAAAAAATCTGGCTGCCCAAGGAATCACGCGGAAACCTGGACACTCCGTACACCATCAAGCACGCAGTGATTTCCGGCAATCAGGCTGAAGCGGTTTTGGTCAAAACCTTCCCGGCGCTGTCGCTGGAAATTCAGAAAACCGTAAAAATCAATTCGACGGAAGCCTCTTTTCAAGTGGATTATCACCTGAAAAATATTGGGCAATCTTCCGTTCGCCCCTCGCTCTGGATTGCCAATTTGATCCACGGCGGCACGCCGATTTTTTATGTCGAACAATCCAATAAGAAAGTGGAAATAACTCAAAAGAACGGCGTTTCCATCTATTCGATGACAAACGGCATCCCGGAAGGGCATGGAAGTTTCAGCGGAATGATCAGCTCGCCGAAAAGCGAACTTCGTTCCGGCGAGCATTCCATCGAAATTTCCTTGGCTCCCGAGTCACTGATGAATTATTATTTCTGGCACTCTCCGGCGGTCAACACCTGGGAATGGATGTACCGGCCGGAGACTATCGCTCCCGGGCAAAGCTACCACACTTCCCTGACGGTCCGTTCAACAACCGAGTAACCAGCAGTTCGTTGAAGGATTCTTCCGATTTCCAGTCGATGGCGACGTCCACCGGGCGGCCGTGTTCCGACTGGCGGGTGTATCCGGCATCGTCGATGATCAGTTGCATCGGCTTCATGACCAGCAAATCGTCGGCAAAGGCCAGGTAAACGGCGACCGTGTCGAACAGAACCGAGCTCGTATGTTCAGCCGTTTCCTTGTTGCTACCAAGCCAGACACGGTAATTGTCGATGATGCATTGCGGTATTGTTTCGCCGGAACTCAGGACCCGGCGGTAATTCTCGCCGTCCAGCACAATGTCGCCGCAGGTATCCAGTGGGGTAATGGTGATGTTTTTCCAATTGGCAGCAAATACGGTTTGAGCTGCGGAAATATCTTTACAGACGTTGAATTCGGCAATGGCTCCGGGAGCTCTGCGATGAGCATATTCAATCGAACCGAGCATCGCCACCAGACGACATTTTGGCATCAAATCCGGGCGGCTCTGGCAGATCGCCGCGATATTGGTCAGCGGGCCAATGGCGATAATCGTTACCTCGTCCAATTCCTCGATCATCCTGATAGCTTCCCCGACGCCGTTCTCAAATACCGTCCCCGGATAATCGCTCAACTGATACTCCTCGATCCAGCCTTTCTGGCGCTCCCGCGGACCGTCGCTCTGTTTGCGGATCCCGACGCCAACCGGAATTTCGGCGCGCCCGACGCAGTCGAGAAAACGGCACACCAGACGCGAGCGGTAAACAGTGTCCGCAGTGCAAGTCAATATCATTTTGGGGTCGAGTTCAGGTGAATTGAGCAGCATACCCAGCGCCCAGGTATCGTCAATGTCGCCGCCGATGTCGGTATCCAGAATTACCGGAATTGCTTTGCCTATTTCCATGATTGTCCTCCTGTGGTTAATATATTATATTGTCATAAAACAACTTTATCAATAATGGACAATTACAGTAATCGCTGAAATATTAGCACATATCAACTTTTCATGATTGCTTTATCCGGCGAGGACCAATATATTGAAATCATGGACAAAATTATCAGATTACCGGAATTTTCTCACGCCGGATTTCACCGGCGGCAACCCGGCGCGGCTTTTCACAAGCATGCCGGGACTGAGATTATTTGCATGTTGCGGGGAAGCTGCCGGATCGAAAGCCCGCTGGGGACTTTCCACGGAACTCCCGGAAAATTTTTGGTGATTCCTCCCGGCATTTCACACAATCAGGTGAACGATCCCGGCGAAGAAAATCTTTATTGCGTTTTTCAGGCGGACAGCGGACTGTTCAGGACGGATTGGCGAAGCATCGAGGTCGCCAGGACCGGCGAGATCCGGAAAATATTTTTTGAATTATATCGCATGACCGCGGCCAACGACAAAACCGGCGCCGAGGGCCTGCTCTATACTTTGCTGGTCCGCTTGAGCAAACTGGAAGAACAAAACAGCGAATACCGGACGCTGCCGGGCGGGTTGCAACGGGCATTGGCTTATATGCACAATCATTACCGGGAACCGGTCAATGTGGCAATGACCGCCAGGGCGGCCGGGGTCAGCGAAAGTTATCTGCGGACGCTGTTTCAGCAATATTTTCAGGACTCACCGCTCCATTATCTGCATAAACTCCGGTTGGGGCATGCGAAAAATCTGTTGCACGATCCGAACTGCTCCGTCGGCGAAGCCGCTGAATCGTGCGGATTTGAGAACATGAATTATTTTGTCAGACTCTACCGGAAATTTTACGGATTACCGCCGGGTCAAGACCGGTGGAACGCCAATGATTCCGTAGCCGACCGGAAATTACCAGCAGAATAATCCCGGCGAGCGGGTCAGCAGCAGTTTGGTGATCGTACCGTTTTCGAAGTCGCCGACCGACAAAGAAAGCTTCTGTTTCCCCGCTTTGAGTTTGAAATAATATGCGCTTAAATGTCCCTTATTTACCGGCTGATATTCGAATGAGCCATTGCGCATTTCCGGACCATGAAGCCGGGCCTGTTTTCCGGTGTCGCAGTTTCCTATTTTCACCCGGATATCCTTGATCAGTCCGGCATGGTCAATATTGGTGAGCAGGAAATACACGCCGTCCTCCGGCACCTCGATTTCAGCTTCCACTTTCGGATTTGTCCGGTCGAGTTTTACCGGTATGACCAGCGCGGATTCCAGCGCTTTTTCCTGACGTTTACGGTCGCCGCGGTAATCGGCGTAAACCGTAATCGGCAACGAAAAGCCCAGGCCGGTCCGCAATATCATTGCTCCATTGTAGCGGCGGGAACGAGGCATTTTTTCCGGATTCAACGTCACCTGAAAAGTTATTTCTTCGCCGCTTTTGAAAATGCCTTCCGACGGTTCGACACTGAAAAAATCGTCATTGCAATGAACTTTGAACGGCGCATTATAATCCCTCCCTCCAACGGTAACGCGAAAGCTCTGTTTCAACGGTGCTTCGGCGGACTGGAAATAAATCTCCTGGCGATCAGCAAGCAGCGGCAGCGGGCGATATGGCAGGAAATCAATGCCGTCATCCTGAAATGCGCCCAGATTCGAACATGGGATATTAGGCAGTTTGGCGGCTCCCCCGCGGCCGGGGCTGTCCAGGGCCAGGCGGAAATCACCGGCGGCGGCATTCACGTATTCAGGCGCTTTATATATCGCATTCGCCTCCTGTTTCAACCGGTCGTATTCCGCTTTTTCCTGCGCGGCGTCGCCTGACAGGCGCATTTCCATCATGTCATAGTCGAAATCGACCCGCCATTGGAAAAGGCTTGGGGTGAAAAATGTTTTTTTACTAACCACAATATTGTTACGACTGAATGCCTTGAATGCATTTTCATATTGCTCCTCCGGCCCTTGGCGATGAAAGGCGCTCCAAACAATGCGCGGTTCCTGGTTGACGACCGTGTTGTTGATGAAATATACCGCACCGTAGCCTTGGTAACCGAGGCTGTTTTTGAACGGAACTCCGTAGCGGTGTTCCTCGTCGCCGGGGCGGGTATACAAATTGCGGATCTGGTAAATCGGCCCCAGCCGACATACCCCGGTACTGACCCCGGTAAAAGTCCCCTCGACCCGGTTCAGGTAGAAACGGGTATTCATGCCGCCACCTTCCAGTTCGATAGCGTCGTCGTTGGAGAAGATGAACAAATTACCGTAAATATCCGTGTCGCGCATAAATCCGCCGGTGATTTGGGAATTCACCGGAGCATGAATCACATCGATGAAGCGCCCGCGATCGCTGCCGACCAAATCATTATAACGCAAGATAACCCCGCTGGTATTCTGCACCCGCAATGCGGAAGGTCCGGCCGGATGCGAGTAAAACCAGGTATTGGAGGTACCGGCAGGATTGTGAATAAAGCAGCGTTCCACCAGAATATTGCCGCTGTTTCTGAGTTCAATGCCGGGATCATGGTAAATTGATTTGCCGTCCAGATAATATTGGCCATCCAGGTCAAGGCGCTGTACTCCTACCCTGCCGAAATTATAAATATTACAGTTCTTCACCTGAATATGGTGCGAGTTAAGGATTTGAATGCCGCCCGGCGTCCGGTTGCCGTCGATCATCAGATTTTCCAGAATGATATAACTCACATTTTTAGCGATGATGACAGCCTGGCCCGAAGCATTTCCTTTCAGCACCCCGCCCGGCTTCATGGTGTAGCGGATATAACCGTCCGGCGAACCCGACTTCGCAATGACCAGTTCTCCCGGAAAATCCTTCGGGGAAAGTTCAATGGTTTCAGCGATTTTGACTTGGGAATTCATGGTGCGAAAACTACCGGTGAAACTCTCGGACAATTCCCCGGAAATATCGCATTTCACCTCGTACGAAGTATTTTCTTTGAGCATCATGATCGAACCGCGCCAGGAATTTTCCAACGGTATTTCGACAGGGTCCAGCGCCTCGCGCCAGTTATTTTCTCCGGTCTCACGGTAAGACAATTTCAGCTTCAGCGGTTTGCCGATCTCGGACGGTTTCCGGTTGATATAGACTCCGCAATTCTCAAAAGTCGGGCGGAATTCCAACCTGCCGCTGCTGATCAGGGTCTGAATATTCGTTACATGGTCGGTCACCACATTGCTCCACGGCGGAAGTTCCATTTGGGAAGTTTGCTCAATCCGGGCTCTCAGCCGCAACGTTACCGGCACGTCTTTTTGCAGGGTAATCCGCTGCGAAATGGCGTTGTCATAATTGACCTGGACTCCCGGCAGCGAAGAAGAAATATTTTCTTTTTTCCCTTTCCATCCCCGCAAGAGGCCATTGCGGTCAAGCGCTTTGAAGTCCGCATTTTTGATGGTTGTCCCTTGCGCCGATACACCGCTGACGACAACCCACGGAGATTCGATTACGTCGTGACCGGACTCGCTGCGCAACGACAATACCACACTCCCGTCAGCTTCCGGGGTAAAAGTGATGGTGCATTCCGTTTCGTCCACGGTAACAGTTTTCAGACAACTCAGGACCGAAGGTTTGGTATTAATTTTCCAACCGGCCGACTCGACATCCCTTAATTTGACGTTGCCGTTAATATCCAGCCGGAGCTGCCATTGATCAAAGGCAAATGCCGTCGATATTCCCATCAATATACATATGACGGCTGTTATACGAAAAATCATGTGGTCCGGTCTCCTTAAGGATAAGTGTAATAAACTTTGCGGTCGCTGTTGAAACTACCGACTTCCAACCCTTCGACATGACCGTCGGCGAAAAAGGCATTTGCGCGCTGGTTATGCCGGAGGTGAAATGCCATCAGAGAACCGGTCTGCCGAAACGAGGTCAAGCTGGTCGTCATGACGATCGTACACTCCTGGAGCAGATCGGTGGGGCGCCCTTTGCGGCTGTCGCCACCCAGCGGAATCAAGCGGTTTTCCGGTCTGAACAGAGTTGAGCGGCGGATATAATAAACCGAGTTGGTCAGCGTAGTTTCCGCCGCCGGTCCCCCCCAGGCCGACAATCCGTTAATGAGGCCATAAGACCGCATTCCCTGCGACTGCCAGCCGCCGCTTGGCGATGCCGTCTGAGCCGGGCAAAGCATACTGGTATTGTAAGTGCGACCCGGCGGTTTGACCAAATAACGGTTTTCACATAACACGTAAGCCCATCCGTAATCATCGCCGTCTCCCAGTAACTTGGATTGTGAAGCCGGGAAAAAATCGCAAAAGTCATCCGCATAAGCATTTGCCGCCAGCGCACATTGTTTCAAATTGCTGATACACTTGCTCGACAAAGCCTGTATCCTGGCCTTATTCAATGCTGGAAGCAGCATCGCGGCAAGAATTGCAATAATCGCGATCACCACCAGGAGCTCGATAAGTGTGAAAAATCTCCTATCGATTCGTTTTGTCATATACTCTATTCTCCTTTTCAGTCTATAATGTTTCGTTGATATCGATCCGAAAACCGACAACTTGCCGAAGCTGCCGGTAGTCACCGCCAATCAATGACGCCACGGCAAGCCTGCCCATTTCCTCGCCATCAATTTTGACGGATGCAATTTTCGGCTCATTATTGGCGCAGAAGCCTTTCCCGTCGAACGCCAGCAACCCGTAATCCCTGCCGGCCTCGAACCCAAATGGTTTCAAATCCTGGCAAATCCAATGCGCACTACGTCCGGACGATGCAAAAATCAGCGGCTTTCCCTGACTCCCGGCTATTGCCGCCCGCAGGTTTTCAATGATTTGGGCATCAACCGACGGCGAAGTAAAAACACCGCGGCAATAATGAATCCTGGACTCATCGCATCCGTTCTTCTTCAATTCGCCGGCGAAAATATCGACGTGACAATCCTGATAATCGGTATTTATAACCGCCTGGCAGAGAATATAATCGCTGTATGCCGCCTTACTTGCCAATTTGGCGGCTTCGCGGCAACCGGCTTCGGTCGGCATTTCCACCGAATGCAGCGGCAACTCGGTTTTTCTTCCGACAATCACCGCCGGAATATTACCGAATTTCGGCAGGAAATACCGTTCAAGCTGGGCATCGGTAAAAGACGCATGCAGCAATACCCCGCAGGTTCTCGGCAAATACGACTCCAACTCCCAAATGATCTCCTCAAAAAACGTATCCGGTGTATCCTGATAATTGATCAGGCTATTTTGCGACGGAACCAGGTAGCTCAAACGTTTTTCCTGAGCGGTTTTTTCCACGCCGATCCGGATTTCATTGATCAGATTGTTTTCCTCGTTGATACTCCACAGCGAACGCGACAAACATACTACCAGATTACGGGTAGTTATTTTGCGGTTGCAAATGACATAAGACGATTTTTCCCGGTTCTTGATCAGGCCTTCACCCGCCAGTTCCCGGAAAACCCGCAGAATCGTGACGTGACTGACCTGATAATGATCGGTAAGCTCACGCATTGACGGCATTTTACCCTGTAAAACGCCGTTTACAATCTGCCCGCGCAATTCATCACAGATATTCTGGTATTTGGTTTTTTGCTTCATATTTATCAGATATATTATCAGTTATTAATATATTTAACATTTCTGATATTATTATAATTGATAAAAAAGAAAAGTCAATAGAGGAAAGTAATATTTCTTCAAGCCGAAGGTCGCCGCGACACCAATAATACACCGGTCCACTTTATTTCAGCCTCCAACTGCGATTTTCAGGTAATCATCAGTCCTTCCAGAGACATCAACGACCAGGTAATTTGAGGATATTTCCTTCCTGCAATCAATTTTCGTTCATCGCCTTATCCCAGCCCAATTGCCTAAATTCGAGCTAAATGCAACAAAAATCGGTTAAAATCCGCACTTTTCAATGAATGCCTATTGACAAATTACACCGGTCCAATTATAATATTAACATGAACACGACAAATACAATCAAGAAACATACTACCTTGCAGGATATCGCCAACTATTGCAACCTCTCCAAGAGCATGGTGGCAAAGGTGATAAGCGATCCGGACAATTGCAAGGCCACCCCCAAAACCAAGTCATTGGTGGCGGACGCGGTGAAGAAATTGGACTATCGCCCGAACTTCGCCGCCAAGGCGCTGAGCATGAAACGCACATTCACCATTGGTGTGTTGTTTCCGTCCGTCAACAGCTTTTACGGCGAGCTCGGCATGCAGATCGACGCAGCTTTGGAAAAACGCGGCTATAGCGCGCTGCTGGCCTACTGGGACGGCGTAAAAGGCAGTCACAATGCGTTCCTCAAGGCATTTGAACGGATGCGGCTGCGCGGCGTCGACGGTGTAATCACCTGTCAATATGAGGAAGCCATCGCTTCCGCCGGTATCCCGGTGGTTACTTACGGCAACGAACGCGAACTGATGGATTGCGTCTTCCCGGACAAGCTCGATTATGCGGTCCGGGCGGTACATTATCTGGTGGAGCAAGGTCATCGAAAAATCGGTTTTATCGGATTATTTGCCGATAAACGCTTTGACCAGATAAACCGTGAATTGAAAAAGCTGGAGCTGAAAGTAAACCCTGACTGGTTTGTCAACATTCAGACCTTTTATCAGTATAAAGACGGTTACGACGCCCTGAAAAAGATTCTGGAACGGGATGACAAGCCGACTGCGGTCATCACCCACGGCGATCACGTGGCGATGGGGGCATTGTGTGCTGCCCACGAACTCGGAATCCGCGTGCCGGGCGATATTTCACTGCTCAGTTATGACAATCTCTGCGAATCGGCATTTTGCGTGCCGCCGCTGACGACCTTCGACCAGCAGTACAAGCTGGGCGCGGAGTTGTTGGTGGAAACATTGATCAAACGGATTGAGCACCCGGAACTGCCGCAGCAGAAACGCTCGTTCACCATGCCGCTGGTCGAGCGCGCATCTGTTAAAAAATCAACCCATTCAAATCGAGGTACATTATGATGATGAGAAAGCATTTTACACTGATTGAGCTCCTGGTCGTTATTGCTATCATTGCAATTTTGGCAGCCATGTTATTGCCCGCCTTGAATCAAGCCCGCGGTAAAGCACAGGCGACGAAGTGCATCGGCAATCTGAAGCAGGTCGGCACTACGTTGTCATTCTACTCCGACGACAACGTCCAAAATCTGCCGAAAGCCATGGGCAATGCGGTCGGTACCGGAACGTTCACTTGGCCTTCTTTCATTATGATGCTCGGTTATTTCGGCAGTGAAGTAAAAAACATGTATAACAACGCGAATTCCAATGTTTTCGTCTGTCCGAGCTACACCCCGTATCGATTCGAACTTGGAATGAGCGGAGAAGCTCCAAGTTACGGCATCAACCAGGTCGTATATTATTCAAAAGACGGCAGCAGCAAGCAGGTCTGGAGCAATGACACCTGCATTGAAATGAAACGTTTGCCGGAGCCTTCCCGCGAAGTGATTGTGGGCGACTCTCTGGTCTTTAATGCCACCTTGAATATCCAGAAATGCTGGATTTGCCCGGCTACGGCGCAAAGCACGGCGTGCCGTCTCCATACCCGCCACAGCCAGCGCGCCAATCTGCTCCTGGGCGACATGCATGTGGAGCCGGCCGACTCCGGTGAGCTGAAAAGCAAATACATCCAGCGCTATGCCCACTGGAACCACAACCGCGTGTTAATCCCTAACTAAGAGAGTCGAAAAATGCTGAAAAAACTATTCTTTTGTCTGTCTCTGATCGCCGCCACTCTTCAAGGGGCTGTGCAATTGACCGAAAACGGCAAACCGACGGCGGAAATCATCATCGACAAGACCGCCCATCCGGCGGTAAAATACGCAGCAGAAGAACTGCAGAACTGGATAAAACAAATCTCGGGAGCCGAACTGACGGTCCTCAACACACCCGGCAATACCACTCATAAAATCATCCTGTCGGTAGCCCCGGACAAGTTCCCCGCCGAATTGGAGAAACTCAGGGACAATGACGGCTATGCGGTTCGTACAAGCGGAAATACCGTTTATCTCTTCGGCTCCTGCCCGAAAGGCGTCTTAAACGGTGTTTACAAGTGGCTGTATAAAAATACCGACATCATCTGGGCGCGCCCCAACACAGAATTCGGTACTGTTTTCAGCAAAAATCCCACGCTCAATTTCCAACATACCGATTACATCGACGTGCCGGTATATGTCTTGCGCGGCTGGCAGATGATCGGTCCGCATAATCACGTGCCGTCCGAAGAATGGCAAGTCCGCAACGGTTCGAACTGGAGTGCGCTGACTTCCTTCAACAAGGATCGCGTCAAATATGCGCCGTTTTTTGAGTTCGGCGGCGGCCATAACCTGGTCGGGCTCTATATTCAGGAAAAGAAATACTTCGACAAACATCCGGAATTTTATCCGATGAAGGACGGCAAAAGAACTCGTCCGAGCGCTCATTCGGCCTCGACCCAGCTCTGTTTTACCAATCCCGAACTGCTGAGAACCTTCATCGCGGAAGTGGACGCCAAGGTCAAGGCCAATCCCGATTACGGCACTTACCGCATTATGATCGAGGACAACTATATTTTGTGCGAATGCCCGGAGTGCATGAAGCCGATCACCACCCCGGAAGGCAATACCGTCAACAATAAGGACAAAAATTTCCGTTCCACCCAGTTTTTCCTGTGGTTGAATGAGATTGCCCGGCATTTCCAGACCAATTATCCGGAGAAACGAATCCTGACTTTCGGTTACTTCTTCACCGAAATCCCGCCGGCATGCAAGGTTGAGCCGAATATCAGCATCTCGTTCTGCCCGATCTACAAGGATTCCAAGTTCACCATCGAGTCGCCGAATAATAAGGACACCATGAACAGATTCCAGGGCTGGCTGCCGATCACCAACCAACTTACCTGGCGTGAATATTACGGGCTGGTACCCCCCTTCCCCCGGCCGACCGACGTCATCGCCCTGGCCGACTGGAAATACGTCAATCAATACGGAATCAACCGCACCTATTCCGAGATGTACGCCGACGCGGCGGGCAGCCGCATGGACGGAACCAAGTCATGGGACGCCAACGCCATGTACTTCTGGGTCATGGCCAACGGCTCCTGGAACCCGGATCAGGATGTCCCGGCCATGCGCCGCGAATTTCTCAAACGGGTTTACGGCCCGGCCGCGGATGACGTCGGAAAATATTTCAGCCTGATCGAGGAACAATGGTTCAAAAGCCCCGGCAAATCGGGGTGGAACGACAACGCCTGGGCCAATTGGAAAAAATGCGTAATTCAGGCCGGTCTCGAAAAAACTTTGCGCAGTCATCTGGAAAGCGCCGCCGCCAAGGTGACTCACCCCAATGCCCGGAAGATGCTCGAGGGCATCCGCAGCAATTTCGAGGAATATATGACCATGGCCAAGGAATTCCAGTTGACCGCGGTTAAAGTGAATACTCCGCCGCAGTTCGACCCGGATTTTGCTTCCGCCGAATGGCTGAAAGCGGTTCCCAGCAATAAATTCTTCATCAATACCAGCATGAAGTCACACACCGACAAAACGGAATTGCGGATTCTCTACGACGACCGGAATATCTATTTCGGAGTAAAATGCGACCATTCGGATGTAAAAAAGATGTACTACCGCCCGGCCACCGACAAAAATATTTTTCCGGACGGCGAAGGCTTCGAAATTTTCCTGCAGGGAATCTGGAAAGGCAAAACGCACTTTACTCAGATGGTATTCGATCCGGCCAACAACCGGTATTCCGCCGTCCGCCCGGTGAAATGGACCTCTCAGGCACAGGTGACAGATACCGGCTGGAGCGGCATGGCTACGGTCCCATGGAAGGAGATCGGCCTCGATCCCGCAACCGCCAAGGTACTCCACGGCACTTTTGTCCGTCAGTACCTGCGGGCGCCGGCTCTCGGTTCCGCACCGGCCAGAGCGGCAATACTGTTCGGCGGCGCCCGCCACAACATGAGTTCATTCTGCGATATCATCCTCAAATAAATAAAATGGAATCTGCCACATGAAAAAACTACCCGTACTGCTGACAGCGTTGCTCATCCTCGGCGGCTGTACCCATACCCGCCTGACGAACAACTCCCGGCCCGAAGCTGAAATCATCATCGACCAGGACGCCCACCCGGCTATTGTATATGCCGCCGAGGAACTGCAGCGCTGGGTCCGGGAAATTTCCGGTACGGAACTGCCGAGCCTCAACGCTCCGGGCAATGCGAAAACCCGGATCGTACTATGCGTCAATCCGAAGCAATTCCCCGATGACCTTGCCAAACTGAACGGCAACGACGGATACGCCGTCCGCAAAACCGGCAATACAGTTTATCTGTTCGGTTCGCAGCCCAAGGGCGTATTGAACGGCGTTTACAAATGGCTGTATAAAAATACCGACATCATCTGGGCGCGCCCCAACACGGAATTCGGTACTGTTTTCAGCAAAAATCCCAACCTCGAGTTCACCCATACCGATTATATCGACGTGCCGGTATATGTCCTGCGCGGCTGGCAGATGATCGGCCCGCCTAATCACGTGCCGTCCGAAGAATGGCAGGTCCGCAACGGTTCGAACTGGAGCGCGCTGACTTCCTTCAACAAAGACCGCGTCAAATATGCGCCGTTTTTCGAGTTCGGCGGCGGCCATAACCTGGTCGGGGTATATATCCCCGAAAAGAAATATTACGGCTCTCACCCGGAATTTTATCCGTTGATTAACGGCAAACGGGTACGGCCGAGCGACTATCCGGCTTCCACCCAACTGTGTTTCACCAATCCGGAACTCCTGAGAACCTTCATCGGGGAGGTCGATACCCACGTCAAGGCCAATTCAAACTACGACACTTACCGCATCATGATCGAGGATAATTACAACCTGTGCGAATGCCCCGAATGCCTGAAGCCGATCAATATCGGCGGCAAAGCGATCGCGCCGGAAGACAAGGCGTTCCGCTCCACCCAGTTTTTTCTCTGGCTGAATCAAATTGCGCGCCATATGCAAACCAAGTATCCGGGTAAGCGGATTCTGACGTTCGGATACTTCTTTACAGAAATTCCGCCTCATTGCCCAGTCGAACCCAATATCAGCATTTCATTCTGCCCGATCTACAAGGACAGCAAACAGCCCATGACCGGAACGAACAACAAAATCTGGAATGAACAATTCCTCGGCTGGACGAAAATCGGCGCTAATTTGACCTGGCGCGAATATTTCGGACTGGTCCCCCCCTTCCCCCGGCCGACGGATGTGATCGCGCTGGAAGACTGGCGCTATGCCAACAGCTTCGGGATCAACCGCACGTATTCGGAAATGTACGCGGACGCCATCGGGCCCCGCATGGACGGTGTGAAAAGCTGGGATATGAACTCCATGTACTTCTGGGTTATGGCCAACGGCTCCTGGAATCCTTACCGGGATGTATACGAAATGCGCCGGGAATTTCTGGCCCGCGCATACGGTCCCGCGGCGGACGACGTGGCGGAGTTTTACCGGATCACCGAGGATGGTTGGTTTAAGCATCCGTCAATCTCACAGTGGAACGACCTGTGCAGCGCCTCCTGGCGGACCAGCGTCGTCCGTCCCGGCACCGAAAATCAATGCCGCGCGGCGCTTGAGCGAGCCTTGGGCAAAGACCTCCATCCGAATGCCCGGAAAATGCTGACGGCCATGCAGAAGACATTTGAAGAACAGATTGCCAATGCGGCGGGCTTCAGTATTACGGCCTCGCGGACTGCGGCCAAACCGCCATTCGACCCGGACTTCAAGAGCGGGTCCTGGGCAAACGCCGAAATCGCCGATCAGTTTTTTACCGCGGCCAGCCAGCCGCCGTTGGAAAAAACCGCCGTCCGACTGCTCTATGATGACGCCAATTTGTATATCGGCGTGAAATGTCATGACAAGGAACCCGCCAAAGCCTTTGCGCGTCCCGCCGGCCAGAAACGCGACCTGTGGCCCGCCGGCGATAAGTTCGAACTTTTCCTGACCGGCGCCGATCATGAGGTCTACCAGATTGCGTTCGATATCAACGGCAATATTTATGACTCCTGCAACAAAGACGTCAAATGGGATGGAAACTTTCAGCTCGAGCGGCGGACAACCGCCGACGGTTGGAGCGCTCTGGTCTGTATTCCCTTGAAAACCCTGGGCTTCACCAATCCGGAAAATGTCGCCACCAGCGCCATGTTCCTACGCTACTGGAACCACCAGCAGCGCAAAACGGAAGTCGGCATCTGGCGACAGGGAGCGCCACACAACTCCGCGTCATTCGGCGAAGTCATTTTCAAATAGATTTCAGAAAGATTACTTATTCAGGACGAATTCCGCGGAATAGACTACTTTGTCGTTGGCATAGCCCTGGAAATAGCGTTGCTCAGGCTGTGGAGCATTGGGGGAAAGCAAATTATAACCGTTACCGTCAAGATAACGGACGAGTTTGACCAGTTGCTCTTTGTCCAGGATGGCATTCAGCGACAGAGTACCCGATTTGTTCTGCGCTACCAGAGGTTTCATGATATTCTGCTGTTTGCTGAACTCAGTCAGGATATTGACGCTATCCTGAAGATTGTTCACGGTCCAGACCTGATGGACGTTGCTCTCGATCGGTACGCTGTTCATGGCTTGATTGCCGTCACTGGCCGGAGAGAATACGGGGGTCTGATTGCGGTCGCCATAATTGGCATTGGCCATATTCTGGATTGGAATGGAATTATCGGTACGCAATTTATTTTCATATCCGGTATAATACGGAAGACTCGGCAGGACTTTTCCGGCGGCGGTGTCAGCGGCGGGCATGGAAACGACCGCGGGCATCGGGGGGGCCTCATTTGGGCTCCAGATGGCTCTACCGATCAGCAAACCGACACAACCGGCCACCGCCACCAGGGCGGCAATCCGGCCAAACGAACGGAAAAAAGTAAAATCTTGTCGCGGACTCCGGAGCGCCTCCTGATGGACTCTGGCACAAATCCGGGCATTCAACAATTCTTCGTCCGGAACTACGTCCTCATGGGCAATCAGAGTCTGGATCATCCGGTAGTCCTCAATCACCCGCGCGCATGCGCCACATTTTTCGATATGGTTGCCGATCTCCTTGCCGGTTCCATACCCGTCAAACCAGGCACTGAGTTCTTCAACACCCGGGCAGCCGCCTTTTTCTTTCATCCTGTCCATGTCATGCCTTCCTGCCATTCAAAACATTTCGTAATATTTCCCGCCCTCTGGCAATCCGTGACTTCACGGTGCCGGTCCGGCATTTCTGTATCTTCGCTATCTCTTCATACGGCATGTTATGCACATGCCTCAGTACCATGGTCTCGCGCAAACTGTCAGACAAATCATTCATATTCTGCATCAATTCCTGCATCGCCTCGGCTTTTTCCATTTCAACTCCGGGCTTATATCGCTCGTCCGGCAGCGGCAGTTCGTCGTAAACCCAGTCCTGGTCTTCGGCAATCTGCTGAATGCTGGTATTGACTTCGCTACCGCGACGTCGATTCCAATGATACTTATTTCTAGCCAGGTTCACCGCAATCCGGTGAAGCCAGGTGCCGAAGTTCGCTTCCCCACGAAAATTCGGCAAACCACGATAAGCCCTGACAAAAGCGTCCTGAACAACCTCTTCGGTGTCATGATGGTTGTGCAACAGGCCGTACACGGTCTGATAAATCATCCGCGAGTGGCGGCGCACCAACTCATCAAAGACTCCGGTGTTGCCGGATTTGAATTCGGCGATCAGTTCACTGTCGTTCTTTATCGTCATTTTTATAAGACACCTTGGATTTGTGAAAGTTCTAAAATTTACAATCTTTTTTACGATTTTCAAAATATTTTTCAATTTATAGCGGTATTTATCGTCTTTTATTAATGGAAAATTGAAAATTAATTTTCACCCTCTCCTTAATATGACGGGGTCGCCCAAAGAACAATTGAATTTTAAGCTGAATGCTACCCTTGTAAGATTAATTCTCTCCCCAATTTTCAATTTTCAATTTTCAATTTTCAATTCATATGCTAAAATATGGCATGAATATTGTACTAAAAAATTGTCGGGTCCATGACGGCACCGGTTTTCTTTGGGAAGAAGTCGAGGTCCTGGTCGAGGGCCAATTCATCGCCGGAGTCGGGCGCGGACTGAAAGGAGATATCGTCGTTGACGGCGGCGGCCTGGTATTGGCGCCGGGATTCATCGACGCCCACGGGCATTCCGATATCTCGATCATCGCGGCTCCGGAGGCTACCGGCAAGATTTCGCAGGGAATCACCAGCGAAATCACCAGCAACTGCGGATTGTCACCGTTTCCGTTGACCGACCGCAATCGCGAGCACTTGAATGAGCTTTACCGGAACTACGGCATCGATCTTTCGTGGAGCGGTTTTTCCGAATATGCCGACGCGGTCGACGCCTGCCGTCCCGCGATCAACATCGCGCCTCAATGCGGGCACAATACCCTGCGGGGAGCGGTCAGCGGCTATCACGACACGCCGCCGGATATCGAAGCCATGGCGGAATTGCTCGAACAACAGCTCAGGGAGGGGGCGGCCGGTTTTTCCACCGGACTGCTCTATACCCCCGGTTGTTTTGCCTCTCCCGAAGAAGTCACCCGACTGCTGAAGGCGCTCTCCGGCTTCAATCGCCTTTATACCACTCATTTGCGCAGCGAAGGCAAACAGCTGATCGAATCCGTAAAAGAGGCCATTTCGAGCTGCCTGAGCGCCGGCCAACGGCATCTCCATATCAGTCATTTGAAAACCGCCGGGCGGGCCAACTGGGGCAAGATCGATGAAGTTTTTGAACTTATCGAACACTCCCCCTTAAAAATCAGCGCCGACCGCTATCCGTACATTGAATCCCTGACCCAACTGGCGATCATCCTGCCGGACGAACTGGCCGACCTGCCCAATGAGGAGCTATCCGCCCGCCTCCGTTCGCCGGAAAACTTTCAAAGCGCCCTGAATTACTTGCGGGAACTGCCGCCGGAACGCTGGCAAACCTGCCGCCTGGTCAACACCGCCGCCACCGCCTTTGCGGACTGTCGCGGCAAGATCATGGCGGAACTGCCGGACCCGCCGCTGGCATGCGCCGAAATCCTGCGCGACGATCCCGCCGGAGCCATGGCCGCCTTTCAAGGCATGTGCCGCGAAAACCTCCAAAAAATTCTGACCCGGCCTTTCACGGTTTGCGGCAGCGACGAAAGCGCCCGGCCGCTCGATTACCGCTTCGGGGTCAGTCATCCGCGCGGCTTCGGCTCATTCCCGGAGTTTTTCCGTTTTTACGAACCGGAGGAAGCGATCCGCCGAATGACGTCCGCCGCCGCTGAACTTTTCGGCCTGAAACGGCGCGGCCGGATCCAGACGGGATACTACGCCGACCTGGTTCTTTTCGATCCGGATCATTACCATGCCCGGGCCGATTTTGCCGATCCTCACCGAACTTCAACAGGAATCGCGATGGTCATGGTCAACGGTACTTTCAGCTACGGCGCCGCCTGCCCCCTCCCTCCGAAACGCGGCGGAATCGTGATCCGGGCTTGAATAAACCAAAATGATAATGTATAGTTGTTTCCGGAGAAATCTTTAATGAGCAAGCTATCATTCATAACATTTTGCATCGAATTTTACAGTAAACACATTCAGAAGACCAGCGATGAAGTATTTCTGCTTTTTCGGGAAAGCGGGTTGTTGGAATTGCTGAAAAATGATTATGACGACCTCCACGGAATGAGCATGGAATACATGATGCAGTTCATCGACGAATACTTAGGGGGAAAAAAATGATCCTCTACCACGGCGGCATGGAAGCAATAAGTTCTCCCCGCGTCATAAAAGGCGAGATAGGCCGGGATTTCGGCCATGCTTTTTATACCACAGATATATTCGATCAGGCTAAACGCAAAGCTTGGATTGCCGTCCAATCGGCCCCGGTGGTCAACGTCTATGAATTCGACGAACTCCAGGCCGGAAAACTCCTGAAAATCAAAGCATTTGAGGGCCCGTCGCTTGACTGGCTCGAATTGGTTCTGAACTGCCGCGCCAACCCGGATTACAGTCATGAATTCGATATTGTTACCGGCAATATCGCCAATGATAATGTTGGTGAAACGGTTTCATTCGTTCAACAGGGGATTATGAGGAAAGAAGACGCCTTGGCGCGTCTGAAATTCGAACGGATCAATAACCAGATCGCGTTTTGCACACCTCGTTCGCTGGAATTTCTGAAATACGTAAAACATCTTACCGGTGAGGAACTCGGATGAACCACTATCTGGTCAGGGCGCTCATTATTCCTGAAATCGTCAAACTGATTGCGGAACATGAAAAAATCAGCGAGCTTCAAGCCCTCGAGAGATTTTATACTTCCCGCGCGGGCAAGAACCTCGCAAACGATCAAACCGGCCTGTACGGTCAATCCATTCTGTTTAATTACGGCCTCTACCTCGAAGAACAAGATCAATCCTCGGACTGACAGGTCACCTTGCTCGGGCGGTTGGCCGAAGCCGGATAGATGGTTTTACGGCATTGCGGCTTTTTCCGGTCGATCATGTTGAATTCGGCGGTAAAACCGGCTTTTTCCAGCAGCGGAATCACCCAGCCCGGGCAATGATCGCAGTATTTTTCACACACTCCGGCATCGTTGTCAATAGCCTTGGAGAGGCTCGGACAGCGGAGCATCCGGGTTTCCAACCGGTCGGGAAACAGCTTCAATTCCGATTCGCAATTTTCCTCAATCCGAATGTGTTCCCAATAATCGTACATGCCTTGCAACCCCTTGGTCTTGAAAAGTTCAAGGCAATGCAGTTCCTGATGGTGCGAGATTTCCAGATAATAGTCTTCCAGTCCCCCGACTTCATCGAGGAACTTGAAAACTTCGTTATAGAAGCGGACAAAATGATCGCTCGGTATCATGACTCAATCCTCCGGTTGACAGAATACCTTACTCGGGCGCTTGGCCGAGGCCGGATAGATGGTCATATGACATTGCGGTTTCATCCGGTCGATCAGGTTGTATTCAATCGTATAACCGGCTTTTTCCAACAGCGGGACCACCCAACCGGGGCAATGGTCGCAATATTTTCCGCAAGGTCCGGCGTCGTTGTCGACTACTTTGGACAGACTCGGACAACCGAGCATCCGGAGCTCCAACCGGTCAGGGAACAACTTCAGTTCCATTTCACAGTTTTCCTCAACCCGGATGTGTTCCCAATAATCGTACATTCCCTGCAGCCCCTTGGTCTTGAACAACTCCAGGCAATGCAGTTCCTGATGGCGCGATATTTCCTGATAGTAGTTTTCCAGACCTCCGGCTTCATCGAGAAATTTGAACACTTCATTGTAGAAACGAACAAAATGATCGCTTGGTATCATCCTTTTTTCTCCCGGATAAAAGTCTGGCGGCAACGCCCACAGCCCAGAATTTCCGTTTCACTGTGCCACGGCGAACCCTCACACATGGCTTCGTGAACTTTGGAAGTCTGCCCGCAGAAATATTTCGAAGGCTTCAAGCCCAGCTTTTGGAGCTGAGCCACCGCCGGACAGCATTTGACCTCCATCACGATTTTATCGTCGGACACGTCGAGCTGATACTCGCCGCATTCGCGGTTCATGAAATAATTCAAATGCTCGACCAGCTCGGAGGCATCGCCGTTTTTCAGCTTTTCGTGAATCGAGCGGTAGACTTTCTGACCCATCCGCTTGAACAATTCGTTAAGGGCGTCCTCGCCGTAATTCCGGGCGATATAGTCGATGGTGGTATTCATCGCGCCATGAAAGTCTTTGTGAATTTCCCCGGTTTCCCGATATCTCAGCATCAGTCGATCTCCTCTTTGAGTTCTTCTATACAAGCTTCGATTTCGCGCTTGCGCTGATCGGTCAACACGCTCATTTCCTGAGCCATGGTGAACGGCGAAGCGATTACGCCCATCTTGTAAAGGGCATATTTCTGCCCGCTGTAAACCGTTGCCAGGCTGATGCCGTAAACCCCGTGAAACAGCCGGATGAAAACATTTTGAATCCGGACCGCTTCCTGGTAATTGCCGGCTTCCACCGCCCGGGCGATACCGGTCATCATTTTCGAGCCGAGCGCCCCCATACCGCACAAGATACCGTCGTTGCCGACGATCATGGCTTCGTCCGCCGCCCACTCCTGTCCTTCCAGCAGCATGGCCTTGAAGCCGCGGTCCTGTTTCAGGAGCAGCAGCTCCCGCCGCAACCACATGCTGGACGATGAATTTTTGATCCCTTTCAAGTTCGGGTGCTTCATGATTTCCGCAAACTGATCCAAGCTGAAATCAATATTATTGACCGGCGGGCAGTGATAATAAAAAACCGGACGGTCCGCGGTATCGAGGACTTTCAGAACCGATTTTACCGGGTCAAGACTGGAGGTTCTGCCGGGCAGCATCAGGACGTAGCTGTCGAACTTATATTTTTCGTAGCGCCGCATCGCCGCCAGCGACAGCGGAAGGCTGGTCGCGGTGATACCGACCAGCAGCTCCATCTTGCCGCCGATGATTTCCGAACAGGAGCTCACCAGTTCTTCCTTAAATCCCTCGTCGAAACTGCCCCATTCCCCCATCGATCCCAGGATAAACACTCCATCAATGCCATGCCGGATGTTCCGTTCAAAAATATTGACCAGTCCCTGACGATCGAGAGATCCGTCCTCATATAACGGGGTTACAGATGCCGAATAAACTTTTTTCATACAATTATTTCCTTTATCTTATCCCAAACGAGCTCGGCGATGATTTTCTGTCCGGCGTCGTTCGGGTGCATTCCATCCAGTGAATAAGCCATGAAGTCGGGCAATTCCTTGAATTTCTCATTGGCCTCGGCCACCGGAGTTCCGGTGTTGGCGGCGACCTGCCGCATGGCTTCGACATAACGGTCGAGCATAAAATTGAATCCCTGGGTCAAGTACGGCTCCTTGCCGTAATACCCACGCAGATGCTCGGTCATATATAATGGCGGCGGGGTAAACAGGATAACTCTGATGCCCTGCTTCTTCATTTCTCCGATCATAAACTCAAGATTTTCGCAATAACGCTCAAGAGTCAATCTTGGTTTGTCGGCATCTTTCCAGACGTCGATCATCGAATCGTTGATTCCGAAACTCATCACCACGATATCCGGCTTGCGCGCCAGAACATCGGATGTCAAACGCTCCCGCCCCAGTTCTGTGGTGTTGCCGGGGACGCCGGCGTTGATCACCATATTTTCTCTGGCACACGTCGTCAGCCATTCGCCGATCCGCATCGACGCGGTTTTCAGTTCGCCCCGAAACGCACAGATCGACGAACCGAAAAACAATACCCGCAGCCCCGCGGTAATCTGCTGCGTTTTGATCCCGATATACTTGAACGACGCCAGATTGCGGCGCTTGTCAAGCGCGGGGTTTTCCGACTCGTAGGTAGTGAGAATTACTTCATCATCTTTAAATAGTATGGAGGTATAGCAGTAATTATGCTCTTCGTTCTCCAACTGTCCGAGATTGCGCCAGGAGCGCCCGCAGTCGTCACTGACCGCCAGGGTCAGCGGAGTCCGCCAGCTCCAATGCTTGTCGCCGTTGCCGAATTCGACATGACGCCGGTCGTTGTAAACGCAAATCAACCGGGTCAGGCCGGGTATCCGCCGGATCGACTGCGGACCGCATGGTGAAACAATATCCAGTGCCGCCTTCAGTGGGCCCCAAGTTTCGCCCTTGTCCAGTGAATAAGCCTGATACATATAACCGCAGGTAGTCCGGCACCACAGCAATACCCGGCCGTCCGGCAACTCTTCCACTCCCGGCTCCTGATTGCGGTAAGGATGCGAAGAAGTTTCCCGCCATATTTCTTCTCCCTGAGCCGCCAGCCGGTGCGGCGGAACCACATTTTCATCTTCGATCTTGACGCACTCCGATAATTTCCATTCGGCTCCGTTGTCATCGGAATACAGCATCGCGATCAGCGACGGCAATTTTTCGCCCTTGCTCTCAATATTATCCTGATAAATATTGACCGGAATCGCCAGACGTCCATTGGCAAACTGCCTCAAACGATCGTTATTCACCACCCAATACGGATATTGCGAATATTTTTCCACACAGTTGACCGGTTCGCTCCAGGTCTCGCCTTCGTCGGTGCTGCGGCAGAACAGGATAATATCGGAATGGGCATCGGTCTTGCGGATATACACCATACCGATACTGCCGTCCCGAAGCCGTTCCAAGCTCACGCTCATCTGGTTCAAAGCGCCGTCATTGGGCACAAATACCCTTTCCTCCGTGATCTTACCCGAAACCGGGTCGAAGATGCCGCCATAAAGGTCGGCAACATCATGATCGGCCCCGCCGCCGGTGAAGCGGCTGTAAATGAGCAAAATCCGTCCGTCATTCAGGACAACACTACCGGCCTCGCCGGCCCGCGGCACTTCCCCGGAAAAAGGGACAATAACTCTCTTTTGAATGCTGTTGAACATTTTAACCCTTTGCTTATTCAGTCATTATGTTTCGAATTACCATGAAATCCTCTTCCGTTATACCAATGGCAAGAAGATATTTCTCTACTTTTCTCAGGAGAGAATCCGTTTCCGGGGCAAATCCGGCAATCCCGGCCAACCACTTCTGAAAATATCCAATCGTTCGAGAACGCGGGAAAAAGCACAATGAACTGAGTTCATAGTCCTGCAAAGCCTCTTCCTCGTCCACCCCCAGCAAGGCATTCAGCAGAAACGCAATTTCGCCGGTACGGTCCGAACCGCCGCTGCAATGAAAATAGATCGGATAATTGGCTTCATCCGCGAAAACCTTTATGGTATCGCGAAAAATAAGATTCTGCTCCGGAGTAAAGCCCTGATAAGCGTCGACGGGGCGATGGAGCCACCGTACCGTATCTCCCAATACGCTGGAAGTCCTGCTGCAGACCTGATTCGGATAACGCAAATCCAGGTCGGTGCGGATTTTAAGCTCATTCAAGAGGAATTCCCGTCCACTTTCCGCGATCGCATATTCGCCATCCAGCTCCGACCCGCGAAAAACCAGTCCCTGCCGGGTACGCCCGCCGTTTTTCAGGTTCTTGCCGCCGAGGTCACGGATATTGACCGGAGCGGAATCCGGAACCCGGATCAACCGCGGTGTTTCCGCCGAAGTCCGAAAATGCCGTACCGACGAAAGCACCTCTTCACCCGATGCCAAAACAGCGCGGACACGCCAGAAATATTCCCGTCCGGTTTCTAGATTGAACACCGAACAACCCGTCGAACCGGAAATGCTTTTCACGATAGTCCGAAACTCCGGGTCTGTCGCAATCTCCACCTGAAATTTCGCGTCTCCTGCAAAATCCCAAGTGAAATTGACTCCCAGCGGAAAGGCCAGGTTGTCGTCTTTGATACATTCGGCGCCGCTTCGAGCCGCCCGGAGACGAGCCGTTTCTTTCCAGTCCTTCCGAAGCAAATAAGTCTCCGCACCGTCATGCGGCTCCCGCAATTCAATATCTTGTTTAGTCCTGTCGCTCATTTTCACCAGTTGGTATATGGCTTAAGGTGATCTTTCATGATCTGGCGGAATTCCGCCAGTGAACCGTTTTCCAGAGTGTCGCAGATTTCGTGATGTGTCGGCGTTATGCCTTTGTAACCGGAACCCCGGCCACTTTCCAGGATCGGCCCGAAAGCGGTAGCCAGAATCCTTCTGAACTCACCTGCCATGCGGTTGCCGCCGATACCGAAAAGCGCACTGTGAAAATCGATTTCCAGCTCCGGACGGTTGATCTGCTGATGCCCGGCGAGTTTTCTCAGTTCCGTAATCTTTTCGGGAGTTTTTTTCTCGTAAACAAAATCGGTCATCCCCAACTCCATTACCGCGCGAATGCCCATGAATTCCCGGCATTCCTCCGGCGAGAACAACCTGGCTTCCGCCAGCTTGGAGACTCCCGCAAAGGCGTTGGGGCGGCTGACAATCATGCCGCGGCGCTTCCGCGACTCCAACAGTCCCAACGACTTCAGGCGGCTGACTCCTTCGCGGACAATATGGCGGCTGACATTCAGATTGGCCGCCAGTTCCTCTTCTTTCGGCATCGGATCGCCGGGACGCAAGCCGGAGTTCTGAATGTACTCAAGCAAGCAGTTTTCCACGCCGTCCGCCAGCGTCGTCGATTTCAATTCCGGTAAATTTTCCATAAATATATCCAATATGTTCAACATATTATACAGCCATCCCCGATAATTGTCAATACGGCAATTTGCGAAAACCAATAATAAAAAAGTTTGCTTGAGCTTGACTTTTGACTTTACGCCGATTATATTACTCAAATTTATTTAAATTCAGGAATAATTGTAACATGGCAGCTATGATCAGCAAAACGGATTCGGATTTCCGTATCGAGGTTCCGGATTATTATAATTTCGGATATGACATCATCGATATGCGCGCGGCGCAAGATCGCAACAAGCTGGCCATGATCTGGTGCAATCAATACGGTGTGGAACGCAAGCTGACCTTTCTGGATATCAGCCATCTTTCCAACCGCGCCGCCAATATTCTCTTGAATATGGGGCTGACCCGTAACGACGCCGTCGCCATGATGCTTCCGCGAATCCCCGAATGGTGGATTTTTTCGATCGCCCTGATCAAATTGGGGATCGTCCAATGCTCGCTGCCGCCGCTGCTGACCTCGCTGGATATCAAGCACCGCATGGAAGCGGGTAAATTCAAAATGGTCATCACCGATGTGGACAACGCGGTCAAATTCGAAGAAATTTTCAATGAATGCCCGACTTTCCAGCATATGCTGCTGGCCGAAGGCGAAAAGCCCGGCTGGGTCAGTTATGAAGAAGAATGCCGGAAAATGCCGCGCGAATCTCTTTACAAGGTCAATACTCCGGAACCCATCCGGACCAAGGCCGACGACCGTATGCTGATCTGGTTCACCTCCGGCACCAGCAAATACCCAAAAATGGCCGCGCATAACCATGCTTACCCAATGGGACACCTGGTTACCGCCACTTATTGGCAGCGCCTGACCAGCAACGACTTGCATCTCTGCTGGACCGATACCGGCTGGGCCAAGATCACCTGGGGCGGATATTTCGGTCAATGGATCGCCGGAGCATGTCTGTTCGTTTGCGATTTCCGCCATAAATTTATCCCGGAAGAATTGCCGCCGCTGATGGAAAAATACGGCGTCACTTCATTCTGCGCCGCTCCCACCATCTACCGGATGCTGGTGCTCTGCGATTTGAAGAAACACGACCTGAGCCAATTGAAAAAATGTTTTACCGCTGGAGAAAGCATTCACAGCGAAACCATTCAGTCCTGGAAGGAAGGTACCGGACAGTTGATTTACGAAGGTTACGGGCAAACCGAAACCGTCTGCATGACCTGTACCATTCCCGAAATGCCCTATCGGCCCGGTTCCATGGGCAGGCCGACTCCGGGTTGGCATATCGAACTTCACGACGAGGACGGCAAGCCGGTTCAGGATGGTGAAGAAGGCCGTATCGCCATCAAAATGGGCGAATACACTCCGATCGGACTTTTCACCAGCTATCTCGACAATGACGAAGCCAACGAAGAGGCCTTTATCAACGGTTTTTACTATAGCGGCGACAAAGCCCGCAAGGATGCCGAAGGCTTTATGTGGTTTGCCGGCCGTAACGACGATATCATCAAGAGCTCGGGTTACCGGATCAGTCCGTCCGAAGTCGAATATATCATCATGCAGCACCAGGCGGTGCATGAAGTCGCGGTGGTGGGTGCCCCTGACCCGATCCGCGGCATCGTGATCAAGGCCTATGTCGTGCTGAAACCGGATTATTCACCGACCGAAGCCATGGGCAAAGACATCCAGCGCCATACCAAAGCGCTGACCGCTCCCTACAAATATCCGCGTTATGTGGAATTCGTCGAACAACTGCCCAAGACTTACTCCGGCAAAATCCGCCGCAACGTCCTCCGCAAGCACGCCGAAGACGGCGTCTGCACCTGGATGTGATTAGATTAATTGAAAATGGACAATTGAAAATTGAAAATTAAAGAGGCCATGTCCACTTCTTTATTTCAATTTTCAATTCAATGATTTTCTCTTCCTGATTTTCCATTTTCAATTTTCAATTTTCAATTATGAGAAGTCAGTAGATTTCTCTATGGTAGAGCTCGAAGGGCTCTTTGACCTCGGGGATGAGCATGGGGCCGATTACTTTGATATTTCTGGCTTCAAGGGATTTATGCCAATCCTTGACTTTGTCGCCTTCGTCGAAACCAAGTTCGCGCGCCATTTCACCGGGAGCTCCGTAAATCAGCATCTCGACTCCGCTCCACGGAGTGGCGCCGAAGCACATGGCGCACGGTTCGCAACTGGCCACCAGCACACAGCCTTTCAGACACAAGTTTCCAAGCTTATTCTGAGCGTTGGTTAACGCGATCATTTCGGCGTGCGCCCAGGACTGCCCGGCAGGCACCACCGAATTCACGCCGACTGCGACCAACCGGTCGGTATCCAGCTCAAAAACCGCCGCGCCAAACGGCCCGCCATGCCCTTGCCGCACGTTTTCACTCGCCAGCATAATGGCAAAAAGCAGTTTTTCTTTATCATCCATGGCTTTGCCGAGATTTTCCTGTTCAATCTTCTGCAGCCATGGCGGCATCACAATCGCGGGAGCCAGTATCGCACTCATAAAAATCCTTTTTTATTCACTATAACCAAAAATCCACATTTATGCCAATACCAGACCCCAATTTTCACGGAAAAAGTTGCATTATCCTTCATCACGCTTATATTATCAACACAATTTTTCAATGGTGAGATTATGAACGAGAATATTCAGTATCCTTTTTCGGCGGATGCCAAATGGATCGGCCAAGGTAAAAAAATTCTGGCGAGTTTCCGTTATCCGGTAATTCCGGCCCCTTACTTCAGGAAGGTTTTTCAGTATCGCGGAGGAGCCAATCCGCGTATCCATATCTGCGGACTGGGTTATTATGAACTCTATCTCAACGGTAAAAAAGTCGGCGATCAAGTCCTCGATCCGGTAGTCAGCCAGTATGACCGCCGCAGCCGTTATATAACGCTGGATGCAACCGGTTATCTGCAGGACGGCGACAATGTGGTCTGCGCCGTCCTGGGCAACGGCTGGTACAATACCCACAGCCTGGAAGTCTGGCACTTCGACAAAGTTTCCTGGCGCGATTACCCGAAAATGCTTCTGCAGCTTGAAGATGACAACGGCATCGTCTGCGTCAGCGACCTTTCGTGGAAAATCAGTACCGGCGGCCTGGTTTTCGACGGCCTCCGTAACGGTGAAATTTTCGACTCCCAACTTGAACCGACCGGCTGGCTTGAGCGGGATTTCGACGATTCGCAATGGGATTTTGCCCGCATGGTTTATCCGCCCGGCGGAATCCTGACTCCGCAATTCATGCCGCCGTGCAAAGTCATGCAGACCCTGAAGCCGGTCGATTTCTGGCGGACGAACTCCGGCAGTGTTATTTTCGACGCCGGGCAAAACCTCACCGGCTGGTCGGCCATTCCGGTCAAGGCCGCCACCGGAACCAAATTCACCCTGAAATACGCCGAAATTCTTGACGACGCCAAAAATATCGATCAAAAACATATCGCCATGTTTATCAAGGAAGGTGTTTTCCAGACCGACCAGTTTATCGCCAAAGGCGGCGGTATCGAAAGTTATTCGCCCCGTTTCACTTATCACGGCTTCCGCTATGTCGAGGTCGCTATCGAAGGCGAAGGCGAGATCGCCGGACTTGAGATTCAGGTGGTCTATACCTCGTTCGACACGATCGGTCATTTCAAGTCTTCCAACGCGGATCTGAATACTCTGCAAAAATGTACATATTGGTCCTACCTCAGCAATTTCACCGGCATTCCCACCGACTGTCCGCACCGCGAGAAAAACGGCTGGACCGGCGACGCGCTGCTGGCGGCCGAAACCGGTTTGTTCAACTTCGACGCCTCCTCCTCGTACCGTCAATGGCTGGAGAGCCTCCGCGACGTCCAGAGGCCGAACGGCCAATTGCCGGGCATCGTACCTTCCGGCGGCTGGGGCTTCAACTGGGGCAGCGGTCCCGCCTGGGACAGCGCGCTGATCATGATCCCCTGGTACATCTATGTTTTCACCGGCGACACGACAACCATTCGCGAAAACTACGACGCCATGAAAAAGTATATGGAATTCTGCCGGATCATGAGCGTGGACCACCTGCTCGATTTCGGGCTCGGTGACTGGTGCGCTTACAATCAGGAAAAAATGGCGCCGGTACAGGTGACTTCCACCGGATATTATTACTGCGACACCGTGACCATGGGCAAATGCGCCGCCCTGATGGGCCATGAGGACGACGTCAAAAAATTCACGACGGACGCCGCCGCCATCCGCAAGGCCTTCAACCGTAAATTCTATCACGGCGACGGGGTTTATGCCGACGACGGCCTGACTTCCCTGGCTACGGCCCTTTATCACGGGCTGGTCGACGAAGAAGAAAGACCGGCGGTGGCGGCCCGGCTGGCGGCCAAAGTCAAAGATATCAATTTCATCGCCGATTTCGGGATTCTCGGAGCCAAATACGTGCCGCGGGTCCTGGCCGACAACGGTTATATCGACGAAGCTTACCGGATTATCACTCAGCCTGAATATCCCGGCTGGGTCAACTGGTTACGCCTCGGCGCCACGACTCTGTGGGAAAACTGGAAAGGCACTTCCTCGCGCAATCATATCATGTTCGGAGATATCAGCGCTTGGATGTACCAGTATCTGGCCGGCATCACGCCGCTGGAAGAAGCCCCCGGCTTCAAACGGGTCAGAATCAAGCCCATGGTCCCGGCGGACCTGGACACCGTCGAAGCCAGTCATCAGGGTATCGCCAGCCGCTGGCAGCACAACGGCGATAACTTCGAGCTGGAAGTCGAAATTCCAGATGGTAAAACCGCTGAAGTCGTACTGCCGGATGGTTCATGCCATCAGGTCGCGGCAGGCAAACATCAATTTTCATGTCAAATAAGGTGTCAAAAATGAATCTGGAAATCCTTGAAATCGGCGATGATCAACTCCCGGCAATCCGGGAGCTGGCGATCCGTATCTGGCCCGGCGTCTTCAATTCGATGGTCCCGCCCGCCCAGGTGGATTATATGCTCGCCAATCATTACAATATCGAAGCATTGAAAGAAGCCCGCCGCAAAGGCGAGATCTTTCACCTGGTCAAGCTTGATGGCCAGGTCATCGGTTATATCACCCTGACCGATTTCGGCGACAAAACCGGCAAGCTGAACAAGATATATCTGGACAGCAATATTCGCGGCCTGGGTCTCGGCAGAAAACTGCTGGAATTCGCTCGGGACTGGGGCATCAAGCACGGTCTTGAGCGATTGAAGCTCAATGTCAACAAAGCCAACCAGCGGGCGATGAAGGTTTACCAGGCCGCCGGCTGGACTCCCTATTCGCAGGAAACCATAGATATCGGCGGCGGATTCATCTGCGACGATTATATCTATGAGCTGAAACTCAACTGACTTTGAACTTTTTGCTCAGTTTGATGACCAGAAGCACCAGCGGCAACAGGATCAGGAAGAGAATTCCGCCGACATAGAATACCGAGCGTACCCCAAGTTGATAAACAACAACACCGCTCAGCGCCGACCCCAGCAGGGCTCCAACCGTCCGGCAGCTGGCAGAAAAGCCGAATGCGGCTCCGCGCTTGTTTTTAGGAACCGCACGGGACAGCATCGACTGGAATATCGGGTCCATTCCGCTGGCAAAGAAGTACTTGAAAAAACGCGCTCCGCCCAGCATCGGCAGATTGACCGCGGCCCCTTGCAGCGCCATCATTGCCGCCGATCCGATAAAAGCCGGGAGGATGATTTTATTCGCCGGGAAACGGTCGCTCAAATGTCCCATCAGCAGCCCGGAACCGATTCCGGCGATTGCCGCCAGGGCGCTGATGATCGCCGTCCATTTGGCGATATCCGCCGCTCCGTTAATCACTTCGACCTGCATGGCCACATACGGATTGTCAAAAATCCGGACAATCCCCAGCAGCATGAACAGCATCAGGATACTCCAGACCAGATAACTGAATTTAGGAAATGGAATCTTGCGCGGCGAGAGACGCTTCAATCGATCGCGTGACGCCTTGCCATACTTCTTGGGCCGGTAAACAAAATCCTCGCGTACAAACAGCAAAATCATGGTTACCGCAGTCAGGCACAACAACCCGGAAGTAATAAAACTCCAGGTAAAACCGAACTTGCTGATCACCACCCCGCCCAGCACATAGCCAAGCATATTGCCGCTCCAGAATGCCGAACTCAGGGCCCCGAAGGCCATTCCGTGCCGGTCCTCCGGCGTGGAACTGCAGATCAGGGTCTGGGCCGCGTTGGAAACCCCCGAGAAACAGCCGATGATAAAACGCAATCCTACCAGAAACACCGCCGACGGTGCAAATATCATCAGCGGCATCAGGAGGCCGCTGATCAAACTGGCGCGCAACAGCATGATTTTACGCCCATAGCGGTCGGACAGAGTCCCCCACACCGGAGTCGAAATACAAAACCCCACCTGTCCGGCAAAATAAAACGCCGCCACCCACGCCCCACGAGTTTGGATATCCTCCATTTTCAGGACGTCGCGCATGAACAGCGGAATAAACGGCACGATCATGTTGAAAGCCGCCAGTGTCAAAAGCTGAGAAAGCCAGACAAAAAAGAGATTTCGTTTCCAGTTAATCATTATAAAATACACCTGATTTGATTATCAAAGAGCCAACCCCGTCAATAAACAAGGTTGGCTCAGTATATTATAATTAAGCACCGGACAGTCGGCATTTCAAAGATGATTCTTTGCAAGTTATACAAGAATTCGTCAAATCCAATACAGAAATTAACCAACGATCTGGCTGTCACCCTGCGACAGGAAAATTCCTTGGAAATTCATCTTCAACTGTCCCGGATTGTCCGACGCCAGCAAAGCGTCTTCTTCGGTGATGAGCCCATCCTGGACATGATCGTAAAGATCCTGATTGAAAGTCTGCATCCCCTCGTTGCGGCCGGCGGCAATCGCGGACGAGAGCTTTTCGAGCTTGTCATCAAGAATCAGCTTGGATACCAACGGAATATTGATCATGATTTCGCAGATGGGTGCCCGGCCACCGCCAAAGGCGCGCGGAACCAGCCGTTGGGAAACCACTGCCACCAGGTTGCCGGCCAGCGCTTCACGGATCTGATCCTGCTCGTCGCGGGAGAAAAAGTCGAGAATACGGGTAACCGTCTGCGAAGCATTCGAGGCGTGAAGGGTGGTAATCACCAGATGCCCGGTATCGGCGGCTTGAAGCGCCGCTTCAAAACTGTTGCGATCGCGCATTTCACCGACCATGATGATATCCGGGTCCTGCCGCAGCGCGTGCTTCAACGCACTGGCAAAAGATTCAGTATCGATACCGACTTCGCGCTGTTCGAAAAACGATTTTTTGTCTTCGAATTCATATTCGATCGGGTCTTCGATGGTAATGACATGGCGGCTGAAATTGACGTTGACATGCTCAAGCATCGCCGCCATGGTGGTCGATTTACCGGAACCGGTGGTCCCGGTCATAATGATGATGCCGCGAGTGCGTTCGGAAATGGAACGCAGTATCACCGGCAGGCCCAGTTCTTCAAAAGTCATCAGCTTGTTTTTCACGTGCCGCAAAGTCATACTGATCGAATTGCGCTGCCGGTGGATATTCAACCGGAACCGACCGACCTCGTCCTCCAAATGGGAAATGTCGAGGTCGCCGGTTTTTTCAAAATTCGCAATCTGCGCCTCATTGGCTACCTCGTGCAGGAAACGTGTCAGCATCTCGTAATCGGGTACGAAATCGGTGCTGATCATTTCGCCGTCGAGCCGGACCGCCACCGGCGCGTTTTCCTTGATATGGATATCGGACGCGCCGTTGGTCACCGCGTAGTCAAAGAGATTGTGCAAAATCGTATTGGCCATAGATTAGTCTCCCTCCCCGGCTTATTTGCTGTACGGACGCATCAGATTGATCATTTCCCGCACGGCGATTTCCAGGCCCACGATCACCGCCCGGGCGACAATGCTGTGCCCGATATTGAGTTCCTGCAAATGAGGTATTTCCAGGATTCCGGCGATATTCCAGTAATCGATGCCGTGTCCGGCATTGACTTTCAGCCCGATGCCGTTGGCATGGCG
>JAVBRM010000017.1:0-10547 GCA_031548025.1 Victivallaceae bacterium | reverse complement strand
GGTTTTGCCGGACCGTGTTGATCGTTGCGATGGATTAATTGATCACGTCGCCGCCGGGGTCGAAGGACGCGCCTTTTACGGTCGGAATCGCCTCGGTCATTTCGATCAATTCTGGAGCTTCATATTCGAATTTTTCCATTTTTGGTCTCCTTGTTATTACTAAGTTATCAGGCCAGTTTGGCCAGTTTCATATCGTCGCCGTCCAGGGACAGCTTGAAGGTGTCACTGCCGGAGGACGCCAGGTAGTAACCGGCGGCATCCCAGGTGAACTGCAGATCGCCGATCACGTCCATCTGGTCGAAACCGACGTAACCCGTGCCGCTCATGACAGTCCATTCGTTGCTGCCGATCTGATTCTGCCAGCCGGTCAGGTTCAGCGTATCGTCGGTCAGATCGTTGGACGCGAAACCGGTCAGCTCGCTGCCGAAGTCAAACGACCATTCAACAATATCCGAGAAGTCAATATCCTGGCCGGTCAGGGCGACCTGCGAGTTCTTGAATTCAACTACGTCGAAATTGTCGATCGAGCTGGCTCCGAAGTTGTTGCTTACGTTGTCGAAGATCAGAATGCGATCGCTGCCGACATAACTCTTGTCCCAATAACCCGCGTTCGAAGAATCGCCTTCGACCCGGCCTTCAACCACGAAATTCGAGCCGGTGAACGTCAGAGTCGTGGTGCCGCTGATACGGCCGTTGTCATAGGAACCGGCGAAAATGCTGCCATGGAAGGTACCGCCGTTGATCGTGATGTTCGTATCACCATAGATCCAGGCTGTGCCGTCCTGCATGGCGCCACTGGCTCCATGTCCGCCGTAGATGTTGCCGAAGAACTCGCCGCCGTTGATCGTGATGTTGGTCTTGCCGTAGAAGTCCAGCTCGCCGCCGTTCTGTGAGAAACCGCCGCCGTAGATTGCCTTGGCAAAGGTGCCGTCGTTGATTACGATCTGGGTCTGAGCTCCGAACGCCGCCACATAGGCATCGCCCGACGCTACCGAACCGCCGCAAATCCAGTTCGTGAAGTTGCCGCCGTCGATCTGGATGACGTACTTGTCACCGTTCGTCGAGACGTTGCCGCCCATTACCTGGTTGCCGCCGACCACAAAGCCGACGTCGCCGGTGGTTTCGATTGCGATATTGGTCCGCATGGATACCGTCGTGGCGCCGTCATAAGTGGGCTCCATACGGCTGCCGCCGACTACGCCGCCGGTCACCGAGACGTCTTCCGTAATCGCCAGACTGGTCACGAAATGGCCGGAGATGTAAACATCGCCGTCGATCAGATGGCCGCCGTAAATACGGGCGCCGGGATCGATGGGAGCGCTGCTGTTGTCAATCGTCACCGCGGGCAATTCTCTGCTGTTCAGAACCTCATCATAGAGTGAATTGCTCAGGTCACGTCCCACGAACGCAAAGGAGTTCGTCAGGATAGGCGTTGTGCCGCGATAATTGAACTGGTCGTTCGAATACTGCAGATACAGATTTTCGCCTTCCAGGGTGAACTTCTTGCCGTCATAGGCAATACCCAGGGTATAGCTGACGCCGTCCAGAGTGATGTCAAATACATCGTCTCTCCAGCCTTCGCTGATCAGATACTTGCCGCGGCCGGTCAGGGCAGCGCCGCCGGTCAGGATCAGATCCGTCACATCCGCGATGCCCGTCCCGGTGAAGACCATCAGGGCGTCGGTCGAAGTGGCGTCGATGGTCAGGGTGACGTTGGTCATCACCGCATCGGTTACCATTTCCACTTCGCCGCCGGTCACGTTGGCGAATGTCACGAGGCCGTTGATCGAGAAAACACGGTCAACGAACGCCATGTCGGCAGTGTAATTGCCGCCGGTGAACTCAACCGCCGAAGTGGTCGGAACTACCGTCGCGTCATATTCGAGATACGCGTTGAAGTTGTAGAAGATTCCAGTATCTGTGCCAATTTCTTCACCGGTCAAATAACCGACGTAATCCACGTTGTTCACAAAAACCGTGGTCATGTCGGAATTGTTGAACCACAGATCGAAGTCGCGAACCACGAAATTCTCCGATGTAACCGGAGCATCGCTGCCGACCTGCAGGAACAGTGAACCGAAGTCGGTGGTAGCTGTAACATCGACCATCTTCGTCACGAAAAATTCGTTGCTCTGATCCACAGTCAACGCCAGCGTGATGGCGCCGAGATTTGCGAAAGCTGACGACGCGGTAATCAGACTGTCCACATCCATTACCAGATTACTATTGCTGTCCCCGAGCACCACAAATTCGGCCGATATATTGGAATTATCCAATGTGAGGTCCGCGTCCGCTACCCCAAATATCGCACTGGTAATTTGAGCATCGGTAATGGAGTTAACGCCTCCCGTTACCATCATGAGGCTACTTCCCGTGATATTCGTATCGATAGCGTTCGTGGTCCCAAGATGTGCATTCTGCAGGTTAGCAACGCCCGTACCGCTGAGATTTCCGACTACCGTGCTGTCGCCAGTGATATTGATAGTACCGTTGTTGTTAACACTCGTGATCTGTACCAGACTGCCGTCAATATTAAGCTCTGCGCCGAGAGCGATCTCCGTAAAATTGCCTTGGAGCGTTCCACCGGAAACATTGAATTCATTGCTCTGAATGGACAATGTGGTGATCATGGCATCGGAATCGGTGAAGGTGACTTCCTTGTTGCTGTTGGCCATCCCGGCAGAAAATACTGAATCGGTGACCGTCATGGCTTCTATTCCGCTCAGCGCGACTGTGCCGAGTATGGCGACATTGGTTCCGACCATATCCACCAGTCCACCCAAGTCAACGTTAACTGCCGCAAACTGAATATCAGTCATTTTGGTGGTCGCTGTGCCGGTACCGGTTACGTTCAACTCGCTATTCGTCAGGAACGAAACATCGCCAGAGATGAACTTGCCGGTGTCGGTGACGTCGACGATAACCTTATTCGTAGCGCCAGTCGCATCCGAACCGTATTCGCCGCCGCCGGTGACCAGGGTTCCGTCAACCTGAAGAGTAATATCCTTCGCGGCATTGTCCATCAGCAGGATACCACCGACCATCGAGACGCTCATCACGGGAGTCAGATTCAGGGTAACCCCTTCTCCGATGGTCAAGTTGCTCTTGATGCTGGAATAGCCCTCGGGAGCAGTCCACTCTTCGGAAATCAGCGAAACCGCGTTGCCGTCAACCGATACAAAGGCCAGATCCTTGGTCAGGGAATTGGCTATAGCATCGACGCGGTTGTCATACATCGGCCACTGGGATACGGAGTCGGCATTGACACCGATGGAGGTAACGCCGGTGGTGGCGGAAGCAGTGATTACCGCGCCGAGGTCCGAATAGGCGTTGAAACCGTAATAAGCGGTGCCGCCATTGGCCAGCGAAACCGGCTCCAGGAAACCCTGGGTAGTCCAGCTGCTGTCCAGATAGAGCATATCCATCGCGATATCGGTGGCATAGAGGTCGCCGGACACTTCGACGAACCGGTATCCCAGATCTTCGCCGCTGAAGACGACATTGCCGTATTTGCCGACGCCGCTGCCTTTATTATCGATCAGCAAGACAAGCGATTCGCTGAATTGAGCGGCGTCCACGGAAATAGTTCCCATATTCTGGAAAAGTCCGCTGAAGGAAATAACCGCATTGTCAAGCGTGGCGACCAGTGTATCGCCAAACACGATACTGGTGCCGGTGAATTCCAAATCGCCGGTGATCGTCGCCTCGGTTCCCTGCAAGACAATCGTGTGCCCGACGAACGCGGTATCGGAAATCACTCCGCCTCTGTTGGTGAACAGAATCGTGCCCTGGGAAGCGTCGACGGTGAAGGTACAGCCGTCCACAATCCCCGCCTGAGCGCCATCCGTGTTGTTGGTCAACATGATCAAATCGGTGGTGCTGCTGCCGAAGTCGGCGTTGATGCTGCCGGTATTGGTGGTGACCTGGATCGAGACGCCGTCAATTTTTCCGGCCAGGGTGTTCAGTGAAGTATTGCTGGAAATAATAACTTCATTCCCTTTAACATTGAGCGCCATATGTCCATCGTTAACGATACTGATAATACCGTCGGAGATTAAGTCAGATCCCCCAAGAGGACCGTTATTGCCGGAGATGGAACCTCCTACGCCGTTGGTAATGCTGATGTCGCCGACAGAGTATAGCCCATTGGCAAATCCCAGGAAACTACCGGCCGCGTTTTCGATGGTAGTGGCGCCTTGAACATCCACAGGGGAACCAAACGAGGAATTAACGCTGAAGTTTTCGATAAGTAAATCGGCCGAAGCGGTAATCGTGCCGCTGGTGGCGGTCGCCAAGGTGTTGTCGATAAAAATAATGTGCGACTGATCGCCGTCATAATTTCCGATGCTGCCGTTGAAGATGATTCCGCCACCGACATCGAGAGCGTCGCGCAGATCCTGAACCACACTGTCGTCGACAGTGACTACACCAAACCCGGTCAAAGTTCCGGAGAGCTGGGAGAAATCATAGTTGGGATCAAAGAAAAATTCAGTTCCAGTCCCGGTCGTATTGATGGTACCGAAATCAAGCGCTCCGGTATTCTGGAAATACACCTCCGTGAATCCCTGGAAAGTACCGCCGCTGGTGCCGTCGCCAAGTTCCAGTATGCTGGTTCCGCCCACGCCGTTGCCGTCGATGATAACATTGTCCCCGATCGTGCCGTTGAAGGAAAATACGCCGTCGCCGGTAACTGTTCCGGTCCCAAAGGAGATCGTGCTGCCGTCGCCAACTATACCATTGATGGTAATGGAGACCGACCCGGCGGAACCGCCGTTCAAGCCCTGAATAATTGAATTGGAATTGGCAGTTCCGTTGAGTTCAATGGAAACATTGCCGGAAACATCCGTGTCAGTGGCGCCGGTATATCCGTTGACCGTAGTTCCTGAGTTAATTATGGCTGTCACATCACCGTCAAGGGCAACAGGACCGGCCGAGAAATTGTTGACTCCGGATTCCAGAGTATTGCCTGTGATATCGATTGTATTAACCGGAATCACCGTATTGTTCAGGAAAGTAAGCGATCCCCCGTTTTCGGAAAAGAGGGTGTTGCCGGAAATATCCCAATTCGCATTGGCAGTCCCGCCGACAATATTCGGATGGAATTTGATCGCGCCGTCATTACCGTCATTACCGATTGTCGAAATATCATTGCCGGTAACGACAAACTGAGTATTGCTGTCAGCCGCGCGCCAATCGCCAAACTGGATTCCGTTACGCGCCACGTTATCCATCGTATTTCCGGAAATATCGATGGTATTGCCGGTGTCGCCGACATAATTCTGCAGTGAAATACCATGATAGTTAATATTTTCGAAATCATTATCGATAATCGAGACGCTGCCGGCTCCATCCCAGCGGATACCATGACCACCGTATCCGGGCGCGCCGATATTCGTGCCGTCGATGGTGTTGCCGGAAATCTCAACCGCACTGGTGGAACCGTCAAAATACATCGCCGCCATATCACCGTATCCGGAGAGATCATTATTGGAAATAATAAGACCATCCAGGCCATCGCCGGCCAACATGGTGGTGATCAGATTCCGTGTCGCATCCGTTCCGACTATGGCGAAACTGTCGATGGTTATATTCTGATTGAAGCGGGTAGCCCAGCCATTGACGGCAGAGGACGGATCGGCGAACTGAATTCCGCGAATTTCCGCCTTGTCCGTGCCATCCAAGCCATTGAGGGTCAAGCGAGCGCTGGAGTTGTTTGCATTGGAAAACAGAACGACTTCATCATAAACGCCGGCGGCAACATTAATCGTCACATCATCTTTAACCGCGCCGGGGTTATTCTCATCATAAAGCATCCCCTTGGCTTTATTTACCGCATCTTGAACGGTCTTGAATTTGGTATTCCCCAAATCCGGATCGTTATCATCGAAATTAAGATCTACAAATAAACTCACTGTACTCATCATAATCCTCCCTTTATTATTGAATTATGGTTTTTGTTAAGTTTTTGATTGTGCCTTCACACCCTGAAACATTAAAAATTCCAATATTTTCTCATTAACGACAAAAAGCTGCAATAGTCCGATATGCGGACTTTTACAGCAAATAAGAAAACAGGAAAAATTTTACATCCCATCTAGTCATTGTTTCTGTGAACAATTTTCGCTTAATTACCATCCCAAAAACAAGCCTTTCATTTTTTTGTCCCCATTTTTCACCATTCTCCTCAATGGCAGTTATTGTTATATTTAAATTCCGCGATAATTCGTTAAACGACATCCTATATGTCCTCATATTTCCCCCACGGAAATATGAAAGAACACTCTCTTGAATTCTCGAAATCAAGTATGCATTCAAACACTCAAAATTTAAGCCAAGTACTTGTATGCAGACTCAATCATGACCACTTCCTCAGGCGCTCAAGAATTTTGCCTTCCAAATCATTCAAATATAACAATTTTCAACCTCGATCTTGAGGTCATCCTATTAGTACAGTTATATTATATTGTCGTCATTTTAGAATACAAACACTATTTGCAAGATTTCAAAGAAAAAGTTGAATAAAAGTATGAAATTGATGGTACTGACTAGACTCCAGTCAGACGAAAAATTCAATTATTCTATTTGTAATAAAAGACTTAAATAAATATTTATATTTTTTTCATACTAAATATAAATATTTTTAATAATGGTAACGGCAAAAGTAGTATAAAAAAGGACGACAAATGACAGAAATTTATCGTAATTCAGGGAAGCATGTATGGATAGCGGAAAGCCCAGGCAGGGCGCTCCGCCTTTCGTGGGCAAGCTATGATATAGTTGCAATTATCAATTATCAATTAAAAAAACTTGCACATGAAGTTAGTTGATAAGCTCTAAAATCCCGGGCCGAGTATCATGCGCGGACTTTTGTCCGAGAAGGGTTGCTTGATCAACATGCCATTCTTGAATTCCGGTTTTTCGCTGATGGAGTTGGCGTTGCTTTGGGTTTCGCTTTGCAGTTCCGCCAACGTGCCTGCTTTTTGATTGATTTTCAATTGATTCGGATAAAAAAGATTTTTATCGCCGGAAAGTTTGGCCTGATTTACCGCCAGCGGCGTCTTGCCCAGCAGAATCGAGCCGATCATCAACATCTCGGAACCGGGGGTGAGTTCCACTGCGGTCTCTTTCGGGTTGAGCATTGAACAGATCACCGTTACTTTGGCACGGCGGGTAACGACCAACCCGGCGGAACCGCCGGTAACGGTGGTGTTTTTGATAAAGCATTCGCCGTCAAACGCCGCCGGCTCGCGGCTGTCGCCCAGGTAAACCGCGGACGTACCGGCATCGACCCGGATCTGCCGCTGGTTATTTTCCAGAGCACAAGCGGTCAGACTGTGGACGCCGCCGCTGAAGCGGGCTCCGGTAAGATTGTTGCGCAACTTGACATTGGTATAAAATGTGCGCGAAAGATTGATATCCTCGATCCCGAAGCAATTGTCGTGAAATTCCGAATTACGGACAAATACCTCGACATCCTCGTGAGCCGAGAAGCCGTCGTCGCCATTGAAACGCCCGATCAGGTCCTCGCACCAGATCGAATGACAGGAGCCGTGAAGATTGAAGCCGTCATTGGCGTGGTGTTCGGAAATCAGATTCTTAAGAATGATATTTTTGGCACGATTAAAGACCACGCCGGAATCACGAAGCGAGCCTTGTAAGGCGTAATCCTTCAGCTCCTTGCCCTCTGCCGGACGGAAAAAGAATCCATCCTTACACCAAACAAAAGCTCCCGCCGAACAGCTTGTCTCCTCTTTAGCCTCCGGCAAAACTTGGCCGGCAACAAACAACCGGGGGTTGCAATTACTCGCAAATTTATTGGTTTTGTAGAAAAAGCCGTTGCCTTTCACCTCCCATTTGGTCATGTCCAGATTGACCAATCCGGAGATCACCGCGCCGTTGCCGTTTACCGTCAGAGCCTTGCCGTCTTTGCCGAAGTCGCCGCGCAGAATCAGCGATTCATAATAAGGCGAAGCGATTTTAGCAATATTCAAGGTGTCGCCCGGTTGGACTTTTTTCATGGCGGCGGCAAAAGTCTTCACCGCGGTAGTTTCGCTCTTGCCGTCGTTACTGTCTGAGCCGCTCTGATTATTGACGAACCAGTCCGCCGCATTCAGGCTGAAAACTGCGGCCAGAGTCAATATACCTATTATAGCTTTCATTTTTCCTCCGAAATTTTTATATTCTTCGCGCTGGGTGTAACTTCAATCGCCTTGGTAATTTTAAATCCGTAATTGCTTCCGGCCCGGTCGATATTGCCCCGGCAGGCATTGCTGATTTTATTGCCGCGAACGGTTGCTCCGTCGACCGCATGCAGTACGATCGCGGCTCCCGAACAGCCATCTATTTCATTGTCGATGATCGAGATATTGCGGTTGCCCGATGCTACGTTCTTGACTCCCGGCTCCGGGCGCACAATCAATGAGATTGCACCAGGGGCGTAACTGTCCGGCGAAGTCATGCGAGTATCAGTCCCCACGTCCTTGATTTTATTGTTGCGGATCATCACATTTTCCGCCCAACCAGCCTCGCGCCAGAAACCGTACTCGGCTCCAACCGTGATCGCGTTTTGCTTGATCCGTTCGAAACGGTTATTCTCGATCACGCCGTCAGACGCCATGATCCGTGTTCCACGCCCGCGATGATCGTGAAAGTAATTACCTCGAATGACGAAGTCCGAGCCGCAAATCGCGGGAATGTCGATGAATGCTCCCTCCGGAATGGTCAGCGGTTCTTTCACCGTAATCCGGTAAAGTGTGTGTCTGGGATCGCTTTCCGGGCGAAAGTGATGGAATAATTTCTTCACTTCCGCTATCTCCATCGTCTCCCGGGTCACGGTCATCGATTGAATGACCCCCTCGCCCACCGGATCAAAATCACCATTGCGCAGTACCCGCAACCGCATGCCCGATTTGACTACCAGGGGAAAACTTTCACGCGGATAAGAACGCAGTACCAGAAACTGTGTCGGCGACTCGATCTTGACCACCGGCAGCGTCACGCTATGGAGATTGATCGAGTCATCACCCTGATAAGAAAAATCGCAGTCGAGTACTTGCGGACCTTTTTCGCAATAAGCATAATTCAAGCCGTCGGCTGCGGCGGAAAGCAACCGCGGTTCGGTCGCGCCGGGCGGCAACGGTCCGCGTCCAATAACAACACGCTCAAAAATCTGTTCCCCGGTCGTGAAACGGCCGATAATCGCCAATCCGGGCGCCGTATAAATCGTCACATCGTTCATACGGAAATTTTCAGTGCCGTTGATTTTTACGCCATAGTTACCGCGCCAGTCCATGGCAAAAAGGTCGCCGGTTTTCAAATAGTCGTCAAGCTTGATGCCGGACTTGATCCAGTATTCGCCATCCGCCTCGGCTCGTTGCAGTTTCGTGTTGAAGAACTCCACTGCATTGAGTTTCCACTCACGGTTCTCCGGTGAAAAAAGATGCACGTTCAAACGTTCCAGGCGTGGAGGAAGAGGATACCCTTCCGCAATTTTGATCTTGAAGCGATTTTGTTTTTGATCCAACTCGATAATTTTGCCCTGGGTAAATGGCAACGGGTCATAATCCAGTTTGAAATTACGCAAAACCACATTGCGGCTCTGGGCTACCTCTACACCAATGACATTGTCGGTCATGACCAGCGTCGCCCCGCCGCCGTCAAAAGTGAAATCCTTCAACTGATGAAAGCGCAGTCCTTTGCTCAAACGGTAAACGCCTTTTTCCAACTTCAATTCTTTCTGTCCGTTTTTAGCGGCTTCATCGATCCGCTGCTGCAGATCAGTCGGGCCGGCCGCAACGCATCCGGACAGAACCATTATACCTATTGTAAATATTCTTTTCATTTTCGACCTTCTCAATAACGGTATTCGGGATGGAAATACTTATGCTTCTTGTCCGTCGGATTGATTCCGACATTGCACGCGCCTTGCGCCGCTCCCTGGTAATACCACATGGCATTTTTACGGTTCTCCACATGGCCGTCGACGAAAGCGACATTGGCGGTATTTTCATGCCGCGAATCAATCGCATACCCGGACGATGCGACATCGTTATTTTTGGAAGATGACAAGGTGGCGCTGCCCTGAATCAATCCCGTGGTCGCCTGATAATCGGGCAGACCGGTCGAATGTTTGAAAATAAGCGCATCCGCCATCAATATCGTCTGCGAAGCCTGCCGGGTTTGGGAGATCAGATACATCTTGCCGCTCGCCCCCTCGGGGTACGCTTTGTCCGCGCTCGGCGGATTGTGCACATTGACCCATTGCGTTCCAGAGCCCAGCCCTACAAAGAAACTGTTGATTCCGTATTGTGTAGCTCCCCAGGTATTGCCGTCATTGTCCACTTTTTCGGCATTTAACAGCTCCTGGGCGCGTGAATAATTCATGCCGGATGGGCAAACAAATATTTTAGCTCCTACCTTGGTCAAATATCCCAGGCGAAACAGCACCCGCGGCCAGTAGTGCGTCAATCCGTTCATAGTCTGCCCTACCGGCGCCCATCCCTGATTCTCCTGTTCATAGAATCCGACGATCATCGTCAGCTGTTTAA
>JAVBRM010000012.1:0-33463 GCA_031548025.1 Victivallaceae bacterium | reverse complement strand
TGCTATTATATTTTGCTTCTTGCGAACTGACTGTCGCCTTGCGGAAAAGTCGCTACTTCAGTAGCGCCTTGTTCCACAAAACGTCATTCAGCATCGCAAATAAGCTAAAATCTAAAAAGCGATTTGACATTTAATTGGAATAAATTAGCCTGGTCAGTTTTACTCAGAGATATCAGGTGTAATACAATGTTAAATGTTTCAATATTTTGCCGAAAATTGATGGCTTTAAATAAAGCAAAACTTTTTGCTCGTTTTAAACTCAATGTGATTATAGTTCTCTCATTCGGAACAGAGAAAGCCGCTTAGAAAAAGATGCTGAAAAAATGAGGATCCGGGATGATTTCGTTGGCGGCGGAAGCATAATCGCAAACGTTGGTTTGAAAGGTTCCGTCCGGCGTGGAAATTTCCACAGTAAATGCGTAACGCACTTCCGGGTGTTCCAGAGGAATCAATTTGCATTTTGCATTTTGTCCGTAAATCGACTCCGAGGCGAACATTTCATCCTCCGAACAATTCAGGTATTTCGAGCGTGCCAGCAATAAGGGGCCGAATTGAAGTGTACAGACATTTTTATCTAATTGCACAACCGGATTCATGTTACGCGGGCTTTCATCAAAATCGAATTTCTGGAAAAACCATAATTCAGCTTGCGGGGAATCCTTTTTGTATTCAAGTTCTTTTATTTTTATTTCCTGATCAAATGTCAGTTCAAAATGAGCATTCCCGTCGATTGAAGCTTCAAAAAATATTCCCGCTTGTGGATGAAATACCTTTCCGTTATAACAAATACGTGTGGTCTTACTCCACGATGGAATACGGAAATAAATCTTGCCGGCCGTATTATGACTGATGTCTACGATGGCGCCGCACTGCGCCGGATAATTACCGGAAATTTTCACTTTCCCATGTGGAACTGTTGCTTCAAACGGGAAATAGAGATTTATGAAAATACCGGAATTATCGTACGTCACGGCCATGGCGGCGGCATTCATGAATCCACGCGGCATATTGTTGACGCAACAATGATTGTGAGGCAAGCCGACCTGTCCCGGTCCATAATAATGCCGCCCGTGTGAACGGAGCGCGCGCGATCCCCACTCTCCCGAGCGATTGATCGATGCTAAAAATGAATTGCAATATGCCAGTTCGAAATCGTCCATATATTCACTGTTCCCTGTGAGCAGGAAAAGCTCCGACGCGATACGCATCCAATGTATGACATCGCAAGGCTCCGATATGGAGTTAATGCGTTCGGCCGCACCGCCAAGCTGGTCATTGACTCCGACGCTGAACATGGGATTCAAATCAAATTGTTTGATGCGTTGGTATAGATTCTTTACCGCATCAAAGTATTTCGGTTCGCCGGTATGGCGATAAAGCTCCAATAGCCCGTCCATGCAGGAGAGCATTTCATAAACTTTCGTCCAAGAGCGTCCCTCCGGATACCATTCATGGAGAGGCAATGAACAGGATGAATTGGTAATCAGATTGGGTATGCGTCCGTTTTGCTCCTCCCCGCAGGAGGCTATCTCAAGCGCAAAATCCAGGTAGTCTTTTTTTCCGGTTATGTCGAACAGCAACATGATGGGTTTCAGTATGGAGCAACTCGGTAATCCTACGAACATTCCGGTGTCGGCGATTCGAATACGTTTTTCATGAAGCATGGCGATCAGTTGACCGGCGAATTTGTCGGCGGCCGCGAGGATTTCCGGATCACCAAGCAGGCGATACGTTTCGATTAATCCCCAAAGTGTATATTTGCGGCACCAGATATTCCAATTCCAGCGGCACCAGCGTTTATCTTTGGGAAGCATGGCAAGCTGAACAGGAGAGACGGGATAAACGCGTTCTTTGTCGCGATACGTGCCGAGATACCCGTCGCTCTCCTGCAGGGCAAGCAGATTATGAGCACTTTGCCGGATGAATTCCTTAAGTTTCTCATCTCCGGTGTATTCACACACGCCCACGGCGGAAAGAATCAACTTGCCCCAGAATTCTCCCTGCCAGGTTCCCGTGATTCCGTCAAGGTCATCCACTTGGTTCCTGAAAGCATCTTCCGCTTCCCGGTAAACGACTTGTTGAGCATGATCGGAAAAAATTCTGTGCTCAAAAAAATTATCCATCAACGTCGATATGGATCCGAGTATCCGGGTCTGGCCTAATGGCGGAGTAAAACAACGGTTTTTCCGATTCATGCGATTAATCTCCTTATCATTTTATGATCGCGATTATGGAAGTCAAGGGGGGAATATTGAGTTCAAAGTCATCTTCCTTGGCTTCATGATCGATGTATACACACATTCCCTGAGGCAGTCGGCAGGATAATTTTTGCGTTTTCGGAAGAAAATTGGTTATGAACTGAGCGCGTCGTCCATCCAGAGATTCCCAGGCGGACTGGGTGAACGAGTCGATAACCTCATCTCTGTCGGCAAGCCGCAGAACATATTTGCTTCCTTCGACGTTTATGAACGGTTTAATCATGATTCCTTTGAGCAGGAACTCGGGGTATCTCTTACGCACGTGATTCAGGTTTCGGATCAAGGTAACAGTTGTTTCCTGATCCGGGGGCGGAGAGTTCCAGTCCGCCGCCGCTCCCCAGTCGATAATACCGCGATCCCGCAAAGTAACCGATAATAAATCTCCGGCATTGAAAGCATAGGCAATCCGCCAGAGAAGATTTTCGGGGCATTCATGGCATTTTATGAGTCTCGAAGCATCCGTCTGATTTCCCATAAAATTACTGCAATAACGATGGTAAACGAACTGGTAAACCGGGACAGGCATCCCGAACCGATAGGTGAATACCGGTCTAGAATCATTGAGCTGCAGAAACTTTATGTATGGCTCAGCGGCCGCGCATTCGGTTCCGAGAATACAGGTTTCGAGTTTTCCGCTGATTTCCTGTAATAACCCGCTCATGGCTTCGGTTTGCCAGCGTCCCGGCGCCGGAGGATGAGAATGTTCTTCCGAATAACACAATAACGCCGCGCCGCCGAGATTCTGATCGAGCAACTGGATGAAGTCGACTCCTGCAGACGCCATTGCTGAAACCTGTTCCTTGAAAATTTGCCGGCACCACTCTTCGGTAATGCACATGCCGCATCCCTTCCTTATCCCATTGCAAATTTCCGCTTCGATCTCGCCATTGGGGCCTCGGGTCATAAAGCGATCCAGTTTTTCCCGCGAGAAATATTTTTCCGTCGAATAATCATTTATTTTGCTTTTCAAAGTCCAGTATGTTCCGGAGCCGTAGAGTCCGAGAAGATGACCTTCTCCATGTAACAGGTCGCGAAATTTGAGCAGTGAATCAATACCTCCCATAGGAGGCCAGGCATAAGGCGGCGCCCATGGTGCATGACCATCCCAGCGCATTAAATGACTTAAGATTCTGCTGTCGAAGCCTTCCGCCAGCTTGCGGATATATGGCATGGCGTTTTCGTACGGAAAATATTCGTTGGGCTCATCGGTGATCTTGCCGTTTCCGCGCACGGGATAGATCACAACAACGGGGGAATCCGAGATCCATTCAGGTTGTTGTGGAGTCTCCATCGAATTTATTATCCAGTTTCTGTAGATGGCGGCCGCATCCATCCAGTCGCCTTGAAATACGCCGACGACATAGTCGAATCCTGATCTGTATTCCGAACAATCGGAGGCGTCGCAGAAAGTCTCCAGATGCAACTGCACGTTGCCGTTTCCATCATTTCCAAACCCTACGGTTTTGGTGGTATGTCCCGGATCATGAGCGGCAAAATATATTCCCGTCCCCTGGAAATAATGGGCTAAAAACTGCATTTGGCAGAAGCCGGGGTAGTAGCCGCAATAAAATTTATCGGGAAATGTCGCGGGAAGAAAATCAAACCTCGCCGCATTGTTCACCAATACCCCTTCACTGTACGGCCATAGAACCTGGCCTTCGTTACTTACGGTAATTTGCGGCGCATCGATACGTTCCAGCGTAATTTCCCGCGGTATGCCGGTAACTGACGGACGGAAATAAAAGAAACCGTCTTCTATGCGTATCGCGATTTCTACCCGGAGAGACGGATAAGCCGGATTTCCGGAAAAAATCAGATTATTTTCTTTTCGCGAGAAGTCGGCAAACGCCGAGCCCAACAGTGGAAATAATTTTCTTTCCTTACTCCTGTCTCGAAAATACAAAGTAAATAATTCTTTCGACTTGACAACAAGCTCTTTTTCATTGAAAACGAAACTCGTCACAGCGCCGTTTTCACCTGAAAACGTCATTTCCCTATCTTCTGCGGCAATGATGAAATCCGTCATTTTAGCTTTGCCCTTTCGTTAATTATACTCTAAGATATTACTGTTTGCGACAATCCATGGTCCCCAATAATGGCGCCTTACCAAAAGAGCTTCCGGCAGAGTCAGATTTTGCACATTACCGGCGAACATTAAGGCGTTGAAGGAATTTTTGTGTCGCAAATATACTGGATTCCAGTGCGAGGTAAACAACGGGTAAGGATTGGTGGCGGAAGCTATAAGAGCTCCCTCCACTTGGGAATAAGCGCCTTTCACGGGAGTATCGGCAATGGTGATCAACCTGGTGTTTCGGTTGAACTTACTTATGCTTACCTCCTTTTGAGGCCCGCGGTAAGTCCCAGCGTCGGTGGAACCGAAACTCATGCTGTTTATTCCGTAACTGATTTGTGCGAGGACTAGTTGACCACGGGATTCCGGTTCATTCGGGCATTGGAAAGTACTTGCGGGCAGTTTGTATGCGTCGTATAATCCGCGATACCAATATGGCGACGTACTTTTCCCTCCAAGCCAGTAGGCCGGACACCATCCGTCGCTGTCATCTATATACATGGCAATTGCGGTTCCTATCTGTTTCAGATTATTGGTACAGGAAATTGTTCTCGCTTTACCCCGGGCCATGTTTAATGCCGGCAGCAGCATCGCGGCCAGGATTGCGATGATGGCGATCACGACGAGGAGCTCAATGAGCGTAAAAATTGTCACAAAATTCTTCTTAAAACTTTTTTTATGTGTCATCATTGGAAATCCTCCTTTCATTTTGTTATTTTCCATTTTCAAACAACAAGGGCAAATCGATTGTTTCCGGCTTGTGCGTTACTCCTTTGAGGATCATCCGCCATGCCTGGGGATAAGATGTCGGAACACTTATTTGATATGAACTGACCGTTCTGCCGTCAGCCAGCTTGACTTCCAGCCAGACATCAGTAATCTTGAAAGACTTGATTCTCCCCGTACAAGACAACTTGATGCTGTTTTCCAGCGCAAGAGTCTTTAAGGACGCCGCCGGTAACTCAACCGAAGTTTCATCTGACCAGCATTCCCGCAGATCATCCCCCATTGCCTTTTTCAGCATTCCCGCGGGAATATCGTTCAATTCACATTTGACATTGTCTATCGTTATTCCCCTGTAATGTATTTTGCCTTTTACCGCGTTGCGTAATTCATCCTGGGTAACCGGTACGGTCGAAGCGACTTTTTTGAACCCGTAACGCTCCGGTTCGGCGGTTTCGCAAGACGGGTTTATCCACCTCATCCACTCCGCCATCGAAGAATTTTCCGCCGGCAAATCCCCCTTGGTCAGAATGTAACTGAAAGCGTTTTTGACCGGAACAATGTAGGTAAGGCCGTTATATCTGAATATCTCCGCTTTGCCGATCTCTTTGTTGTCGTAATTCATAGCCCGGGCGGACGCCGCGTTGATATCAAAGCCGCAAACAGTACCGTCCATCGGAATGACTTCCCACTCTGTATTATTGATTTTTCTACAGACTGCCAGCCCCGGCGACGCGGCTTTGGGAAACGTTTGGAATTTTTTATCCCGTCCATCGATGAATATATACTCGGGGCTCACCACGTAGTCGCATCGATATCCATCCTTCAAGGCGCTGAATACTTCAATTTCCCCGTCATCCGTCCACGCCTGATATCCGTTGGGAGGCAGAACAATATTTTTTCCTCTCCATGCGATTTTCATATCGTCGGACTGATTTCCATTAACCGCGACATTTATCCCATCTTTATAGCGGATTGCCAGTTGAGAACGCGCGGCGGCTTCATTGAAAACAGCCTCTGAAGTTTCATGAAGATTTCCTTCTTGATCCGCATAGAATATGGATTCCACCGAAGAAAGAGTATAACGCGACTGCAGCTGCTGCAGCGTGAAGTAAGTACGGAGATTAACCCTCAACGAGTTAAAATTGAAGCGCCCCGCATGCCCGAAGGCCATTGTACCGGCTCTCAGGCGGTCCGTGACGCCGTCAATGGAATCAGGATGGCTGTTTGGTGAAATATCCCTGAAATATTTTCTTTCCACGGATTGGATTAAACCGTAATTACATTGGAGGTCGTGAATTTTGCGCAGGTCGAAGTCAACAAGCCAGGGACGTGTCATCAGGTCATATCGGTCATCCGTGGCATAATTGCCGGCATTGAGTCCGCTGTAGTAGTAATGGTGCCCGCCTTCGGATATAACCGGTCCGTTCAAAATTCTTTGTTGATCGAGCATCAATTCTCCCCATAGATAATAGGTCGCCGCAAACGTTCCCGCTCCGGGAATTCTCGCATCGTAATCGGTGCAGTTCCAGGGAGGCCATGCCGTGATGCAATCGCTGTAAACGGCTTTCAATTTCAATTTATTCTTGATGACGGCGGTAATTTTTTCCGCGGCCTCCACCATAAAATGAGCCTTGGGGGCATAGCACCTTATGTATGCCGGAAGTAAATTGTTGTCGGGCATGCGCATCACGGAATTTATATCCCAGTATTTGTTGATGGGGGCGAGGTCGGGATAGTCGTCGTAGTAACCGTAAAGAAACCCAAGATCATTCTGCAGATACTCCGACAGTTGAATTGCGCGCTCATCTCCCCCCTTGAATGGGCAGCATTCTTCCCTGAAACTGGTGGATGCGACGGTGTTGGCGCTGCGCCACATCGGCTCATGATCCGTCAGGAAAAATTTTCTCACTCCATAGCGCCAGAACTGATAATAGAACTTTTTATCCACATCCAGATTCGGGTGCGGGCCCTTGTCCAGGAAAATATGGCTGCCGACAAGCGACTTCCATGGAGAGGGCGGGTTGGGAATGTTGGGCAGATGCTCTTCGAATTTCGGGCTGACCGTAATAAAGAAGCGCTCGTAGCAGTCATTCAAGGTTCCATCGGTTTTATGGAGGTAATTACTGCCCCCGTTGAACCAGGCTTTGTCATCCTTTACCGTTGCTTTTCCCCACAGTGTACTGGCATTGGTGCGATACCAGTCTATGTGCCCCGAGATGAAGAGGGATGCTTCCGGCGTTTTGCTTGCGACAATTCCCGGTCCCGGCCTGCGCCCGAATCCGCCGTAGGGCAATTCGACGATCTTAAGGTCCGGCAATCCCTTGAGGTTGCCGAAATTAACTGAACTGCACTGATTGCCCAGCGCCACGGTATCAAGGATAAGAGTTTTTCCTTTCATCCGCATGGAGAATGTCACGTCGGATTTTTTATTTCCGTCCGTGAAACTCCACTTACTGACCAGGGTGTCATTCTCTATTTTTGTTCCTTCATGAACCGCTTTGCCCGCTATTCCGTTTCCTACTGCAACAAACGGGTCACGTACTTTCCCGTCCGTCATCAGGACGCCGCCGTTTTCGAGCGGTTGGAACCATTTTCCGTCATTCCAGCGAGCCTCGATATCGCTCCACTTGCCGCTGCGCGGGGTATAGCGAAACATCAGTGAACCGTCACTTCCCTGATAACTCAGGAAAAAGGCGTCTTCGACCGCTTCGAGTTTATTCTTTGAGCCGGGGGCGGCACTGTCGGGCAGGATCGTGTCGCTTCTGGTGGGAAAAGGCAGTTTCCCCGCTCCGGTATTCAATCCTTCAGATTGTCCGGGAAACATCGCAATGCCGCGTTTCGGGTGCGGTTTCGCGGGGGGTAACTCGGAAGTACCTTTGTATAAAGCCAGATTGTCGAAATAAATGGATTCCGGCTGTTTATTATTCAAACTTGTAATCCGGATGCCGACAAAATACAGATTGCTTCCGGCTAATTCGCTGCATTGTGCTTTGCTCAATGAAAAATGACTCATTCCCCAATATTGCCAGCTCAGTCTGCGCCCGAATGCCAATAAGGGCAATGCGATGGTTTCTCCGTCTTTTTCAAAGAGTGCTTCCAGCTTTTCCATTCCGGACGACGGTCCGGCATTGAAACTGGCACGCCAACCATATATCCAGCAGCTTATGGTGTCGAAAGCTTCCTTTACCGGGAGCTTCCGTTCCGGCTTTATGATTATCTCCGGATCATTTCCCGAAACGCGAAATGTCAGCTTGCCGACATATTTCCCCCATATCTGCTGTTCCTGGCTTCGCGCAAAAGAAGCTTCCGCGTCCCGGGTTTCAACTTTCCATTTCATATCGGATTCAAAATCGATAAACGGGGGAAACGCATCTTCGGTACGGTTTGCCCAGACCATCTCATACGGCCGCTTTTTCGATAAGAGATTGTCGTCCGCACCGTATATGTGGCAAGAAACGATGAATGCGAACAGAAGTACAAGTGTCCTGTCGAGTCTGTAGTATTGGCTCATCTTACTAAATCTCCTTGTTGTTCTTTTTATATTATAACAATATTATTGTATTTTTCAACATGATTACAATAATGCTTGTGAATATTTAATTATTTTTCATAAGACGCCAGTATCCAATCAAACTCAAACTTGTAACAAGGATACTAGCCGGATATTTCGGAGGCGGCTTTTTTCAGGTGATTGATTTTCCGGGCCGATGGAATTTTCTGCCATTGCTCATCCGTGGCGGAAAGGGCAACCGCGGCATAAATATTATCATTGTGATCGCGGAGCGGAATAGCCATTGACGAAATTCCTTGCCGGGATTCATCCTGGATTTCGGCATAACCCTGCTTCGTGATTTCCGCGCATAGTTGATCCAGGATCACGGGAGATACCTCCGTTTTGCTGGTGATCTTGCGCCGGGTGGTACGCATGAAGAGCTTTTTGCGTTCTTCCGAGGGCATTCCGGCCAGGAGAATCCGCCCGCAGGCGGTAGAGTGAAGTTCATCTTCCCACAATTGCGGTGGGGAACTGATGCCGGCTTCTCCCGGTTTCATGATCGCCACACCGTACAACTTGTCGTTTTCAATGACCCCCACAAAGGCCGTCATGCCGCTGGCATTGACCAGTTCGGCCAGCGGCGCCGCTGAAGCTTTTCGCAGACGTCCCCACCGGTCCGCGGATACCCCGATATGAAAACACTTGGGGCCGAGCCGGTAACGGCGTTTTCCGTCCTGGGATAAATAACCGCGTCGATAGAGAGTTCTCAGGAGATTGTTTGTCCCCTGAAAACTCAATCCCATGGCCGCGGCCAAATCCGTCGCCGACATCGATGCGGGCGAATCCGCCAACAACTCGAGCACGTCAAATGCCCGGTCAACTACTTGGATCAACGGTTTTTTCTCTGTATTCTGCATGTCGGAAAAATACCACCGCAATTTTAATTTTCAACCGACGGAACACTCAATCAAACATTTTTCAACGATACAGGGAATACGTTTTTGCAACGGATCCAGCCGCCGCATGGCGTCAATCAACGCCTCCTCTGTAATGTTTTCCGGGGGCATGATATCGGTTTGACTGCCCATGAATTTTGGACCTTCGTCACCCACCAGACCATAGCGCTTGGCCCAGTCACAACGCAATGAATCCAGCTTTCCCTGGGTCCAGCTTTGACCGTTCAGCGTGAACGAGATTTCCTGTTTGCCCACGGCTTTGACCGGGCAGGCTTCGGCGCATTTTTTGCATTGCCTGCAGAGCGGTTTCGCCTCGGGAACTACGTCCGGAACCAGTTCCGCGTCGGTAATGACCGCGAAGAAACGCTGGCGTTTGCCGTACTTGGCGGTCAGCGGGAATCCACAGTAGCCGATTTCAGCCAGGCCGGCCGCTTTGGCGGCGAAACTGTTGGCCCGCAGATCGATGATTTCTCCAAAGGTATGCGCGATTTTCGACGCTGTTCCGTTCAAATCCTCCGACGGCACCGCGCGGCAACCGGATTTCTCCAACAGTTTCACGAGGTCGAAAGCGAGATTATTGAGCAGCATCCAAGTACAATGCTGCGCGAACATCGAATGCGGCCCGACCGCTTCCGCCGGCGGTTGTTCCACACGTTTCATGATCCCCTCCGGCCAGCTGATGCCGAAAACGATCACGGATTTAGCCTGCTCCAGATAATCCCAGGGGGATTTAAAAATGTTCTCACGCTGTTCGATAATCGGGTCAAAACGCGTTCCCCCCATCCGCCCCTGCTTGTCATGCACGGCCAAGCCCAACGCTTTTTCATCGAAATTCTTCTTTAACTGATCTTTGAAATCGCGAAAAACTTCCGCCGGGGCGATTCCTACCAGGTCGGCGCCCTTATTCAAGGCAAACGATTTGACCCGTTGAGTCAGTTCGGCCGCCGTCAACTTTTTCGCTGTAGGAGCGGAAACCGTCCGGGATTTCCCCGTTATTTCCGATAGCGGCGCATTGGTGATGATCGAGGTCACGATCTGGCGGTTATCGAAACTCTCCGTAATCAACTCTCCATTGGCGACGACTTTGCCGATACCGCAGGCTTCCGCCGTATAGTTGTCCGGGAGGTAGGTCAGTCCGACGGCTTTGTAGCCTTTTTCTTCCAGGTGACGGGTGACGTCGAGGATGGCGTCCATGATCTTTTCTTTGATCGCCGACTCCACCAGCGGGGACGCCTTGGAACTGTCGTATTCATTCATGAATCCAATGCCCGCCACAATCAGGTGATTGGAGTTTTTCTCCTTATCCGGGTTAACCTTCTGCCCCTCATCGCGCATCCGGCATTCTTCCGGAAAACTGATTCCGAATGAAATAACATTCGTCGCCTCCGGCAGGAAATCCGTCGCTTCCATGCTGAGTTTACCCCATTTGTCATTGAAGGGCAGCGGAATCATATTCAAACGGTATTGATTTTTATCAGCGGGCAGGTTCCGGACTTTGTCGGCAGGCGCTACCCCGAAAATATTGACTCCTTTATCGAACATGATTTTTTCGACTTCCAGCGTCAACAGACGCGCCGCCGGGGAAAAACCATCCGGTGTATTCAGTTGCCGCTCCGTCCACATGCTCAAACGGGTCGGTGTTTTGCGGTTTTCGCTGACGCCCCGGTTGTGTTTCGGCACGCAATACCGCCAGCAGGGTTCCAGCGAGGAACCATAACCCTCGCGCTGGTCCGGCAGTCTTGACACAATGACTTCTTCGTCCACTTTGTCGGGGATATCGGCGTCAAAACTCAACTGAAAGCGTTCCGCCCAGGCGCAACGGTATTTATTTTTATCCGCATATTCAAAATTCTTGCCGCCGATGTCGATTTTGACCATACCGTTGACCTCTTTCCGCAAACCGCACGAGGGAGCGCACTGGCGGGCGCATTTCATGCATTTATCGCACACCGGCGGACCATTATACAGTGGATCGGCATCCAACACCGCCTCGGTGATAATCGTCATGAAGCGCTGCCGCGCGCCAAATTCAGGCGTCAAAAGCAGCCCGTTGAAACCGATCTCCCCCAACCCTGCCGCAGCAGCAGCGTGGATATGCGACAAATCCGGCGAAAAAGTAATATCCAGATCCTTGTAAGGACGATATCGCCAGATGGCCGTTTGCGGAATCGGAATACTGGTAAAACCAGCTTCCTCCAACGCCTTCGCCACAGTAATACCAATCCGCTCAAGACGCGAGTTCACCGCGGTCACGCAACTGGCCGGCCCCCAGTTATGAATCGGCTCACCTCCCAATTCCCAGGCACTGTCCGGTGTATGCACCGCCGCCACAATAACGGATTTAGCCGTAGGCAAATGCCCCTGCGGACTGATTCGCAGCGGTGCCTTGGCAAAACGTTCAATCGGTGATATCCCAACCAGATCAGCCCCCAGGCTACGACACAACACCTTGATCTCTTCCGAATTCAACATAATTCAAACCTCCAATACAACAATAATAGTGTTATTAAATTATATTATACAATATTATTGTTATATATCAAGAGCCAATCAAATGTATTTTCAAAGAAATTCAAATATTCAGAAAATCCGATGAAATATACAAGTGCCACGAATAACAATGACACCCTGATAGTTTGAAGAAAAATATTATCGTTAAAAAACATCAATCGGGTATTGACAATATCGCCCCATCATTGTATACTATGTAAACAAGCTAACATAGTTAACAAAGTGCGATATGAACTGGAAGCGAAACGAACCGATATATATGCAGATTGTTACCGAGATGAAGAATAATATCTCGGGACAGTTTTGGGCTCCCGGTACTCAGTTGCCGAATGAGTTTGAGCTGGCTAAGCAGTACGGGGTGTCGCGCCCGACGTTGCGTAACGCCATGGCACTGCTGGAAAGCGAAGGTTACATCGTCCGGCGTAAATCCAGCGGAACGATCGTCGCACCCGACGCCCTGAGTCAGAAGTATAAAAAGCTGGACATCGGGTTCGTATCTCAACTTGATTTGGATTCGGCGGAATCTTATATCAAATGGGTACATGGTCTCGGCCCGGTTCTGCGCCATGCGGCCTCGAAAGGTTATTTTGTCCGGTTTATTCCATGGCAGTACAATTCGGCAAAGAATTATTACGACCTGGAAGAGATCGTTTATAAAAAAGCGATCGATGCATTTATTGTTGTTTCGCCTCTATATGCCACGGATTTTCTGGATGAACTGGCGGAGAACAGAATTCCTCATGTCGCACTGGAAAGCCATTATGACCGTTCGGGAGTCAATACGGTCATGTTTGATGACACTCAGACCATACAGGGATGTTTCAACACGCTTTATGAAGCGGGTCACCGTAAAATCGGATTGATTGCCGGGTTGTTGAAAGCACCTCATTTAAGATCGCGCAACCGTCGAATGCTGGATAGCTTCCTGGGACTTCAACAGAAATTCGGTTTGGGCCTGCCTGGCCACTGGCTCCAAACAACCGGGGAAAATGATTTATACAACCATCCGGTTGACAGCCAGGAAATGATCAAAGCGATATTGTCTGATCCTTTCTCCCGGCCGACAGCAATAATCTGTACTGTAGAAAAGACCGCGGCCGAACTGATAGAATATGCAACGGCGCATGGAATAAAAATCCCGCAGGAATTAAGTATCATAACTACGAATTTATATCCGGAAAATACAAAAATCAGCGCATATTGCGGCAATCCCGAAGAGCTCAGCCGGCGCGCTTACGCTGAACTGGGTAACTGGTTGAAGACGCCATCGTATCGGCCGAAACTGCATTTAATTGAAAGAACCCTGAATCATCAATCAACCATTTCCAAGCCCAAATAACAGGAGGAATGTAAAGATGGGAAAGCACTGGAAAAATTTCACACTCATTGAGTTGCTGGTAGTGATTGCAATTATTGCGATACTGGCGGCTATGCTGCTGCCGGCATTGAACGCGGCCAGGGATAAAGCGCGGGCCATATCATGTTTGAATAAAGAGAAGCAGTTCGGTATTGCTTTTTACGGCTATGCCCAGGATTGCGAAGAATACTATCCGGCTTCCTCGTATACGGTGGGTACCAACACCCGAACCTGGGGAAATCTTTTGCTGGACAATAAATATATCGCGGATGTTAATTTGTTTGCGTGCCCAGGATTGCGTACCACAGGCATAGACCAGACCGCGAACAGCACATATGGGCTGTCGTGGACCGGTTACGGTTATAATTATTATTTTATCGGTTCCGGAATCAATTGGGCGGCTACCGATCCGCGGCGTTTGAAGCCTGCCAAACTCAGCGAAATCACACAGCCGTCACGCGGTTATCTGATTATGGACGATACTCGCGGCAGCAGCAAGGAACAAGGTTACTACCGGGTTCGCAACGCCGCTACCACCTCAACTTCCGAAGGCGCCGCCGATCCGCGACATAGTAAAGCTATCAATATTCTTTATCTGGACGGAAGCGCCAGGGCCCTGAAAGTCAGGAACTATCTTCTGCCCTATAACGATTTGACCACGGGGAATACCATCGAATGGTCCGGCGGACGTAAATAAAAAGGTATTTTAGAGAATGATGAAAATGATATTTCTGTATCTCATGCTGGCCGGGGTATTTGTCCGGGGAGCGGATTTCGGCGACATGATTGCCGAAGTCAAATCCGGCAAGCGCTCGGAAGCTTGTGCCAGTTGGTGGGGATTTGACCGGGGGAACGCCACCAGGTGTCTCCAGGATGCAATCAATTCCAAAGTCAAGAAATTAATTATCGACAATACCGGACATGACTGGATCATCGATTCTGTTCAATTGGTCGGGAATCAGGAGATTGTGCTTGCCGAAAATGTGCGTATCGCCGCCCGGAAAAACGGTTACAAGGGACTCAACGACACCATGTTCACCGCCATTGATTGTCAGAATCTTATCATTCGCGGCGAAAGCGGTTCGGAAATTCTGATGCACAAAAAGGATTATCAGAATAAAAAAGAATATAAGCCTTCCGAATGGCGCCACTGCATAGCACTGCTTTCCTGCCGGGATGTAATTATCCGCGACCTCAATATCAAGTCCAGCGGCGGGGACGGTATTTATGTGGGATTGAACAAAAACAGTCCGGTCAATTATTGCCAGAACATCCTTGTCGAAAATGTTGTCTGCGACGATCATCACCGCCAGGGAATCAGCGTTATCAGTGCCAAAAATCTGATGATCCGCAAATCCGTATTCAAAAACACACAGGGTACCGGTCCGGCGGCCGGAGTCGATTTCGAACCCAATTCCCGGAATGATGTCCTGGAAAACTGTGTTATTGAAGACTGCTCCATCGAAAATAATTCCGGCGGCGGCATTCTCGTTGCGACTGCGATTGACAATCCGATCGATTTAAAAATCAGGCGCTGTACCATCGAAGGCGGCAGCCGGGGAATTCAATGCATGCCTCCCAAAAATCATCATGCCGATAACCCCGGACAAGTGGATATTGAAGATTGCCGGATCATCAATACGACAAACAGCGGTATAATAGTAGGGAATCACCCGGTATCGAATTATCGGATTAATGTCAAAAATTGTCAATTGATCAATTCCGGTACCAGAAATGGCATCACTCCAATCAGTTTTCTGTACACTCTTAAAAATCCGGCGGCGCTCGGCAACATCCATTTCGAAAATGTCAGTATAAAAACCATTCCGGACCGTCAACTCTGCATACTGAAAAATTGGACACCAGGAGTCTATTTGGCTGAGGTTACCGGAATTCTGGCGGTTGACGACCGGAAAGTGGATATTGGCGATTATATCAAAGAAAAAGGATTCGACAAATATGTAAGCCGGCAATTCAGGGAACTGAAATTGGCTGATCTGACGGCAGGCAATTCGATTCCTGCTCCAAGTACCAATACTTACCGGATCCGCAATAATTTCAGCATTGTTCTCTATGGAGAGGCCGGAAAAGAGTTGAGCTTTCATTTGACCGGATATGATTTGAAACGTAAGCCCCGAGAGATAAACGTCAAGGTAACCGATTTGACCGGAAAAATTGAAAATCTGGGAAAAATGGCTCCCGGCGAAACCAAGAAATTCACTTTTACCCCCAACCAAACAGGAGCGTATTTGCTTGAGGCGGAGATCGGCCCACACATGATGTCATTCAAACCGGAAACCCAATTTCATTGGGCTATGGTGGGTGCTTCTTCGGATGGATATATCAATATTTACCGCCCCGCAGGTCGAAGCGCTTTTTATTTTGCCGTTCCGGCCGGTTTGAAAACATTTGAAGTCGAGGTATCCGGTGACCCCGGTGAAACGGTAACCGCGGAGATCAAATCTCCGAATGGAAAAATCGTCATGAAACGTGAACACTTTGACGCACCTGTGGTCTTTACCGTTTTCCGGGAATCCACGGAAGCTGAAATCTGGTCAATAACCCTCTCCCAAGCAATTGAAGATACCCGGATAAGAATATTATCACCTCTTCTTCCCCTGGTGTCTGATAACCCAGCAAATCTCTTAATTGGAGCTCAATAAAACTATGAAAAAACGTATTGCCATCGCCGGGACCGGGACCCGGGCTTTGAATTTTGCCGACGGTATCCTGAAACGCTGTGCCGATTATTCGGAGCTGGTCAGTTTGTATGACTTGAACCGGGGCCGGATGCAAGGGTTCAGTCATCTTATCGGACGGGAGGTTCCGGCGTTCACCGATTTCACGGAAATGGTCCGGGCCGCCAAACCGGATACGCTGGTGATATGTACCACCGACTGCACTCACCCGGAAATGGTCGAAATTGCGTTTGAACATGGCCTGGATGTCATCGTAGAAAAGCCGATGGCGATGAGTCGTGACGGCATCGAACGCATCCGGAACGCCGAGTTAAAATTCAATCGCCAAGTGGTGGTGACGTTCAATATGCGCTTCGCTCCGTATTCGGCCAGAATCAAAGAAATCATGATGGAAAAACCCATCGGGGAGATCTTTACCGTCAGCGCGGAGTGGTTTATCGACCGCACCCATGGCAACGAGTATTTCCACCGTTGGCATAACCGCATGAGCAACGGCGGCGGACTGCTGGTTCACAAGGCCACTCACAACTTCGATCTCCTGAACTGGTTTCTGGATGCCGTTCCCTCGGAAGTTTTTGCCTGGGGACGGCTGGCGCAATTCGGCAAGGCTGGAAAGCTCCGCGGTCCGCGCTGCCGCGATTGCCAGTATATCGATGAATGCCCTGCCGCCATGAAAAGTAGTCTTGACGACCAGGACCTGAATCCGGGCAGCGACGCCGATATCTTTAAAAATCTCTATTTCGACGCGGAAACGGAAGACGGCTATTTCCGCGATCAGTGCTGTTTCGATCCGAACATCGACATCTACGATACCATGAACGCCATGATCAAATACCAGAACGGCATCCAAGTCAGTTACGCGCTGAACGCTTATTCTCCATGGCAAGGTTATAAAATCACCTTTACCGGCGAAAAGGGAGCCATTGAAGTCGGCACGGTCAATCCTGGAACCAGACCGGCCGGCTACGATACCCCCGATGTCATCCGCATTATCACCGGAACCACCCGCAAAAATATTGCGCTGCAGGAGATCAAGCTCGAACAATCGGACACGCCGCATGGCGGGGGCGATTATGCCATGTTCGATCATTTGTTCGGCGCGCCCGGCCCGGATCCACTGGGACAGACCGCCGGATTCCAGGCCGGAGCGGCCAGCGCCCTGGTCGGCATCTGTGCCAACGAGTCAATCGCCTCAGGCAAACCGGTTACTATTTGCCGCTGAGGCGAATGATTTCGCGAGCGATCCGGTCGCGGTAAATCAGCAGTTCCCGGTTGGAGGATATGGGTAGGATGATTTGGCCGTCTGGTTTCAGGTTCGGGAGACGTTCGGCAATATCCGGAGGCATTTTTTCCCCGTGTTTCCGCAACAGTGTCCGGTACAGCGCCAGGTAGTCATAATCGTCCAGTCCATCCCGGGTATGAATAAGGCGCAGGGAGCCCATTAGTTTTTTTCCATCGGCGGTCGGGTACATCCAGAGATGTCCCGGATACATGTTGCGAACCATGTCGGGCTGAAAAAGTAATGATTGATAGCTGTTGATTTCCGAGTTCAGGTACCCTTCGAGCCGGTATTTCTCGGCCAGCCAGTAATAGGCTCGAATGTCCGCGGCGGAAATGCGAAAATTGTCCATGCCTCCGGAATTGTAAACCCAAAGTCGTTTTTCTTTCAAATCTTTGTTATTCAGCATATAACCCACCGGTGCAAAATTGCCGAACAACCAGATATCGATATTCTCCGCAATTGCCGGTTCGTAATGATCGATGAAGACCCCGATCGGCAAATCCGGTTCGACCTTTTTAGCAGCGGCGGCAGCGAGGTTGATTTCATTCCAGACGGTATAAGGTTCGTCCCAGATGACGAAGAGCATTCGGTCGAACCAGCCGTGCGCCCGGTGGTGATCGCACAATTGGCGGATATATTGCGTCCAAAGCCGGTTGAAAAGCGGATCGTCCGGTTTCATATCAACCTTGAACGTATTCGAAAAGCGGTAAAAACGATCGTGACTGCCCAGTTGCCCCTGGGCCGGTTGATATACCGTGAACTTGTAGTCGTTGAAATACGCCGCGGCTGTCTGGTCAAATCCGGTCCAATCGATTTGCAGTGTGTCGTCTTTCAAATGGAACTTCGGCGATGTCCCCATCAGGCGCGGCGAGACGCGGTACTCCCGGCATAACTTCCACAACAACTGCCGTTGAAGTTCGGCAATTTTCGGATTTTTGAAGAGGGTTGCGATATGACTGCGCTTAATAGCAAACGCAGTACGAAAACCCGTTTTTTCCGGCAGGGAAAAATCATAAACCTCCAATTCAAGAGGAACGGTTTCAATCGCCTGTCCGTCCAGCTTCACAGAAACATTGCCGCGATAAATACCGGCGGGCGCGCCGGAAGGCACTTCAAATGTCAGCATGATGAAATGATGCCCGGAATTCTGCGGTTGATATTGGTCGTACAGAATATCGGTGAATATCTCATCGCGGTCATTGGCGATAAAACCGGGATACTGAACCTGCCCCGGTTCAATACGAAAACCGTTGGGCCCGGTCAGGGGAGAGACCGCCACCTCCAAGGTTTTCAACGGCTGCGCAGCGGTGATGGTAAAATGCGCGGATTCCTTTTCGTTGCGGGCGGCTTTCAGGCGTAACACGGGGTCAGTCGCCACCATGGCCGGAACCGGGTCTTTCGGGCGGAAGCGTTCGCCGAAATTATTCCATATCCGGTACTGCGGGGTTTCGCGGATCAGCACCGCTTCGTCAAGTTTGCGGCGGCCTTCCCGCACCGAGCCGAACCGTATGAAGTTCAACACCGGCGATACCGTTCCGTACTGCTGAGTCATATCCAGAGACTGCGAAACCTGCTTAAGCTCAAATCCCGGGCTGGTCGGCATCACACGAAGCGTGAGCTGCTCACCGAATATGATGCTTTTCAGGGCTTCCATGCGGACGGCCAGATAAAGAACATCGTCGTTGATTTCGATCAGATAATCATCGTCGTACAACGTCAGCGGCTGCCTCTTGTTTCCCTTCCAGTCGATGCCGCTCATCGTCCGCGCAAAAACATTGAGATTGAACTGAAGATCAAAACCGGACTGGCCGGGAAAACGCCCCGTATTCACGTCGTTATCCGTATTCAGATAAAATCCCACCCGGAAGCGCTGCTGGATCAGATCCTTGAGTTTTTTGATTTTGACCGTCAGGATCAGTTTGTCTTGATCCCGGCGTGCTCCGATTTCGGATACCTGGTAATCTGAAACTTCCCGTTCCGATTTCCAGCGGACCGGAACTTCAATCTCCGTCGCGGTCAATGCCAAGACGGAGAAAACCAACATCAATGCCGAAATTTTTTTCATCTTCATTCTCCTAAGGAATCCACATATCGCCGGGCGGCTTGACATTCACAAGGGAACTTACCCATTCCGAGGTAATGGTTTTCTTGAAGGTTTCAATCCGGCCGTCCCAGAAGACCGTATTGATCGCTTCATGCCGATATGCCAGCCGTTCATCCTGATAATAGGTAATATTGTACTGCTTTTGGGAATCCGCCAGCGTCAGCGTATAACCTCGCTTTATGATGGAATCACGGACTCCGTTGACCCGGGCATTGAGGCCGTAACTGGTGTAATAGGCGGTCGGGTCCCGATCGGCGAGACAGCGCATATGACGAGTTGCCTTTTCTTTTCCCAAGATCGAATTGTCATGGGTATTGTAGGAATACAGGATCATTTTCTTCATCCACAGCTCCCCCGAGGCGTTGGTGCCGTATGGCAAAAATCCCACATAGTCCCCGGTATACATGATCAGTTGGGTATTGAATTGCTTGAGATTGCTGATGCACCCGGAGGTTCGGGCTCGTTCCTGGGCCTTGTTCAGGGCCGGCAGCAGCATCGCCGCCAGGATGGCGATGATCGCGATCACAACGAGGAGTTCAATCAATGTGAAAATGTGACGCAGGGAATTTACAGCTCTTTTCATATCGTCGATTCCTGTGATCGTTTTATACTCAATTTGTAAAATCGGGTCTCTTCGTTTATATTATACAAGCAATAAAAAAGTTTTGCAATTCCTGAAAATGCATTATTGGGTCAACTTATAATACGGAATAGTTCAAAATATCATAAGCCATGCCGAATTCGCGATTTTTACACCGACATAGCATCAAACGAAGCAGTCAGGGCGAAATTATTTTCGACGAGCATTCTTATTTGAATCAGGACAGTTATGTTCTGGCCCTGAAAGAGTTGCTGCACTGCTTCGCCTACGGTGACTGCTATTGGGGAGCAGGTTATACTTCGTTGAGACGATCCAGTCCGTATTTCTCCTTTGAACTGTTTACCGAAGGAGATGCCGTCATAGTTTGTGAAAATCATAAATATCAGGTCAAAGCCGGCGACTTGCTGATGAAGAAATTCCGGCATCAGTTCAAATACAGTACCGGTCCCTCCAATTTCGCGCGAAAACACAATTTATTGCTGAGCTATACACCGCTCCAGTCTATGATTTGCGATTTGCTTTTTCCCGACGACCTGAATATCGTCCAACTGCCGGCGCCGGAAAAACTGCTGGCGATCATGCAGAAAATCCGTCGGGAGGTGACCGCCTCTAATTACAATCACGAGGAATTGCAAGCTCTGATTTTTCGTTTTTTACTGGAAATACAGCAACAGATCAACTATACGACGTATCCCGAGCTGCTGGCCCGGGCAATCCGGTTCATTACCATGTCGTTTTCCCGGGAGATCAACCGGGAAAAGCTGGCCGCCCACTGCGGAGTCAGCATCAGCACCCTGACCCGGTTGTTCCGCAAGCATCTCGAATGCTCTCCCGGCCAATACCTGATTCGGTACCGGCTGGAACAAGCCTGCCATTTACTGATGATTCACGATACCAGCATCAAAAACATTGCCGCGGAGTGCGGTTTCAGCAGTCCGATGTTTTTTTCCCGGGAATTCAAACAACATTACGGAGTTTCGCCCACCACGTACCGCAAACAGCAGCGCAAGATGATAATTTGATCAAAAAAATTGCTGATTTTGCCTGATTCGGGGTTGAAAAAATCGGAAAGTGGTTGTATTCTATAAGCTTACTTGTGATTTCCAGCGGTTTGGGAATCAGTTGTTAACTATTAACCAAAAACCAAACAACAACATGACAGAAGAAACCACCAACCAGGCGGTCGAAAGCTCCAACTTTCTCGACCTCAGCAACATGCCGAGCATGGAAGAACTGCTCAGCGGCAAGACTACCGAAAGCAACTTTACCGAAGGTTCCATTATCCAGGGCAAGATCGTAGAAAAACGCAATGACGGCGTTTTGATCGACATCGGCTACAAGGCCGAAGGATTTGTCCCCGCCAGCGAATTTCAGCATTGGAACGAAGTAAAGACCGGCGATGTGGTCGATATCTTCCTGGAAGAGATCGAAAATGAAAACAGCATGCCCGGCATCAGCATGGAAAAAGCTCACTCCATCAAGGTCTGGAACCGGATCACCGGCGAATGCGGCGAAGGCAGCATTGTCAAGGGCCTGATGAAGCATCGCGTCAAAGGCGGTATCATTGTTGATATCGACGGAGTGGAAGCATTCCTCCCGGGTTCCCAGATCGATATCGGTCCGGTCCGCAACCTCGACGATTTCATCGGCCAGGAATATGATTTCAAGATTCTGAAAATTAATAACGAACGCCGCAATATCGTGGTTTCCCGCCGCGAACTGCTGGAAGAATCCCGCCGCGACAAGCGCTCCGCGCTGCTCAAGGATATGGCGGTCGGCCAGGTCCGTATCGGTCTGGTCAAGAACATCACCGATTTCGGTGCCTTCATCGATCTCGGCGGCGTCGACGGTCTCCTGCATATCACCGATATGTCCTGGGGCCGGATCTCCCATCCTTCCGAAATGCTGGAAGTCGGCCAGGAAGTCGAAGTCATTATTCTGGACATCGATTACACCAAGGAACGTGTTTCCCTGGGCTTCAAGCAGAAAAGCGCCAATCCGTGGGATGACGTGGTCGGCAAGTATCCGGTCGGCGCCACCGTCAAAGGCCGCGTCGTGAATATCATGCCCTACGGTGCCTTCATTGAACTCGAAGACGGCGTAGAAGGCCTGATCCACGTTTCCGAAATGTCTTGGACCAAACGCATTACCAAGGCCGGTGAAGTGGTCAGCGTAGGCGAAGAAGTCGAAGCCATCGTTCTGGAAATCGACCAGACCAGCAAGAAGATTTCTCTGGGCCTCCGTCAGAAAGAGCGCAATCCGTGGGAAGTCCTGATGGAAAAATATCCGGTCAATACCCGCATCAAGGGCAAAGTCCGCAATATGACCAGCTATGGCGCTTTCGTTGAAATCGAAAACGACATCGACGGTATGATCCACGTGTCCGATATGTCCTGGACCCGCAAGATCAACAACCCGAACGAAGTCCTGAAAGTCGGCGACGAAGTCGAAGCGATCATTCTGGATATCAATCCCGAACAGCAGCGCATCTCTCTCGGCCTGAAACAGACCGAAAACGATCCGTGGGATAACATCGAAAAACTGTACAAGGTCGGCGATCTGGTACAGGGCAAGATCACCAAGATTACCGCTTTCGGCGCGTTCATCGAACTTTCCAACAAGATCGACGGCCTGATCCACATTTCTCAGATCAGCCGCGACCACGTTGACAAGGTCAAAGACGTCCTCCAGCTCGGACAGGATATCGAAGCCCGCGTCATCAAGGTCGACCGCGACGAACGCCGCATCGGGCTGAGCATCAAGGCCGCTACCGAAAATTATTCGGAAGAAGCCCTGAAGGCCGCTGAAGAAGAATACACCGCCGCCCTCAAGCCGGGCGAAGCGATGATCGACATCGGCGAAGCTTTCGATGTAGCGATTGCCAATCAGAATAATCACTGATTGTAGACTCCGCATCACGCCGGAACTGAAAACCTCAGTTCCGGCTTTTTTGTATATATCTGCAAATCAACCAAGAGGAATATTATGAAAACCGGAATTTTGTCAGCCGCAATTTTAGCCGTCAGCACGATCGTCTGTGCCGGTCCCACCATCTGGATGGTCGGAGATTCGACCATGGCCAGTTATCCGGAAAAGCGCGCCCCCATGGAAGGCTGGGGCCAGGCATTGAACCAATATTGCAAGCCCGAAGTCAAGGTGGAGAACAAAGCCTCCAGCGGCAGAAGTTCAAAGAGCTTTATCGACGAAGGCAAGTTCAAGGCGTTTGCCGACAAAATGCAGAAGGGCGATTATCTGATTATCCAGTTCGGCCACAACGACCAGAAACAGGACGATCCGAAACGCTATACCGATCCGGCAAATACTTTCTCCGAGCATTTGATGGTCTATATCAATGCCGCGCGGGAAAAAGAAGTCACTCCGGTCCTGGCGACTTCGATTGCCCGGCGCCAATTCAAAGACGGTCAGCTCCGCCAATCGCTCGGCGGCTACCCGGATGCCATCCGCAAGCTGGCTAAGGAACAGAACCTGGCTTTGGTTGACCTGAACCAGATCACCATGACGGAGTTTCAGAAACTCGGCGAAGCCGACAGCGTCAAGCTGTTCAACCATCTGGAACCGGGTGAAAATCCGAACTATCCGAAGGGCAGCAAAGACAATACCCATCTGTGTGGCGAAGGCGCCAAAACAATAGCCGGATGGTTTGTCGAAGACACCAAAAAGCAGAACTTGCCGATAGCGGAATTGTTCAAATAAACTTCAATACCAATCGGATTGAACGCCGCCGGAACCGTTTTCCGGGTTTTCTGGGTCGTAAACGAAACCGTGATGATCGTAGTGGAATTTTTGCGGTCTTTCCGGCAGCCGCCAGGGGACTTCCTCAGTAAATGGCTTGCTGAAGAGATTACGGATACGTCGGCGTTTTTCCAGGTGGTTCATGCAGGAGATGATACAGCCGCGTGCTCCGCAAATGGCGATCGGATAAGCCGAAAACGCCTTGTAGGTAGGAAGAGCGCTGAAAAGCGCATGTCCGAAATTCCATCCCTCCACCCAGGTGCTGCCTTGTTCCTCCATCGGCAAGATGATACCGGGAAATGATTTGACGAAATGGGGAGATGTGACGCGATTCAGGCCGAAATGAGTGAGTTTGCATTTGCCCAGGTCGAGGTCATTGCATTTCCATTGCACGCCGGCCGCGTCGAATTCAATGGCGTTGTCGCGGCTGATCGCCAGTCCCGGGCAGTCCCGAACGCAGAGCTTGCAGCCATCGCAAATATGCCCGGTCTTAATCGGATCGGGTTCGAGTTCGGCATCGGTCAGAATTACGCCGAGGCGCTGACGAGGACCGAATTCTTCGCTCAAAAAAACTTTGCTCCATCCCATTTCCCCCAATCCCGCCATCACGGCGGCAATACGAACGCTGATATTAATATTGCGCGGGTACTTGCCGCCGGAAGGCACCGGGCCGCGCGGACCGGCTTCGCGGAGCGTCGCCGCCGGGGGAGCCGGAACCGCTTCAAATCCATGGTCTTCGATAAAACGTCCAAGGCGATAATTTCCCTGGTGAACGAGCTTAGTCAATCCGGCGTAGGCGAAAACCTGATAGCTCGGCCAGTGCGTGCCGCGTTCGATACCACGGTAACAGCCGCGTAATATCCGACGGGTGAACACGATAACTGATTTGACTTCCGGCATGATCTGCCTCGGATGCATGTATTCGGGAGCGTTGACGAAACGGTCGATACTTGCAACTCCCAACGCGTCGATGCCCAGCTCCTCCCTGGCGTATTTTTTAAGTTCGGCAGAGGTCAGCATTGGCGTTTTCCCTCGAAATGCCGGACGCAAGCGCGCCCGCAGGCCGCACCAACCCGATTGGGCTCCAGTCCCAGCGAATACTGGCGCGGGCTGGTGCCGGTGGGACAGATGCGGCAGCTTTCGGTGCGAAGCGGCCAATGCGGCAGAACTCCGTTTGTGACGGATGTATTGAGGGCCAAAGCCGGACAGGCCATAGCGCATTGACCGCAACTGTCGCAAAGTTTTCCGGAAAATACCGGGTCCGGTTCCAATTCCAGTTCGGTAAGCACTGCCGAAAATACCTGCCTCGGGCCGAACTGTGGGGTAAGGAAAAGTTTTCCCATTCCCATTTCGCCCAGACCGGCCTGCCAGGCGGCGAACTCCATGTCGAGAATTACATCGGGGGCCGCGCGGTCAGGAGCCACCGGGACTCCGCGATTACGCAGGTCGTAGGAGTGGCGGATCAGCGGCAATGCCTCGAATCCCGCGGACTCGATTTCACGGCAGAAGTGATAGGTCGCTTCCTGCATGAACGTGGACATCCCGGCGGGATCGGAGGCGGAATAAGTCCCCCAATTGCTGCCGTTCTCAATCCCCCGGAGCGCCCCGCGCAAAATCCGGAACCCCAGCACAATCACCGAACGGACATCCGGCATGATTTCCTGTGGCCGCTCATCCATCGGAGTCCCGGCGAAACGCTCCGCCGGCGCGATTCCAACCAGATCGGCGCCGCATCGGACCGCCAGTTTTTTTATCTCTGCCGAATTCATTCAAGCCCTCTCTTTTTGCGCCATCAGCGCGATTACTTTGATTCCGGCGGCGATGGTTTCCGGGGAGACCTCGCCGGGGTCCCGGCCTTCGCGAATGGCACGGTAAAAATTTTCGTACTGATAGGAACCACTGCGGTTTTCCGGCGGCAGAACGATATTTTCTTCATGAAGCCGACCGTCAATCAGAGTACGGAGACGCATTTCAATCGCGGTAAAATCCCTGCTTCCAACTGGTCGGACCTGTGTTTTGTAGATGGTGCCGTTTTCGAAATGCAGAGTAAGCGCGGCCGGATACAATGTGCCGTCACCGATGCCAAGCGCGGCATAAACACTTCCGATGGCTCCTCCGGCGAACCGAATCAGGAGCTGGGCGTTGTCCGGGGTAGGTCTCCCGGTCGATATCCGCCCGGTGGCGACTTCCACCGATTCAACTTCACCCATTACCGCGATTAACTCGTTGATGCCGTAAATGCCAATGCGGAAGATCGGAGCGGCCGGGCATTTTTCGAAGGAATCGAGCCAGGAACCGTCAGCCTGTTCCTGATATTTGGCGTAGGTCTCCCAATGTCCGGCGACCGGACGTCCAAGATTGAAATCGCGCTGCCAACAGCGTATCTGCGCCAGATCGGAGGACGGAAGCGGCGCGGGCGAATTGAGATGCACCACCAATCCGCGTTCGCGGGCTTCCCGCAGTACATCCAACGCCACCGCCGGATCAAGCTCAAAAGGCTTGGTGGTAAGAACATGCTTCCCCGCCTCAAGACACTTCCGGACGAGCCCGGCCCGCCCGGCAGGCGGAGTCACTAACATCACCGCTTCAATATCGGCGGAAGCCAGCATTTCGTCCAGGTCATCATACATCGGCAAGGTGTGTTTAGCCGCAAACTCTGAGGCTCGTTCGCGGTTCATATCGCAAACGGCAGTAATTTGGATAAAACGTTCGGCCGAAGCCCCAATGATCTGCCGCTCGGCCAATCCCGCCCCGAAGCGAAGCCCTACAAGCCCCATTTTTATCGGTTGATTATTCATAGCAGTACCTTTTTATTCGGGTTGATTTGCGGCGAATACACGAAAAAAGTTCTTTCCCAGAATCTTGGCGATATCATCATCGGAAAAACCGCGGGTTACCAGTCCGACCGTATAGAGCGGCCAGTTGAGCCAGGCCAGGCTGCCGTGAATATCTTCGCCGGGTTTCTTGGGTTCGTATGGATTTTTATACCAGTTACCCCACCACCGGGGCGTGTATTCGGCATTCGGATACGGCCGCATATCGTAGACTTCCTGCGGCCATTTATGCTGGTAGGTCAGATCCGTGCCGATCCCGACATGGTCGACGCCAATCCGTTTGGCGATATATTCGATGTGATTCAGCATCATTGCCAGGTCGTCACTGCCTCCGAGCAGGCCGGAGTAGGCATATACCCCGATCATGCCGCCGCCCTCGGCAATGGCTTCGAGAGTGTCGTCATCCTTGCAGCGGATGAATTCAAACAAAGCCTTGGCTGCGGTATGGGAAGCCATGATCGGTTTGGTCGAGGCCTTGGCCGCTTCTATGGAACTGCGATGTCCGGTATGGGGTACGTCCACGATAATTCCATTGCGGTTCAAACAAGCAATCAGATCTCTTCCAAGCGCGCTCAAGCCTCCGTCCGCCGGTTCCGCACAGCCGTCGGCGACGAAATTTCTGCGGTTGTAGGACATATGCATCAGCCGCACACCCATTCTGCGCCAGGTGTCTATCCAGGAGAGTTCCTGCTCCAAATCCTGGAGTTCGCCGACAATGGGCGGACCATTGACGCTCCAGATCACGGCGACTTTGTTTTCAGCATTGATTGCCGCGATATCTTCAGGCGAGCCGGCCTGCACGATAATATCACGATACGTGCGCAGCAGTTGAATATTGAACGCCATGGATTTCATATCTTCTTCCCGGGATTTACCCTCGGCAACGGTCTGAACCATGCAGTTCAGCCCCGTGGCCTGTACGGCGGCACGAAACCGGGCGGTACATTCGGGATCACGGCAACATTCGTCGTAAGAGAGATACTTAATCCGCTTCTGAAGTTCACGCTGCCCGATATTGCGCGCCTTGAGTTCATCCCAAGTCTGCACGATCTTATGATTCCAGCAAGCGCTCGGCAGAAAACAGAAATGATCCATGGCAAAGAGGTTTTTATGCAATTCCAACCCGTGTTCGAGTTGAGCCGCGGTCGGGTTCAATAGCTTTAACGCGCTATTCCAGGCGTTTTCATGATTTTCAGAAATGAAGTTCATTTGACATCGGCTCCTTTGCCTTTGGCGGGTGATTCCGGTTTCAAGGCGAAATCTCCTTTTTCATAATTTACGAACTGGGGATCGGCGTGGATACTGTTTTTATCCAAGCCGGTAAGATTCTGCCATTCTTCGAGAGTTTTGCTCGCTTTGAGTACCTTGCTTTTGATATCGCGTATGGTTCCGCCGACCGCGTGCTCCTTGTTCGGCGACCAGAAGACATTGCCGTCGGAGACGACGCTCCCTTTGATATCGTTCAGCAGAAGCGCTCCGCTGCGTTTGTTGTCAACACACGGACGGTAAAAAATATTGTTGGTAATTTCGAGATCGCTCACGCTCCAGAAATTGGTACTCCACATCGTTGCGTCGACAATGGTGTTATTGCGGATTTTGATGTTATTCCCGTTTATCAAGAGCGGATAATCACAACCCCAACTGATGTTGTTTTCGATCAGGAGATTATCGGACTTCCTGGACCTGATGAACGGTCCGGACAGCCATGAAATCGCTTCTTTATCCCCGGCCCGGCAGTTGCGGATGATAATATTCCGAGTGTTTTCCATCACAATTACGCCGACACGGGCAGTCTTTTCCGGGTTGACGAAAGTTATACCGTCGATGACAATGTCGCTCTGGCCGCTAAACTCGATCAGCGGAGCATAGAAATTCAGTCCGTCAATGACCGCGCCTTGCCCGATAAGGGTGATCCCGCCGCGGAGCGGTGTGAACTGCCCGATATGCCGTCCGGGCGCAAGCTTGACGGTGTCGCCGGGTATGGCGGCGCAGGAGGCTTCCGCCAGGGTCATTTTACCGGGACCGACTTCGAGGATTTTTGGCTCGCGCATTTGAGCGGCGGTGCGGAAGCTTCCGGCGGATGAACGCCGCCATTCTCCTCGGCGTCCGGCAAAAATGGCGAAATATTCATATTCGGTATCGGGTTTCAGGCCGGTCAGGCCAATGGCGTGGCGCGTACCCTGCTGCCTGGATTCACCGCGCTTCTGTGGTTTCTCTCCCTTGATCCAATATTTCACCGAGCCGACGCCGTCATTGTCCGGAGTCTCCCAAAGGATGGCGGCGCTGTCGTTTTCGATGTATTCGGCACGGAGATTCTGGAATTCAGCCTGCGGAAATTCCGATTTGGGCAACGTTATAGTCAGCTTCTCGGCTTCAAAAACAATGGGGTTTTCCGGCTTGAAATCCTTGCGGTCACGGACATTGTTTTCAAAAACCATCGGAGTACCGGTAAATTCCTTCTTCCACAAGTCGCCCCCGATTGTCTGCCAGGCAATCTTGTCGCCGAAGAAGTTGTTGCGGATTACTGCGGGAATCGGCTTGCTCTCGGCATAGAATCTACCGGTTACAATGTTGTCTTCGAAGCGGCTCTCCGGGCAGCCGGCCTTCCAGCGGAAGGAGTGTTTATCGTCTAGGACATTACCGATTACATGATTCCGCGCTCCCCCGGGGATACCGTAATTGTTCATGGCGAAATTGTATTCATAGGGCTTCCGCTGGCGGAGAGTCTGTGGATTGGGCCCGAGCCAGTTGCCGGTAAAGAGGTTGTCATGAGCCCGCCGCATAGTGAGAAAACTTCCGCGCTCGGTATTGGCGGCTCCCCGGTTGCCAATGAAAAGCGACTTCGACGCCCCATCCGCCACCAGGCCGTTTTTATAGTTGTAGTAGAATCCGCAGTTTTTAATGGTGATGTGCTCCGCCGCGTTTTTATCGTAAGGCACGTTCATCCGGATGTAAATGCCTTCGTAGAAATTTTCAAAAATCAGGTTTTCCACGTGGATGTAACTGCCGTGAATTCGCAACCCGATCCGTTCCTGCGCCACGTTAACGCCGGTCTGGTCCTTGGCCGCGAAATGTACAAGCAGACGCCCCGATTCTTCATAATAAAAAGTTCCTGGATATTCACGCACCAGCTCGATGCCGTGCACCGGCTGGAGTTCGATCTGAGAAGGTACTTCCTGGACGGTTTCATGGTACGGTTTTTTCTTCAAATTAAACTCATATATCGTACCGTCATTCTGTGCTTTCGGGAGAAAATACGAACCGCGAAGGACGACTTTTTCGCCAGGTTGTCCCATGATGCGGATCGGTGAACCCGGCTTGCCGCATTGTTCGTCAAAGCCGACCGTCTGATCTTTGACATTCAGTTGAATCTGGCTTTCAATATATTCGCCGCCACCAATGAGAAGCGTATCGCCCGCCCGAAGTTCCTTGACGCCATGCCGGATCGTCCGCCACGCGGTCGCCGAAGTCTTGCCGTCATTGCGGTCATTTCCCGAAGTCGAAACATACATCGTTCGCCTGGGATTTTTCATCTCGCCCGCGCCATAATCGATGTTTTCCGCGATACTCGCCGTTGTTAATGCCGCGAGGAATAAAAAGGCAAAGAGTTTTTTCATGATAATATCCTAAATCCTTTGAAGGTTATTTTGCTGCGGGATTCCAAACCGGCCCATCCCATTGAACTCTGGCATTGCCATGATTCGACGAAGGAAAAGCATCCCACTTGATTTGAGTTACATGGGAGTCGGCATAGAGGAAATTTGCACTGCCGTTATGGAGCGCCGGAACATTTTCAGCTTTGTACTCATCCCAACGACATCTGTAATCCACCGAGCCCGTTCCCCCGCTGTCTGACATATGGACGAGTACGGATGGCTTGCGAATGCTGGTGGCTTTTATGGCATCGACGCCCCATTGTGTAATTCTCTCTCTTTTGAAAGCGATATTCAGCGCCAGGGAAAAAAACATCCCACTGCTATACGCTTTGTTTACCAGCATTCCTTCCCGAACCAATTCGATATTAGCCACGGAAACTTCCGGGCAAATAAAAGGTCCGTAAGTAATTTCAGTAGCATCCCTGGCATCAATTCCTCCATAATAAATATTCCCGACATACCGTCCCCAATTCAGGTATGAGGCCAAAGCCGTGGAACTCTTGTAGAACCAATATGAACTGGCGGTGTAATTAATATTCGGAAAGTAATCCTGATAATCGGCAATGTACAAGGCATTGATTTTCCCCAATTGCCCCAGATTGTTGACACATTTCATGCCGCGGGCGGTGGAGCGCGCCCGTCCGAGCACTGGCAACAGCAAACTTGCAATTATCGCAATAATTGCAATTACCACCAGCAATTCGATAAGTGTAAATTTTGTTTTAGAGTGTGGAACTGTGTTCATGAACATTTCATCTCCTTGATTTCGGTTGTTTGTTGTCTGGTGCGGCAATGGTGGTAAGTCCGGCTACGGTGAAACAGGCGATTGCGCTTACCGGTTCCGGGTTTTTCTTGAAATCATGACTCGTTACCAAACGCGCCGCCTCGAAACCCATTTCCTGGGTCGGAATATGAATTCGGGTCGTTTGCGATTCCGGAGCAATCCCGTCCGGAGTGAATTCAGCCCAGGATACACCGCGGACGGCTTCTTTCTCCAGTACTTTCAGAAAGGTCTCCCGCCATGGGCTGATGCAAACATAGGCGGTAAGCTCCGGATGTCCGGCGATAAAGGCGGCAAGTTCATTTTCGCATGAAAAATCGGCGGTGAACAACCGAACCTTCATTCCATATTCATCTGCGGCCCGGAACAGCGCTTCCTGGCGTGCCAATGCCCATTTCAGGGAGCCACTGCGTTCAATGAATCCGAGTTCGCGGTGTCCTTGGGCGTAAAGCAGATTGAGCAGCGAACGCCACGCCGGAAGGCTCTCGTAAACCACCGAACCCGCTCCCGGAACGTATCCATCCACCACCACCTGGGGGATCCGCAATGCCGCCAGCGACGCAATCGCCGGAGGCAAATTCTCCGAACATCCGCACCAGATAAACGCATCGCTGCAGAAATTATGATACAGTTCGATCAAGCTCGAATCGGCGTCGTCGTGCGCTCCGAGGGTAACTTCCACTCCCCGCCCGGCGATAAATTTATGCACCCCCGCCACGATCTCGCGAATAAAATCACCGGAAATCTCACCGGCAGGCAGCATCAGCCGGATTTTGCCGGCCACACGCGCCATCCGCATCCGTTCCTCCAAAGGAATCACAAAATTGCCGCTTCCCTTCCGTTTGCAGATGAAATTCTGGGAGCGCAAGTTTTCCAGTGCCTTCCGCACGGTCTTGCGGCTCACCGAATATTCTTCCTGCAACTGCATCTCGCCGGGAAGCGCTTTTCCATCCGGAAATTCTCCGTCAAGAATACGCTTACGCAGATTGTCTTCAATTCTGCCGTACTGCGTGTAGCTCTTTATTCGTCTTGCAATCACCAGATGTATCCTCCTGTATACATTATATTATACAAAGGACGTGACGAATTGTCAAGAGGCGTATCAATTTATTTCTCGTTTTTTGCATGAAAATTCGATCACTCGTGATTAAAATTAATGAGATTCGACAAGACAAAATGGAGAAGTAAGGTTATATTATAATTAAATTCACTATAAACAAAAGGAATCAATTATGAAGTTGACAATGTTACTTGTCCTGTCATTTCTCGCAACTGTGGCCCTGGCTGCCGAACCAATCAAAGTAGCGCTGGCCGGAAGCTCCGCCTGCGAAGGTTATAATTCCGGTTCGCCGGAGCTGATCTGGGGCTGGGGCGAAGTGATCGGTAATTATTTCAAGCCCGGAGTCCAGATATTGAATCATGCCAAATCCGGACGCAGTACCAAGAGCTTCATCAATGAAGGCCGCTGGGAAAAATTGCTGGCCGATAAACCGGATTACATCCTGATGACTCTGGGCGCCAACGACACCAAGGGCAAGGCCAACAGCACCGATCCGAATACCGAGTACCGCGACAATCTTCGTCGTTTCGCCGCCGATGCGGACAAAATCGGCGCGCAGATTATCTTCGTGACCCTCAACACTTCCATGCGGACCGACAAGGAGAAAAACAAGTCCGTTTACAACACCGACGGCAAACCGATCCGCAAGGACCGCCTGGCACACTGTCAGGCCATACGCGAGGTGGCGGCGGAGTTGAATAAACCTTGTCTGGAGCTTTTCAATAATCAGGTCAAGGAATGGGAAGCCATGGGTGAAGAAAAAGCCGGTTCACTGTACCGCCTGAATAAGGAAGGAAAAATCGACTCCAGCCATACCAATAAGGCCGGAGCCGAAAAAATCGCGATCATCATTATGCGCGAGCTGGCGACCAGCAAGTCTCCGCTGGCCGCCTACGTCGATACCGACAAATTGAAAAGCGCCGAGTAACTCAGGGAGGCAGAAAATGCTAAACTACCAATTCTTGATGCTTTCCGGTGCTTTTCGCCGAATTTGCTCGTCACATAACTCGTTATGCTCCTCGCAAATTCAACAAAAATCACTCAAAAATCTTTCAAGAATTTACGGTAGTCCAGCAATTTCAAACTCCCTCAGCATTTTTCAAGTTTAAGCACAAGCGGCAAATCAAAACTGACCTTGTGTTTGAACTCTATTCTGAGAACCTGACCGGTCATATTCATCTGAATAGACTCGCAGTCATGCCATTTTCCCTGAGCGTCCAGCCAGGAAGCCTTCGGCAGGGCTTTATCCCAGGCCAACTCGAACTTCACCTCATTCCAATCGTCAAGATTCAGATTGAACGCACCGATTACTTCATGATCT